>JAZTZU010000022.1:0-15476 GCA_045637625.1 Eubacteriales bacterium
GTACGACATTTGCACTTTGATAAAATAGCTGAAAAACTGTATTTTGAACAAATTGTAAACTTACAAGTTTTTTTGAGGGATTTCTCATTTTGCGTTGTATTAATTAGTAGAGATTCAATCGAATCCACATCTTGATTCAGCACTTTGTATCGGGGGTAATATTATGTTCAGAATCGGTTTAATTGAGGGTATAAAAAATATTGATAAAAACAAAACAATGACATATCTTACAGTTTTTCTGTTTGCTTTGATATTTTTACTGCAAGGTTATACGATGTCTTATTATGCGGCAAGGGATATTGTGACAGGCCATTATGATCATGAAACTCTGACTAAGTATCATTTATATGAGTTGGGATTTCATGGAGTGTCCCCCCGTCAGGCTTATTATCTGAATACCGAAAATCTTGAACTTGAATCTGCTGAGTATTTCGACGAGATTGATTCCTCGGAGCATATTACATATGTTGGAATAGATTCTGGAGCTATATTAATTCCGGATTTTAAAGGAGACCTTCGTATATTCCGGGCAGATCCGAGAGATGGGTCTGATTTAGATGTACTTTGTTTGTATGTTACACCGAATTTTTTTGAAATCGAGAATTATAGGATTATAGATGGTCGTGATTTCACGGCTGAAGACATGCCATATGTTGAAGGAAAACCGAGAGCTGTTCTTTTGGGGTACAAATATCGTGGAGTTTATGAAGTTGGGGATATTCTGACTATAGATAAGTATAAATCGCCTGTCTCTCAAATCGAAGTAATCGGATTTCTTGCAGAAGATACTACTGTGATGGAGCGAGCCGGCAATGAAATTTATGACCTTGATAATTATATAGTTTATCCTGAATATATTATTCCTATTGAAGAATGGAGAGATTACAGTAATGAAGTTCTTTATTATTCAATTAATAGAAACTATGACTATCTGTGGGGACGTTTGAAGATAATGTTTTCCGAAGAACATGAAGAACAGGGCTTGATTGACTGGAGAAAGGCTATTGATAATTACAGCGGCTTCGGTCAGTATATGGTTATTTTAGATACGGAATATGCAATGGAAAAAATAGAGTCCAGATTTGAAATGATGACATCATTTTCTTCAAGTATCACGGCTGTACTGATGTTTTTTGCGATTATAACAGTTTTGATTTCAATTCGAAACCGTGTTGCAAATAATGTAAAAGACTATGCGATTCACATTGCGGTCGGTGCGACGAGAGGTTCGACGATTGGGTTTATTATTGCCGAAATGTCTATAATTCTGACTTGCTCGATAATTCTCGGAATTATTGCCACAAAATGGATGATGTACTCCATAAATATGCCGTTCTACTTCTGGCAGTTCCTCGGAGTGTATGTCCTTACTTCCGTTATCATCCTCGTCCTCTCCGCCATCGTCGCACGCCTTGCAATCAGAAAGTATGATATCTGTACGTTGATAAAATAAATTAGAAAGGAAGATTTTCCCATGAGCAGAAAATTTTTTGAACAGGTCGTTCTGACTTTCCTTTTTGCTGTAGTGAGTACGTTCGTTCTGACGATGATCTCGTTTTTGGATTTCGGTACAAAGTCCGATCTGAACTACAACGAGTTCTTCAGTAAGAATGCAATGTCTGTGAGGGTCATCACTTCCGGACATTCAGGTCCTTTTGAGGTTGATTTTTTTAATCTCGGAGAAAATTACAGCATTTCAAGAAACGTCAATATGACCACGGACTATGAAAAGGACAGTATCCGTGCTGTTTACGCCAAGGGTGAGTATGAGATTCCCACAGTTTATGAGGGTCGGTATATCACTCAGGAAGAATTCGACAGCGAGGCTGCTGTGTGTGTTGTTGGTAAACTTGTTGCCGAAAGAAGCCTCAAGGAGGGGGAGGACGGCAAAAAGTACTTTACCCATTACGGCGTTGATTACGAAGTTGTCGGTTACATCGGCGTTACAAAATCAACAGACCTTGACAACATGGTAATTCTGAACATGAAGTGCTTCAATAAGGATATGCATTATCTTGCTTCATATTACATTGACTCCGTTGACGCTGAAAGTGTTGATGCTGTGAAAAATAATTTTGTGGCTCAGTTCGACGAGGAACTTGCCGCTGAATACTGCAAAGTTTCTGTTAATTTCAGGGAACATACTTCTGTTCTTGATATGGGTGAAGCAACCACACTTTTCTATATAGCATTCGGCGTGCTTATCATCAATGTTATTCTGTCCGTTTACCAGTACATAAATCAGAGAGCTTATTCTGCTGCGGTTAAAAAACTGTGCGGCTTCTCAATGGTTGGGGTTATCGCGGAACTTATGCTGAATTTCTTTGTGATGACTACGATAGGTTTCGTTTTCGGAGCGGCGATAAAAGATCCTGTTTTCAGTAAGATAATCAAAATGATAGACGAGGCGGTCGAGATCCCCGAAGGCTATAACGGCGCGATCGTTGCGTATATTGCGGTTCTTGCGTTCTCACTTATCGTAGCGTTTGTAACGGCAAGAAAGATCTATTACAGAGATACAAGCGGCTATCTCAAGGCTAAAGATTAAGGAAACGAGGTATTGACAATGAGTGAATTATTATTTGAACTGAAAAATATAACAAAAACATACGGCAAAGGCGACAGTATCGTACACGCACTTAATGATGTCAGCTTTTCCATAAACAAGGGTGAATCCGTTGCGATCATGGGTAAATCCGGTTCAGGCAAAAGTACTCTTCTGAATATAATCGGAGGTCTTGACAGCCCCAACAGCGGTGAATATATTTTCAACGGTGAAAAACTTTCCGTGAAAAATCTTACTAAAATGGCTAAGTTCAGAAGATATAATGTGGGCTTCGTTGTTCAGCATTTTGCGTTGATAAATGAATATTCCGTATATCAGAATATTTCTCTCCCTTTGAGATATACAGGAAAAGGCGGTCCGGCACTGAAAGAAAAAATCGAACATATTGCCGAAAGACTTGAAATCTCTGACAAGCTTAAGAAAACTCCTGTGCAGCTTTCAGGCGGTCAGGCACAGCGTGTTGCCATTGCAAGGGCATTGATACATGATCCTCAGGTAATACTCGCTGACGAGCCTACAGGCGCTCTTGATGAGGCTACAGGCACAAGTATCATGGAACTTTTCTCTCAGATCAACAAAGAGAACGGAACTACTTTGATCGTTGTTACTCATGACCCCGGTGTTGCCGAATATTGCGGCAGAACAGTCACAATGAAAGACGGTAAGATCGTATAATTAAGTATTTTCAAATAAATGAAAAGGGGACTGACCTGCAGAGTTTGAAGCGGGTCAGTCCCTTGAAACTATTTAATTTGGTGTTGCGAATTATTATGATTTTACTCTATAAAATTAAGAGCTTTTCGAAATCAAGAGTGAGCCTATAATCATCCAAAATAGATGCCATTATTGCTGGGTATGTGTGTTTATCTTATATCTGAGCATGTTCCACGAATGCTTTTTTAGGACGGCTTTGACATCACTCTTTATATTAACTAAGGTCGGGAATACACGCTCATGTTCCTTGTCGTTAATAGCTTTAAGATCTTCCGAATACAGCTCGGTATGTTCAATCAGATGGCAACTTTCAAAGCCCTCAAGCTCTATGCTTAGCTCCATATCTTCGTCAAGCGAACGGTTGACTGCGAAAACAATTACCTCATCTGATTCAGCATTATAGATTACACTTGTTGCAAGGTATGGAATCTCTCTCCCTGAATTTGATATGTATTTTTCGCTTTCAACAATAGCACGCAGTGTTGATCCTTTTCCAAATGCAGATGCATACATAAACGGATAGAAGATTGTCTGCGCCCAAGCCTTGCCACCATTCTCGGTCATAATGGGAGCTATAACGTTTACAAGCTGTGCTAAGCATGCCATCTTAACACGGTCGCAGTTGTTTTGCAAAGTCATAAGCATACATCCCACAAGAATCGCATCCTCAAAGGTGTATATGTCCTCGAGCTGAGGGGGAGCTACAGTCCACTTTTCAAGCTTTTTATCCTGCTCTTTGCTGTGGAACCATACATTCCATTCATCAAAGGACAGATTGACAGTCTTTTTGGACTTTTTCTTTGCTTTCACAGCATCGCAGAGAGCTGCCGTTCCCTTTATGAATTCATCCATATCCTCCGAACGTCCGAGAAACTTCGGAGTATCGTCTTCTTTGTTTTCATAATAGGTGTGGAGTGAAATATAATCAACATAATCGTAGGTATGATCGAGCACAGTAAGTTCCCATTCTCCAAATGTCTTCATGCCAAGCCCTGAACTACCGCAAGCGACAAGTTCTATGCTTGGATCAACCCACTTCATTATCTTAGCCGTTTCAGCTGCAAGGCGTCCATACTCTTCAGCCGTCTTGTGGCCGATTTGCCAAGAACCGTCCATTTCGTTTCCAAGACACCACACCTTGATCCCAAATGGGTTTTCAAATCCGTTTGCGCGTCGCATATTTGCGTAATATGTATCAGTTGTTGCGTTGCAGTACTCAACACAGTTGCGAGCATCCTCTGCTCCTCTTGTGCCAAGATTAACTGCCATCATTACTTCACTGTTTGCTCGCTTTGCCCATTCCTGAAATTCATCGATACCCACTTCATTGGTCTCCGTTGTCATCCATGCAAGTTCCATTCGCTTCGGACGTTTTGTCTTGTCTCCGATACCGTCCTCCCAATTATAGCCCGAAACAAAGTTTCCGCCGGGGTATCGAATGATGGGCACGTTAAGCTTTTTTACGAGATCAATAACATCCTGGCGAAAGCCTTGATCGTCTGCTGAGGGATGCGCAGGCTCGTAGATTCCTCCGTAAACAGCGCGTCCGAGATGCTCAATAAATGAGCCATAAATTCGGTTGTCGATATTACCGATAATGAATTTTTTATTTGCCGTAATTTTTGCTTTCATATTAACATTTCCTTTCAGAGATCTTATTTTTATTATACCACCTTGACAATGGACAAACAATATAGTATAATATAATTATACTGATGTTTTGTGCTTTTTAGGAGATATTATGAGGATTACAAATGTGGGCTATAACAATCGCCATTCATCCGGTTTTTGCATTAACAGACCGTTTGGGTCTGGTGATTATATGTTATTGATCATCAAAAGTGAAGCATTTTTTTGTTTAGGGGGACAGAGATTTGTCGTACTTCCAAACAGTGCGATTATATTTAAAAAAGGGACTCCACAGCTTTATGGTGCTGTCAATAACGAATATGTAAATGATTGGATCCATTTTGATATCGACGAATCTGAAAAGGAGTTTATCTCTGATTTAGGGATTCCGTTTGACACGATAATTTCGCTGTATAACATGTTCGAGCTTTCAGGATTTATAAAAAATATTTTTTTCGAGCTTTATTCTCAGAATCTGCACAAAACAGCCTCCATGCAAAAATATTTTGAGTTGATCTTGCTGAAACTTTCAGAGAATATTAACCAACGGAATACCGAACATGAGCATCAATATTACGAGTCCTTTTGTAAGTTGCGCAATGATATCCAGCTTGCCCCTCAAAATCGTTGGACTATTGACGAAATAAGCAAAAAAATTAATTTGAGCCGTTCATATATTCAGCATTTGTATAAGCTTTTCTTTAATACAAACATCATCTCGGATGTTCAAAAATACCGTATGGAGCATGCAAAATATCTGCTTGCGGCAACCGATATGACAGTAACCGTTATTTCTCAATCGTGTGGGTACGATAACGATGTTCATTTTATGCGTACTTTCAAAAAGGTAACGGGCATGACACCCTCGGAGTTTAGAAACCTATTTCGTGTTTCTTCAAATGAGATAAAACAAGCAAAAAGCAGATCTCCGTTTTCTATTTGAAAATCACTAAATCATTTAACTTTGATTGCTGTTCTTATCAAAGATATTTGACTTGACTCTTTTCTGTATATTTGCTCATCCTCTTGATTATGCCGAACCACGCGGCGTTCCTTCTCACCGCCTTCCTTCACACAGCAAAATAGACATCCGGATGGATGTCTTTTTTGTGGCATGAATCACCTTGAAAGATGAATTTTGCAAAAGGGAAGGTGGAAGCTTGATTTTTAATTGAACATGTAACTTTATCCCCCGTCATGGAAAGACGGGGGGGTAAAATTACAAAATATAATCGGTTATACAATCGTACCAATGTACGTATATTTCTCCGTTAACAATGAGCGTTTCATTTTCGGGAAGCATCTCTGTCCACAATTTCCCGTAGCGTTTGTATGCCCAGTCATTTTTATTGAATCTTCGCCAAAGTATTGCATGTCCATTTTTGTCAATATAATGTTCGCATAACATTCCGCCTTTACCCTCGTATATTTGATAATCTATCAAACGTACGGTATCGTATGAGGTTCCATTGAAATGAATATCGAATCTTCCAACAATGTCGGAAATATCGTTTTCTGTGGATAAAATAAGTCCATCTTCGGTTTGCTTTATCTTCCCTTCAGCTTTGCGATGAGTGGGGAATCCGCAATTGTCTACACCAATGCCATAATTATTATTAAATTCGGGATCCAAAAATGTAGTAATTTTTTGAACGCCGTCTTCATCAGTATGCATGCCACCCAAATATCTGCAATGGGTATCTGTCAGCTGTGCAAAGATTGATGTATTTTCGATGATATCATTTTCTGTATATATCTTTTTGATAGAAACTCCTTCTATGCCATGCAATGCAATTTTTTCATTTACATTCAATTCATATATACCGCTTTGTTTTCGCGACGGCATATCAAAAATCCCAAATGAAACAGAATTTCCTATTCGAGGGACAACGAACATTCCCGGAAGTTCCTCGTGCAGAACGCAAAATGGCGTGAGCTTTGATTCTTCAATTTTGTATTCAGGTAAATAATCAGGTATTTTTCTCATAATAGTTTCTCCTTTTAAGCTTTCCTTGTTAGGATAATGTTTTTTAAATTTTTCTTTTGCGTAGTGCAGGCGACTTTTTACAGTACCGATTGGAATAGAAAGCTTTCTTGCAATATCTTCTTGAGATAAGTCTTTAAAAAAATATAAGTAGAGAATTTGTTTTTCTTTGTCGCCAAGAGTCTTCAAAGTGTCACGTACTACAATCTGCTCTATAATTCCAAATCTACCTGTACTTAATTCTGATTCGGTCAATGCATCCAAAGATATGTTTAAATCTTTTGCTCGTTTTCTGTAATAGTCGTTGCACTTATGGTTAGCGATTGCAATCAGCCATGCCTTAAATGCCTTCGTATTTTTTAAGGTATCGAACTTTCTTGTCACTGTAAAACAAACTTCTTGAATAATGTCTTCAGCGTCTTGTTTGTTTCTGATTTTAAACTTTACATAACTCTGAAGTGGGACAATATTCTCCTGCAACAGCTCTTCTAATTCACTCACATTATCACCTCTATTAGAAATTAGTTTGGAAATCGATTTCACTTATATAGTCGAATCAAAAAGCAAAAAGGTTCAAAAGACATGGTAATTATATCATAAATATTTTCAAAAGGCAATATTTGTATTTTATTATTCGTCAATCGACCCCTAATTATGTTTTTAATAAAGTAAAAAAGCCATCCTTTTGGATGTCTTCTTTGTGGTGTGAATCACCTTGAAAGATGAATTTTTCAAAGGGGAAGGTGGGTACTCTGCGCCGCTCATTTTTTCGACCGCTGATGCGGTGCCCGAAAAAATTTCGTTGCTCGAGACTTCACGGTTCGGAAACCGTCTGTTTCCGCCCGCTACGCCGAACCGCGCGGCGTTCCTTCTCACCGCCTTCCTCCACACAGCAAAATAGACATCCGATTGGATGTCTTTTTTGTGGCATGAATCATCTTGAATGATGAATTTTTCAAAGGGGACGGTGGATACTCTGCGCTGCTCATTTTTTCGACCGCTGATGCGGTACCCGAAAAAATTTCGTTGCTCGAGACTTCACGGTTCGGAAACCGTCTGTTTCCGCCCGCTACGCCGAACCACGCGGTGTTCCTGCTTACTACCTTCCTCCACACAGCAAAAAAGACATCCGATTGGATGTCTATTTTGTGGTGGAGGAAGGTGGATTCGGACCACCGAAGTCACTGACAACAGATTTACAGTCTGCCCCCTTTGGCCGCTCGGGAATTCCTCCATATGGAGCTGGTGATCGGAGTCGAACCAACAACCTGCTGATTACAAATCAGCTGCTCTGCCATTGAGCCACACCAGCACATTTTTTAGTTTTCGAGAGGTTTGTTTTGTGTCTCTCGTTTACTGCTTGAATATTATACCACACATTTTCCGAAAAG
The DNA here is from genome assembly GCA_045637625.1 of Eubacteriales bacterium. Classification (GTDB taxonomy): domain Bacteria; phylum Bacillota; class Clostridia; order Oscillospirales; family UBA644; genus HGM12619. The sequence goes on from JAZTZU010000022.1 coordinate 8,285, forward strand.
TCAATAGGTAAAATTGTAAAAGAATTGCAAACTAAGTCTTTTTTGTAAAATACTCATTGGAATTCTGCTTAAAAATGATGAAAAACAGGTGTTTTTGGCTGTTTTTCGCACAAAAACACCTGAAAAAATATTTTATATTTCGTCGTTGAAATATCTTTCGATAAGTTCTGTTATGTTTTTTGCTACAGTATGATATTCATTTGTTTCATGTTCCCAGAAAACAATGTTTCCTTCGATTGCTGTTTTTCCATCGATAAGATAAGAGTAATGGTCTCCGCACCCGTTTTCACCGAAGAAAAGAAGTTTGTCAAGACCTTCGTAGACTTCGCCGAGGATGTCTCGCTTCATTTTGTTGTATTCCACGATATTTTCGGTGGACATGAAAAGATATCCGTCACCGTTCATTTCGGAAAGGAGGGTTCTCAGTTCCGCGGGGAATTTCACTTTCATTTCCTTTTCCGCTTTGGCGATCTCTTTTTCCGTTGCGCCCTCGTGGGGGTGAATATATTTGTTTGTTTCTGCCTGTTTTTCGATAAGTTCTCTGTACATTTTTTCTCCTTTAGTCTTCTGCCAGTTCGGACCACTCTTCAAAAAGCTCGTCCGCAGTCTGCTGGAGCTCCTCTATTTTTTTTGATATTTCGGTAAGCTTTGTATAGTCTCCGGAAATTTCCGGGTTTTCAAGCTGTTTTTCCAATGAGGATTTTTCGTCTTCTGTTTCTTTGATCTTTTTTTCGAGGTTCTCGAGTCTGTTCCGCTTTTTGCGTTCTTCTGCGGCGATCTGCTTTCGTTTTGCGTAGTCGCTTTCTTCCTTTTGCTTCCTGTCGGATTCGGCCGCCTTGACGGGCTCAGAGCCTTTCTCTATGATCTCCTCAAATTCCGTATAACTGCATTTGTATTGTTTTACGCCGTTATCATTCATTACAAAAATGTTATTTGCCAATTTCTGGATGAAGTAACGGTCGTGGGAAACCGCAAGTATTGTTCCGTCGTAGTTTTCGAGGGCTTGTTCAAGAACTTCTTTTGACTGAATATCAAGGTGGTTTGTAGGTTCGTCAAGAATCAGGAAATTTGTGTCGGCAAGCATGAACTTTGCCAGCTTTATACGGGCATATTCGCCACCGCTCAGTGTTTTTATCTGTTTGAATACGTCATCTCCCTTGAAGAGGAATGTTCCCAGGACGGAGCGTATTTCCGTGTTTGTCAAATGTGGGTATTCGTCAAGAAGCTCGTCGAACGCGGTCTTTTCACCGTCAAGTTCTCCTGTTCCTTGTTCAAAATATCCGATCTTGACTCTTGCGCCAATCTTGATCATGCCTTCGTTGGGCTCGAGTTGACCGATTATTGTTCGCAGCATGGTGGTTTTTCCGCAGCCGTTTGCTCCGAAAATAAAGCTTCTGTCTCCGGCTTTGATTTCCATATTCACATTGCTGAAGATGTTTTTTTCGCCGAAAGATTTTGCCAGGTTGTTTATTGTCAGGACATCGTTTCCTGTTCCGCTGCAAGCTCTGAATGAGAAACGTACTGACTCAGGATCTTTATCCGGTTTTTCCATGGAATCAACGATTCTGTCGATCTGCTTTTGTTTTGAGCGGATGGTAACGTAGTTTCGTTCCTGACCAAAGGTCTTTTGTTTTGCTATTATACCTTCGATACGCTTGACTTCTTTCTGTTTTTTTTCGTAGTCACGTTCAAGTGTCAGTCTGTCGAGGGCTTTAAGTTCTTTGTATTTGGTGTAGTTTCCGTTGTAGCAGGTGAGCTTCTGATTTTCGATCTCAAAAGTTCTGGATGTTACCCTGTCAAGAAAATAACGGTCATGGGAGATTACCATGAAAGCATTTTTATATGACATAAGGAAATTTTCGAGCCAACGTGTGGCATCCATGTCAAGATGGTTGGTAGGTTCGTCCAGCAGCATTATGTCGCAGTTCATCAGAAGTGTTTTTGCCAACATTACACGAGTTCTCTGACCGCCGCTGAGGGAGCACATCGGGAGTTCCAGATCTTTTTCGTTGAAGCCGAGGCCTAAAAGCGTTGATTTGCAACGGCCTTTATATGTAAGTCCACCTTTGTTTTCAAATTCTTCCAAAAGGCGTGCATGCTCTTCTATCCAGTGTTTATCTCCGTAGATAGAAAGCTTTTCTGTCAGTTCATTTATCCTTTTTTCCATTCGGTCAAGCTCTGCAAAAACTTCTTCGACTTCCTGCAGAGGTGTTTTTGTTGATGTGTAGTCTGTGTGCTGTTCCATGTATGAAACGGAGATTCTTTTATCGTAGAATATTGTCCCTTCGTCTACATCTTCAGCTCCTGTAAGTATTTTGAACAAGGTCGTTTTTCCTGCGCCGTTTGTTCCGACAATACCGATTCTGTCTTTTTCTTCTATTCTGAACGTAGCGTCCTTGAATATCAGTTGTGTAACGAAAGATTTTGATATTCCTGACGCAGCTATAATGCTCATTTTTATATTTTCCCTTCGATGTTTCTGTTAATTTTCTTTAAGTGATATTGAATAAACGAGGATAAATCCTCCTGCAAGAGTTAAAATACTTACGGGGATCATCCAGCCTGTGGGCAGACCTATATAGAGATCTTTTATTGATCCCAGAACGAAGCCTATGATAACGGAATATGTTAACTGAGGGAATTTTTCCATTGTGATTGCAATTATTTTTATAAGCAGTGCGATTCCGATAAGCAGGCTGATCCCGATTATTGCCAAAAATGGTATGTTGAGAGTTCCTATTGCTTCATAGAATGTTTCGTAAATGCCCATGACCATGAGCATATGGGAAAAGCTTATTCCCGGCAAAATCAGCGCAAACGCAAGAACTATTCCTGAAATAAGGAAAGTCAGGATTTCGGTGAGCCCAAATCCGTCAGATATGTTGGTGATGTCTGACGGAAGCGCAGGGATCAGATCTATTGTGAAAACCGCTGCAAGACCTACCAATGCACTTATAAGCAATTTGGGTGTGACTTTTTTTGAGTTCGTTTTTTTCAAAAGCATCGGAACACTGCCCAGAACTGCACCTGTGAAAAGGAAATGCATCGGGACAGGGAACTTTTCTGTTATGAAAAGCAACGCCTGTGAAAGTGTTACAAGTCCGAGAACTGCAGCAACTGCAAATACTGCAAGAAATAAGAAATTCTTTTTCAGGTTTTTGATGAAATCTTTTGGCGAAAAAAGTTCACTTACTGCCTGGATGAGTCTGTCATAAACATTCAGGATTATAGCTGTTGTTCCGCCGCTTATTCCGGGGAGGGTCATTGATGCACCTACGAAAAAAGCTTTGACTGCTGTTATTATATGTTTTTTCATTATTATCACCTTTTTAGTTTAATACTGCAACGGCTCTTATGGGTGAACCGTCTGCGTTTTCATATTTGAGAGGAAGTGCAAACAAAGTGAAGAGGTCAGTTCCGACTTCCTTGAGGTTTGTAAGATTTTCAATTATTACTATCTCGTTTTCTTTAAAAACTTTTTTATGATATTCGAGACTTCCTACAGGGTCAAGACTTATATTGTCCAGCCCGATACCTTTTTTATTGTTTGTGATAATATATTCCGCAACCTCGTCATCTATGAACGGGTATCCTACGTAATATTCTGGTTTTCCCCAATATTTATCCCAATCTGTGCGGAAGACTATAAACTCGGCTTTATCTGCGTTTTCACGGTTTTTGTTTATTGGCTCCATGGTTATTCTTCCGTTTTCTCCGAGATCAGAGCAATCAATTACAACTGCGCTTCCAATAAACTGAGTTATCGGAAATTTGTCGAGGGTCGTCTTCCCTTCAAATATATGAGCCGGAGGATCCATATGTGTTCCTGTATGAGAAAACATTGTCATCAGAGTCTCTTTGAAAAAATCTTTTTCGTAAGTATTAGCTATTGTGAGTTTCGGTTTTTCTGTTCCCGGATATACGGGCATATTTTCTGATATTGTATGAGTAAGATCTATAATTTTCATTTGTTACACCATCCTTTTTTAGTTACTTATTATTATACAATATTCTTCAGATAAAATCAATACTTCAAATGTGACTTTTATTGGGAAATGTTTGATATATGAATTTTATTTGTGAGGTCAATCTGCCTTCTCGAAAAAAAACGGGAAAATTTCCATATAAATAAGGAATTTCTCCATTTATTTTATTTTGATACTTTGGTACAATATAAATATATTATTATTGATTTATATTGATACTGAAAGGTGATTTAATATGGGAAAAAGAAAAGTTAAAGTTGGCGTTCTCGGTGCCGGCAGAGGCGGCTCTATGATCAGATACTGCGAGATGGCTGATAATGCTGAAGTCGTTGCTATCTGTGATAAATGGGAGCCTGCGCTTGAAGGCCATAAGGGCAAGGGTATAGCGCTTTATACTGATTTTGATGAGTTTCTGAAGAATGAAGAAATGGAAGCTGTTGTTCTTGCTAACTATGCGAACGAACATGCACCTTTCGCTATAAAGTGCTTCAATGCAGGCAAACATGTCTTCAGCGAAGTTCTTCCTTTCCAGAATCTCAAAGAGGGCGTTGAACTTGTTGAAGCTGTTGAAAAAAGCGGAAAAGTTTATTCCTACGGCGAAAACTACTGCTATATGGGTCCCACACAGGAGATGCGTAAACTTTACAGAGACGGAAGTATCGGTACTTTTGAATACGGCGAGTGTGAATATATGCACAACTGTGAATATCATTGGGAACAGATCACACGCGCAGATCCTAACCACTGGAGAAATAACATGACTGCAACATTTTACTGCACTCACTCCATTGGTCCGATGATACATATTCTCGGCAAACGTCCTGTTCAGGTCGTAGGTTTTGAAGCTCCTTTTAACTCACGTATGATGCGTATGGGTGCAAAAGCCGGTCCTATGGCTATGGAAGTTATTACTTTTGAAGACGGAACATTTATCAAGAGTATTCACGGGGTAGGTTGTCCGAAATTCTCTTATTGGTTCAATGTTCAGGGTTCAAAGGGTAATATGGAAACAGCCCGTGAAATTACCGGTTACAGAACTTTTGATACGCTCTACACGGAAATCGATGCTTTCGAAGGTGAACATCTTGACGGGGCAGATAAACGCATACGTAAATATGAACCTACAGGCAGTAATCCTGAGATGGAAGCCAAATTCGGCCATGCAGGCGGAGATTTCTATACAATGTACTATTTCTGCGAAAGAATCCTTGGTGATGAAAATGCAGAGACGATTGATATTTATGAAGCTTGTGATATGTTCCTCCCCGGACTTTTTGCGTATAAATCCATTATGCAGGGAAATATGCCTATGAAGATCCCCAATTTCAGAAATAAAGAAGAACGTGATCTCTGGAGAAATGATACTTCCTGTACTGATCCAAAAGCTGCGGGAGATATGCTGATTCCAAGCTATTCCAAGGGAAATCCCGAAATTCCAGATTCGGTTTACGAAAGACTTCAGGATATGCTGAATAATCCTGTTGATTGATATTTAAGAAAGAATAATTATTTAGGAGGCTATTAAAATGAGTGAAAACAGAAAAGTAAAAGTAGGCGTCTTCGGTGCGGGACGCGGTGGTACAATGATGAAGTACTGCGGTTATGCAGACAATGCTGAGCTTGTAGCTATTTGTGACTGGGATGAACCTTCTCTTCATTGCCATGATGATAAGAATGTCGCACTTTATACTGATTTTGATGAATTTCTTAAGCATGACGGATTGGATGCTGTCGTTCTTGCAAACTATGCAAACGAACATGCTCCTTATGCAATTAAGGCTATGAGAGCCGGAAAACACGTTATTTCCGAAGTTCTTCCTTTCAAACATCTTAAAGAGGGTATTGAACTTATTGAAACTGTTGAAGAAACAGGTATGATCTATGCTTACGCAGAAAACTACTGCTATATGGCTGCTCCTCACGAGATCAGAGAACTTTTCAAGAACGGAACTCTCGGCGAATTTGAATATGCAGAAGGCGAATATATGCACAACTGCGAAGATATCTGGGAAAGAATCACATACGGTATCCCCGAACATTGGAGAAATACAATGAGCGCAACATTCTACTGCACTCATTCTCTCGGTCCCATGATCCATATTGCAAATGCTGCAGGCCACAAGCCCGTAAAAGTTACAGGTTTTGAAGGTCCTTACACAAGCAGAATGGCTCGTTGCGGCGCGCTTGCAGGTCATATGGCTATGATCGTTGTTACTCTTGACAACGGCGCTCTTCTTAAGAGTATTCACGGCGTAGGTCCTTCCGCTCATTCTATCTGGTATTCCTGCTATGGTGCAAACGGCAGAGCAGAATCCGGCCGTGACGGTACAGGCTGCGGCACAGATACTATTTATCTTGCTATTGACGGTAAAGAAGTTGAAAAATATCAGCCCAAGGATCCTCTTGCAGAACATGCTGCACAGTTCGGACACGGCGGCGGCGACTTCTTCACAATGTATAACTTCTGCGAAAAGATCCTCGGCAGAGATGCTGAATATATTGATATTTACGAAACCTGCGATATGTTTGTTCCCGGTCTTTTGGCTTATGAATCCATTCTTGAAGGCGGAGCTCCCAAGGCAGTTCCCAACTTCAGAAATAAGGAAGAACGTGACGCATACAGAAACAATACAGCATGTACATTCCCTGAATTTGCAGGGGATATGCTCCAGCCCAGCTACTCCAAAGGTAATCCCGATGTTGATCCTGCTCTTTATGCTAAGCAGAAAGAGCTTTATGGCAGAGACCGTAAGTACAGATACTAAGATATAGCATGGGTATTTATGGGAAAACCTTATTTTCGCGGAAAAATAAGGTTTTCCCAAACCCTTTCCAACAAAACCGAGCTTTGGGTTTATTGGTTTTTCAATAGGAGTATCTAAGAATTAACATTTATTATATAGATTTAAATGAGGGACTTATGATGGCTCAATTTATAGTAGTTTTATTTTACATTGTATCTTTTTTATTATTTTCATGGGGATTAAAGCATATAATAGATACAACAAAAAAAGACTCTTTTTGTCCTAAATGCGGTTGCAGATTAATTAGAAAAGAGAAAACAACTACTGAAAAATCTGTTCATATAAATATGAAAAGATTTTTAGGTGATGCTCAGGTTACTTATTCGTATTGGGAATGTCCTAACTGTGAATATCGTCGATATTGACAATTGATATAGTCTTTTTTTGAATATAAAGAAAATG
>JAZTZU010000023.1:0-13548 GCA_045637625.1 Eubacteriales bacterium
AAGAACTGCAAATGCTGCAGGTGTGCACGGAATTGTCATTCCAAAACACAGAAGTGCTTTTGTAACTGCAACCGTTGCAAAAACCGCCGCAGGTGCTTGTTTTTATACTCCCGTTGCAAAGGTTACAAATTTAGCTCAGGCAATAAGAACCTTAAAGGAAAACGGTGTCTGGTTTTACGGTGCGGATATGAACGGTGAAAACAATATATATAACACTAAATTCGATGGTGCAGTTGGAATCATCATAGGAAATGAAGGCAAAGGAATAAGCCCTTCAATCAAAAAAGAATGTGATTTTTTGGTAAATATTCCTATGGTTGGCGAGATTGAATCTTTAAATGCATCGGTAAGTGCAGGAATTTTTATGTATAGTGTATTAAAAGAAAGGCTGGGAAAATAATGAAGGCAATAGTTACAGTAATAGGTCAGGATAAGGTTGGTATAATCGCAAAGGTAAGTACATACCTTGCTGAAAAAAATGTTAATATTTTAGATATTAATCAAACAATTATGAAAGATATTTTCACAATGATTATGATGGTTGACACCGAAAAATGCAATGTGGAATTCAAAGAATTTGTAAACGGTATTGAAACTCTCGGCAACGAGCTTGGTGTTCAGATTCTTGCAACTTCTGAAGCTATCTACAAATCTATGCACCGCATATAATTTTCGGCTTTGGAGGAATACTATGATTAACAAATATGAAATTTTAGAAACAATCAGAATGATTCAGCAGGAAAACTTAGACATAAGAACAATAACAATGGGTATTTCACTTCTTGACTGTTCTTCGGATAGTGTTGAAAAAACCTGCGAAAACATTTACAACAAGATAATGACAAAAGCTAAAAATCTTGTTAAAGTGGGACAGGATATTGAAACAGAGTTTGGTATTCCCATAATAAACAAAAGAATTTCTGTAACTCCTGTTTCTCTTTTGGCACCGGGAAACTCGGAAGAAGATTTTGTTAAATATGCCGTAACTTTGGAAAAAGCAGCCGTAGAGCTTGGTGTAAACTTCCTTGGCGGTTTTTCTGCTCTTGTTCAGAAAGGCTTCTCTGTTTCGGATATCGCCCTTATAAATTCGATTCCCGAAGCACTTACAGTTACAAATAACGTTTGTTCTTCCGTAAATATCGCTTCCACCAAAGCCGGTATCAATATGGATGCTGTTGCGATGATGGGTAAGGTTATCAAGCAGCTCGCATATAACACAAAAGATGCGGATTCCATCGGCTGCGCAAAACTCGTTGTTTTTGCCAATGTCCCCGATGATAACCCCTTTATGGCAGGTGCTTTCCACGGTGTCGGTGAAGGCGAATGTATGATAAATGTGGGTGTTTCCGGTCCCGGAGTTGTTAAGAAGGCTCTTGAAAAATGTGACGGAGACCTTTCCGCTGTTGCTGAAACAGTTAAAAAGACTGCTTTCAAAATCACAAGAATGGGTCAGCTCGTTGCTACAGAAGCTTCAAAAAGACTTGGTGTACCTTTCGGCATCGTAGACCTTTCACTTGCTCCTACTCCTGCAGTAGGTGACTCCGTCGCTTATATTCTTGAGGAAATGGGACTTGAAAGCTGCGGATGCTGCGGAACTACTGCGGCGCTTGCCCTTCTCAATGACGCGGTTAAAAAAGGTGGCGTAATGGCTTCTTCCCATGTCGGAGGACTTTCCGGTGCATTTATTCCTGTTTCTGAAGACGCGGGTATGATAAATGCAGTTAAATGCGGATCGCTTCCCATTGAGAAATTGGAAGCAATGACAGCGGTTTGCTCTGTCGGTCTCGATATGATAGCTGTTCCCGGAGATACGGACGAAAACGTGATCTCTGCGCTCATTGCAGACGAAGCTGCTATCGGTGTTGTGAACAGCAAAACGACTGCGGTCAGAGTTATTCCCGCTTACGGTAAGACCGTCGGTGAATCCGTTTCATTCGGAGGACTTCTGGGCGAAGCTCCCGTTATGAAGATCAGCGGTTACTCTCCCGCGAAATTCATCGGCAGAGGCGGACGTATCCCCGCACCTATCCAGAGTCTTAAGAACTGATATGAATACGGATTTTAAAGAAAATCTTAAAAAATATTATAATACTGAAGCCGAGGTTCGTAATGTCGAAGCGGGCAAGACAGATTGGAAGATCGAGGTCAGAAAGGAATTTTTTGACCTCCTTGCCCGTGAAAACAAGAAGACATTTCTTGAACTTGGCTCAGGTGCAGGCTATGACAGTCAATTCTTTATGAATAACGGTTTGGCTGTCACAGCCGTTGATATTTCAAGAGAGATGGCGGCGAAATGCCGTGAAAAAGGTATAGAGACCTATGAACTGGATTATTATGATCTTTCGTCGCTGAATCGAAAATTTGATTCTGTCTATGCCATAAATACACTTCTCCACGTACCGAAAAACGACCTGGAGAAAGTTCTCCGTGAAATTGATTCTGTTCTTGAATCTGACGGGCTTTTCTATATGGGACTTTATGGCGGAGACGATGTTGAAAAAGAATGGGTCAAAGGTGATATTTCCGATGCTCCACGCTTTTTTGCATTTTATTCTGCTGAATATCTCCGACTTGTATTGGAGAATATCTTCGGTATAGAAGTCTTTAAAACCTTTCCTGTCAATGACGGAAGAGATATTTTTCATTCAATTATATTGCGAAAAAAATAAAATAACTACATATATAAATATATAAGTTTCAAAGGAGATTATCGTTATGAGATTTTCCGAAAAGTTTATTTGTGCCGGTAAAGAATATTCTACATGGGAAAAGCACGTCCCTGCGCCTTATTTCAGAAAAGAATTTGATCTTGATAAAGATTTATCTTCAGCAGAGATCACTGTGACAGGGCTCGGTTTTTATATGCTTTATATAAACGGAAAAGATGTTACAAAGGGTATTCTTGCGCCGTATATTTCCAATTCTGACCATATCGTGTATTTTGATAATTATGACATTGCAAAATATCTCGTAAAGGGTAAAAATGTCATTGCACTTGTTCTTGGTAACGGTTTTCAGAATAATATCGGTGGCGAGGTCTGGGATTTCAATCTTGCCCGTTTCAGAAGTTCTCCGAAATGTGCTTTGACTTTTGAAGCAAAACTTTCCGACGGTTCCGAATTTTCCTTTGAAGCTGACGAAACATTCAAAACAGCACCCTCTCCCATATTGTTTGACGACATGAGATGTGGTGTTCATTATGATGCACGTAACGAAATTGACGGTTGGAATCTGCCCGGATTTGACGATTCTGCTTGGAAAAATGCTGAATTGGCAGATAAGCCCAGAGGCGATTTCCGACTTTGTACTGCTGAACCCATTGCCTGTCAGTACGAATGTGAGGGTAAACTTTTACGTAAAACAACGCTTGCGCCGTATACTGCCGCTATGGATTACATGCAGGCAAAATGTCCTGTCTACAAACCTGTCAATAATGAGGGCTATCTTTACGATTTCGGTATAAATGCCGCAGGTACTGCCCGTATAAAGGTTAACGGCAGGCCCGGACAGTTGCTTGAGCTGCAATTCCTTGAATATGTAACTCTTGAAGGTGTTCCGTCATGTACGAATTTGCAGTTCTTCCCTGACGGTTATGTTCAGCGAGTTGTTTATACATGTAAAGGCGGCGAAGAGACTTTCGTTGTTCCTTTCACATATTTCGGTTGTCAGTATTGCATGGCAATGGGTCTTGATGATGATCAGGTGCAGGATTTCGAGGTTACATACCTTGTATGCAATTCTGATCTTAAAGAGAGAGGCTCTTTTGAGTGTTCCGATGAAGTTGTAAATAAACTTCAGAGCATGGTTCGTGTTTCCGACCTTGCAAACTTCTATTATTTCCCCACAGACTGTCCCCACAGAGAAAAGAACGGTTGGACAGGCGATGCTGCGCTTTCCGCAGAACAGTTTACTCTTAATTTTGCTGTGGAAAACAGCCTTTCAGAGTGGATGCGCAGTATTGTTAAATCTCAGAAGGAAAACGGAGAAATAAGCGGCGTTGTTCCCACAACTACATGGGGCTATGACAACGGTCCCGCCTGGGATATTGTAATGTTCAATATTCCTTATTATACATATATTTACCGCGGCGAAACAGATATGATAAAAGAACATTCTGCGGCTCTTCTTCAGTATCTCCATTGGATCTCCACCCGTCGTGACGAAAGAGGTCTTGTCTGGGTAGGTCTCCGAGACTGGTGTCCCGTAACCGTTATTAAAGCGGAACGTGTATTTACCTCATCTCTTACTGTAATGGATATGTGTCGAAAGGCTTCCGTTATGTTCGGAGCTGTCGGAATGAATCTTGCAAAGGCTTTTGCCGATGGACTTTTTGCCGAACTGAAAGCTTCGGTAAGAAATCATTTAATTGATTTCGGTACAATGACTGCTGACGGCAGATGTCAGACAGCTCAGGCTATGGCTATTTATTACGGTGCTTTTGAACCTGCGGAAAAACCTGCTGCATTCAAAGTACTGCTTGATATTATTCATGAAAATGATGACTTTATTGATTTCGGTGTTATCGGCGGAAGAGTATTGTTCCATGTTCTTTCCGATTGCGGCGAAGGAGAGCTTGCATATAAGATGATGACCCGTCCCGAATATCCGTCTTACGGTTTCTGCGTAAAACAGGGTATGACTTCATTGCCTGAAGACTTTACTTCTCCGAGACTTGACAGGGGTGTAAGCTCTTTGAATCATCACTTCTGGGGCGATATCTCCAACTGGTTCTACAGCAAAATTGCCGGTATCCGCGTAAATCCCTACGAAAATGATCCCGCTTGTGTCAATATTGTTCCTGACTTTATTTCCTCTCTTGACTATGCGACAGCGCATTACGATACTGTTAAGGGCAGAGTTTCCGTTTCCTGGAAACGTGACGGGGATAAGATTCTCCTTACGGTCAATAAGCCGGAAGGTGTCAGCGGCAGAGTTCTTCTTAAAAACGGTTGGTATTGCCATAATCTTGATTACGGTATGTTCTGCTGTGAGGAAGAAAGCCAGAGAGGCGTAGCTGTGTTCCACCACGAAAACAATAAAACATATATACTCAGAAAGAAAACAAATTCACCTTATTTGAAAGGATAAATATAAATGAAACTTTGGCAGGGAAGATTCTCTAAAGCAGAGGATGAAAAAGTAAACGACTTTAACTCTTCCATACATTTTGATAAAAGACTTTACAGAGAAGATATAGAAGGAAGTCTTGCGCATTCTGAAATGCTTTCTCAGTGCGGAATTATTACAGTCGAAGAGAAAAACAAAATACATGAAGGTCTCAAAGGAATTCTTGAAGATATCGAAAACGGAACAATCGAATTTTCCGTTGACAGCGAAGATATTCATATGAATGTTGAAACTATTCTTACAGAAAGGATCGGCGACGCAGGCAAGCGTCTCCATACCGCAAGAAGCAGAAACGATCAGGTGGCTCTTGATATCAGACTTTACATGAGAAAAGAGATTGCGGATATTATGGTTCTCATCAGAGAGCTTGTAAATGCGATCGTTGAAGAGGCTGAAAAGACAAAAGATTACGTAATGCCTTCTTATACACATCTCCAGAGAGCTCAGCCCGTAAGCTTTGCTCATTATATCATGGCTTATGCTCAGATGTTCCACCGTGACTTGCAGAGATATGAGGATTGCGCTGAAAGAATGAACCTTTGTCCTCTCGGTGCAGGGGCTCTTGCAACAACAAGTTACCCCATAAACAGAAAACTTTCCGCTGAACTTCTCGGCTTTGACGGAATCGTTGAAAATAGTATGGATGCTGTTTCCGACAGAGATTTCCTTATTGAATTCTGTTCCGCATCTTCGATTTTTATGATGCACCTTTCAAGATTCTGCGAAGAAATAATTCTCTGGTGCAGTTCTGAATTTGCGTTTATCTCCTTGGACGATGCTTATGCAACAGGTTCTTCCATTATGCCTCAGAAGAAAAATCCTGACATTGCAGAGCTTTGCAGAGGTAAGAGCGGCCGTGTATACGGTTCACTTATCACACTTCTCACTGTTATGAAGGGTCTCCCTCTTGCATATAACAAGGATATGCAGGAAGATAAGGAAGCGGCATTTGATTGCATTGACACAGTTAAGCAGTGCGCTGAAATTTTCACTCCCATGTTCAAGTCCATGACAGTAAGAAAAGAAAATCTCAGAAAAGCTGCCGCAAAAGGCTTTATCAATGCTACAGACTGCGCCGACTATCTTGTCGGAAAAGGTCTTCCTTTCAGAGATGCTTACAAAATTACAGGCAGAGCGGTTGCACTTTGCGAGCAGAAGAACTGCGACCTTGAAACACTTTCACTTGAAGATTATAAAACACTTTCACCTCTCTTTGAGGATGATGTATATGCGGCTATAAATATAGAGCATTGTCTTGCCGCAAGAAAAGCTGACGGAGGTCCTGCTCCTGAAGCTGTAACAAGACAGATAGAAAATTTAAAGGAGAAAATGAAAAGATATGAATAAGACAAGAGTTGCCATTATTGGCGCGTCAGGATATGCAGGCGCAGAGCTCCTCAGAATCCTTCTTATGCATCCCAATGTTGAAGTTACGGGAATAACTTCAGTCTCTTACACGGGTCAGGGAATTGAAAGTATATATCCCTCATTTACCAAAATTTGCGAAAAGCTTCTTGTTTCAGAGGAAGAGGCTGTTGAAAATGCCGATGTTGTTTTCGCTTCCATGCCCCACGGTCTCAGTCAGGAACTTGCCGCAACTTGCGATAAGGGCGGAAAGGTTTTCATTGACCTCGGTGCAGACTTCCGTCTTGACGAAGCCGAAGTCTACGAGAAATGGTACGGTAAAGAATACGTTCATAAGGAGCTCCACGAAAAGGCTGTTTACGGTCTTTCCGAAGTTTTCAGAGACGATATTAAAAACACAAAGATCATCGGTAACCCCGGTTGCTACCCCACAAGTATTTCTCTCGGTCTTTATCCCGCAATTAAAAATGAGCTTATCGTTGCTGACGATATCATCATCGACTCCAAGAGCGGCGTAACAGGTGCCGGAAAGAGCCTTACTCAGAAAACTCACTACCCCGAATGTAACGAGGCTTTCTCTCCCTATAATATCGGTAAACACAGACATACTCCCGAAATCGAACAGACTCTTTCCAAATTCGCAGGTAAAAATGTCAGAGTTACATTTACTCCCCATTTGTTGCCTGTAAACAGAGGTATTGTCTCCACAATTTATTGCAATAAGTCTACAGATCTTATTCTTGAAGAGATCAGAGATCTCTATGTTGAAGCATATAAAGACGAAAAATTCGTTCGTGTTCTTCCCCTCGGAGACTGCGCAAACCTCAAGAATGTAAGATACAGTAACTATTGCGATATCTCACTCCATGAAGATCCCCATACAAATAAACTTATCATCGTTTCCACCATTGACAATATGGTCAAGGGTGCGGCAGGTCAGGCTGTTCAGAATATGAACATCGTTTGCGGCTTTGAAGAGGATGCAGGTATAGACTTTATTCCCCCGGCTTTTTAAGTTTTTGTTTCTTTTTGTATATGAGACCGATTCCTCAATCTTTCCTGCGGAAATCCAACTCTCACATTTGCACCGCATATGTATGCACAAGGGAGCCTGCGGAAAGATGACATTTTCACTGAAGATTTGTTGTTATTACAAGTTTATACGGGTAACCTTATTTGATTTGAGACATGAAACAAGGCTCCCTTGTGTAAAGGGAGCTGTCAGCGAAGGCTGACTGAGGGATTGTTTGTAAAATTATCAGCTTAAAAAAAGTATTTAATATTAGGAAGGCGAACACAATGAAATTTATTGAAAACGGTTCCGTAACATCCCCCAAGGGTTTCCTTGCGTCGGGTGTTCGTTGCGGTATTCGTCCCACACAGACCAAAAAAGACCTTGCGCTTATTTTTGCCGAAGTACCTTGTACTGCTGCGGCTGTTTACACTAAGAATCTTGTAAAGGGTGCGCCCCTTACGGTTACAAAAAAACATATCTCCGACGGTTTTGCACGTGCAGTTATCTGCAACAGCGGTAACGCAAATACTTGCAACGCGGACGGTGAAGAAAAGGCTGAAATGACTTGCGATGCTTTGGCTAAAGCACTCAATATTTCCGCAAACGATATCATCATCGGTTCAACAGGTGTTATCGGTCAGCCTATAAATGTCAACGCTATCATTGGCGGTATTCCCGAACTCGTTGAAAAACTTTCCGAAAACGGTACTCCTGCCGCAGAAGCTATCATGACCACCGATACTGTTAAAAAAGAATATGCCGTTGAGTTTGAGATCGGCGGAAAGGTCGCTCATATCGGTGCTATCGCAAAGGGTTCAGGTATGATAAACCCCAACATGGCAACAATGCTTTCTTTCATCACGACTGACGTTAAGATCAGCGCAGAAATGCTTGATGTTGCTCTCCATATGGCGGTTGAAGATACATACAATATGATCTGCATTGACGGCGACACAAGTACAAACGACATGGTTTCAATCATGGCTTCAGGTCTTGCAGACAATGAAGAGATCACGACAACAAACGCTGATTTCAGTAACTTTGTGTCTGCGCTTACAAATGTAGCCGCAAAGATCGCGCAGAGTATTGCAAAAGACGGCGAAGGCGCTACAAAACTTCTCAGAGTTATCGTTTCCGATTGTAAAACAGTTGAATATGCAAGAACTATCGCTCTTTCCGTTGTTTCTTCCAGCCTTGTCAAAGCTGCAATGTTCGGTGCTGACGCTAACTGGGGTCGCGTTCTTTGCGCTATCGGTTACGCAGGCTGTGATGTTGATGTTACAAAGATAGATGTAAGTTTTGAATCCAAAGCAGGAAATATCTGTGTTTGTCAGAACGGTGCAGGAATTCCTTTCAGCGAAGAAATTGCAAAAGAAATTCTTCTCTGCGATGAAATCGATATCCTTGTAAATATGAATGACGGTCATTCCAACGCTATTGCTTACGGCTGTGACCTCACATACGATTACGTTAAAATTAACGGCGACTACCGTACATAAGGAGAAAATACAATGACAACATACGAACAGAAAGCCCAAATTATTTCCGAGGCTCTTCCTTATATTCAAAAATTCAGCGGTAAGACCGTTGTTATCAAATACGGCGGAAATGCCATGGTCAACGAACAGATGAAACATGCTGTTATCGAAGACTGTCTTCTTCTTTCTCTTGTAGGGGTCAACTGTGTTCTTGTTCACGGTGGCGGTCCCGAAATCAACGATATGCTCGGAAAGATCGGCAAGGAAAGTAAATTTATAAACGGTCTTCGTTATACAGATGCTGAAACGATGAATATCGTCCAGATGTCTCTTGCAGGCAAAGTAAACAAAGATCTTGTTGCTCTTCTGACACTTTCAGGCGGTAAAGCTGTAGGTCTTTGCGGTCTTGACGCGGGACTTCTTAAGGCGGTTAAGCTTGAAGACGGTGAAAACGACTATGGTTTCGTGGGCGAAGTTACCGATGTCAATAAACAGATCATCGAAGACGTTATCAATTCCGGTTATATTCCCGTAATTTCCACAGTTGCTCTCGGTGACGACGGACATTCTTACAATGTAAATGCTGATACTGCTGCAGGAAAAATTGCGGCAAGTCTTAATGCTGAAAAGCTCATTCTCCTCACAGATACAAGAGGTGTTCTTGCTGACAGACACAATGAGGATTCTATTATTCCTCAGATCCATATCAGCGAAATCGATGGCTATATTGAAAAGGGCTATGTTGTCGGTGGTATGATCCCCAAGATCAAATGCTGTGAAGACGCTCTTAAGGATGGCGTTCATTCTGCTCATATTCTCGACGGCCGTGTTCCTCACTCAATTCTTATTGAAATGTTCACCGATGGCGGTATCGGTACAATGCTTAAAAAGGACTAAAACCGCATTTGATGAAATTCCGTCTGTAAAGGGACTCACTTTTACGGGCGGCTGTCATCTTTTGGTCTGAATTGAAAAAAGGTTGATTTTACAATGAAAAATACATTTGAAGAGATAAAATCTCAAGACAAAGAATTTATAATGAATACCTACGGAAGGTTTGATGTCGCTTTTGTTGGCGGTAAAGGTTCTACACTTTACAACGAAAAGGGTGACAGTTATATCGACTTCGGCAGCGGTATAGGTACAAGCGCTCTCGGTGCAAACGATGAAAAATGGAGTTCTGCTGTTGCAAAGCAGGCAAATACTCTTGCGCATATTTCAAACCTCTATTATAACCCCGTAACTTCCGAACTCGCTGAAAAGCTTTGCAATGCGACAGGTATGAAAAATGTTTTCTTCGGTAACTCCGGCGCTGAAGCTAATGAATGTGCCATTAAGATCGCACGTAAATACAGTTTTGACAAATACGGTGCTGAAAGCGGCAGAAATAAGATCCTCACTCTGAAAAATTCCTTCCACGGCAGAACGGTTACGACTCTTGCCGCTACAGGTCAGGATGTTTTCCACAATTATTTCTTCCCCTTTACAGAAGGCTTTATTTTTGAGGAAGCTAACGAAAAAGCCCTTGAAATCCTCGAAAACGACGATAAGATCTGCGGTATTCTCATGGAACTTGTTCAGGGGGAAGGCGGTGTTTTCGTTCTCGACAGAGAATTTGTTGAAACTGTTGAAAAGATTGCCCGTGAAAAGGATATCGTTTTCATGATCGATGAGGTTCAGACAGGTGTGGGCAGAACAGGTACCTTCCTTGCCTGCGAGCAGTACGGTATCAAGCCCGATGTAGTAACTCTTGCAAAAGGTCTCGGCGGCGGTCTGCCCATAGGTGCGGCTCTTTGCGGTGAAAAGACCTGTAAAGTTTTAGGCGCAAGCGATCACGGTTCAACTTTCGGCGGAAATACTGTCAGCTGTGCCGGTGCATTGGCTGTTATTGAGAGACTTCTCGATGACGGAATTCTTGCTCAGGTTTCCGAAAAAGGTGCTTATATCCGTGCAAAACTTACCGAAACTTTCGGTGATAAGATCAAAGAGATCCGCGGTCTCGGCATGATGCTCGGTATTGATTTTGACGGCCCCACTTCCAAGGAGATCGCAGTTGCGGGTATTGCAAACGGTGTCGCTGTTCTTACTGCAAAGGCTGCCGTAAGACTTCTTCCTCCGCTTACGATCACTTATTCCGAAATTGACGAAGGCATTTCCCGTCTGAAAAAAGCTGTCGATTCCCTCAATAAATAACGAAAGGTAAATTTACAAATGAAACATCTTCTTAAATTACAGGATCTTTCTCAGAAAGAACTTTTTGAAATACTCGACCTTGCTTCTGAGCTCAAAGCTGAGTTGAAAGCAGGTAAAAAACACGAAAAACGTCTTGACGGCAAAACTCTCGGTCTTATTTTCCAGAAAAGCTCCACAAGAACAAGAGTTTCTTTTGAAGTTGGTATGTATCAACTTGGCGGACATCCCCTGTTCCTCAGCGGTAACGATCTTCAGCTTGGCAGAGGCGAATCAATCAAAGACTCCGCCCGTGTTTTCGGCAGATATCTTGATGGTATCATGATCCGTACTTTCAAGCAGAGCGATGTTGAAGAGCTTGCTGAATATTCCGGTCTCCCCGTTATAAACGGTCTTACAGACTACTGTCATCCCTGTCAGGTACTTGCAGACCTTCTTACAATAAAAGAGCATAAGGGCGGTTTTGACGGCCTCAAAGCGGCTTATATCGGTGACGGCAACAATATGGCAAACAGCCTTATCGTTGGTTGTCTGAAAGCAGGTATGTCTTTTGCTGCTGGTACACCAAAGGATTATGCTCCCGATAAGCAGGTTCTTGATTTTGCAAAAGATTTCGGTGATAAATTCACTCTTACAGAAAATATTTACGAAGCTGCAGATAAAGCTGACGTTGTATTTACTGACGTTTGGGCAAGTATGGGTCAGGAAGCGGAAGCGGAAATGCGTAAGAAGATCTTCGCAGGCTACTGCATTGACGACAAACTCATGAGCGTTACAAATCCCGGTTGTATGGTTCAGCACTGTCTGCCCGCTCACCGTGAAGAGGAAATCACAGACAAGGTCTTCGAAGCTCATGCAAACGAAATTTTCGACGAGGCTGAAAACCGTCTCCACGCTCAGAAAGCGGTTATCTACCTCACTATGACAGACGAAGCATATAAGAAATAACGAATTACATTTATTGGGGGATTGTTTAGAAAGATTATGAAAACAATCCCTCAGTCAACAAGGTTGCCAGCTCCCTTTACATAAGGGAACCTGTGATAAAGACAAGTTTTGCTTCTAAAAACCGTGATTTTTATGTTTATTGGGGTTTCTTTTGAAATATGAATTTCATAACAAGGCTCCCTTGTGTAAAGGGAGCTGTCTTTCCGTAGGAAAGACTGAGGGATTGTTAAATTTGAACTTTTATTAGAAGGCTCGAACCCCAATCCAAAAAACTTTTACCGTATCCAATGCACATTGTATATTATAAAAGGGAGAAAAACCATGACAAACTACATTTTACTGCTTATTTCGATCCTCGTTGAGGTCGGAAAAGCTGTTACTTACAATATTTTCAGCAAGGGAAGAAAAGGAAATCCTGCTGACATTCATCTGATGAATTTTGCGACCATGCTTATTGCAGGGGTCGGATTGCTTCCTTTTGCTGATTTCAGCGCATTTCCGTCTGCATTTACATTTTTTCTCGGAATTCTTTTCGGAATCCTTACCATTTCCGGTGCCTTCTGCAACATGAAGGCTCTTTCGCTGGGACCTGTGTCCTATACTCAGCTGATCGGCTGCTCTTCAATGATAATCCCTGCATTTTCGGGCGCAATATTCTGGCAGGAAGACCTCAGCATCGGTCATATTATCGCGGTTGTTCTTTTGCTGGGCTGTTTCTTTTTCTCTTCCGATTCCAAGGGCGACAACAAGAGCGCCAATATGAAGTGGCTTCTTTTTGCCCTCCTTTTGTTTGCGTTCACGGGCAGTATCGGTATTACTCAGAAAGTTCAGCAGACTTCCGCTTATGCCTCTGAAGCAAGCTGGTTCCTTATTATAGCGCTTCTGACGGCCTCTGTGATATCTCTTTGCATTTGGCTCAATATGACGCGCGGAGATAAAAAGAGCGAGCGTAGGGGAATTCTCGACCCGAAACTGATAGCTATGTTTGTTTTCATCGGGTTCGTTATTGCCTTTACGAATAAAGTGAACCTTTATCTTTCAGGTGTAATGCCCAGTATCATCTTTTTCCCGCTTGTTAACGGTGGCGCTTTGTTGCTTACAGTTCTTGCCGGTTTCGTTATCTTTAAAGAACGCCTTACAAAAAAGCAGACTGTCGGTATGCTCCTCGGTGCTGCCTCCGTGTTGCTCCTTTGTTTCGCTTAAATGAATATTTTTTTGACTTAGCTATTATTTTTTTTCGGGAAAAACCGTTTTTGTAAAATTGGTTTTTCCCGAACCCTTTTCCAAAAAAACTTTTGTATAAAACATTTTCAATGTTTTATGAGTAAAATATCAAAAGGTTTATTATTAAGCATTGTTGCTCTTACCTTTTATTTAAATGAAGAAATAATGTGGTATTTTGGGTATATAATTTCGTTTACCTCT
>JAZTZU010000024.1:0-33028 GCA_045637625.1 Eubacteriales bacterium
GGACGACGCCAGAAAGCCCGTAGTGGCGGTTGGAATGGCGGTTTTGCTCCGTATGGGTACAAACTCATTAACGGACACTTGACCATTGAAGAGGAAGAGGCAAAGGTCGTGAGAATGATTTTTGACCTATTCGTAAATACAACCCTGGGTGCAAACGGTGTTGCAAAGAAACTCAATGATGATGGCATCAAAAAGATAGTTCGTCAGAATGGAAAGTTGGATGCATTCACTGGTCACTTTGTAAAGTTGGTCCTTGATAATCCTGTTTACATGGGTAAGATTGCCTTTGGTCGCAGATATACGGCAAAGGTTGAGGGCAAGCGAAACGAATACAAGGTCATGAAACAGACCGATGAATCCAGTATCATCATCAGTGATGGCGAACATGATGCAATCGTTTCCGAGGAACTCTGGCGAAAGGCAGAGGCAAAGCGTAAGGAAACAGGCATTAAGAAAGAGAAAAAGGAACAGGACCATGAGTATATTCTCTCTGGTCTGATTAAATGCCCATGTTGCGGAAAAGGTATGTATGGCATTGTCAGTCGCTCCAAGAAGCGAAAAGATGGCACACCGTACCCACCGTATTACTCCTATTCCTGCCGTGAGACCATGACCAAGACAGGCAGACAATGCGAGTTTGGCAAGTCGTTCTCTGCTCCGAAACTGGATGAAGAAGTAAGGAAACTGATTGTTTCCCTTGTCAATACTCCGGACTTTGCAGAGGCAGTAAAAGGTCTCATAAATAAAGAAATAGATGTCTCCGAACTGAATGAGAGACTGACCAACCTGCAAAAGCAGTTGAGACAACTCCACAGCAGACAAAGACATCTGGAACAGCAACAGGACAATTTGGACTTCGATTCTCCGAACTTTGACAAGATGTCGGAGAGTATCACTCGCCGTTTGAATGATACATTCGATGAAATGACCAGAGTTGAGGGTCTCATCCGAGAGACCAAGACGAGAATCCAAAATGTAGAGCAACAGAAACTCACACAGGATTCTATCTATCAATTCCTGTTAATGTTTGATAAACTATACGATAAGATGACCGACATGGAGAAAAAGACTTTCATGCAGTCTTTCATTGAAAGCATTGAAATCTACCGTGAACGTCAACCAGACGGTCATTATGTTAAAGCAATCAATTTCAACTTCCCTGTTTCTTATAACGGAGAATTAGTTACCACAATTTCCCCACTTAAAGAAACAACAGTTGAATCGGTTGTCATCCTCCGTTCCCGTTTCCCTATACGACCCGATCTCCGCTGAGACCACGTGGCTCTCACCGATCTCAAAATCCGCTTCCGTCAGCAGTTCGGTACAGTCCTTGTACCAGATCAGCCGTTTGGGTATTCCGTCCCATATTTTGCTGCATTCCATTTTTGAATCCTCCTTGTAAAAAACTCAGTTTTTTTCAGTTTAACCTTGCTTTTTCTACCGATTTCTGATACAATAATTGTTAACAATATTATATGATTGATTAAATACGCGTTCGCCGCCTTGACAATGCGGTAGCGGCGAAATCGCTAATTATATATTTAATTAAGCTGTTTCTATGCTGTTTGCTTCACCGAGATTGAGAAGTTTAACTGCATCTTCACGCATTTTGTATTTGAGTATCTTACCTGCGGCATTCATGGGGAAAGAATCCACGAAAGCAACATATCTGGGTATCTTATGCTTTGCCATGTGGTCACGGACATAAGCTTTGATCTCTTCAACGGAAGACTCTTCACCTTCCTTGAGAATTACGCAAGCCATAATTTCTTCGCCATAATCCTTATCGGGAACACCGATAACCTGAACATCGGAAACCTTCGGATGAGTATAAATAAAATCTTCGATTTCTTTGGGGTAAATATTTTCACCGCCACGAATGATCATATCTTTGATTCTGCCCGTAATTTTGAAGTTTCCGTCGGGAAGCTTACGTGCAAGGTCACCCGTATGAAGCCAACCGTCCTTATCTATAGCAGCGGCTGTAGCTTCCGGCATCTTGTAATAACCTTTCATGATATTATATCCGCGGGCACAGAACTCACCGTCAACATTATCGGGACATTCTTCACCTGTTTCGGGATCGACGATCTTACACTCAACACCGTAGAACGCGCTGCCTACAGTATTTACACGTGTTTCAATACTGTCAGTTATAAAACTCTGGGTACAGCCGGGAGAAGCTTCTGTCTGACCGTATACGATAGTGATCTCATCCATGTGCATTTTCTGAATAACTTCTTCCATTACCTTAATGGGACAGGGAGATCCTGCCATGATACCTGTACGCATATGGCTGAAGTCAGTCTTATCAAAGTTATCATTTGAAAGCATTGCAATAAACATTGTGGGAACGCCATGGAAACAAGTAATTTTTTCTTTATTGATACAATCAAGACCCTTGCTGGGTGAGAATGCGGGAATGGGAGACATTGCAACACCGTGGGTCACAGAAGCTGTCATTGCAAGAACCATACCGAAACAGTGGAACATCGGAACCTGAATCATCATCCTGTCAGCAGTTGAAAGATCCATACGGTCACCGATAGACTTGCCGTTATTTACGATATTATAATGTGTAAGCATAACACCCTTGGGGAAACCTGTTGTACCTGATGTATACTGCATATTACATACATCATGCTTGTTTATCATAGCAGCACGGCGGTAAACTTCTTCAACAGGTGTTTTCTCTGCTAATTCAAAAGCTTCGTCAAATGTAAGACAACCCGGCTGTTTTGATTCAACAGTTATAACATTTCTCAGGAAAGGCAAACGTCTTGCATGGAGAGGCTTTCCTGCTTCATGATTTTTAAGCTCGGGACAAATTTCATTGATGATCTGGACATAGTCAGAATCTTTAAAACCGTCTACCATTACAAGGGTATGCGTATCTGACTGGCGAAGCAAATACTCTGCTTCATGAATTTTATATGCGGTATTGACCGTTACAAGAACCGCACCGATCTTAACGGATGCCCAGAATGTAATGTACCATGCCGGAACATTTGTCGCCCAGATCGCAACATGATCGCCGTGCTTTACACCCATAGAAATAAGAGCTCTTGCGAAACGGTCAACATCTTCTCTGAACTGAGGATAAGTTCTTGTATAATCGAGCGTGGTATAACGGAAAGCATACTGATCGGGGAACTCATCACAAACTCTGTCAAGAAGCTGTGGGAATGTAAGATCTATAAGATGTTCCTTAGGCCAAATATATTTACCTGTACCGCGGAGATTTGTCTGAAGTCTTCCGCTCATATCGTCAGAAGCCATATACTGCTGCATATAGTTTGCAAAGTGAGGGAACACAATACCTGCATTACCAAGTTCAGGCATATACTGTTTGAGCCATTCAAGAGTGATATAACCCTCATAATTTATAGAACGAAGGGCGCTCATGAAATCTTCTACAGGAAGATCACCCTCACCCATCATTCGGTATGAGACCTGACCGTCTTCAACAACAGAGTCCTTGATATGTACATGTTTTATATATGCACCGAGATTTGTTACTGTCTTACCGGGAGTTTCCTTTCCGTAACGGTAAGTATGATGGAAATCCCAAAGCGCACCGATATTATCGGAACCGATGGAAGTTATGAGATTGAAAAGTCTTTCTGAATTTGAATATACACCGTTTGTTTCGATTAGTAGAGTAACACCTTTTTCTTCCGCATATGGGATAAGCTCCGTCAATGCGTCAATTACAACAGAATCATCAAAATCTTCTTCCGGAGCAGCTTTAAGATCTCCGAGAACTCTGACATAAGAAGTTCCCAGGCTGTTTGCAAGGTCAATATACTGCTTAAGCTCCGCAACATTTGATTCTTTTTTATCCGCAAATCTGAGAGCACAACCGGAGGAAACACAAGCAATCTCAAGCTTGAGTTTTTCCAACTGAGCCTTTGCCTTGGGTCTGCCTGTTTCGCTGAAAGGAGTCTCTGCGGAAGCAAAAATATCCTGTCCGAGACCTCTCAACTCAATGCCGTTGAAGCCCAAGTCCTTTGCCATAGTGTAGATGTCTGACCAACTGTAATCAGGACATCCAAGGGTTGAAAATGCTAATTTCATGTTTTTTACTAATTCCTTTCAAGGTGTTTTTTACTAATAATCGAACGTGTATCTACTCAGATATTCCGAGAACAGAATATCTATAATATTTTACCATATTAAAGCATTTTAGTCAATAGGAAAATAGCAAATTTATAGCACAATTCTAAATAAAAAAGACAAAGGGGGTGGCTCAGTTAGATGCAGAAGGCAGGATTTAGCACTCGTCGGCGTACGTGGGTACGGTAGAGGGCTAAATGGCGACTAAAAAGCCCCTTAAATTAAGGAAATCCACCGAAAATTCTCGGTGGATTTCGACATCTTAAAGCTTTGGGGTAGTATTTTTAGTTAATATTTGTCTTAAAACCTAATATGGGCTTTTGTTCTGCGCTAAATGAGCCAGCCCCTTTCTTGTTATTTATCAAGTGTTGGTGTTGAAAATCCTTAATAGGGTAATATAGACATTGCGTTTCCTCTCCGGGATATCTCGGGGAGGGGATTTTTTATAACCGATTATACTTGGCAGAATTTCGGAAGAAACACATCTTGACAAAAACGAAAAATTGTGCTATACTTATGATGTACTCAACAGAGTAACGGCAAAAACTGTAAAGAATGCCACAACAGATGCTGTTATTTCAACAGAAAGCTTCATTTACGATGCCGCAGGTAATATTGCGAGCGGTTCAGATGATTCAGCCAATGAATTAATAAAGCTATATAATTTTTCATCTCCGGATAAACTCCGGAGATGATTTTTCTGTTCTTATTTTAAACAGGACAGTTTTGGGGTGCATATTACGTTTGCTGTGCGTCGGCATTTTTATTTGTTTTCCTCGGAAAATTTTCGCAAAAAATCATTGATTTCATTGCCGATATGCGTTAATTCTTCCATAAACTCTTTTGTTGTGATACGTGAGATTCCCGAATGAACGGCTGAAAATTGCAATAGTCTGTCGTTTGTTACTATTCGTATGCTGTAATCGGGGCCGAGCTGATGCATTATCTTTTCGATATATGTATCTGCGGTCTCATTTTCTTTGGTAAAGACGACCTTGTATCCGTTGTTCATAAATTCCGAGCCTGCACCGTCTTTAACAAGATATGCATCAAAAACAAGAAGAATTTCTGCTTTTGTATATCCTGTATAATTGCTGAGCATATCCATAAGGTCATCGCGAGCTTTTCCAAGACTTATATCAGCTGCTTTTTTAAGCTTTTCGTCAGCGAATATAAGATTATATCCGTCGATTATTACAAGATTCCTGTGTGAGTAAAGAATTTTATGTTTATCGGTGCTTTCTTTTTTGCTGTTGCCGATAATCTTTGGCTCGCTGTACTGTTTTCTCTTGATAGGACCGAATAAACGCAGCATTATTGATTCAAGTTCATCGTCGCTTATGTTGTATTTTCGTGTTAAAGTGGCTGCTTTGGGAATGATTGCTTCGCTGACAGAGGCGGTTTCTAAATCGACCTCGATATGCTTATAATTATCAACCTCGCTCCAATGTACGGTAAATCCTGCTCCGTGCGAACAGAATACCGAATGTGGCGGATTTGCTAAGTCTCCTTCAGGGTCATACCCTGTTTTTTCTACAATCTCATCCTGGTTATGGCAGGGTTCGTATCCGTCGGAGGTACAAAACATTCTGCCTGCACCTCTGGTGTAGGAGTTGAGTTCTTTTGTATAATCAAAAAGCGACGCAACCGGAGCTCGTCCGCATATTGTTGTACGGTCATTGTCTGATTTGTCTATTGCAAAGTCTGCAAAACGTACCTGTAGATCAGACATAGCTCTGCCAACGCAGGAAGAGGGGAGTTCTATTCTGAATTTGTAGTACGGTTCAAGTAATGTGCATCCGGATTTCATGAGCCCATGTCTGACGGCACGATAGGTTGCCTCACGAAAATCTCCACCCTCGGTATGTTTAAGATCTGCTTTACCTGCTATGAGTGTTATTTTTGTATCCGTAAGCAAAGTTCCCGTAAGCGTTCCTCTATGGTCTTTTTCATATAGATGTGTCAGTATGAGCCTTTGCCAGTTAATATCAAGTGTATCTTCTTCCACCTGTGTATCAAAGACCAGACCTGTGCCTTTAGGCTGTGGTTCAATAAGAAGCTGAACTTCAGCATAATGGCGCAAAGGTTCAAAGTGTCCGACACCTATAGCTTTTTGTGCCGCTTTTTCTTTATACAGTATTCTGCCTGCACCGAGTGTACAGTCGATGGAATATCTGTCTTTTATAAGACGTTTTATAAGATCTATCTGCACTTCACCCATGAGCCTTGCTTCTATTTGTGATAACTCTTCATTCCATACAAGATGAAGCAAAGGTTCTTCTTCCTCAAGCTCCTTAAGCTTGGGAAAATATACTCTTGTATCGCAATCGGGCGGTAACTGAATAGCGTATGACAATACAGGTTCCAGTACAGGTTTGGGGTTATCAATTTCAAGTCCTAACCCTTGTCCAACGTAGGAAGCGGATAGTCCTATGACAGCACAGATATCACCGGCTTGAACCATGTCTGTCTGATCAAATTTTTCTCCGGAATAAAGTCTTATCTGGCTTATTTTTTCTGAAACAGAAATTCCTTTTTCCGTAATATATTTGATCTCGTCGCGAGCTGTCAATTTGCCGCTTGTTATTTTCATGTAGGTCAGCCGTGTAGCCCCTATACGTGATATTTTGTAGACCTTAGCGCCGAAAACATCATTGTCATATATGGGGGAGAGCGTGTATTTGTCCAGGGTGTCAAGCAGATACTCTATTCCGTGCATTCGTAAGGCGGAACCGAAAATACAGGGGAAGAGTTTTCGTTGACTTATCAAATAAGAGATGTTTGTATCGTCAATACCTTCTCCGGAAAGAAAGCTTTCCATACAATTTTCGTGAAGGAAAGCTAATTTTTCTTCGAGATCTTCACGGGACTGCTGTTCATAAAAACCTATACATGAGGTCGAAAGTGAGTTTGAAAGGTCTTTTTCTATCTCCTCATTCTTTTTTGCTGCAATATCGCATTTGTTAACAAAGATAAAAGTAGGAACCTGATAATGTTCAAGAAGCTGCCATAGGGTACGGGTGTGGTTCTGGACTCCGTCAGTTGCGCTGACAACAAGTATTGCATAATCAAGAAGGGCAAGGGTTCGTTCCGTTTCCGCAGAAAAATCAACATGTCCCGGTGTGTCAAGTAAGATATAGTTGCATTCTTTGCTTGAAAATCTGGCTTGCTTTGAAAATATGGTTATACCGCGTTCACGTTCTATAACATTGTTGTCAAGATACGTATTTTTGTGGTCAACCCTGCCCAGAGTACGTATTCTTCCGGATAAATACAGCAGGGCTTCACTGAGTGTTGTTTTGCCTGCATCAACATGAGCCAGAATTCCTATTGTGATTTTCTTTTTCATCCCGTGTCCTCCTTTCGGTCTTTTGTTTTTGTCTGTCAGTTTTTGAACTGAATCTTTGCAGTTGTTTATGTATACGTTTTCTATTGCATTTTTATCCTTGATATTATATCATAAATAATATGAAAAATCAAGTGTTTATTTTGATTTTTAAATAGGACGATATACTGATTTTCTGAAACTTTATATCATGTTACTGCGGTAAGGGAAGTCGGGAGAATGTCTATTGACAATATGAAAAAAATATGGTATAATTAGGGGGAGTAGCAATGATATCAGTTAAAAAATAATAAATAAATTTATGGAGGAAAGTATCTTTATGAATAAGCTTGACGAAAAATACGAAGCATTATTTACTCCTTGGAAGATCGGTAATGTAGAGATCAAAAATCGAATTGTAATGTGTCCTATGGGTGGAACATCTCTGTTCGGTTGGTTTGAACTTACCGGATGCCATTTTGATAAGGAAGCTGCAAAGCTCTTTTTGGAAAGGGCTAACAACAATGTGGGTCTTATTATTCCCGGCATAGCACCGTTGAGAGACACATTCTGGGGTAAATGGCTCTGGCAAAATGAGAAGATGTTTAAAGATCTCAAAGTTTTTATGGATGAGATACATAAAACAGGTGCAAAGCTCTTTATTCAGCTGACTGCCGGTATGGGCAGATCCTGGGCAATTACTGAGCTTGTTGCACCGTTACATAAAAATAAGCTTACAAGAGCAATTGTGAAACCAATTATTGATACGAGCCATGAACTCGCTTCACCATCTCCGCAACCGTCACGTTGGGCCCATGATATAGAGTGTCCTGAAATGACAAAAGAACAGATCCACGAGATCATTGAAGCATTTGCCAAAACGGCAAAGCTTTGCAAAGACGCAGGGGTTGACGGTGTTGAGGTACATGCGGTACACGAAGGTTATCTGCTGGATCAGTTTGCTATTGAGTTTTTTAATAAGCGTACTGATGAGTACGGTGGGAATTTTGAGAACCGTTATCGTTTTGCTGCTGAAGTTGTAAAGGCAATCAAGGATTCATGCGGTAAAGATTACCCCGTATCTCTTCGTTATTCTGTCGAGTCCAAAATGAAGGGTTTCTGCGAAGGGGCTATGCCCGGCGAAGATTATGTCGAGGTCGGTCGCTCTATGGAAGAATCTGAAAAAGCTGCAAAGTATCTGCAGGATGCAGGATACGATATGCTCAATGCTGACAACGGTACATACGATTCCTGGTATTGGGCTCATCCGCCGATGTATATGCCTGAAAACTGCAATCTTGACGATGTTGCACATATAAAGAAATTTGTGGATATACCGGTTGTCTGTGCAGGTAGAATGGATGCTGAGGTTGGAGCTGAAGCTGTTGCTGAGGGGAAAATCGATGCTGTAGGTGTTGCCCGTCAGTTCCTTGTGGATCCCGAATGGATAACTAAGCTCATTGAGGACAGACTCGAAGATATCAAACCATGTATTTGTTGTCATAGCGGTTGTTTTAATTTCTCATCCTCCAAGGGACATGCTAATACTCAGGACCTTACTGACACTATGGGGCTTGCCCGTTGTGCCCTCAATCCTGAGACAATGCAGTCGAAGAAATACTATATTGAACCTGCTAAGAAAAAGAAGAAAATTGCAGTTATTGGCGGCGGTATCGGTGGTATGGAAACCGCAATCGTTTGCGCAAAGCGTGGACACAGTGTAACGCTTTACGAGAAGAGTGATAAGCTTGGTGGTGTGTTTATTGCCGCAGCTGCACCCTCTTTCAAGGAAAAGGATAGGGCGTTGATCTCCTGGTATATCCGTGAAATTTCAAAGTATCCAATAACCGTCAAGATGAATACTGAAATAAAGGACGTTAAATCTCTGGATGCTGACGAGATCATAGTTGCAACAGGAGCTACGGCAAAGAAGATCCCTGTTAAGGGCTCTGAGAATGCTGTTGAGGCTGTGGATTATCTTCTCGGCAATAAAACTGTTGGGGAGAATGTTGTGGTTGTTGGGGGCGGTCTTACGGGCTGTGAAATAGCATACGACCTTTATCTCAACGGCAAAAAGCCCGTGATAGTGGAAATGCAGGATGACCTTATTACGACTAAGGGTATATGTCTTGCAAATACCAGCTATTTACGTGATTTCTTTAAGACAAACAAGGTTCCCGTATATCTTGAAACTTCTCTTTCTGAGATTTGTGACGGTAGTGTAGTTTTGAAGGATAAAGCAGGAAAGACATTTACTGTTGATACTGATTCTGTTATTCTTTCTGTTGGATATAATCCTGCACCTGTTATTTCTAAGGGCAGACATATTCACGTGATCGGTGATGCAGATAAAGTCGGAAATCTCCGTACCGTTATTTGGGGTGCGTGGGATATTGCAATGAAATTATAATAATTTGATAGGAGAAACAAAATGCTACTTACTAAAGAACAGCAGGATATCCTTGACGGAGCTCAAGGTGAAACTCTTGCAAAGGTAATGAAAACACTTGTTATGTACGGTGATGCGTTTGAAGCTGAAAAGCTTGTACCGATCACATCAAAATATAATCATCTTGTAACTTCATTTGGTCTTAAGGTGATGTCGCCCGTGTACGATCTTATGCAGCAGCTTCTTGATTCAGGTGTTTGTTCCGGACAGAAGTTTTCTGTAGATCCCCGTCCTATTGACAAGAATGTTCCCGCAAACTTCTTGCAGAATCTTGTATTTAATAAGTTTATGTATACTAAGCAGGACTTTTATGAAGAACAGCTTGAAAAACTTGGTCTTATGGATAAAAATGCATTTACCTGTACCTGCTATATGGACGAGGTCGGTAATAAACCAAAGAAAGGGGATATCCTTTCATGGGCAGAATCCAGTGCTGTTGTGTACGCAAATTCTGTGCTTGGTGCAAGATGTAACCGAAATTCCGGAATTATAGATATTATGGGTTCAATCGTCGGTTATGTTCCTTACTTTGGACTTCTTACCGATGAAGGCAGAAAAGCTACATGGGTTGTAAAGATCAAGACTTCCAAAAAACCTGAAGCTCAGCTTCTCGGTTCTGCTATCGGTATGAAGGTAATGGAAGATGTTCCTTATGTGGTTGGGCTTGATAATTGGATCGGCAACGAGCTGAACGATTCCGCTTGTGCGTACCTTAAGGACTTTGGTGCTGCAACTGCATCTAACGGTGCTGTTGGTCTCTACCATATTGCAAACCTCACACCCGAAGCTGTGGAACTGGGAGAATCTCTTATTGTTGATGGTGCCAAGGAATATATTATTGACGATGCTGAACTTGAAAGAGTTAAGAACAACTATCCTGTTATCTGGAAGAATCCCGATGCTGAGCCTAAACTTTGCTTTGTCGGATGTCCTCATCTTTCTCTTGAACAGCTCAAGACTTGGACTGTTGATATTGAAAACGAGCTTAAAAAGAACGGAAAGAAAAAGGTTACGATCAATACCGTATTTACTGCTTCACCCGGTGTTCTTGAAGCTTTCAACAAGACAGAATATGCAATGCGCCTTAAGGCAACAGGTGTTATTACATCATATATTTGTCCTTTGATGTATATGAATAACCCCCTTTGCAAAAAGATGCCTGTTATTACTTCATCCAACAAACTGCGTACTTATACGAGCGCAAGATACTATACCGACGCTGAAATACTTACTGCTATTACTGGAGGTAAAAACTAATGAAAAAGTTTCAAGGAAGAGTCGTTACTCCCGGTGAGGTAACAGCTGAAGCTGTTGTAACGAAAGAAGGTTTTAACACTTTGGCATCGCTTCAGATGGCTTTGCAGTTTGGTGACAAAGAAGTAAAATGCGGAGATCAGAGCAATAAGGAACTTTACGGAAAGTCATTGCTTGGGAAGGCTCTTTGTCTGCCTCAGACTATTGGATCCACTACAGGTGGTCTCGTTCTTTACTGTGCATGTTCGATGCAAAAAAATCCTGCTTGTATGTTGTTCGCTAATCACATTGACTCTCTTGCTGCTGCGGGTGCAGTTCTTGCAGACGTTTGGGTTGATGGTGTTACGATGCCTGTTATTGACGGCCTCGGTGAGGAATTCCTGAACTATGTACAGGACGGAATGAAAATTACCGTAAAGGCTGATGGGGTTGTCGAGGTCGAGTAAGCTAATATTCAGACTTCTTTAAACATGGATTTATAATAGTTGAGGAGGCTGTAAAAATCGAGTTATGTTCAAACTTATGAAATCTAAAACAGTTGACAGCCATATGCATATTCCGCAGTGGTTGCGTGACGATGGAACTTCCGCTTTCCATATTGGAGAAAGAACATCTGGAAAATATTCTATATAGAAATCACGAGAGGGAAGTTGGAAGCCAGCCAAAACAAATCAATAAAGCGGCACTGAAGAGGTATTTTAACCGTTATCTTCCTTTAATGCCTGATTCACAAAATAAAAGGATGACAGAAGAATATTACAGGAATGATTTGCTGTAATATGATACTGTTATTGTCGTTGCCAAAGTTGTAGTATTTACATATAAAAATAGGTTCTAAAATAAATGTCGAGGTATTATCTGACGTTTATTTTAGAACCTTTTGTCTCTTATCAAGTAGAGATGTTATAAAAATTGCAATACCAAATAACTGTAAAGATGATTCCTATCAAGAAGAACAGCAGTCCGGTTATAAGAACGCAACCGTCACCGGATTTCTTTATATTTTTAAGCTTTCTTTCCCGGTAGTCTGCATATCGCTCTTGCTTACTTCTTCCCATTGGAATAAAGGTAAGAAATGCGTTTCTCAGAACGAAACCTATTCCTATCAATGCACCGTCACTGCTGACGAATATCATACCGGCATACAGCAGCAGGAGAATCCCTGATACTGTAAAGCCGTCAGATAATATCTGAATGTTCACCGCGATACTGTCAGTGAAAAATCCTTTTATCCAGAAAACGATAAAAGTGATCAATGATGCAATACAAAAACAAACAATGTATTTTGTTAATAATGCTTTGTTTTTTTGTTTCATTGAGGTTTAACCGTCCGTTTAGTTCTTTATTTCTTCTTTATAGCGTTTTTCTTCGGCATCGTTGCAGTATACGAAGTGTCCCGGAGTTATTTCTCTGAAAGAGGGTTTATCTACGGAGTAATCGTGTTCTGCAATGGGATTGTAAGAAATTCTCTTACGCTGTTTTTCGTATACAGGGTCAGGTAACGGAATTGCTGACAACAATGATTTTGTATACGGATGCAGGGGATTCTTGAACAATTCATCTGAGTCTGCAAGTTCTACCATCTTACCGAAATGCATAACGCCGATTCTGTCGGAGAAGTATTTTACTACTGACAAGTCGTGTGCGATAAACATTATTGTAAGACCCAAGCGGTCTCTGAGGTCGTTGAGCAAGTTGATAACCTGTGCCTGAATAGAAACGTCAAGCGCTGAAATCGGTTCGTCCGCAATAATCATTTTAGGCTGCATGATAATGGCTCTTGCAATACCTATACGCTGACGCTGACCACCTGAGAATTCGTGGGGGTAGCGGTCTGCGTGTTCGCGTACGAGGCCAACAGTTTCAAGGATCTCGTAAACCTTTTCGTTTATATAATGTTGGTCTTTAATTCCATTGATTACCAGGCCTTCGGCAATAATATCTCGAACTGTCATACGTGGGTCAAGAGATGCGATAGGATCCTGGAAGATCATCTGTATTTGAGTTGTGATCTGTTTGTCAATGTTCTTATTGTCGGAGTTTGCTTCACGGATAAGAGCTCTGTTCTTTGCTACTGTTTCGGCAAGCTCTGTCTTGATCTTGTCGATTTCGGCTTTGTGGTCACCTGCTTTATCAGCTTTCAGTTCCTTGATTTTTTTAGAAGCTTTATTGCGGGCCTCTTTAATAGCATCCTTGTATGAACGTGTACCGGCGCCGATTCTGTGACCTTCAAAGTACACATTTCCTGATGTTATGTTATAAAGTCTGATTATGGATCTGCCGGTTGTTGTCTTACCGCAACCGGATTCACCTACAAGACCGAATGCTTCGCCTTTTTTAACTTCAAAGCTTACATCATCGACAGCCTTAAGATCTTTGTGTCCCAAACGGAAATATTGGCAAAGATGGTCTACTTTTAACAAGACATCGTTATTATTCTCCATTGTTGCCACCTCTTTCTTTCATTCGTTTGATACGTTCTGTAATAATTGGGGGTATTTCTACTTTTGGTGCGTTGGGATGCAACAGCCATGTTGCAGCGTAGTGAGTGGGGGAGACCTGATACATAGGAGGCTGCATTTCAAAATCTATTTCCATCGCATATTTGTTTCTTTCTGCGAAGGCATCTCCGACAGGCGGATAGATCATATTGGGAGGTGTTCCCGGGATAGCATCAAGTTTTTCATTTGTATCAAGGTCGGGCATGGATGAAAGCAATGCCCATGTATAGGGATGCTGCGGGTTGTAGAACACTTCATTAGCTGTACCGTATTCTACGATTTTGCCTGCATACATAACTGCAATTCTGTCAGCCATGTTAGCCACAACACCCAGGTCATGTGTGATGAAGATAATTGAAAGATTACGCTCTCTCTTCAGCTTGTTTATAAGCTCAAGGATCTGAGCCTGAATAGTAACGTCAAGCGCTGTTGTAGGTTCGTCACAGATAAGGATGTCAGGGTTAGCTGAAAGCGCAATTGCTATAACTATACGCTGACGCATACCGCCTGAGAATTCGAACGGATACTGCTTGAATCTCATTCTGGCTTCAGGGATACCAACTTCTTCCATGAGTTTTATAGCTTTTTCTTTCGCTATACGTTTTGTAAGAGTATAAACAACCTGAGACGCTTTTTCTTTGAGATAATCAATAATCTCTACGCATCGTTTATCCAGATCAACATTTTCAGCATTTTCAACATCTGCCTGGAATCTGTTTATTACGCGGTTGATAACTGATACGATAATTTCTATCTGTTTTTCAGGTTCGATAACAGACTTTGGAACAACTTTCCAGTCTACATTCTTACCTTTAGCAATCAAAGCTTCTCTTTTTGCTGTCTGACGTTCAAAACGAGCTTCTTCTTTGGGGTTGTTCTTGATATAGAAGAAGTATTTTTCAACTTCTCTGTCAAGAGCTCCGCCGAATGTGTAAGCAACGTTGTCTTTGATGACTGTAAGAGGATCAATTGCTGCGAGCACGCTCTTGTTCAGTTCCTTGCAAAGAGCTGTAGCTTCCTGTGATGTGAAGTTTCCTTTTTTGAAGAATTCAATTGCGTTCTTCAAATCGGTAATCGCTTTTATTTTATTTTCCAAGGTTTTGTCGAAGGAGAACTTAATGGCAATTTTTTCCATTTTGATGAATTTTTCCATAAAGTCGTCATTGAGGAACTGATATGCCAGTTCGTTTGCCTCTTCAACAGACATTTGGCTCAAATCTTTATCTGGATGTTTGTATACGTAGTAACCGATTCTGAAGAAGTTGTACTGAGGTTGAGCAAGCATTTCTTCCGCTGTTTTTTGAAGATTTTCAAGAACTTCTATAGTTTCAGGGGAGGCAACCTTTTGAGTAGCTGTCATTCTTACTACTTTCTTTAAGGAGTCTGCGGCGGTAACTTTCTTTTTCTCGATTCGTTTTACACGATTCAAATCTGCAAGATGAGCTTTTAATGTTTCTGTGTATTTTGAAACGAAATACTTATCGTTGATATCCTGAAGCTTTTTTGTAACAAGGTTAAGCGTCGAAACTACGTCCGCTTTTTGTTTGTTTTCCATAAGGAAGAGAATATCTTTGATAATGGCAATCATTTCTTCTGCAGCTGTACGTGCTTCGTTATAGCTGTTTTCGAGTTTTATTGCCTGAATATTGAAGTCATCAAATGTCTTGATGTATTTTTCAACTTCTTCAATGGAAATGCCGGAGTCCTTATTTTCTTCAAGGGCTTTTTTCATAATATCAGACAACTCAGCAAGAGTTTTGTTGAAAGTTTCGCGACCTTCTTTTCTGTTTGCCTTGTTTTTAAGAAGCATAGCTTCTGTTATCTGCTTACCGATACGCATGATCGGGTTAAGAGATGAAAGGGGATCCTGGAAGATCATTGCGATCTTATCTCCACGAAGCTTGTGCATTTCTTCTTCGGGAATACGAAGAAGATCCTGTCCGTCATAAAGTATCTCACCGTTTTCATGGATTGCGTTTACTGCGGAAATACCCATGATAGATTTTGACGTAACGGATTTACCCGATCCAGATTCTCCTACGATCGCAAGAGTTTCACCTTTATAAAGGTCAAAGGAAATGTCGCGCACTGCCTGTACCTTTCCTGCGTCTGTACGAAAGGAGACCTTTAAATTATTTACTGATAATTTAATTTCTTTATTCATACTTAATCCTCCGAACCTCTGAGTGAGGGGTTAAATGCATCGCGCAAACCGTTGCCGAACAAGTTGAAGCTGAGCATCAAAAGTACCAGGAACATACAGGGGAAGAATGCTACGTAGCCTGCGTTTGCCATAATGGATGTTTGTCCTGCTGCAATAAGTGTACCAACGCTGGTTGTGTTGCCTGCTTCAAGGTTTATAATACCCAAATAAGAAAGGCTTGTTTCTGAGTATATCATAGAGGGAATTACCAACGCAACGCTTGTCACGATCGTACCGAGACCGTTGGGGAAAATGTGCTTGAACATGATTCTTGCATCGCTTGCACCAAGAGTTCTTGCAGCCAAAACATATTCCTGATTTTTAAATCTGTAGAACTGCATACGGGTTCTTCCTGCCATACCGATCCACCCGGTTGCGAAGAACGCTATGAACAATACCAACGCCTGGCTTGCTGAACCCATGTGGTATTTCAAAAGTGTAATAACGA
This sequence comes from Eubacteriales bacterium, assembly GCA_045637625.1. GTDB lineage: Bacteria > Bacillota > Clostridia > Oscillospirales > UBA644 > HGM12619. Next base: position 16,297 of record JAZTZU010000024.1, read on the forward strand.
TCATTGTAGGTACAGATCCGAGGATTTCAGAGAATCTTTCCATAAACAAGTCGATCTTACCGCCGAAGTATCCTGAGATTGAACCCCAGATTACACCAACTATAAAGTTTGCAGCAGCAACAACTGTTGCAAATATGAATGAGAATCTTGCACCGTATGCAAGGCACGCAAAGATGTCTTTACCTGTGTGGGTTGTACCGAAAAGGAATACGGGTTCTTTAATACCGTCGTTTTTCAGCTGTGTATGCTGATAAATATAGTATTCGTAGTATTCTGCTCTGACTTCAATACCGCCGTCTACTTTTCTGCCGTAGACATAGTAGTATTTTGTTCCGTCTTCCACAATACCGTCTTCGCCTTCAATTCTGAGAGAGTTATAATCTGCAACCAAAGAAGAAGGGGAGTCTACCTCATATTTCCAATAGTTTGGAACGATATTTCCGTCCTTGTCGAGTTTCGGACGAAGTATAGTTGCCTTGAGGTTTTCTACTTCATAGTAGATGTTTGCATCGTATTTATTCTTTTCAAGTGTAGGTCTGTCAGAGAGTTTTACTACAGGATAAAGGATCTGTTTGCCTGTTTCATTCTGATATCTCTGAATATCATCAAATTCCTGCTGGGAGATGATTTTATATTTACCGAAACCTACGCCGTAGTAAGTATCGTATCTGTATGTATAGTTAGAGCCGTCTTCACTTACGGTATATTCACCGTTCTTGATTACTTCTCTGCCTGTTTCCTGTGCAAGAGCTTTGTCAATAAGGTAACCGAGATAGCTTGTGTTTTTAACTTTACATCCGTCCCAGAAATCTATGTTGCTGTCTGCAAAAAGCTTGTTCTTCGGTGTTACATATGCATACATCTGATCATAATATGCAGGTGCAAACGGAGTAAAGAACGGTGCAATTATAGCAAAAAGCACTAATATAACAATTACAATACCGCCAACGATAGAGCCTTTGTTTTTACAGAAGCGACGGAAAGCTCCCTGGAAGTAGCTTACAGGCTTAGTATCAAATTTTCTGTCATGTTGAAGGTTGTTTTGGTTCGCAAATCTGAATTTTTCTGCGGGGATATTCATATTGTTTATGTCCATGTTTATTTAGCCCCCATTCTGATTCTCGGGTCAATAAAGCCGTAGCTGATATCGATAACAATACCTGCTGTCAAGCTTACCAGTGTGTAGAAGCCCGATAATAACATAAAGAAATCGTAATCCTGGAATGTAATAGAGTTAAGATAGAGTCCGCCAACACCGTTGATAGCAAACATCTTTTCAATAATAAGTGAACCTGAAAGAACAGAGATGAATTCACTGAGGATTGAAGGGAAGATAACTACCATGGAGTTACGCATTGCGTGGCGGTAAATAGCCTGACTCTTAGTCAAACCTTTTGTTCTTGCGAGAAGCATGAATTCACCTGTCAGAACTTCGGAAAGTTCGGCACGGGTAAAACGTGCATAACCTGCAATTGAACCAAGACAAAGAGCAAAGACTGCCGGAAGCATTGAACGGAATACTTCCCAAGTAAAATATTGGTCACTGGTTGACATCGTCAACGGGAACCAACCAAATTTGAAACAGATAGTATATTGGAGCAAAAGAGCCAATACAACTGAAGGTACGGATATCAATAAAATAATGAAAATGTTGATAACCTGGTCCTGCCACTTATTCTTTTTAAGCGCAGCCAAAATACCCAGACCGAGACCGATAGGTACCCCGATAAGAGTAGAATAAATATTTATCAAAATTGTAGGTGGAAGGTGGCTGACAAAAACCTCCCATAAGTTCATGTTAAGATATTCACCGTAAGTTGTTGCAATGCCGAAATCGCCTTGCGTAAATATTCTTGTAAGATATGTTCCGTACTGGATGAGTATGGGAACTCTGTCGTAGGTCCAGACACCGTTGGAGCCTTCTTTGATGTTGGTTATCCAACCTCTTCCTTCAAGCGTTTTCATAACGATCTCAGGATCCTGACCGGGGAGAGCGTTAGTTGGGATGGGCAACAACTTAATAAGCACAAAACTCATCGTAAAAATGATGAAGAATGTGAACAGCATCAAGCCCAAACGCTTCATTACATATTTAAACATATACATAGGCTTATCTCCTCTGTGTTATTGTTTTCTTCCTTTTTTTGCCTTGAGATGGCAGTTGTTCATACAAAACTGTATGTACACAAAATAAATCTATTTAAAACGGTTTTAGGTTGTAAAACCGTATAGTTTTCATATGGAAATTCTTTGCTTAACAGTTTTTGTGTTCTTATATGATACATTTGTATTGCTTTAGAAATTTAAGTGTTTAAAGAGTTTTGCGTAAATATACGCAAATAGCGGTGAAGTGTTTGGGTTCACCGCTGTTTGCATAATAAATAGTACTATCGAATAAAAGTTTATCGGAAATTATTCAGATTTCTTGTATTCTTCGGAAAGGTCATTGTTGTTAGCCTTAACGAATTCTTCCCATTCTGCATCTGTGTAGTTAACTTCCATATATCTCATGCCGCCGAAGCCCATGAATGTATGTTCGTCTTCAGAGAAGTAGGAGAATTTAGCACCGAGGAATGAACCGCCGGAGTCTGCGATAAGCATTACTGAACGAGATTCCTGAATTGTGATCTCTTCAAGTTTGGAGAGGATCATAAGTCTTGCTTCAACAGGAGCGTAACCTTCACTCCAGTTGTATGTCTTAACCTGGTTTTCGCTTGCTGCGAGACCGTTAAGGCAGTAGTACCAGTTCTGAACGCTCATTGTGATTGTTTCGCCTGCACCTTCATAGTTGCCTTCGGGCATTGTGAGTGTGAGGTCGATAGAGGATGTATCCCAGTACATATGGTAGTTGAGGTCATCATCGGGGTTAACGAAAGCGCCAATGATATCGAAGGGGTTGAAAGCGTTACCGGAGAAGCCGTAACCGAAACCGATCTGAGTAGCACCTGTACGGAATGCATTTGCCCACTGAGCACCTGCGGAAGCGTCGAATACTACGTCGATTTTGTTTTCAAGAGCTGTGCCTTCTGTAAGACCGTCAAGAACGCCCTGGAGGTATTCTGCACGGAATCTCTGTTTGTCGTTATCTGCGGAAGAACCGTAAACGAGAGTGATGTTTTTGTTGGGATCGTAGCCGTATTTTTCAGCATTGTTTGTGAGTTCTTCGATAGCTGCGATCATCTTTTCTTTTGCAACAGTGGGGTTGTAACCTGTAAGTGTTTCGTAAGCTTCTTCGAGGTCAAGACCTGTAAGATCGCCTGTGCTCCACTTGCCATCTTCGCCCTGTGTATATCCGTAAGCGCGGAGAATACCTTCTTTAGCGCGAGCTGTGTTACGGTACTGACCACCGTCTTCAAGTTCGGGAGAGTTTTCAATATCATAGTAGTAAGCAACGTTCAAGAGACCGAAGCAAGGTGTTGCGGAACCGGGCCAGATCTTTTCAACGATGTCGCTTCTGTTAAGAGCGAGGTTGAATGCATGTCTGAATTCCTGGATAGCAAGGATACCGTTGTTGTTTTCGCTGTTCTTAAGAACATCGAGGTCGCTGAAGAGCTGCATACCGAATGTACCTGTAGAGGTAGATGTGAAGTATACATATTTGGAGTTGAGGTAATCAGCTACGTTTTCTGTCTGGAGAGAAGCGTCGTCCAATGTACCGTTAAGGAAGCCCATCCACTGTGTAGCGAATTCATCGATCTTTCTGCAGTTGATAGCTGAGATGTTGTACTGGTTTTTGTTTTCTTCCATGTTCCAACCGTACCAGTTTTCGTTCTTAACGAGCTTGTAGTGAGAACCAGCTTCGAATTCAACGAGTTTGTAGGGACCCCAGCTTGCTGTTGTTGCAAGAGAAGAGTTGTAGTTGGATGTCCAGAGAGTTGCACCTGCAGCAGGAGCGATCTTGGAAGCTTCGTATTTTTCTTTGTGAACTACGGGGAGGCTGGAGAGGTAGTAGGGAGCCCAAACGGAGAGTTCGCCTTCTTCTGTGAGGAAGGAGTATGTCTTATCGAGGCAGAGAACGATAGCGTTTTCATCTTCGATAGCATAGATACCAACGTCTTCCCATTTAACGTCACGAACTGTGTTTTCAACGTAAACAGCAGCATCGTAACCTGTACCTACTTCGAGGTATGCGCCGTAGTTGTCGTAGAGGAACTTACCGGAAACAGGGTCATCGCCAGCAGCGTTGTTGTAAACTGTTTCGTCTGTGATTTCCAACCATTCGGGACATTCGTTGCCTGCTTCATCAAGGTAACCTGCAGCGCCCCACATGTTCCATGCGTTAGCATAGAGTGTTTCGCCTGCATCAAGAGCTGCCTGAACAGAAGCGTAGCCACGGCTACCGATTGTTTCGTAAGTACCTTCCTGATTCTGGAAGAAGTAGGACTTAGAGTTCTTGATCATGAGAGTATCATAATAAGTGTTAGCTCTGAAGTTCATGAAAGCGGGGTCAAGGAGCTGCTGCATGGAGTATTCGAAGTCTGCAGCTGTGATAGCTGTGCCGTCATCCCATTTAAGGTCGTTACGGAGTGTGATCTTCCAAGCGTAGCCGCCTTCTGCTTTCTGAGCATCTGTGTAGCCCCATTTAGCATCAACGGAAGAAGTTACATCTTCGAGTTTTGTTGCAGCGGAATAGTTTGTGGTGTAAGCACCGGGAACGATTCCGTCCTTGTTGATAGATCCGTCTTCATTGAATTTCTTGTCATCTTCAAACTTATAGTCATAAGCGAAGAAGGAAGAACCAATGTAGTTCATGATCTGTGTGTCATTGTTGTCAGCATAGGTAAATTCATTCCAGTTGCTGGGCATTGTTTGTGTGTAAGTGTTGTATTCAGCCTGTTTGAAAGTAGCAGGTTCTACGGGGTCGTTGTCATTGTTACAAGCCGCAAGAACAGATACTGCCATAGCGAAACACAAAACCAACGCAAACATGCGGTTGATTTTCTTGTTCATAATGTTTCCTCCATTTATGAATGATATTATTTTTATCCATCGCCCGTAAAATTCATCACTTTAAAGTATGTCTTTTTTGAGTCAAAATATTGCGGACGTATGAATTCATCTTATTGTAGCACATAAATCCCGATTTGTCAACTACCAAAAGTGAAAAATTCAATATATTGTGTAAATTAGACGGATTTTCCCTGTAAATAAGGTCTGAAAATCTATATATCGAAACGATATATGTCGAAAATTTAGTGTAATATTTCGGTAGTATAGCGTCAAGTTAGTTCAAATTGGTATTTTGGTGTGACATTGATGTGTCATGCCAACGCGCTGCCGACTCATCTTCGGTGTAGGACTGTCGGAATTCGGTAGGTGATTTTCCCACGGTCTTTTTGAACTGTCTGGAAAAATAGCAGTAATCTTTATATCCCAGTTCAGAGGATATGTCGGCCAGAGAATCTCCTCTGAGTATTCTGTTCATTGCCTCTTCAATTTTTGCTCTTATTATATATGTAGACAAGGACATCCCTGTATGTGTTCTGAAAAGCTTATTGCAGTAGTTAGGGGATAGGTATATGGCTCTGCTGAGTTGCTGCAACGTGATCTGTTCACTTAAATGCTCAGAGATATACTGCTTCATGCTTGTAACATAGTGGTTGTTGATCGGCGTTTTGGATTTTTCATACAGAGATAAATATAATAGGTAGAGATATTGCTCACATTTCTGTTCCGAACATTCAGTATTTGAACATCTGCTTTCTTCGTACAGCCTTATAAGTGTTGAGACTTCATCGTCCATGCAGTTATTGATTATGCCGTTAAATTTAGGTAGTTTGTCGTTCGGTGAAATTTCAGCATTGAAGCTTACATATTCTGCTGTACCGCCAAGGTAACGTTCTCTTGTATCTCCGGGGAAAAATACTATAGCGTCTCCTTCGCTGAGGGTTACATCTTCGCCGTTTATTCGATATCTCATGACGCCTTGCTTTACTATCGTTATGTCCAGATAATTCAGTATTGTTTGCGGTAACTTATTGCACGAATGTGTCCGGATTCTCGAAAAATAAAATATGTACATATGAATCTCCTTTGTGTTAATTTCCAATAGCTTCCTATGTGTGGATTTTTAGGCTGTTGTATGTTTGAACTCATGTTGGATATGAGGATTGAAAAGTACAATTCGTTGGTTTTGTTGTGTTGGATAATTCATTGAATACGATGTTGATTTATGATATTATTATACTATAAAATAAGAAGTAATATTTAATATGGTATGATAATCAATCAGTTCGCTACCTTAGTTTTTAAGGCTTTGAGTTCGTATTGAAAATTACAATTCTATTATATCATATAAGTTTTACTTTTTCAATAGTTTCCGACGTTTTTTTATAGAAAAGTCCGGAAATAAAAAACATAGGAGGAATACATTATGAAACTCAGACAGATTTTGGCTCTCGTACTTGGATTTGTAATGGTTGCAACAATGTGTGTTGCCTGTGCAAATACAGACGATCCGAATCCCGACCAATCAGGTGACAAAATTATTATTTCAAATCCTGAACCACACGCAAAAGATGATCCCATCTACTATGTATCTACCCGCGGTGATGACAGTTATCCCGGCACAGAAGAAGCTCCTTTTGCTACAATCGAAGCTGCGCGTGATGCTATCCGTGCAATAAAAGCAGAAGGTTTGGCAATGCCTTTTACTGTTAAGATCATGGAAGGTACTTACAAAGTTGAAGAAACCATTGTTTTTGATCCTCAGGACAGCGGTACAGCAGAATTCCCCATCACTTATGAAGCTGTTGGTGAAGTTGTGTTTACAGGTGGTCTTTCTTTGAAAGGTACAGACTTTGTACATTTGAATGATGAAGAAAAGGCTCGCCTTACTGCCGATGCAGCTGAAAATGTAATGAAAATCGACCTTACATCTTACGGCCTGACAAAAGACGATTGGGGCGAATTGAGTGCTATCGGTACTTATAATTCCGAAGGCAGATATGATGATGCTCCTGCATATTCAATGTGGAGCGAAGTCTTTATAAATGATGAAAGAATGACTCTTGCTCGTTATCCCAACGTAGATTATATTTATACAACAGTACCTATCAGCGAAGGTGATGCGTTGCTTCCTTTGCAGTCTGAACGTAAATATACAGATGCAGAATGGTGGGCTCTCCGTAACCCCAAGGGTGACGTGATCGGTATTGATGCTGATACAGCTGCAAGAGCTGCTGCATGGGAAACTCTTGATGGCGTTTGGATATTCTCATATCCTCGTTTTGACTGGGCAGATATGTCTTCTCCCGTCACAGCGATCGATGCAACAAACAACACTATGTCTACAAAATATGTTTCAATGTACGGCTTGAAAGAAAATGCACCTTATTATTTCTACAATGTTTTTGAAGAAATGGACATTCCCGGTGAATGGTATCTCGACCGTAATACAGGTATGCTTTATGTATATCCTAAAACAGATATTTCTACTTCTGAAATTGAATTCTCTCTTTTGAATTCAAATATTCTCCGTACGAACGGAACTGATTATATTACTTTCAAAGGTCTGACATTTACAGCTGTTCGTAACTCTGCATTGGAAATGAGAGGTAGCTACGTTTCCGTCATAGAATGTAACATTAAAAATGTAACAGGAAATGCAATGGCTCTTTATGGCAACCACAACTATATTGCAGGTTGTGAAATGTCACATCTCGGTGCCGGTGGTATCGTTCTCGATGGCGGTGACCGTCCCACACTTACACATTCTGAGACTGTAGTTGAAAATAACCATATCCACCACTTCGGTGAAATTACACGTACATATTCACCTGCGATCTCCGTTCCCGGTTGCGGTCATATAATCCGTTACAATACTATCCACCATGCTCCTCATATGGCTATCGGTTTTGGCGGTAATGAAAACGTTATTGAATATAATGAAATCTATTCCGTTTGTCTTGAAGCTGACGACTCAGGCGCTATCTATGGCGGTAAGGACTATACAGCTCAGGGTAATATAATCCGTTACAACTATTTCCACGACATCTACAGTATCGCAGAAACTGCTGCAGGTGTTTTCGGTGTATACTGTGATGACTGTATGGGCGGCAGCATTGTTGAACATAACGTATTCCGTAATGTCCACACTGCTCAGATGTACCATGGCGGTCATAATATGATCTTCCGCGAAAACCTTATTATAGATGCTCCCGAAAAGAGTGAATATTCTCTTAGATTTGGTACTTATTCTGATGAGAATGACCTCAGACCCGGCGGTCAGCACGAAGCAGGTCTTGCCGCTGTTCCTTATACAAACGAATTGTGGACAGAAAGATATCCTCAGATTCAGGAATACTTGACTTGGTCAGTTCCGGCTCAGACTTATCCCCATTACTGCGATATCTCCAATAATATCATTATTAACCATAAGCCGTTCTATGTAGGCTTCAAGTGGGATACAACAGCCCGTGCAAACCGTATGGACAACAACCTCTTCCTTGATGCTTCTCCTGAAGCTGATCTTGCAAAACTCTGCGGCGAAGTTCTTCCTTCAATGTATGATACATTCACAGCAATTCCTCTCGATCAGATCGGTTGCAGCATCGATTAAAAATTGAATTATTCTTAAATGTATTAAAGAACCGTTTATTACCTGAAGGTCGTGAACGGTTCTTTAATTTGCTTTTTTTATAAATGAAGATATTAAAAAAAGATACGGGAAAAACTGTTGTTTCAGTCTTTCCCGTATCACATATTTGGTTGAGCTCCGCTCAGCTTGTAATTATTTCAGCCTTAGTTAAGGTGTTCGAAGATGTAGTTTTCGTAGTTCGGACGAATATGTTCCATTATAAGGGCTTCGATTGCTCCCTGATGACTCTGGATAAGCTGTGCGACGCTTTGTGCACCCTTGACCTGTGTCATGAAGTCATATATAGCTGTTCCGTGAGCTGTATAGAGAGGACGAATATCTTTACCTACTTCGAGGAATATCTGTGTATCAAGATCTGTGAAAAATACCTGTTCGCGATAGTAGTCTGCAAGTCCGTTGTCTGTGCTGATTTTATCAAACGGGTCGCACAGTTCGTTTATGATAATTGCTGCTGCTTCAGGCAGGTCGCTGAAATATGAAATACCGAAACCTCTGAGACCTTCAGCAAAGTTTGACCATTGACCGTAAACGCCGTCAGGACCGCAGGGGAAGGGCATTACACCGAATTCGAAATCTGCTTCATAGGGGACGATCTGTGTTATTGTTTTTGTGTTAACAGGCATCAGCATTGCTTTTTCATCACAGAAATATTCCCATTCGTAAGCATCATCCTGGAATTTTGTTATATTTGCGTATCTGTTGTAGAGTTTGAGAGACCAGTCGATTGCGTTGTAAGTTTTATCTGATGTGAAGTCGCTGGAGAATTCAGTTCCGTCGTATACACAGAACTGTGCACCGTTAGCCAACATTGAAGCCATTGTGAAAAATCCTCTTTGAATGCTTGCAAAATCGAGTTCTGCATCTTCAACCTTTTCGTACATTGCGAAGAGATTTTCAAAAGTTTCAAAAGTCCATGTTTGGTTTTCGTAATATTCATGGAGTTCGGGCATTGCGAACTGGCTGAACAGTTCTCTGTTGTACGTGATAAAATAAGCGAAACTGTTTGTGTATCCTACCCACTGTACAGGCTGAACGGCGTAGGGCACACCGTTTATCATTGCAGCTTCAAGGATACCGGCAGAGCCGAACTTTTCGCTGTTTTCATAGTCGATGTAATCCTTGAGTGAATCGAGGGCTTGGAGAAGTCCGCCAACGGCAAAGTGTCCCATCATGTTACTGTTCTGACCAAATATTATGTCGATCTCGGGATCACCTGTGGATGCGAGAGGCATCATGTTTTCGATCATTTTGTTTCCGTAACCGCAATCCTTAATTTCGATTTCACAGTTGTATTTGCTTTCCAGCATATTTATTCTGTCAAGGATTTCGTCGTACATTACGGTGTTAGCCTTATGTTCAAACAAAGAAGGAGTTTCTTCGTCTGCATTTGTTTCTGTTCCTATCGTTAAGACTGCTTTGTTAAGGTCCATAACGGAACTGTCTGCCGGTAAGAAGTCGAGAAGAGTAGCTGTTTCTCCACAACCTACAAGACAGAGACATACTGCAATGAGCAGTGAGATTTTTTTAATCATTTTTGTTTCCTTTCTTGATTAAATATATTTAGTTATTTGGGTTCAGATGTTCATAGATATACTTTTCGTAATTAGGACGAACACTTTTTATGATAAGTTCTTCAATCGGTTTTTCATGTGTCTGAATGAGCTGGGCTACACTTGTAGCTCCGGTTATCGCAGATTGGAAATTGTAGATAGCTCGTCCATGTACAGTATAAAAGACGTGTCTGATATCTTTTCCGACTTCAAGGAAGATTTGTGTGTCCAGATCTGTGAAAAATATTTGCTCACGGTAGTAATCCTGAAGTCCGTTTTCTGTGGTTACTTCAGGGAACGGATCACAAAGATCGTTTAAGATGATTGCGGAAGCTTCAGTGAGATCGCTGAAGTTTGAAATACCGAATCCACGAATTGATTCTATGAATGTTGCCCATTGGCCGTAAACACCGTCAGGACCGCTGGGAAACGGCATTACACCAAATTCAAAATCAGATTTGTAAGGCACGTAATGCGTCAATGTTTTTGATGATGTCGGCATCATCATTACTTTTTTATCACAGAACTCATCGTGTCCGTAAGCATAATCATGGAACAATATTATATCTTTGTATCTGTCATATAATTTCAAAGACCAGTCTATGGCATTATAGGATTTGTCCGAGTTGAAATCGCTGGAGAATGTTTCACCGTCATAATCGCAGAATTTCACTCCGTTTGCTATCATTGCAGACATTGCGAAAAAGCCTCTTTGTATGTATGAGAGATCCAGATCTTCGTCTGCCATCGTTTCATACATACTGAAAAGATTTTCGTATGTAGCAAAGTTCCACGTTTCGTTTTCATAATATTCATGCAGATCGGGCATGGAGTATTCTTTAAAAAGATCTCTGTTATATGTAATATAGAAAGCGAAAGTGTTTGTGAAGCCCGGCCATTGTACCGGTTGAACTGCATAGGGAACACCATCGACCATTGCTGCTTCAAGAACACCCGGAGAACCGAATTTTTCACTGTTTTCGTAGTTGATGTATTCTCTGAGCTGAGTAAGAGGGTGGAGGACTCCTCCTACAGCAAGGTTTCCCATTATGTTGCTGTTATGACCGAACATGATATCTATGGTGGAATCTCCCGTTGCTGAAAGTATCAGCATTTTTGTTATCATTTCGGTACTGTTGCCCTCATTCTCAATTTCGATTTTGCAGTTATATCTGTCTTCAAGTGTCTGAAGCCTTTTAATGATAGCGTCATATACTACAGTATTCTCTGCGTGCTCGAATAGAGACGGGATATCGTCGTCATTGGAATTTGACTCTGTTCCCAAGGTTACAACTCTTTGTTGTAAGTCGAAGACAGACTCTCCTTCAGGCGGTAAAAAATCCAAAAGCGTTACTGTCTGTCCGCAGCCTACAAGGCATAGGCAGACAAGCGTTAATAATGCGATCTTTCTTAACATGATAAATCCCCCTTAAAAGAATGGATTGATGTTGAAATTTAATTCTGACCGTATGACTTTATTATGCAAGAACAGGGAAGCTTTCAAGTCTGCGTTCCTTGCGTTCGATTACATATTCATGCTCTTCTTTTGTTTCAAAGCTTACATTTTCGCCGTCTGCTGTGTAAGCGATTTCTTCGTCATTTTCAAGGCAGCGAACAACGAGGTCTTCACCGAAAGGATTTGCGATAGTACATTTATTGCCACGCAAACTTTTGATAATACCATATGCTATTTCACCGTCACGGAATTCACCTGAGACAAGGAATGCTCCACGTGCACGAAGGGATGAGAAAGCCGCATTTCCAATTTCATCGGGATAAGCAGGGAAGAATCTGATTATACCGCCCTGAGACTGCAACAGCATTTCAGTAACAACTTCTGTGAGGTATGCAGCGCCCTTATCAACGAAAAAGTCGTGCTGTCCATCGGGATCCATTTCATTGTTCTTATCGAAACTGCAGGAGTCTCTGCGTTCAAGGTTTCCACCTTCTCTGCATTTCGGTAAAAGATCAAGAGCGAGTTTTGCGTATTTTTTATCGCCCATTCTGAGTTTTGCAAGAATACCGAAAGAAAGATCCCAAGGCAATGTATCTTCAGGTACCTGTGCGTATGTGGATTTCTTTGCTGCAAGTTTCATTTCTTCGGAGCCACGCCACAAATCAACTTCATCTGTAAATACAATGGGAGAAAGGTCTGTAACAGAAGGTGTTCCGTAGAAGAATGTTCTGTTGTCAGCGTCCTCTGAAACTTTCCATGTTCCGTCGGGCCATGTAGCGTAGTCTTTTCTCATGTGAGCAACATCGTCGTCCCACTGTGCTGCGAGTTCGCTGTCAATGTCAAGAATTTTTGCAGCTTCTGCTGTTTTTGAAAGAACATGTTTGATGAGTGAATAGTCAATGATTGAGTTCGTCATGAACTGGTTGTACATTCCGGGATTGCATACGAATTCCTGTGAACGTGAGGGGAATACATAGCGAAGACCTGTTTCTTCGTCTGTCTGCAAATATTCATGGTAGAAAATCGCAACTTCACGAAGGATGGGATAACCGATATCTCGCAGGAATTCCTTATCGTTTGTGAAATCATAGTAGTCCCAGATATATTTAACTGTTTCTCCTGCGGTTGAGATGTTCATTATAGTATCGTTCAGGTAACTTGATGATACTACGACCTGACCTGTTCCGGATATTGAGTGGGGATATGCTGTTCCGTTCATTCCATAGAAGTCTTTGGTGAATTTTTTCAAATGTTCCTGAGCGCTTCTGCAAAGGGTAAACCAAGGTTCGAGAAGCTCAGCATGGTTTGTTGCGAGAAGTCCGAGGTTTGATTTTGTCTGTTCGTATGTGAGGATGTGGTGACCCCAGCATGCGTAACCGCTGCTGTACCAGGGAGCAACATAGCTTGGAGCAAATTTGCCCGGTCTGCGAGCTGCATATGCTTCGTAAAGACCCCAATACCAGATTCTTTCATATTCGGGTTTGGGAAGTCTTACCCATGATCTGTTCCAGTATGCGCTGTTTTCTTCGTTGTTGATAACTCCTACCAGTCTGCCTCTTGCAATAGCCTTTTCAAGGCGGCGTTTAGCTTCAGCATAAGTATCTTCTGCTTCATGGGAAGATACTATAGTCAGGATAAGTCTCATGCAGCCTTTCGCTTTGCCTTCACCTATAATTGAATGACCTGCCTGATAGAATTTTGTAGATGCTGTTTCTGATTCAGTGATCATTACAGTGTAATGCATGTCGGGTGAATTGTTGGGGTCTTCACCTGCACGGAGTCTCATTGTGAAGCCTGCAAAATTGCCGTCAACAAAACAAACGGGGGAGTAGTATTTTTCGATTTCTTCTTCGTAAGCTGCAATCTGTTCTTCAGTAAGAAGTCCGATGTTTGAGGAAACTTCCATTGCTACTCTTGTCAGTTCAAATCTGAAATTACCGAGTCTTCCGCAGTCGGATGCATAGCATGCAACTTCCATAACTTCTTCTGCACGGGAAACGCAGGAGTATGTTCTGAATCCGTTTCCTTTAACAATACCGTTTGTGTCTCCGCATCTGTAGTTTGTATGTACAACACCTGTTGCGAGAGAAAGGGATTCTGTGTAGTTTGCGGGAATTCCGCCTTCAGTCAAGTGCAATGTCAGTCTTGCTGCGCTTGTCTGTGTGGGGTGGTTTCTTCTTCTTGCGGAAGCTTCGATCGTGTCAAGACGAACATCTTCTTCGCCCGCTTCAACGCGATTTCTGATTTCCTCAATACCGCCCTGATAATAGCAAGGTACAGGGGATTCAAAGTCATCCCACCAAAGGTCATTTTTTGCAAAGTCAAAGATCATTGCATCAGGTGCGCCATGAACTGAGCATCCGAAGTCACCGTTACCGATAGGAAATCCGTTTCTGAAATCGAATGTCGGATTCTTTCTCGTGTATGTGTGTTTTGCCATTTCAGATCTTCCGTTTGTGTTGATCCTCATTCTTCCCATTGTCATTGTTTCATCCGGGATTTTGGGCAGGATTCCACGTCGGGGATTTTTTCTTTTGTTAAGATTCTTATACATGATACGAAAACCTCCTGAATAAAAATTTTCAAAATATACCGATAAAATGCAAATCGGCTATTGACAAACCATTTGTAATATATTATAATAAAGAAAAGGGATTCCTTTACCTAATATTATAACACACAGATTTGTTTTTTGCATCATCTTATCCACCTGAATTTGATTGAAATTTGTACAAAACAACGATTTTTGAAAGGGGAAGCTATGGACCTGTTCTTTTTCACAAAAAATAAAACTTCAAATGTTACAAAACTTGAAAATACACAGCTGAATTGTCTTGATCTTACAGTGCTTATCAGCGGAACAATGAAGTATTCGATCAATAATACTTCCATAGAACTGTATCCCGGTGATGCCATAGTTTTTCAGCCGGGAGACTTTCGTTGGCGTTGCGGAGGAGGAAAATGTGAGTATTACAGCATAAATGTAATTCTTGATAAGGATGACGAGCTTCCTGTTTTCAACGGGCCTGTACGAGGCGTTGTTTCAGATACTGTAATTGAACTTTTAAAACTTATCGAGCAGGCTCATGACAGTTACTCCCTCATGTCTTCGTTGAAAAGTGGATTGCTGTTTCAGACATTGTATTATACGCTGTATGAGATTTTTATGTCTGAACGAGGTCAGGATTGGATCGTTATAATCAAAAAATATATTGCGGAGAACCTCAACCGGAAGCTGTGTATTGAGGAAATAGCGAAACAGGTATTTCTCACACCGAATTATTGTAATACACGTTTCAAAGAGTGCACAGGGCAAACCTTGAACCTGTATATTACGGAACAAAAAATGCTTCAGGCTAAAAATCTTCTTCTATCCACAGACTTTTCACTCATTGATGTTGCTTCGGAGCTTGGCTATGATTACAGTTACTTCTCACGCCAGTTCAAAAAATATACGGGTTTTTCGCCGCTCCAGTTCCGACGTAAACGCGTATACGATACGACATTACAATAAAAACATAATATTTTATAGTTTGACAAAACAAGTGAAATATGCTACAATATATGTAGAAACTACAAAAAGAAAGGATTGAATGTTATGTTCAAACTCAGCTTAATTGAAGGCATTAAAAATATTGATAAAAACAAGTTTCTTACTTATCTGACAGTATTCCTTTTTGCATTGGTTTTTCTTCTTCAAGGATATACAATGTCTTATTTTTCCACAAATAAAATCTTTGAATCTTATATTAACAATGATTCTATTCAAAAATACCATTTGTACGGATTGGGATTTAATGGTGTTTCTCCTCGTCAATTATATAAATTATACCCCGAAAATCTTGAATTGGAAACTGCCGAATATTTCGAGGATATTGATTCTGCTGAACATATTACTTATGTCGGAGTAGATTCCGGAGCTATAAGTATTTCTGATTTTAAAGGAGATATTCGTGTTTTTGCAGAAGAAGTGATCGAAAACGATATTTATGTTTATTGTCTAAATGTTACACCTAATTTTTTTGAGGTTGAAAATTACAGAGTTATAGAGGGACGAGATTTTACCGTGGAAGATATGCCCTATGTTGAGGGTAAACCAAGGGCTGTGCTTTTAGGCTATAAATACCGTAACGTTTATAATGTTGGTGACATTTTAACCGTAAATGGAGAGAGAAGCAAATCGGTTTCTCAAATTGAGGTGATAGGTTTTCTTGCGGAAGATACAACTATTATGGAATGTGCAGGAAATGCTATATATGATCTGGATAACTATATTGTTTATCCTGAATACATCATCCCTATTGAAGAATGGGAAGATTATGAGAAAAACGTTCTGTCGTTCTCCATTAATAGAAATTACAATTATGCATGGGGCGCTCTTAAGATAATGTTTGCTGAAGAATCCGAATCTGATGGCTTGGTGGAGTGGCAAACAGCAATAAATAATTATGGTAATTTAGGCAAATATCTGAAGATTTTGGATTCCGAATATGTTTTGGAAAAGAGCCAGTCAAGGTTTGAGTCTTTGACCGAATTTTTTGCGGAAATCACGGCTGTTATGATTTTCTTTTCCACAATAACCATTCTTATTTCAATTCGGAACCGTGTTGCAAATAATGTGAAAGACTATGCGATTCACATTGTGGTCGGCGCAACGAGAGGTTCGACGATCGGGTTTATTATTGCCGAAATGTCTATAATACTGACCTGCTCGGTGATTCTCGGAATCATTGCCACAAAATGGCTTATGTACTATATAAATATGCCGTTCTATTTCTGGCAGTTCCTCGGTGTGTATGTCCTCACTTCCGTTATCATCCTCGCCCTCTCCGCCATCGTCGCACGCCTCGCAATCAGAAAGTACGACATTTGCACTTTGATAAAATAGCTGAAAAAACTGTATTTTGAACAAATTGTAAACTTACAAGTTTTTTTTGAGGGATTTCTCATTTTGCGTTGTATTAATTAATAGAGATTCAATCGGATCCAAATCTTGATTCAGCACTTTGTATCGGGGGTAATATTATGTTTAAAATCGGTTTCGAAGAAAGTCTGAAAAATTTTGATAAAAATAGGTTTATTACTATTCTATCTGTTTTTCTGTTTGCATTTCTTTTTGTTCTTGAG
>JAZTZU010000025.1:0-9471 GCA_045637625.1 Eubacteriales bacterium
GGGAACTACAGGAGTTTCGGGGGCTACAGGCACTGTCGGTACTGTAGGTGTTGGTGTTACAGGATCCTGCGGTTCTACGGGAGTAGGTACTACAGGAATTGATGGTGTTACGGGTTCCTGTGGCTCTACGGGAGCAGGTACTACAGGAGTTGATGGTTCAACAGGAACTATTATACTGCCTGAATTATCAATTGTAGAATTCCCCTGATCTATGCCTTCAATCGTATCATTTTTGTCATCAACAGAAACCAAGTCAAAATCATATCTTACAGAAGAATCCAAAAGACGATTTACAATACAAGCGACCTCGTAACGTTTTATTTTGCCGTCAGGCTTGCAATTATACAACTCGTCTACACCTTTGAAAATTCCTGCCCGATAAAAGGCGTATATAACATCGTAATATTCAGAAGTCTCGGAAACGTCGGGAATCAAAGAATCCTCAACAGTATTGACCTCATTAAGATCAACAGAAGAAACTGCGCCTGAAAGTATTTTAATACACTCAGCTCTGGAAACTTCCTTTTTCCAATCGTAATCTTTATTCAAATCGTAATTATCAATAATACCGTTTGCTAGGCAATACGCTACAACGGATTCAAAGTCTTCGAAAGATTTCGAATTGTTCTTGAGCTGATGTATGTTGGCTGCAATTTCAACAATTTCAGCATATGTAGCAGCTACATTCGGAGCAAAAAAGTTTTTGTCTTTATGATCCATGAGCCCTAAATCATATACGGCTTTTACATCATTATAATAGAGATCATCTTCGGTTACATCCTGGAACAATGGAGAAGAACAAGCTGACATCACAAGGAGTACCATTGCTATAACAGAAACTAATATGGTCTTTGTGTAATTTTTCTTCATTTAATGTTCTCCTAATTTAATTTTAAGCTGATGGGAAAGTTTACTTACCAAGCAAGGATCTTCCGAAGTCATCCATGCCACGCAAATAACGCACCCCAAATTTCTTTTCTATCAATTCAAATGCACTTCCGATTTTCGGCGGTCTGGAACTTGTATTATGACAATCTGAACCGATAACATGGAGAAAACCCTGATTCAAAAGATTCAAGGCTTTTCGTTTCTTAAAAAACTCATTGAAAAAGCTGGCGTTTGCCTGCATCAGAATTCCGCTTCCAAGTAAATTTTCCAATGTCTTGGTTGACTGATAATCCATATATCTGTCTATATGTGCAATCATCAATTTAAAATCTCTGGAATTGGAAATCTCTATCAATTCTCTGACAGTATAATCAGACCATTTTGCCATGGGCATTTCCAACAAAAGCACTTTGCTTCCTTGCAGTCTGAGAAGCTTAAGGTCTTCCATTCTGCTTATCCCGGAATAGTAATAAACCTCAGCGCCCAAGGTAATATCCGGGAAATTTTCAGGAAGAGCGCCGATAAGTTCTTCATAGGCACGCTGTCTACGCTCAACAAAAGAACTTACCCGTTGTTCATTTGCGTTAAAATGTGGCGTAGCCATAACAGTATCTACGCCTTGCTCTTTAAGCATCTTAAGCAAGGCGAGACTTTCATCTATATTTTTACTGCCGTCATCAATCTTAGGAAGAACATGTGTATGCCAATCAATCAACAATTAATCCTCCCCAGAATTTGATTTATAATACTGATATTTTTTATATTTTCCGTAAGCACCGCCACCGAGACTTGCGCACGTCATAACAAAGCCCAAAACATT
Organism: Eubacteriales bacterium; assembly: GCA_045637625.1. Taxonomy (GTDB): domain Bacteria; phylum Bacillota; class Clostridia; order Oscillospirales; family UBA644; genus HGM12619. The sequence continues at coordinate 1,709 of JAZTZU010000025.1, forward strand.
TACGTTTGAAAGCTTAAGCTGTCTTACACAGTAAGCAAGCTCTTTCTTCTCACAGTATCCCTCACGTACAACAACGATCATACCTGAGATGAATCCTGAAATGGAAATCGCATCGGAAACAATATTAACAGGGGGTAAATCGATTACAATATAATCAAAAAAATTTTTAAGTTCTTCAAGAACAGATTTCATCCTCTTGGAACCAAGAAGTTCTGAGGGATTAGGCGGAATCTGCCCTGAGGGCATTATATACAAATTCTCAGATATATCTGATTTAAACTGAGAAATTGAAGCGCCCTTACCGATAAGCAATTCTGTAAGTCCCACATTATTCTCTATATCCAATTTTTTTGCAACAGAAGGGAGACGAAGGTCACCGTCTATCAATAAAACCTTACTTCCCTTTTCGGCAAGAACATATGAAAGGTTTATAGATGTCGTACTTTTAGATTCACCGCGAAGAGAACTTGTAACACCTATGACAGGACAGTCCTCATCATGAGGAAGAGTGAAGTCCAAGTTCGTACGAAGAAGTCTGTACTGTTCAGCCGCTGTAAACTCAAGATTTTTATGTAAGGTTCTTTCGTCTGCAGTATTAACAAAAACCTGCTTTTTCTTATTAAACAATCCCATAATATTTATCCTCCTCCCAATCAATCTTCAATATTGTTATCACGTTTATAATAATATCCGTACTTATTGGAACTTTTACTCAACAAATCCGGAATTCTTGCAAGAATCGGATACTCATAAGTGCTGAGAATATGTTCTTCATTATGAATTGTATCATCCAGAATATCAAGAACAACGATGACCGCAGCGCAAAGAACAACTCCAAGCATAAAGCCTAAAATTGTATATTTGGAAACGCTCGGCTCAACTTTTTCAAGAACAGGAACTGCCGAGTCCACAACTACCATGGTTGCACCCTTGATGATTTCGGAAATTCTTGCGGGAAGAACTTCTGAAATACAGTTTGCGATCTCTGATGCTTCATAAGGATCACCTGTTGTGACCTTAACAAACATAACTTCGGTATTGTTCAGAGAACCGTACTGAATCATTTTTGATAACTGCTTATATGTATAAGGACTTTCGGTCTTTTCAATAACACGTTCCAAAGTCGTTCTGTTATTGAGTATTTCACCATAAGTTACAACAAGGCTTCGTGAAGCTGAAATATCACCGGAAGACAAGCTGAAACTTGCGCTGCCAAACGAAAGAGCATTGTTGTTTGTGTAAAGTTTGATCGTTGAAGAATACGTCGGATCGATTGCAAATGTAGCGATTGAAAAACCTATTGCAGCGGCAACAATGCCACAAACAGCGATTATCCACGCTTTACTCCATAAAACCTTGACCAAACGCATCAAGTCAATAGTGTATTCCTCGGAAAAAGATTCTTTATTACCCATTTTCTTTACTCCTTAATTTTAATAATTTTTAATTTATTTTTATTGCATCAGAAAAAATAATACTGAAACAATTTTTCTACCGCTATAGAATACCATAATTTCACTTCAAAAGCAAGTTATTTCTATGAATATTTTAGCACATAACAACTACGCAACCACAGATAGCAGGGTTGCGCCAAAACGCAAGACTTTAAATTCATAGCTTTTCCACAACATCTCGGATGATCCATTCGAGTTCCTGCCATTTCAATTCGATATCTTTAGCAAGCTCGAGCTGACAACGTGTTCTGACAAGATTATGCTTAGGATATGCACATTTGAAATATTTATCTCCCGTAATATAATCATCAAGAAATCGTGATGCAAGCTCAATAGTTATAGAAAAAGCTGCCTGCACGAGAGTATTGATCTCAACAGGTTCAAGAGCTCCGTGTGTCGCAGAGATAAAGCCCCTTGTAAACGCTCTGAATTTTCCTGTATCAAAAAAGACTCTTGATGTATCAGGTTCATCCTCAACCGCAGTATTGGCAATAAAACGAACAGCATCGGCAAAGTCGTACATAGACATACCGGGCATAATAGTATCAAGATCAATTACAACGATCGGCTTCTTTGTAACCCTATCAAAAAGAACGTTATTACATTTCGTATCATTGTGAGTGACACGCTTGGGGATCTCCCCTTTTGCAAATCTGACACTCAGATCTGCAGCTTTTTCGCGTACGGAAGAAATATACTCAAGTTCTTTTGATACTTCGGAAACTCTGCCGAATTCATCTTCTGCCACATGTTCAAAAAGCGTATCGAGTCTTTTTTTAGTATTGTGGAAATCCGGGATCGTTTCATGAAGAACAGAGCCGTCAAAATCTGAAAGCTGAGTCTGGAACTGTCCGAAAGCAAAACCCGCGGATTCGATAACGCCCAGATCATCCGAAGAACTAAATGTAACCGAATCAATATAATTTATGACTCGCCAAAAAGCATCCTCGCCACAGATATAATAGTTTGAACCATCATCCGTATGATGAAAATGCAAAGTAGTCTGATCGGGATATTTTTCGCGTATATGAGTTGTTACACGGTCAATATTTCCCATGATCTCCACAGGATTTTTAAACACATTGGTATTTACACGCTGAAACAAGAAGGATTTCAATCCACCGTCGGCCTGTGTATATGTAACCTTATAAGTTGAATTTATATTTCCTACAGTTATTGTCTCATAAGAATAAAGCTCTCCCTGAATACGGAATTTTTCGCCTACGAGCTTTAATATGTCATACATTTCACTATTCTCCCAGTATACTGAATATTTCAAGATAAAAATCTTTTATGCAAGCACGAATTTTTTTGCATCTTCAGAAGTCTTGATATCAACATTGACATCCTCAGGAGCTTTAAATGTCGGAACGACTTCTTTTAAAACCTTACGGACATAATCATCGTCACCTGTAAGACAAGCATTTTCAAGTTTTCCAAGCTTCATCGAGATTTCTTCACGTTCCAAAGGTTTGTCCTTTTCGATGAAAATAAGGCTGTTGCTTGTCTTGTCAAGGTTCTCAGTTTTGATAAGAAGTTCCTCATAAAGTTTTTCTCCAGGTCGGAGACCAACCTCAACAATATCAATATTATGAGCACCGGAAAGCTTGATCATATTTTCCGCAAGATCATAGATCTTGACAGGCTGTCCCATATCAAGAACAAACAATTCTCCGTTTTTAGCAAGCGCACCTGACTGAAGAACCAACTGTGAAGCTTCGGGAATCGTCATAAAATATCTGATGATACGTTTATCCGTAAGAGTGATAGGGCCGCCATTTGCAATCTGTCTTTTAAACAAAGGAATAACAGAACCTGCTGAACCTAAAACGTTACCGAATCTTGTGGCGCTGTATTTAACTTTGCCGTACGTACTTGCGCTTGAAACTATCATTTCACACATACGTTTGGTTGCACCCATGACATTTGTGGGATTTACCGCTTTGTCTGTGGAAACCATCATGAAACGTTCAGCACCGTACTCTTCGCAAACCTCAACAAGATATTTGCATCCGAATACATTATTTTCAACAGCTTCAATACAGTTGTTTTCCATCAAAGGAACATGTTTATGAGCTGCGGCATTGATAACGATCTGCGGATGATATTTCTCAAAAACTCTCTGAAGAGCAGTTTTATTTGTAATCGAGCAGATCTCAATTTTAATATCCAGAAGATTATTATATGCAAGTCTGAGTTCCTGCTGAACATCATAAGCACCGTTTTCGTATATATCAAGAATAATTATCTGCTTAGGCTGCATTTTTGCAAGCTGCCTGCAAAGCTCAGAACCGATAGAGCCACCGCCACCGGTGATAAGAACAACTTTATCTTTATAATATGCCATCGTTTTCTCATCTGACATAACGATCGGTTTTCTGAAAAGAAGTTCTTCAATATCAAATTCTCTCAACTGACGTCTCTTTCCCGCTGTCTGCAAAACAGGGTAATCATAGACCTTTATTTTGTATCCGGATTTAAGATAAAATTCATGAAGAGACTTTTTGTCAACATCAGACAACTGAGGAACGGCAAAAACCACTTCCTGAACCTTCATATCAGCCAAAATTTCTATAATATCTTCGTTTTCCAAAAAAACAGGAAGATTATGTATTTCTTTACTTATCTTTTCTTTGTCACGGTCAACAAAACAAACAGGAAGATATGAAGAGGATTTATTGGAAAGCAACTCATCTGCAAGAGCAACACCCACACGGCCTGCACCGATTATTGCAATTCGGATCTTCTGTCCAACCTCAAGTACGCCGTCACTTTTCTCACCTGTAAACAATCTCAAAAGACGGCTCAAAAAACGACCGTGAAGAGTAGTACTGTTTCCGCATTTATATGAATATCTGTACATCATTCTTATAAACAGCGCAACAAGGAGATTCAAACAACAGATACTCAGCAAATGAACAAAAGACATAGATTCAATCAAATGCAAAACATTGGAAAGCAAGGTTGCAGCAAGGAAATTCAAAATAAAGGCACAACCGTCAACGACTAAAAAGCGGATGTAACATTGAATTCCGCCATATCTCCAAACCTGCTGGTAGATATTACCAACAAATCTCGAACCGAAAATAAAACCTAAAGACAGAAGAAAATGGAAAATCTGTCCCTTAACAGACAAAGACTCCAAATCACTGAAAAAAAACAGAAAAAAAGACTCCACGGCAGCAAATATTAAAAAATCATACAACACAAGAGTCCAACGAACATTAAATCTTTTCATAAAAATCTCCATTCTACCGCTAAAACATAAATACAAACTGAAATAAAATCTCCAACAGCGGCCTATGGAGATTTCAGAAACGCGCAGCGCTATCATTTTGGGGACAGCAGCACAACATTGTATCATCAGGATCAACGCAAATTGCCACGCTGATCGCTAAAAACGAACCTAAATACGAACAAATAGTAATCGTGTATCAAAAAAATATCAGGCAGCAAAAGCCTAATATACAGGTATATTATACCATGTATACCCATAAAAAACAAGGACTATTCTGCAAAAAATATGTAAACTGGTCCATGAACACACAAATTTGTGTACATAAAAAAACACCACCCGACACTTTTCACCGCCAACAGATTTTGGCGTTTAAACACTTAAAAAATATCATAAAAAGCTGAATACACAAATATCAAGGCAACTGACAAATCATAACTAAAAAGCCTCAATCACGCATAAAATCCACCGAAAAAAATCCGGTGGATGTTAAAATCTTGAAACTCCGACAATATTTTTCAAGTCAGAATTCGTCTTAAAATTCAAATATTAACTTTTATTCTGTGATAGATAATTCATTCCCATATCATCGATGAGCAAAACTATAGAGCCTGAAACATCTCCGTCCACAATTATTTTTGAGCAAATGCCTATATGAAGCTTTTCTTCATCGGAAGTAACTTCAATACGCTTTTCTCCGAGACGGTAAACATAAGGTGTTCGCTGAGAAACAAGATGCTCAGACACTTTGCACACATCTTTTTGATTTATCTGCACACATTATAGCACATTCCAATCCGAAATTCAAGTCACTTCATGCGACATTTACTTTACAAAAAAAGATCAGCCATAAACAATTGAAGCACCAATTCAGTCAATAAACAAGCTCTTAAAGCATCCACAATAAAGGAGAATCAAAACCGACAACTTACCCAACAAACAAAAGAAACAACACCACAAAGAAACCTGAGCTCTCAAAAGAAGCCCCTCCAAGATTCAAGTCTCAGAGGGTTGGGAATTTTATCGGTTTTTCTGTCTATGGATGTATTTTCATTTCAAGAAATTGTAGTCCTTCGCGCATTTTTTCAACCCGTCTTCCACGGTACTGAAAATCACTCCGTACTTTCTTGCTTTTTCGCAGTTCATCCACAAATTATGATGTGGTTCACAGTCCTCAACGGTTACATTCTTACCAATCAATGCAAGAAACTCTTTACTGATCTCATACATTGATTTCGTAGTCTCACTTCCGAAGTTATACACACCGCCTGGAAGTTTGATGACATTTTCTGTATTCTCAGCAACTTCCTTCACATAAGTAAGCCCTCTGTACTGACGGGAACTTGAAGTCACAACCCCAGAGGCCTTGATCATGTTCATAAAATAGTTCGACTTTTTCAAATAATAGTCGTACATCCATTCAGCTCTGAGCAGAACCGCATCGGGATCAATGTCCAGAACCCGTCGTTCCATCTCTAATTTATGCTCAGCATAGATGTTGGCAGGGGTTGAACCCTCCGTCATGTCTTCTGTGTACGGACCATCATCCGTAACGCCTGTATATACCTGATCGGAGCTGTAGCAGACAAGCTTCACTTTGAGCTCCTTAGATACTTTTGCAAGATATACGGGAAGTTTCACATTTGCAATATAAGAAGCTTCGGGATTTTTCTGACACTCACCAATATCCGAAATAGCTGCAGTATGGATAATGGTATCAACTCCACTTTCTGCCACGATACGCTTGAGTTCTTCTTCGGTTTTATCTCGGAGTGACGGACTGGCAAGAACATTACTGCAACATTCCATCAATTTATTTCCGACAAATCCACTTGCTCCAGTTACTAAAATCATAGATATACCTCCATAGCTCATATACTCGAAATCTGATTATTAAGTATTATTACAACCCTAAAAAACTCTTCGACCTTATTATACCACATTATCATGGTATAGTCAAGTACAATGATAAGTTATCAATATTGATTCTCAACAAAATTTAGTGAATATACTTGTAAGACAAAAGACCCTACAGAAATATCTGTAGAGTCATAAAGTTTATTTATAAATGCAATTTTATACCTTATAGAATTCTTTGTACCACTCTGCAAATTTACGCAGACCATCACGCAGGCTAGTACTGGGCTTGAAGCCGAAGTCTTCTTCCAATGCGCTTGTATCTGCATAGGTCACGGGAACATCTCCTGCCTGCATAGGTACGAGTTTCTTGTGAGCTTCGAAATCATAGTCTTCGGGAAGTACTTTTGCACGGAGAAGTTCTTCCTGAAGGATAGTTACGAAGTCCAGCAAGTTTTCGGGGTTATTGTTGCCGATGTTATACTCTTTATAATAAATTTATTACAACAGGAACAATGCATTAATATTTTACTATTCCCATAAGTTACAGCTTTTTCATCTTCATCTTACGTGCCATCAATGTCAGTACAAGCATGATGATGTAAAGACATCCAATGGTAATAAATATTGCAGGCCAACCAAACGAATCCTTGACAAAGCCAAAGACAGATGCCTGGATTGCCGCACCCATGTATACTGCCCAGTCAAGAATACCTACAACCGTGGAGGAAAATGCACGTCCGCCCATGTCGCCAGCAACGGCCCAGATAACGCCAGTTACCATGCCGGAAACACCAACAACGAACAACATCAGAGAAGCGGCCATCTGTGTTTTAATCAAAGCAAGACCGATCATACCAATGAAGGTCACAATAGACGCAAGTGCCAACATCGGTTCACGCTTGCCTTTGAACACTTTGTCTGTGATAAAGGGAAAGACGAACATTGCACAAGCCTGACCTGTGGGAAGCAAAATAGAACTGAAGATTCCTGCCTTGATAGAAAGCCCCATAGACTCCGTAAAATATGTAGGTACCCAAGTCAAAAGGCCATATCGTCCAACGCCAGCAATAGCGGAAATCAGACAGAAAACAAGAACTTTAGGCTCAGAAAAAAGAACTTTATAAGGATACAGATATCCCTTCTTTTCCACTTCTGCTGCAAGAGCGATATCACGTGCTTCGGCAGCTTTATCTTCTTCCTCAAAAGCATTGAGT
>JAZTZU010000026.1:0-16818 GCA_045637625.1 Eubacteriales bacterium
ATTTTTACAAAAAATGGTTTCCCCGCAAAAAACAAACCATTAAACCTAAATCAAAGGAGAATATTATGAGCAGTTTGAAGATGTATAATTTTAATCATCAGCCAAAGGGACTCACTCTTCCGGAAGGATTTAAAATATCCAAATTCAAAGATGAGTCCGAGATTCCGGAATGGGTTGATATTTGTAAGGATGGTCTTATCAATGCTGAAAAGGGTGCTGAAATTTTCAGAGGAGAACTTCAGGAACTTGACGGCCCCGATCCTTTCAGAGATACCTATTTCATTGAAACTGATTCCGGTGAAAAAGTTGCTACGATAACAGTTGTGCCAAATATGTGGAGTACCGGCATGGGATATATCCACATGGTTGCGTGCAAGGACGAATATAAGGGCAGAGGTCTCGGCAAATTCATGGCTGACTTTGCTTTGCAGAAATTTGTTGAAATGGGTAAGGAAAGATCCTTCCTTCTTACAGGGGATGCCCGTATTGCAGCTCTCAGTACATATATAAAAGCCGGTTATGTTCCCGTAAACTATATTGATGACGAAGGCAAGGATATGATAGCTCGCTGGCAGAATATTGCAAATGTTCTTAAAATAGAAAACTTCCGTGTAGTAGATGCTGAGGGTAATCCTTTGACTGTTCTTCATTGCGAGGGGTAAGTCTTTAATTGTAATAAAAAAATTTACAGATAAAAGGTTGACAACTGTAGTTTTATATGGTATAATACTGAAGAGCGGTATTATACCATATAATGTTATTTGCTCTGAATTTTTGAAATGCAGATTTTTCTGCGAAGAAAGGGAAAAAATTATGAAACGTGTAATTGCTTTTATTCTTCTTGCAATGATGCTTTTTGCAACGGCTTGCAGTCAGCCTGTAGAACTGCTTCCGTTCCTTGACGGTACAGAGGGTGAGATGAATCTTCAGGATGTTGAGGTCAACTTCCTCAAGCTCGGTGGTACACGTACCACACCTTCATATAAGTACGGTACGGCTCAGTACGATGCTCTCATTGACAGAATTGATGAAATTGAAGAAAAGTACGGCTGTACTCTGAATGCCTTCATTCCTTCCGGTGAGGAAGAGATTGATAAGATAATGATTGACAGATTACCTGATGCTCCCGGTAACTTTGAAGTTCTTGATCTTCAGCTTATGGCTGGCAGCTTGAAATACGATATACTGTTCATTAATGGTAACTCAGAGAGATTTAAATCCGGATATTATATCCCGATGACAGATCTTACTGATTATATCGACTGGACTGATTCCGAAAAATTCGGCAGCAGACAGCTTCTTGAAGCTGCTATGTATAACGGTATTCCTTATCAGGTATATCCTGCACAGTGGCCCGGTTTTGACGGCGTTGAAATGTGTGTTGCTGTATATAACAGAGATCTTTATTCACAGTATCAGCTTACAGATCCCCATGAATTTTATGAAAACGGTACATGGACATACGATACTTTTGAAAAAGAACTTCTTGCAAAGGTTGATATAGACAATTCAGGCAGTGATGTCAAAAAGTATGCTTTCCAGACAGATGAACCTGACTTCTATCAGTGCCTTATAGCTTCCAATAATGTTCAGTTTGTTGAAAAGGAAAGTGATGGCTCACTTGTTGCAAATCCCTATCCTCAGTCTTTTGTGAATGCCATCTCCTGGGCTCAGAAAATCATTGGTGAGTACAAGGATATAATTCTTTACGACTCCGATACTTACGCATGTGAAGAGTTCTGCCGCGGCGAGATCTTCATGGGTTGGTTGCCCACCAATGCTGTTACAACAGGTGCTATCGCTTATAACGAAGAGTCTGTTATCAACTCAGGTATTATGCCTCTTCCTGCAGGTCCTGATGCTGTTTACGGCGAATGGGGTCAGATGATTCAGGAAATCATGGGTTTCTGCGTTCCGTTTACTTCTGTAAAACAGGAAGCTGCTGCTTTGATTATCAATGATCTTTGCGAGCCTCTTCCCGGTCATGAAGACAGCGATTCTTTCTATGATATGGTATTCTCCGATCCTCTGGATATTGAGATATATAAAGAACTCGGTAAAAATGTAAAGTATGACTATACACAGGATGAGAAAAAGACAGGCAGAACTATAGGTGAAAACTTCGGTGATGTAGCAACTACACCCAATATGTCTATTTCTGAGGCTATGGAAAAATACAGAAATCTGTTTACCGGTTTTATTGAAAAATGGATGCTTCCTAACTATAATACAGTTAATTCGGTTGATTGATAACAAATGATCTGAAAGGAGTAAGGTTTGAGTATTCTCAAGTTTTACTCCTTTTTTGTATTGAAAGGAAATGAAACTATGGAAAAAGTAAGAATAGGGATTTTCGGTCTCGGAAGAGGCAGCTTTGCACGTGAATATTGTTCAAGGGCAGGTAATGCGGAGATCGTTGCTGTTTGCGACAGAAACCCCCAGATGCTTGATCGCTATAAACAGTACGGTTATGCGGCGTACGATAATTGGGACGATTTTATAAACCACGACGGTATGGATGCTGTGGTTCTTGCAAATTTCGCTACTGAACACGCACCTTTTGCGATTAAAGCAATGAGAGCCGGCAAACATGTTCTCAGTGAAGTAAACCCGTTTAACAACCTCAAGGAGGGTATAGAGCTCGTAGAGGCTGTTGAGGAGACAGGTAAAGTTTATGCCTATGCTGAAAACTACTGTTATATGCCCTGTAATATTGAAATGACAAGACTTGTCAGAAGCGGTGAGATCGGTAATTTTGAATACGGTGAGGGGGAATATCTCCATAACTGTGAACCCGGTTGGGTCGGTCATACGGCATCCAATCCGAATCATTGGAGAAACCATATGTATTCAACATTCTACTGTACTCATTCAATCGGACCTCTTGTACATAACTCAGGTCAGAGACCTGTTAAGGTTACAGGTTTTGAGGTTGCTCATAACGAAAGAATGAAACGTATGAATTCAGCATCGGGGCCTATCGGCATTGAAATGATCGAGTTTGAAAACGGAGGCATCGGCAAAAGTATTCACGGTGTTGGCGTTTCCAAAAACTCCTATTGGTTCTGTGTTTACGGTTCAAAGGGTAGGGCCGAGTCTCGCCGTGAAGCTACAGGTGAACGCCAGAATGTGACATTTTTACATACGAATATAGATGAGTATGAGGGGCAGAATATTTATTTCAATGAAAAAATGTATCAGCCTCTGCCCTCAAGTCAGTTGTCGCTTAATGCAAACGCTCTCGGACATGGTGGTGGTGACTTCTTTACAATGTATCATTTCTGCGAAAAGATTCTTGGCAGGGAAAACGATTCTATAGATGTTTACGAAGCTGCTGATATGTTCCTTTGTGGTATGTTTGCGTACCGTTCAATTCTTGCAGGCGGTATTCCAATGAGGGTTCCCAATCTGAGAGATAAAACTGAACGTGATCTTTGGCGTGATGATACTGCAAGTACTGATGCGAATACAGCGGGGGATCTGCTCCTTCCCGAAAACGGACGAGACCACGGCGAGCTCAGCGACAAGGTAAAAGCACTTCTTGAAAAGAGTATGTATAAGATTTAATTGGAATTAGTCTTATACGTCGATAAGCTTCTGTTTATAAATTTTTCGACATTTTATACGTAAAAACAGAAAATCTATTGACATCCGTCATGATTTGTGTTATACTTTAAGCAGTAAAATAGATTTATTATGCCCATAGGGCAGAATGGAGATATGATCAAAATGACAATAGGTTTTATCGGCGCAGGTCATATGGCAAGCGCACTTATTTACGGAATCGTTTCTTCCGGAGAGTACAGAAAGAGAGATATTTATATTTACGACATTAACGAAACTGTTCGTCAGGAATATATCAACAGCGGGTTCAATGTTGTTGGCAGCGAGGCAGAACTTGTACTTGCTTCAAATATTGTTTTCCTTTGCGTAAGACAGCCTGCTCTTCCCGGTGTTTTAAATGCTGTCAGAGGCGTTGTGACGAGCAAGAATGTTATTGTTAGCGTTGTTGCGGGAATTTCTATCGGCTTTATCAAGGCTGTTCTTGGCCAGGAATGCAAGGTTATCCGTTCCATGCCTAATATGCCTGCATCCATCCGTAAAGGTGCAACCGCAATTTCTTATGATATGCCCATTACTTATGCTGAGCTTAACAGAGTTAAAGATCTTTTTGAAACGATAGGTATCGTTGAGATCCTTCCTGAAGAACAGATGAATGAGGTTATTTCTGTAAGTTCTTCCAGCCCTGCATATGTTTATATGCTTATGCGTGCGATGATAGACGGCGCTGTTCAGCAGGGTATGGATCGTGAAATCGCTGAAAGAATGGTTTACGAAACCGTTTCGGGCAGTGTTGATTATGCGAAAGCTTGCGGCAGATCTCTTGATGATATCATCTCTTCTATCTGCTCTCCCAATGGAACAACTATACGTGCGGTTGATTATCTTGAGAAAAAAGGTTTCGAGCAGTCGGTTAAAGATGCGATGCTTGTTTGCACAAAGCGTGCTTATATGCTTGAGAAAGAGATTTAGTCGATTTTGCACAAACAGGTCTTTTTATAAATCAACAATTTAATGTCTGTTTACTTTTTTTGTTGGTTTGAAGTCCGCATTGAGTCCCTTTTTAGGGACATGTGATTTGAAAATTCGTCAAAGTGCACAAATATGGACATGGTTTTTTGTGCAAATGTGCCTATTCACAAATCGCTAAAAATGTGGTATTATATTATAGGTAAATTTGATGTTTAAATACTTTGTGATAATAATTTTTTGGAGGTAATTTTTGTGGCAGGATTGGTATTGAAAAATATCGGTAAAGTCTACCAGGGCGGCGTACGTGCCGTAACAGACGTTAACTTGAAGATCAAAGATAAGGAATTTATCATCCTCGTTGGTCCTTCCGGTTGCGGTAAATCTACAACTCTTAGAATGATCGCTGGTCTCGAAGAAATCAGTGAAGGCGAACTTTACATTGATGAGAGACTCGTTAATGACATTGCTCCTAAAGACAGAGACATCTCAATGGTTTTCCAGAACTATGCTCTTTATCCTCATATGACAGTTTATGAGAACATGGCATTCGGTCTGAAACTCCGTAAGGTTTCCAAAGAAGAAATCAAGAGACGTGTTGACGAAGCAGCTCGTATTCTCGACATCTCCCACCTTCTCGACAGAAGACCTAAGGCTCTTTCCGGTGGTCAGAGACAGCGTGTGGCTCTCGGTCGTGCTATCGTTCGTGAACCTAAAGTATTCCTTCTTGACGAACCTCTCTCAAACCTTGACGCTAAACTCCGTGCTCAGATGAGAACAGAAATTTCTAAACTTCACCTCAAGCTCGCTACAACATTTATCTACGTTACTCATGACCAGACTGAAGCTATGACAATGGGCGACCGTATCGTTGTTATGAAAGACGGCTTCATCCAGCAGTGTGATACACCTCAGAACCTTTATGATGAACCCTGCAACCTCTTCGTTGCCGGCTTTATCGGTTCTCCCCAGATGAACTTCATCGAAGCTAAACTCACAAAGAGAGGCGAAGATATGCTCGTTAACTTCGCAGGCTTCTCCCTCAAGCTTCCCAAAGAAAAGGTTGAGACAGAAAACTACGAAAGACTTATGAGCTACGGCGGTAAGAATGTTATCATGGGTATCAGACCTGAACACATTCACGACGAAGATATGTACCTCGAAAGAATGCAGGATAATATCATCACTGCAAACGTTGAAGTTACTGAACTTATGGGTGCTGAAACTTACCTTTACCTCGATGTTCAGGATAACAAGTTCACTGCAAGAGTTGACCCCAAATCCAAGGCTCGTCCCGGCGATACAATCAAGATCGCTATCGATATGTCTAAGGTTCACCTCTTTGATGCAGATACTGAGGTTACAATTATTAACTAATTCCATTATCCGGGAAAACAGCAGATATGTTTGATTATTGTGTAAACAATTGAAAATATGCCCATTTGTTCGAGTAATCATTTGTTTAGTCGGACAAGTGGGCTGTTGTTTTTATCTGTCATTGAGATGGGTTATGAATGAAAGGTTAATTGAAGTGGCAGAAAATATTTCTTTTGAAAATGAATTAGTAAAGCTCCGTTCTGTAATAAACGGTATGGCTCACAGGTTCCCGGAACATCACAGGGACGATCTTGTGCAGGAGGGGATTCTCGGTCTCTATTCTGCTGTCCGTTCGTATGATTCGTCGAGAGGTGTTCCTTTTGAAGCGTTTGCCGTTTTGTGTATCAAGCGTAAAATGTACACATACTGCACTCATTTCATAAAAAATGATGTCAATTATATTGATGAAACAGAAAAACTTGAGTCTGATGAGGTTTTTGAAGAGGATATTCTTCACAAGACTCTGATTGAGGATCTTTTTTCAAAGTTAAGGCAGAATCTTTCTGATTTGGAAAAAAATGTTCTGGACCTTTATTTGAAAGATCTTTCATATGCTGATATTTCTTTTCGGCTTTCGATTCCGGAAAAGTCTGTTGATAATGCCATGAGCAGGATAAAGACAAAGCTGAAAAAAATTTTTGAATCACAAAACTGAATTATATATGCCCGTGAATAATTTCGCGTTGAAAAGTTCATAAGTAGTATTGCATAGGTCCTTAAGGCGAAGATATGCTGCATTCTTTACGTTATGTTATTGGTCTGTACGGCGTCCGTGAAACATAATCCTGCGGTAATAGAAGCTCCCCATGTACCCAATAGTAGTGCCGGATTGATCTTTAACGATTTCGGTGTAATTCCGAAGCAGGGCAACAATTATTTTTAAGCGAGGTAAACTCAAATGTTTCAGGACAAAGAATTAGTATGTAAAGACTGCGGTAAAACATTCGTTTTCACAGCAGGTGAACAGGAATTTTACGCAGAAAAAGGTTTCCAGAACGAACCCCAGCGTTGTAAAGAATGCAGAAACGCAAAAAAAGCAGCTGTTAAAGGCACAAAAGAATACTTTGTAGCTACATGCGCATCTTGCGGTGCAGAAGCTAAAGTTCCCTTCCAGCCCAGAGAAGACAGACCTGTATACTGCAGCGAATGCTACGCAAAAATGAAGAACAACGACTAATCAGCCGTTAAATTCATTCAGTATAGTAACTTGAATTAAATAGCCGTACACACCCGCAGATTTTCTGCGGGTTATTTTTTATGTGAAAAATATGTGAAATGATACAATTTTATATGCTGTGAGATTTTAGTGCATTGACATTTGGGAATTTTTTTTGTATAATAAAGAGGTAAAAATATAAATATAAGGGTGGTTAATAATGAAGATCAAATTTTTATGTTTGTTTTTAGCGGTGGTTATGTCTATGACCGTTCTTGCTTCGTGTTCTTCCGAGCCGGATCTTTCAGCGTTGCTTTCGTTCAATGCTGAGAATAAGTATTCTGCCGACGTTGAAGGGGCAGCAATGACGATCTATGTCGACTGCAATGTTGAAACAACAGGTGATGGAACTGAAAACTCTCCGTTCAAGACTGTGGCTGAGGCTCAGGCTAAAATTATTGAACTGAAGTCCGGTGATAAGGGACTGCCTTCAGGGGGTATCAGAGTTTTATTGGCTTCAGGTGTTTATGCTCCAATGGTAGTTAATGCTGAGAACAGCGGAACAGAAGACTGTCCGATTTATTATGTTGCTGAAGAGGAACGCGGTGCGATTATTACTGATGCCACGATTCTTTATTCAAGTGATTTTGAGCCTATAACAGCCGAGGAAAAATCAAGACTTATTGATCCCGCTGCTGCTGAAAATGTTGTTAAGCTTGATCTTAAAAAGTATGGTTTGACCGAAAGTGACTGGGGTCAGATTTACACTATCGGTACATATCATTTGGCGTATAAATATGAAGGCGCTACAGGTAATGCGTGGGCAGATCTTTATTTCAACGGGGATAAGATGACCTTGGCAAGATATCCTAATGAGGGTTGGGTCTATACAGGCTCAATTATTGATCCCGGTTCAAATAAGGATACTCCGGTTGAGTATATTGACGGCGCAATCTTTACTGTTCCCGATGAATTAGCGGAAAGAGCTCAGAAATGGCAGACTTTAGATAATGTTTGGACCTACGGTTATTTTATGTATGACTGGGCAGATTGCTCTAACCCGATAAAGGCGATTGATTCTGCAAATAAGACCTTGACCTTGGAACATGGAAGCTTTTATGGCATAAGTGAAAGACAGCGTTATTACATTTTCAATGTTTTCGAGGAAATGGATATTCCCGGTGAGTATTATGTTGACCGTGTGAATGGTATCTTGTACTTATATCCTCCTGAATCAATGGCTGATGACTCGTATATTACACTTGCATGTTCATTTACGCCTACTATAGAGTGTCGTGGTCAGTATGTTACTTTTAAAGGTATATCAGCTCGTGATACAAGAGGTCACGGTGTTGTTTTGGAATGTGATAATGTTGTATTTGACCGATGCTTTATAACCAACTGTCGTCAGAGTGGTTTTTGGAGTACAGGAGGCGGACATACGAATACTGTCCTTAAGAACAGTGAGGTTTCCAATATCGGCGGTGCTATGGCTATCAACTTTTCAGCTGTGTCAACCATAGAAACCTTTGAGCCTTGCGGAAACGTTATCTATAATAACTATATTCATGATTTTCAGCAGGTAGATAAAACCGGCTACGGTGGCGTTAGCGTGAAAGGCTGCGGTTCAGTTATTTCTCACAATGAAATCTGTAATGCGGCTCAGATTGCGGTTGCATGGAACGGACCGAATACTTTGATCGAGTATAATGAAGTTTATAATGTTTGTAATGAAGCTTCAGATGCAGGAGCTCTTAATGTGGGCAGAGGATTTACATCTTACGGGACAAAGATAAGATATAATTATATCCACGATCTTGGTAATGCTGAACTTGGAAGTCAGGGCGAATTTGCTATAGGTATTTACTGGGACGACGGTATGGCAGGTCAGACTGCTTATGGAAATATTATTGCTGACGTTTACGGCTGGGGTTTCAGTGTCGGTGGAGGCAGAGATCATAAGATTTATAATAATATAGTTATAAACTGTACTCAGTACGGGCTTTACTACGACAGCCGTTGCCGTGACGGGGAATATGGTGGAGAAAACAGCTGGTACGGTAAAATGGCAAACGTTGGCAGTATTTATTCTGATATTCAGAATATTTGTTGGAATGATGCTTGGAAAGCTAATTTCCCCGAGTTGTCCGATCTTATTCTGTATCCCTCAGATGAGGTCAAGGATAATCCCATGCTTGTAATCAATCCCGCAAACAGCTATGTCGCAAACAACGTTTTGTATCTGACTATTGAAAACGGTTGGGAACCTTTCGTCATCAAGGATGCAGTAAGACAGTTTTCCAATATCGGTGAAAATTACGTTATAGAAGATCTTACTGATTTCCCCGGTTATATGCAGAAAGAGTACAGACTTAAAGAAAATTCCCAAATAAGAGAGTTTGTACCCGATTTTGAAATAATTCCTTTTGACGAGATTGGCAGAGTAATTGAATAGAATTTAATTTATTGCGGGGAAAACATTTTTGTAAAATTGTTTTCCCCGTACCCCATTCAAAAAACTTTTACCGAGCAAAGCTCAATGTCTTGAATTAAAAGAAACAACAGCTAACGCAATTTCACGTTAACTGTTGATTTTTTATGTTTTAAATCGGTTTTCCTGTATGATATTACTTTATAAAATTGGTTCTGTGTTGTCTTTCGTTTTCGGGGGGATTTATGCCGTTTTTCTTGCCGAGGTCGATACATTTGAGCATCCATGCCATATTATCTGCAAGATTTCTCATTGTCTGCATGCCTTCGAGGTCTTTTTCTGCATCTTCTGCGTTTGCTCCGTGTACATTATTCCAATAAGTGGATGAAACTACAGGCATACGTGCGATGGTGAAATATTTGTTGAGAACATCAAAGGACGCTACTGTTCCGGCCCTTCTTGCAACAGCAACTGCTGCCGCAGGTTTATACGCAAAAACTCCTGATCCTGCATAGAAAATTCTGTCAAGTGCGGCAAGAAGTCTTGCGGAGGGGTGTGCATAGTAAACGGGTGTTCCGAATATAAATCCGTCACAGGTTTCGGCTTTTTCGAGTATCTGATTTACGATATCATTGTCAAAGGTACATCTGTTTTTCAGATCTCTGCACTTCATGCAGCCGATGCAGTCGTTTACTGTTTTGGGTCCCAATTGGAAAATTTCTGTTTCGATTCCGTTTTTGTTGAGTTTTTCGGCAACTTCTGTCAAGGCTCTGTTTGTTGTTCCGTTTGATTTGGGGCTGCCGTTGATAAGTAATACTTTCATGTATGTGATCTCCTTTTATAAGGGTTTTATTTCAGTTTATTGTAAAAGATCGTGAACATATTCTTTTTATAGTCAATAAGTCCGTCTTTTTTCATCTTTGACAGTTCCCGTGAAAGGGCGGATCTGTCAGCGTTGAGATAATCTGCCATAGCGTCCCTGTCGTAGGGAATGTCGAAAGTTCCTTTTTGACCGTTTGAACAGTCTTTCAGAAATTCCAGTATCTTTTCCCTGAGCGTGGGTGTTGTGAGATATTTTATTTTGGTCTGCAGTTCCCAATATTTCATTGAAACCGTACCTAAAAGATTCTGGAGCATTTTATGGTGGCAGTTGCAGGCGTTTTTGCACGTGGTCAACAGTTTGTCGTGGCGGATGTACATTATTTCCGTGTCTGTTTTCGCAATGAATGTGAGGGGATTTTTATTTTCCGAGGGATACATCATTTCCGAAAAAATGTCACTTGTTTTGAGCAATGAGATAAGCAGCCGGCTTCCGTCGTAATTTTCACGGTAAACTTCAGCTTCTCCTGAAAGAATGATTCCCATTTCAGAAACCTCTTCTCCTGCGAGGAGTATCACACTTCCTTTTTTATATTTTTTGGTGAATGATTTCAAGCATAGTGTCATTGAAAGAACATCATTTTCGGGGATATTTGCAAAGAGGGGACATTTAAGTATTGGGTCAAACTGTAACTGCATAAAAATCTCCATTCTGCTGATGATTTTCTTTTATATTCGTTGCTTGTGCAACAGAAATATCTTTTGTTTTAGTATATACTATAAACAGAATAAAGTCAATAGTTTTCAGCTTTGATTTTTTCGAACTTTTTTAAAAGGAGAACCAGTTTATGAAAAACACAAAAAATAAGGTACTTTGGATAACAAGAACGGCGCTTTTCATTGCGATACTTATAGTATTTCAATCTTTGAGTGCATCTTTGGGGCAGATCGTTACGGGATCACTCGTAAATCTTGTCCTTGTAACTGCGGCATTGACCGGTGGACTTTGGAGCGGGCTGACTGTTGCTGCAATCTCTCCGTTTTTTGCTTTTGTTTTGGGGATCGGTCCGAAGCTGATTCAGTTGATCCCGTTTATTGCTTTGGGCAATATTGTTTATGTTTTGGTTGTGGCTCTTGTTGTTAAACTCTTCCATGCGGAAAATAATTCAATGCTCTTTGTCGGAGGTCTGACGGGGGTAGTTGTTGGATCTCTTCTGAAATTTGCAACTCTCTATCTGGGTGTTATTAAGGTATTTATTCCTCTTATGGGTGACGGTTTGAAGCAACCTCAGGTAGAGACTTTTACAAAGATGTTCTCTACGCCACAGCTTATAACGGCGTTGATCGGAGGCGTTGTTGCAATTCCTATTGCAATGGCTGTCAGAAAAATCCTTAAGGTTCAGAAAAATTAACAGGTAAAAACACTTGAAATCCGCTTGAATTTGATTCGGGCGGATTTTTTTGTATAATTTCCAATTGCCGTAAGAAAATATCTTTGGATAAATTTCTTACGTTTTGCATAAGTCTGTTGACAAATCAGTTTCGTAATGGTATAATATATTTGAATACATAAAAAGAATCAGAGGTAATCGTATTGTATAATTTTACTGAAGTTCCTGTTTGTGAGATAGATTCTTTTTCCGAAGAACAAGGAATTTTCTTTCAAACTTCCGCGTGGGCGGGTTTTAAAAATAAATATAAAAATACTGCGTTTCTAGGCAAGGATGAAAATGGTGAGACTGTTTTGACCTGTCTGCTGTTTTTGATCTCAGTACCTTGTTCACCTTTTAAAATAGGTTACGCTATGAGGGGTTTTGTTTGTGACTATACAAACGAAGTCCTTGTGAGGGAATTTACTGAGTATTTAAAATCATATATGAAGAAAAATCATATAGTTTATACTGCTATAGATCCGTTTTATACTTACAAAACAGATTTTGAGGTTACGGAAGCAGGCGGTAAGGCTCATCAGAATTTGCTTGATCTGGGTTATATTCATTTTGCCGATAAGGCTCATTCTATCCAACGTCCTACGAATTATCTTGTTCGTTGGGATCCGAAAGAAGAAAGATCTTTGCTTGAGAAATCTGTTTTTGCAAAAATGGAGAAGAAGTTGCAGAATGATATCCGTATTGCAGAGGAAAGAGGACTTGTTCCTGAAAAATATCATGGTGATGAGATAACAGATTCTGTAATTGATGAATTCTTTAAGCTTTTTGAAGAAACTGCGGAAGCAAAAGGTTTTGGTATCCGCCAGCGTGATTATTACGTTGATCTTATTAAGCATTTGAGAAAGTATATCACGATACATTTTTACAGATATGACTCCGATATAGATAAGGAATATACTGAAAATATTATCCGTGATGTTGAAGCGGCTATAGAAAGAAACCGTGCTGAATCTGAGGATCCAAATACAACTCCTCAGAAGAGGGAGCGTCTTAAGCCCAAAATGGCGGAACTTCTGAAGCAGCTCAATGCCACAAAGCCACGTCTTGAGGTTACTGAAAAATATAAGGATAAAAAATATATTTCGGTATATCTTTGTATTAAATGCGGAACGAAGGCACATGATTATTTTGGTGCAAATTCTTTGGCACTCCGTGAATTGCGATTGACTTCAAACTATTGGGATATGATGAAGGATTGTTTCGACGGCAGGACTGAAAGTCTTAATATGGGCGGAACGCTTCGTCTGGATACTGAAGATATTAAAAAAGATAAAACTTATGACCTGTATCAATATAAATCCAGATATCACGGTCAGCTTGATGAGCTTTTGGGAGAATATTATCTTGTTTCAAATAAGTTTTTATATGAAATCTTGCATAATAAAATACATTGGCTCAGACGTGTTGTTTTTAAGAACTAAGAAAGAGTGAATGATTTGTTCAGTTTTGAAAAAACAGAAAATTATGAGGTTTTTAATGCCTTTTCCGAAAATAACGGAGGCTCAGTTTATCAGACTTCGATGTGGGCTTCTGTAAAGAATGCATGGAAGCCTTATTATTATATGGGTTATGAAGATGGGAAAGCTGTTCTTTCCTGTCTTTGCCTTGAGCGAAATATACCTGTTGCGGGGAAACTTTGGTACTGTCCCGACGGATTTGTATGTGATTACAGTAATTCCGTGCTGATAAAAGAGTTTTCTTCTTTTATCAAAAATGAAATGAAACGGTTTGGAGTATTTGCTCTTGCGTGTGATCCCCTTGTTGTGAAAAAAATAAATGGGGAAACTGTGGAAAACTTTGATAAAACAGTTGCGGTTTTTGCAGATGCAGGATTTAAGATTGACGGTGTAAAGGATTTTTATACCGTTCAGCCTTCAACGACTGTAAATATTTTTCTTTCTGACGGGGAAGAACGATTTTCCGAAGAAAAAATTATGAAAAAATGTGAAAAAGGTGTTCGGCACGGAGTCAGAATCGGTCGTGAATGCGGTATTAAAGGTGAAGAATATACTATAGAAGATATTGATAATGATCCTAAGATCGCAGATGAATTTTTCTCGATTATGACCGAAACTTCGGACAGGGTTTCCTTCATACAGCGAGATAAGAGTTATTATGTAAATATGCTCCGCTCTTTGGGTAAATACGGCGTGATGGATCTTCTTTATTATGATATTAAGGGTGAAAGGGCACGTGCGGAAGCCGGAAATATGCCAGACAAAGATCGTGAACGCTTTGATAGTGCTATGAAAGAGCTGGAAGCGGCGGGGATTTCTGCTGATGTTGAGAAAATTTATGTAGCTTGCGGAATGACTTCCTATTTTGGAAAAACTTCCATTTGTTTGTACGGAGGTACAAGAAATGTTCTCAGAAATACGTTCAGACCTACGCATTTGTTGAACTGGATCAGGATTTGCAGAAGCCTTGAACGTGGTTGCGATGTTCATGATATGGGGCGTATTACGGGGGATGCATATGATGAAAAAAATCCTCTTTACGGTCTTTGTCGGTATAAGCAAAGCTATGCCGGTACGGTTACTGAATATTGCGGTGATATATACTTAATAAATAATAGTTTGGGATTTTTCCTCTTTACAAAGGCTTTGCCCTGTGCAAAAAAAGTGAAAAATACTGTATTGAAGAAAATTATCAAAAAAAGGACGGTTGAAAACAGCTGATGGCTTATACTTTTAAAACTGATATTTCGGCGGAAGAATATAATTCTTATGTGAAAACCTGTTCCTTTGCCCCGATAACTCAGACTGAAGCCTGGGGAAAACTGAAAATAGATTGGGAAAAGCGTTACTGCGGAATTTTTGATTCTGACGGAAAAATGTGCGGTGGTGCGGTTCTTCTCATACGCAAGCTTGCTCCCATGTTCAAATTGGCATATTGTCCGAGAGGTCCTGTTTTCGATCTCTCAGATGGTGAGATTTTTTCTGCTTTTATGGACGGGATCCGGGTATTTGCAAAGAAAAACGGTATTTATTCCGTTAAGATAGATCCTCCCGTACCTTTAAAAATTACTGCGCCTGAAATGGATGCTTCGGAATATTTTACCCCATTTCTTCCCGAAAAAGATGAAGCCGCTCGAAATTATATTTTTTCTGCCGGTTTTTCCCATAAGGGATTCAGCTTAATTTTAAATGATTATATTCAGCCTCGGTTTAATATGATAGTTCCTCTTGCCAAACAAAATGGGGAATTTCTTTCTGCTGCGGATCTGAAGAAACATTTTAAATCCTGTGAGCGTAAATATATGGGAACATTTGTTTCTTCTCGCGGAATGTTTTTTGAAGAGGCCGAAGTTTGTGATGACAATATAGATGTTTTTTCTTCAATAATGAAGTCGACAGAGGAACGTAAAAGTATTTTTCTGAGAAATAAGGAGTATTTTAAGCGTTTGTTGCTTTCTTTTGGGGAAAAGGCTAAGCTTTATTTCATAAAATCTGATCTTGATGTGTATGTTAAATATCTTTCCGATAGAATGTCTAAAGAATCTGAGGAGGAAAAAAGCAAGACATCGGTTTTGTTGGATGAGGCTGAACTCGTAAGACAGAAATACGGAAAAATAGTTACTCTTGCAGGCTCGATAGTTGTTATGCCTCCAAATGAAGTGGGGGTTCGTATGGCTGAGTATCTTTATGCAGGGTCTGATCTGAGTATTTTACGGCAGTTCCAAGCTGCGGATGTTATGCTTGCGGAAATAATGAAGGTTTTGGCATCGGAAAAGTGTCATTTGCTTAATCTCGGTGGTGTAGAAGGAACGCTTGACGATGGTCTTTATGCGTTTAAGAGTAAGTTTAATCCTATCCTTGTCGAGTATATCGGTGAATTTGATCTTGTAATAAGTAAATTCAAGTATAATATAGTTGAAAAGAATCTTCCGTGGGCAGCACGTATTTACAGGAGACTTGTGTCGTTGGTTAAAAAGGAGAAATAATTATGGATGAAAACCTTAATAGAATAATTGAATTTATTCTTGAAACGGATAAGTTGAAAAATATTTACCGTCAAACTTATGTTACAGGCGAAAACCGCACCGAAAATGATGCGGAACATTCGTTTCATCTTGCGTTGATGACATCTATGATGGCGCAATATTCAAATGAACCAATAGATGTTTTGAAAACAATGAAGATGGTTCTTGTTCATGATGTGGTCGAGATTGATGCTGGGGATACATATTGTTATGACTCCGAGGCTGCAAAGTCCAAGGAAGAACGTGAAATTGCTGCCGCAAACAGGCTTTTCGGAATATTGCCCGAATCTATAGGTTCTGAATTCAGGTCTCTTTGGGATGAATTTGAGAGAAGAGACACTCCCGAATCTAAATTTGCTGCGGTGATGGATCGGGTTCAGCCGTTGTTGCTTAATGTTGCAACGAATGGGCGTGCCTGGAAGGAACATGGAATCTATATAAATCAGGTCCGTAACAGAATTGCTCCTGTAAAAGAGGGGTCTGTCGTTCTGTGGCAGTACCTGACTGATCTTATAGAGGATGCTTGTGAAAAAGGATATTTGAAAAAATAAAAAATATGCTCTTATTTTAAATGTGAAATAAGAGCATTTTCTTTATATTGATAAAAAAATTTGAGCTGAAAAATTTTTTTATTGATTTTTATTTTTTTCGAGGGTTTTCGACTGATTTTTCTGAGCTGTGATATTATTATTGTGTTGAAACTGTTGAAAAGTGATAAATAGTCGATTTCTATGTGCGAAATAACCAAAAAGGCGGTTTTAAAACAAGGGCTAATTGTGCATAATTAACAAAGTTTCGGGCAAATGGGCTGAAAATGGGTATTTTGAAGTCGAAAAAACCGCGTGGTTATGCGGAAAAATGGAGTTTTTTGGGTGCAAAAAGTTTTTTTGAAAAAGGGCTTGACAAATCGGATTTTTTGTGGTATAATATTTGAGCGCTAAACGAGAGAGCGAAAAACAAGAACGAACTCCGAGAGAACAGCGAGTCGCTTGAGAAGCTCAAAGGAAGGCGCGAGAATGAACCTTGAAAATTAGATAGTGATAAATACCCTGTTAATTACATTCACAATCAC
>JAZTZU010000027.1:0-41923 GCA_045637625.1 Eubacteriales bacterium
TGATACATAAACAGATAAGGATATAAGATATGAGCGGTAACTTTGCAGAAATAATTAAATATATGCCTGCCCGACTTAAAAATATATTTTTGAATATGGAAATCGGAATCATTGAAACAATACGTGAAATACGGATGAAAACACTTTGTCCTGTTATAGTTCTGTCAGAAAACAGGCTCTGTTCCGTTTCGGCTAAAAGCAAGCTTACGGACTTTGAAAACGGTATTACCGTGTATGAGGAAGATATAGATTATACTTACAATATGTTGATCAGGGAAAGCGTTTATGCTTATGCCGATCAGATAGTAAACTGCTTTGTTACTGTTGAGGGTGGTCACAGGGTTGGTATAAGTGGAACGGCTGTTATTAAAGATAAAGAAATTACAGGATTGAAAGATGTTAACGGTATATATTTTCGTATCGCCAGGGAATGTACGGGATGTTCGAAAGAAGTCTTAAGTCATATCAGTAACGGATACAGGGTCTTGAATACTGTGATTGCGGCTTCTCCCGGAAAAGGCAAGACTACTGTATTAAGAGATTTGGCTTCCGAACTGTCAAAAAGAGGGTTGAAAGTTTCTATTATAGATGAGAGGCATGAGATTGCCGCAATGAATTGCGGTTATTCATCGTTTGATATTTTCTATTGTGATGTACTTGACGGTTTTCCTAAGGCTGAAGGAATAGAAAGAGCTGTCCGCACCTTATCTCCCGATATTATTGTGTTTGATGAGTTGGGTAATATTAAAGAGTCAGAATCTGTCAGCTATGCATTGAATTGCGGGGTCGGTTTTATAACGTCTGTCCATGCGAAAAGTATAGAGGAACTGCTTCGACGGCCCATATTGAAAAATTTATTTGATATAAAAGCTATTGATGCGGTTGTGCTTTACGAACTCGGTAAAGTCAGAGATATACGGTATTTAAGGGGTGAGAATTTTGTTAAAAGTTCTTGTTTTGAGCTTGATCTTCGTAATGTGTGCAATAATGGGGTTAGCTAAAAAACAAGAGCTTTCTCGCAGACGGTCTGAGCTTGATTATATAATAAAGTTTGCTGAATTTGCAAAAAATGAGATTCTATACAGGAATTGCACTTTGGATAAAATAATCTGCAAAGGGAAAAATATCGGTTCGTTTTTTTTGGAACTTGCCTCTTGTGAAGAAACTCGCTTTTTAGATAAATATGAACAGACCAAGAAAAAATACGGGAAAATCACAGCATTAAAAGATGAGGACTTTCGGTGTTTGGATCTGATGTTCGAACTTTTAGGCAAGACGGACGGTAAGGATCAGATCAATTTTCTTGATAATATAATTCATGAACTTAAAGACCTTCGGGATGAGGCTTCGTCTGAACATGAAAAGCATGGGGGTTTATATGTCAAGATGGGGATAGCTGTCGGGTGTTTTGCTGTAATGATATGTCTTTGAAATTGGAGAATGTTTAAATGAACTCTGATATACTTTTTCAGATTGCCGCTATAGGTATAATTGTTTCTGTTTTGAATCAGCTTCTGTCAAAATCCGATCACGGAGAACATGCGCTTATGGTAACTATCGCAGGACTTGTGATGGTTCTGATATTGATTGTTGGCGAGGTCGGACGGCTTTTCGACACACTCAGAGTTACTTTTAATATTTGATATGAGCCTTGCTTCTGTTATGGTATCTGTTATTTCAGGAATATTTTTGATCGTTTTGATTCGGGAAATCAAACATGAATATGCGGTTTTTGCAGGCGTACTGTTAGGCGTATTTATTATTCTTCAGGTTATTCCGGAAATAAAAAATATTTTAGATTATACCGTAAGCTTGATGGAGAATGGCATTGGCGACTTACAAATTGCATTGTTGTATAAGTCTATAGGTGCTTCGTTTCTATGCTGTTATGTTTCAGATCTTTGTCGTGAATGTGGCTTGGATACCGTTGCGTCCAAGACGGAGCTTTTTGGTAAGATATATATTACATCGTTGAGTCTGCCTTTGATCGATAGTATTTTCAGTATGATACATGTGTTTTAATTAAGGATAGTCGTAATGAAAAGATGTATAAATATTGCAGTATGTACAATTTTATTGGTGTTTTTGTCTGTTCCTTCCGTTGCAACTGATCTTGGAGAGCTTGAAAATGCAGCTGAGGAGATTTATGATTTTATTCCTCAGGAATTTTACGAACTGTCAGATCTTAAAGATGAAGATCTGAATTCTGATTCCGTGTTGAATTTTACGAATATAATAAAAACTTTTCTGAAAGCTGTTGCAGCAGCTTTTTTGAAGTATAAAACAGAATATACATATTTGCTTGTTTTGGTTTTTACCGTTTATATTTATGAGGCTGTTTTCCGTTCTTTTGAACGTGATTTGTCCTCAATTACCAATAATGTGATATTTCTTGTTTTGGGTTGGAATTTATTGGGGATTGTGAATGCGGTTACTGAGTCATTCATATCTGTTCATTCTTCAATCTCAGGTTTTGTTTCGGCAGTATCTGCCGTTTCTGTCGCTTCAATGGCAGCGTCTGCATCTGCAAATTCTGCGGCGTTGTTTGGAACGGAATGTTCTGTTCTTGTAGCTGTTTATAATTTTATATGCTCAAAAGTCGTTATTCCGTTTTCTGTTGTATATATAATTTTAGCGATTTATGGTGGTTCTGTCGGAGATTTGAATATAAAACGGATCTCTTCATTTATCCGGAATACATCTATAGGTATCATTGGAATTTTCCTTTCTCTTTTCAGCGGAATAATGGCAGTCCAATCTGTAGTTATCATGAGTAAAGATACTTTGTTGAAAAAAATGTTGAAACAGGCTCTTTCGGCAGGCCTCCCGGTTCTTGGAGGTGCGGTTTCCGAAGGTTTGGATACATTATTTTCTTCTGCGCTTGCAATTAAAAATCATGTCGGTATGTTGGGACTGACCATTTCTGTGATTCTTTCGGTTTCTCCGATAGCTGAATTGTTGGTTTGTTTTGTGGTGATGTCTGTCATAGTTTTTATTCTCAGTTTTTCAGAGAGTGAGGCTCTTTCGTCTTTATTTAGTGCGGTCAGAGATGTTATCTCTGTTTTGATATGTATTTCGATTTCTTTGACTGTTATGGTATTTTTGTTGTTTTATTTTATAATAAGGATTTATTAGGATCATGAGCGAAACTGTAATTTTATTGATGTCCGCAGGTTTGGGAATTTCAGTTTTATGTTCCTTTGTAAGTGGAAAATATAAAAGTAATATACGTGCATTGGGTTCTCTTGTTCTTGTTGCATCGGTACTTTCATTATTGTCAGATATCAAGATTGGTAATTTGGAATATCATGAGATTGAAAATGTTTCGGTTGCGGAATCTTCAGGCAATACAGAAAAAGATATAAGTAATGTCCTTGCAAATATTGTTCGGGAGAGGATAATTGAAAAGTTTGAAGCTGAAGTTTCTGATGTTGTTGTGAACGGTTATTTGGATGAAGGTATTTATACTGTTAAAGATACTGTAATTAAACTATCGGCAGAATGTTGTCTCTCAGATGTACTGTATTTTGTTGAAAATGAGTTGAATATACCTGGAAAAGTTTCTGTTGTCAAAATCGACAGGGGAGTTGAATGATGAGGATCAATGATGTTTTGGCGTATATACGTAAAAACTATTTTATTATAGCTGTTGGGCTTTGTGCGGTGGTTGTTCTCATATTTTTATCTGAGAATTTTGGGACAGATGAATCTTCCAAGAGGTTGAATGGTGCGGATTTTGAATCCAAGCTCGAAAAGTTTTTGACTGAACTTGAAGGGGTTGGGGAGTGTGATGTTATAATTTTTACAGAGAACAAAAAGGAAACATCTTTCTCTTCTTCTGAAACGGAAAATATTCTGGGAATTGCTGTCGTTTGTGACGGAGGAGGTCAGGTGGGTGTGAAAAATATGTTGGTGGATATATTGACGAGGTTGTTTGGAATATCAAGCAGCCGTATATCGGTAAATAAAAAAACATAGCAATTTGTAAATAAGTGAGGTTTCTCACTGAAAATAAATACGGTATACTGCAGCCGAAAATATGCGGAACATTGAGTGTTCGTCAGATCTTTCAATTGCTGCTATTGGGGGATTTTTTGTGACTGCTCAATCTTTATAGCGGCAGAATGGAGATAAAATGAAAAAAACAAGATGGATCATTCTCGGACTTACATTGGTAATAAGCCTTGCTGTGTATGCGAATTGGTGGTTTCTGAATGAGGGCGATGGCGTTTTTACGGTTGCTGATGAGGAAGATTATGAGGACTACGAAAAGATTCTCGGACAAAGTTCTTATGTTAATGCAGAAGCTGAAAGCTACTTTGACAACGCCAGATATTTGCGAAAGAAAAACAGGGACGATTCTATTGCGGTATTGAATCAGCTTATTTCAAATGACGATGCAGATGAAGCTGCAAAACAGGCTGCAGCTGTTGCTGTGGCGGACTATGCCAAAACATCAGAGCTTGAATCTGTCATCGAAAACCTTATACGGGCAAAAGGATTTACCGATTGTATTGTTTACGTTGGTATGGATAATGTGAGTGTTGTTGTTGAAACTGAGGGTCTTGAGCCTTATGAGGCGGCTCAAATCATGGATATTGCGGCTTCGGAAACGAAACTTTCCAACGATGTCATAAAAATAATAGAAATTAGCAGTATACAAAACTGAAAAAATGTGCTATAATAGATATATAGAAAAAAATGTCGGCATAGGATTGAGGTTTATGCTTTAAATATTTATGTCGGCACGAGTACTGCGGTTGTTCTGACCTTCTCTGTAGTACGGTAAGATAAAAAAAGAATATAGGGTCAGAGAAAAGGAGTCTATCATGGACGAAAAAATTAACGGAACAATTAAAATTTCAGAAGAGGTTATTGCTGCAATTGCAACAACGGCGGCATTGGAGATCGACGGTGTATTGAAAGTAAGCCAGAAGATGTCTTCCTCTGTTAAAAATATCAGCGCTCAGCTCAAACATATTGTAAAAGGAATAAATATAATCAATTCAGAAGATGGTGTTGATATTACTCTTCAGATATCTGTAAAACATGGCTTTAATATTCCCGAGGTCGCAAAGAAAGTTCAGCAGAATGTCGGTGAGGCATTGTCCGGAATGACAGGACTCGTGATCAAGAGAGTAAATGTTATAGTAACAAGTGTCGCTGAGGAGAAAACAAAAACAAAATGAGAAGAAGTGAATCAAGAGAGGCTTTGTTTATTCTCATGTTTCAATCCACATTCTATAAAGATGCGGATATAGATGAGATAATTGAAACAGCCACGGAAAACGGCGAAATCGAAATTGACGATCATGCTAAAGATGCATTTAAAGATATCCACGGAATGTTAAGCTCTATCGATTCATCAATTGAAGGATATCTTAATAACAGAAGTATCTCACGTATTTCAAGGGTTGCTCTTTCAGCTCTCAGAATCGCTGTTTATGAAATTTCAGAATCAAATGATGTTCCTGAATCAGTTGCGATCAATGAAGCAATCAACCTTGTTAAGAAGTACGATACACAGGAATCCGCCGCATATGTAAACGGCGTATTGGGTACATATGTCAGAAATAAGTAAGGCGGCGTTCCTTGGTATAGATACATCCAATTATCGTACGTCTGCGGCGTTATATTATGCCGACGGCTCGTATGTTAATTCACGTAAATTGCTGCCTGTTCCCATGGGGGAAAAGGGCTTAAGGCAAAACGATGCGGTTTTTGCTCACGTAAAGCAATTTTCGGAGGTTTTATCAAATTTAGACCTTGAAAATACAGTAATAAAGGGCGTAGGGGTTTCTTATGCTCCGAGAAATACTGCAGGGTCTTACATGCCCTGCTTTTCTTTTGGGGTAACCGTTGCGGAATCCCTTGCATATGCATTGAAAGTTCCGTGCTTTAAATTTTCACATCAGCAGGGTCATATTGCCGCAGGTTTGATTTCGTGTGGCAGGCTGGATCTGCTTGATCGGGATTTTTATGCGGTACACGCTTCCGGCGGAACAACAGAAGTTGTTACTGTTTCAGATATTGATAATATTGAGATCTCAGCTAAAACAAGGGATCTGAGTGTCGGGCAGCTTATCGACAGGGCGGGCGTACTTCTTGGTCTGGGTTTTCCGTGCGGTGCGGAACTTGAGCCTATCGCTGCAAAGTGTGATGAGAAATTTAAGATAAAAATCAACCTGAAGGATGGCGATTGCTGTCTTTCGGGTTATGAGAATAAAATAAATGATTTTTTTCTCCGGGGCAAGAGTCCTGAATATATAGCTTCATACATTACGGAAGTTTGCGGTATGACCATTGCGGAAATGATAGTTTATCTGCAAAGGGAACATCCACGTCCCGTATTGTGTGCAGGTGGCGTGATGGCGAATAAGCGGATCAAGAATATTATAACTGAGAAATTGGTTTCAAATTCGCTTTGTCAGCCGGTTTTTGCTTCGGCAGAACTTTCCGGTGATAATGCTGTCGGTACGGCATATCTTGCCTATAGAAAAATGAACAATGGTGAAATATGAATCTTAAAGCACTTACAGTTTCACAACTGAATATGTATACCCGTTCACTCATTGAGAGCGATGTTAATTTGCGTTCAATAACGGTAAAAGGGGAGATTTCCAATTTTACCCGACACTTGAAAAGCGGTCATGTGTATTTTACTCTCAAAGATTCAAATGCTGCTGTCAAAACGGTGATGTTCAAGTCAAATGCGGACAGGCTTTCGTTCTTCCTTGAGGACGGTATTTCTGTTTTTGTAAAAGGACGTGTGTCTCTTTTTGAAAGAGACGGTACATATCAGCTTTACGCTGAAGATATTGTTCCTGACGGGGTCGGTGCGTATCATGCGGCTTTTAATAAATTAAAAGAAAAACTTGAAAAGTTAGGACTATTTGATCCTCAATACAAGAAACCAATCCCACAGTTCCCTGAACGGATAGGAATAGTTACTTCGCCAACCGGAGCCGCTTTTTTTGATGTTATCAGCATTCTTGAACGTAGGTTCCCGCTTGCGGTACCTGTTTTGTTTCCGTGCAGTGTACAGGGCACGGGAGCTGCAGAGACGGTTGTTGAGGCGATAAATCATTTTAATGAAACAAAAGATGTTGATGTGATAATCGTCACAAGGGGCGGCGGCTCTTATGAGGATCTTATTGAATTTAACAGCGAAAAACTTGCATGGACGGTTTTTGAGTCAGATCTCCCCATAATCAGCGCTGTCGGACATGAGATTGATTATACGATCATAGATTTTGTTGCTGACCTCAGGGCTCCCACACCATCGGCTGCTGCAGAACTTGTCGTTCCTCATAAAGATTCTATTCTTGAGGAGCTTGAGCTGCAAAGGCAATCAATGGCAAAGGCAATACAGGCTCATATTTTAAGATATGAGCGTCTTGTTGAGATGTACAGATCAGGTATGAACATTGATCTCGTGCTTTCGTCAAAAGAATCTCGTCTGAATAATGCGAAAAAAATGCTTGCAGCACATATTTTGAGAATTTCAGATTCAAAGGAGTATGAGCTTCTGAACGAGATGGAGAAGCTCAATGCTTTAAATCCGTTAGCTGTGCTTATGAGAGGTTTTGCTTTGCCAACAAAAGACGGAAAGACTATAAAGAGTGTGAATGATGTAAATATTGAGGATAATTTTGAAATGAAAATGAAAGACGGGGTAATTAAAGGTGCCGCAAAAGAAATCATCAAAAACTGAAAATATGAAATTTGAAGATGCACTTAAAAGAGTTGAGGAAATAAATTCTATTCTTTCTAAAGGTGAGTGCGGACTTGATGAGGCTTTGGAACTTTTTACGGAAGGTACGAAACTTGCTGAAATTTGTTCCGAAAGAATAAAAAATGCAAAACAAAAGATTCAGATGGTTACAGAGGTTGAAGACGATGATGAATAAATATATTGAATCATATACAGAAAAGATAAATGCAACATTGGAAAAATATTTGCCGGAAAACAAATCTGATGTGCTTGATTCCGCTTTAAGATACAGTGTTTTTGCCGGAGGAAAAAGAATCAGACCTATAATTTGTCTCGCGTTCTGCGATATGATCTCAGGTGATACAAAAAAATCTTTGCCGTTTGCCTGTGCGTTGGAGATGGTTCATACATATTCTTTGATCTTTGATGATCTGCCCTGCATGGATAATGACTCATTGCGCAGAGGCATTCCAACCAACCATGTCGTTTTCGGTGAATCCACCGCATTACTTGCAGGTATGGGGCTTTTTGGTGAAGCATTTGCTCAGATAATCGAAGATGGCTCAAGGGTTGGATTGTCAGACAGACAAATAATTCAGGGTATTTCGATTTTGCTTGATGCTTCAGGTAAAAACGGTATTGTTCGCGGACAGGTTCTTGATCTTGAAAATAAACCGGGGTTGACAGAAAAGGAAGTCCTGAATATACATAATCTTAAAACAGCTGCAATGCTTAAGGCTTCTGCTTTGCTGGGATGTGTTGCGGCGAATGCTTCTGAGGATGTTTTTAAAGCAGCGGAAGTTTATGCTGAAAATATCGGTTTTGCATTCCAGATTCGTGATGATATTCTTGATGTTTCCGGAAGTGTAGAAAATATGGGTAAAACACTTGGTAAAGATGCTGCGGATGAAAAAACTACATTCGTAAATATTTACGGCTTGGACAAGTCTCAAAAATTGGTGGAAGAATATACTTCAAAAGCGATAGAGGCTGTAAAGCCTTATGATAAGAGCGGTTTCTTAACCGAGCTTGCACTCTACCTTGCTTCAAGGGAAAACTGAACGTAATAGCAGGGAGAATGGCGTAGAAAAATACATTGATCCGGATTAAAATACGGCGCGCCGCAGCCGAAAGAGCGGTATTGCGGAGGGGAGATTTATATGTCTGTTTTTTCAAATCCTTACTTGAACAGTGCATTGCTGGGATGGTTCTTTGCTCAGGCAATAAAAGCTGTTGCAATGAGTATTATAGACAGAAGATTGAGGATTGATAGATTCTTTGGTTCTGGAGGTATGCCAAGTTCCCACAGTGCGCTGGTCACAGCTCTTGTTTCCATGATATTCATATTGGAAGGTTTTGCTTCTGTGGAATTTGCAATTGCAGCGTCTTTTGCTTTTATTACTGTTTATGATGCGGCAAATGTTCGTTATGAAGTTGGAGAGCAGGCAAAGATTATCAATCAGATTATTGAAAACTGGAATGTTGACAATATGGAAATACGTTCAAAACGATTTAAGGAACTTATGGGCCATACAAAACTTGAGGTTACAATGGGATGCATTCTCGGATGTTTGGTTTCGGTCGTTTACTGGCTTTTATTTTTAAGATGAATTTTTATCTGACAATCACCCTGTTTGAGGTATAAACAGGGTGATTTTGTTGTATAAAAATTGGTAAAAAATCTTAACAAAAAACGAATTATGCATTTTTCTATTGCATAAAATAATTTTTTATGCTATAATTATCTGTGATGATACAGTATTCTAGTCGGTATTGTGGATTACCAGGGTTGGCCTAAAAATCAACCGAAGGGCATATCGATGAAACTTCTTGTGCTTGCTTCTTACGCCCAGTCTGGGGTGGGTGCTGGAAGGTAGGGTGCCGGGCAACCGTAATGGCATACGGTTAATGTCCCTTCACTCACGGAGACCTGATCTTGTGGATTTGCTTACCACGACTCAGGATTGAACCTGCAAGGCGGTCGTTCTCTTTTAAGCAATTTAACGCAACGGCATTAGAAGTGCTGTTGTAGGAGTCCGGTTGTATGCAGAGTAGCCTGTCTTGAGTGGATGTGGCGGATAACGGTTCGGGCTATATATTGCGGCCACAGTATATAGTACTTTGCGTTAAGAAATCATATCTGCAAAAGAGACTAAGAATCTTATGATACTGTTGAGGAAAACTCCTAGACTGAGAAATTTTTTCTGTATTCAAAGGATTGCAGTGCGTTCTAAGTGGCAATCAAGTCATATTGACGGTGACGCGGTATCGTACCCTTCAAAAGGAAACTGCCTGATTGGCGACAACAGGTAGGGTATGGGGAAACCTACTTGACCTAAGGCGCAAGATTTACTTTGAATATTATCATCGCATAATTTTTATATACAAAGGTGAACGTTTTGGAAAATTCTGATAGTACCCCTCGACCTAAAAAGCCGCAAAAAGAAACAAAAAAAAGCAACGGGAATAATTCCTGGGTTTTAAAGGTCATGGTTTTGTCTTTTTGCATTTCTGCGACATTGTCATATATATCAAAGAGTGCTCTGTCCGGAGTTAATGTTATAATAGCATCCGTGCTGTTGTTGCTCTTTATATTTTTAGGAATCCTTTTCGATTTGTTGGGAACCTCGGTTACAGCTGCTGATCCTAAGCCGTTTAATTCTATGGCTGCAAGAAAGGTTCCGGGAGCAAGAGCCTGTCTGTTTTTGGTTATGAAAGCGTCTACAGTCTCTAATATTTGTAATGACGTTGTCGGTGATATATGCGGTATTATCAGTGGTACTATGACTGCTGTAATCGCTGTCGAAATATCGGCAATACTTCCTATACCGGAAATCGTTTCGGCTATGATAATGACAGCTTTGAATGCTGCCTTGACAATTGGCGGCAAAGCTTTCGGTAAAAATTTTGCGATGAATTATTGCGAAAAGATTATATATATTGCGGGTAGGATACTTTGCTTCTTTATTCCGGAGCGTTTCTTTACTAAAAATAATAAAAAATGAGATTAGATAAATATATTGCAGAAAAATTCTCCTTAAAAAGCAGACAATATGCTCAAGTGTTGATCAAAGAGGGTTGTGTGTTTATTGATGGAGAGGTTGTAGACAAGGCTTCGTTTGATGTGTCCGGAAATGAAAACATACGGATTGATGATTATTTGAAATATGTCGGGCGTGGTGGTTTGAAGCTCGAAAAAGCCTTGTCTGTTTTTAATTTAAATATTTCCGGTATGGTTGCTTTGGATATTGGGGCTTCAACGGGAGGCTTTACCGATTGTTTACTTCAGAACGGGGCGGCCAAGGTTTATTCTGTCGATGTCGGTCATGGACAGCTGGCAGAAAAATTAGTCAATGATTCCAGAGTGGTTAATCTTGAAAATACAAATATAAAAAACTGTTCGGTTTCAGATTTTGATACAATAGATGTTATCGTTGTAGATGTTTCGTTTATATCTCTTGAAAAAATTGCCGATAAAATATCTGAATTTAAACCAAAGCATTTGATCTGCTTGATTAAACCACAGTTTGAAAATGCAAAGACCAATAAAAATGGAATCGTTCGGGACAGAAGTCAGTATAAAACGGTTATTATGAATGTGGCAAAAGCGTTTGCTGAATACGGATTGAATTTGAACGGACTGTCTGTTTCGCCAATTAAAGGTGGGGACGGAAATATTGAATTTATATCATATTTTACTTATTCTGCACCCCAAACACCTTTAAGCGAAATGATAAAATATGTAATAGATACTGAATTGAAAAGTTTATGAAATATTGTACTGAGGAGGACTATTAAAATGAAAATTGCATTGATTTCAAATCCGGAAAAAGATGTCAACTTCTCGGTCTCCTCGGAAATAATTAAGTATCTGAAGTCAAACGGTTCCGAGATTTATGCTGATGTTCAGATTGATGGGACTGTTTTTACTGAAAAAGAGCAGGCTATACGTGATTGTGATATTATAATTACCGTTGGCGGTGACGGGACGATATTGAAAGTCGTAAAGGATGCTTATATGTATGATAAGCCTATTTTAGGTATCAATATGGGAACAACCGGGTATATGGCATCAATGGAGCCTTCCGAATATTCCAAATTGGATGCTTTGATCTCAGGAGATTACAGTTTTCAGTACCGCTCCGTTCTTTCGATATCAGCAGGAAATGCAGATAGAACTGTATGTAAGGATGTCGTTGCTTTGAACGATGCGGTGATCTCGCACGGTAACTGGACACAGATAATGAATATCGATCTTCATTGTAACGGACAACACATCACATCTTACAGAGCTGACGGTCTGATTTTTGCTACACCGACAGGGTCGACAGCATACTCTCTTTCTGCTGGCGGACCGATTATTGATACCGAGCTTGAAACGATTGCTGTAACTCCCATATGCGCACATTCGTTTAACGGCCGCAGTATTTTATTTAGAGATTCATCTGTTCTTGAGGCGTTATCTGCTCCGGGCAGAGGAAATATCGGATACCTGACAATTGACGGGCTTGTTAATTATAAGCTTGAATCTGATGATGTTGTTCGGGTCCGTTTGGGTGATAAAAAAATCAAAACAATTACATTTGACAACGATTCATTTTATAATATACTTTCAAAAAAGATAAGGTAAGGGGATCACAGTGAAATATAAAGATAAGCGTCATGCCCGTATTCTTGAGATTATCAGAACTACTCCCGTAGAAACTCAGGACGAACTTACAGAATTGCTTATTGAGTCGGGATTTCAGACAACTCAGGCAACGGTATCCCGCGATATAAAAGAATTGCATCTGTATAAAACACTCACGAAAGATAACAAATACAGATACGAGTATGTTGATTACACAACAGAGGTTAAAAAACCGAAGCAGTCTAAATTTTACAGTTTGATGCGTGACAGTATTATATCTGTCGATAATGCGATGAATCTTGTTGTTGTAAAATGTTATTCCGGTATGGCTCAGGGCGCCTGTGCTGCGATTGACACTTTGAACACCGGCGATATTGTAGGTACAATAGCGGGGGACGATACGATTTTTATTGCGGCAAAATCCGTTGAAACCGCAAAAACTATTGTTGAGAATATAACTAAAATTTTAAACGCGTAAAGCGGTGGTTAGTGATGTTGACCAATCTTCACATTGAAAATATAGCGATTATTGACAGCCTCGATGTTGAAATAACCTCGGGGTTCATTGTGTTGACCGGCGAAACCGGAGCAGGTAAAAGTATAATAATAGATGCTATCAATATGCTTCTGGGAGAACGTGTTTCCCGTGATATGGTTCGAACAGGTGAGAAAAAAGCTTTTGTAAGTGCTGTTTTTACTGATGTCGACGATGTTATTCTCAATAAACTTGCAGAGATGGGGTATGAATCGGACTCTGATGTTATTTTGTCCCGAGAGCTTTCCTCCGAAGGCAAGAGTGTTGCGCGCATAAATGGCCGTCCGGTGAGTGTTTCGGTTCTCAGAGATATCGGGACAAAACTTGTCAATATTCATGGTCAGCATGATAACACAGCTTTGCTCGATCCGGAAATTCACATTGATTTTTTAGATAAGTATGCGAAAAATGATATTGTTAAAAATGAATATTATGAATCATACTGCAAAGCGATAGATATTAAGCGTAAAATAGAAGCTTTATCTGCAGATGAAAGTGAAAAGGAACGCAGGATTGAAGTTCTTAAATATCAAATAAATGAAATTGAATCTGCTGATATAAAACCCGATGAAGATAAGCAGTTGGAAAAAAGGCAGGAAATCTTAGCCAACGGGGAAAAAATTATTGCGTGCCTTAATGCCGTCAAGAGTTTGTTGGCTGATGATAATGTCAATATACGTGATATGTTGGCAACCTGCGTGCGTGAATCAAAACTTTTGAGCAGATATGATCCGTCTCTGAATAATGTTAACGAAAAGCTTATTGATATTTCGGAAAATACCAACGATATAATTGAAGCTTTGATTCAGTATTCAGACAGGCTGGATTTTGATCCGAATGAACTGGATATGATTGAAGAGCGGTTGGATTTGATACATAGATTGAAGAAAAAGTATGGATCTACAGTTCAGGAAATAAATCAGTTCCTTTCAGATGCACAGAAAGAACTCGAAAATATGGAGTTCTCTGATGTTATCTTACAGAAACTTGCAGAAGAGTTCAAAGCTGCAAAAGCTGAGATGAAATTAAAAGCACAGGCGTTGACTGCGACAAGGGTTGAAGCTGCAGCTAAGTTGGAAATTGCAATGATAGAAACATTGAGTTTCCTTGAAATGCCTAAAGTCCGGTTTGCTGTAAATATCAAGAATAAAAAGTTTGACAAAACAGGCTCTGATGAAGTTGAGTTTTTGCTGTCTGCCAATGTTGGGGAAGATCTGAAACCTCTTAATAAAATTGCTTCAGGCGGCGAACTTTCAAGAATAATGCTGAGTATAAAAAATGTACTTGCCGATAACTCTGTACAGACCATGATTTTTGACGAAGTCGATACAGGTATAAGCGGAAAAGCTGCACAAAAAGTGGCAATTAAGCTTAAAGAAATGTCAAATTGTGGCCAGGTAATGGTTATTACTCACCTTGCTCAGATTGCCGCTTATGCGGATACTCATTTCAAAATAGTTAAAGAAACGGTCAACGACCGAACACATACAGTTCTTACAAACTTGTCTCTCGAAGAGCGACGCTATGAACTCGCCCGTATTATGGGCGGAATAAACATCACTGAATCGCTTCTGGCGACAGCTGATGAAATGATAAGAACATCACACTCAATATAAAAAGGAGATTTTTACAATGGGAATCTATGAAGAACTTCAGGCCAGAGGTCTGATTGCGCAGGTGACGGATGAACCTCAGATCCGTGAACTTGTTAATAACGGTAAGGCAAAATTTTATATCGGTTTTGACTGTACTGCAGACAGCCTTACAGCAGGTCATTTTATGGCTCTTACACTCATGAAGAGACTTCAGATGGCGGGTAATAAGCCTATTGCTCTTATCGGCGGCGGAACTACAATGATTGGCGACCCTTCCGGAAGAACAGATATGAGAAAAATGCTTACAAAAGAAGATATAGATCATAATGCTGAATGTTTCAAGCGTCAGATGGAGAAATTTATCGAATTCGGTGAAGATAAAGCTATGATGATCAACAATGCAGAATGGCTTCTTAACCTTAACTATGTTGATATGCTCCGCGAAGTAGGTGCTTGCTTCTCAGTAAACAATATGCTCAGAGCTGAATGTTACAAGCAGAGAATGGAAAAAGGTCTTTCATTCCTTGAGTTCAACTATATGATCATGCAGTCTTATGACTTCTATTATCTCTATAAAAATTATGATTGTAATCTCCAGTTTGGCGGTGACGATCAGTGGTCAAATATGCTTGGCGGTACAGAACTTATCCGTCGTAAGCTTGGTAAAGATGCAAATGCAATGACAATTACTCTTCTTACTGACTCTCAGGGTAAGAAGATGGGAAAAACAGCAGGCAATGCAGTGTGGCTTGATCCCGCTAAAACTTCTCCTTATGAATTCTATCAGTATTGGAGAAATGTCGGCGATGCGGATGTAATGAAATGTATTCGTATGCTCACATTCCTCTCTCTTGAAACTATTGAAGAGATGGAACACTGGGAAGATAACAGAATTAATGAAAAGAAAGAAGTTCTCGCGTTTGAACTTACAAAACTTGTTCACGGTGAGGATGAAGCAAATAAGGCTCAGCAGGCTGCAAGAGCACTCTTCTCCGGTGGTGCTGCTGCAAATGCTCCCACTTGCGAAATCTCTTCCGCAGATTTTACAGACGGTAAGATTTCCATTCTTGAGCTTCTTCTTAAGACAAAGCAGGCTCCCTCTAAGGGTGAAGCTCGCCGTCTCGTAGATCAGGGCGGTGTATTTGTAGGTGATGATAAGGTCGCTTCTATTTCCGCATCCTACACTCCCGATGAGATCAATGAAAAGCTCGTTAAAAAAGGTAAGAAGAGCTTTATGAAGATTATTGTTAAAGACTAATTTACGTCGCTGTATTACAGCTGATAGGAGAACATAAATGAAAAAGGAACTTGAAAAAAATTACGATCCTTCACAGGTTGAAGGTCGTATATATGAGGATTGGAATAACAAAGGTTATTTCAAACCCACAGATGACAGAACTAAAAAACCGTTTACTATAGTTATCCCCCCGCCAAACGTAACCGGAAAACTCCACATGGGACATGCAATGGACGAAACTCTCCAGGACGTTCTTACAAGATACAAGAGAATGTGTGGATATAACGCTCTTTGGCTTCCGGGTACAGACCATGCAGGTATTGCAACGCAGATCAAGGTTGAACAGGAGCTCCGTGAAAAAGAGGGACTTTCAAGATACGATCTCGGCAGAGAAAAATTCCTTGAAAGAGTTTGGGCTTGGAAGAAAGAATACGGCGATACTATTATCAATCAGCTCAAGAAACTCGGTTCGTCCTGCGACTGGTCCAGAACAAGATTTACAATGGACGAGGGCTGCTCCAAAGCTGTTAAAGAAGTCTTCGTAAACCTTTACAATAAAGGACTTATTTACAGAGGCCACAGAATTATTAACTGGTGTCCTCATTGTATGACAGCTCTTTCCGATGCTGAAGTTGAATACTCAGAACAGCCCGGCAATTTCTGGCATATCAGATATCCCGTTAAGGATTCCGATGAATACGTAGTAATTGCTACAACAAGACCCGAAACACTTCTCGGTGATACAGCTGTTGCCGTAAATCCCGAAGACGAAAGATATACACATCTTCTCGGAAAAACTCTCATTCTTCCTCTTGTCGGAAGAGAGATTCCTGTTATTGCAGATGAGTATGTTGATAAGGAATTCGGTACAGGTTGCGTTAAGATTACTCCGGCACATGACCCCAACGACTTCCAGGTTGGTCTCAGACATGATCTTGATCAGATAAGAGTTATGAATGATGACGCTTCAATCAATGGCTTTGGCGGCAAATATAAGGGTATGGACAGATATGAGGCTCGTAAAACTATTGTTAAAGACCTTGAAGACGAAGGCTTCCTTGTAAAGGTTGAACCTCATGCTCACAATGTAGGCCAGTGCTACCGTTGCGGTACAACAGTTGAACCCCTCACATCCGATCAGTGGTTCGTAAAAATGGAACCTCTTGCAAAGCCCGCTCTTGAAGTTGTTCAGAATGGTACTATTAAATTTAAACCCGAAAGACTTGTAAAAGTATATACCAACTGGATGGAAAACGTACACGACTGGTGTATTTCCAGACAGCTCTGGTGGGGACACAGAATCCCTGCTTTCTATTGTGACGATTGCGGTGAAATGATCGTTACCAAGGAAGATTCTCCCGTTTGTCCCAAGTGCGGAAAGGTTATGAGACAGGAAGACGATGTTCTTGATACATGGTTCTCATCTGCTCTTTGGCCGTTCTCAACACTCGGCTGGCCTGATAAGACCGAAGATCTTGAATATTTCTATCCCACAAGCGTACTTGTTACAGGTTATGATATTATATTCTTCTGGGTTGCCAGAATGATCTTCTCAGGTCTTGAACATACAGGTAAAGCACCTTTTGATACAGTTCTTTACCACGGACTTGTTCGTGACTCTCAGGGTAGAAAGATGTCCAAGTCTCTCGGTAACGGCATTGATCCTCTTGAAGTTATCTCCGAATATGGTGCTGACGCTCTTCGTTATACACTCTGTACAGGCAACTCAATGGGTAACGATATGCGTTTCTATTTCGAAGAAGTAAAGGCTGCAAGAAACTTTGCAAACAAGATTTGGAATGCTGCAAGATTTGCACTCACATATCTTACTATTGATAAGATTGAGCTTCCCGAAGAACTTGAAATTGAAGATAAATGGATCCTCAATGAATTTAACCGTACAGTTGCTGAAGTTCGTGATAATCTTGATAAATACGAACTTGGTGTTGCAGCTCAGAAAGTAAGAGATTTCTTCTGGGACAATATCTGTGACTGGTATATCGAGCTTATTAAGCCCAGACTCTTCGAGACAAATACTAACGAAAAAACAAAGCTTTCAGCTCAGAATGTTCTTTGTTATGTGCTTACAAATACTCTTGCGTTGCTCCATCCCTTCATGCCTTTCATTACTGAAGAGATCTGGCAGGCATTACCCCATGACGGTGAGGCTCTCATTATTGCAAACTTCCCCGAATACAATGAAAAATTGGTATTTACAGAAGCTGCTCAGGATATGAAGAATGCAATGGCTCTTATTAAAGAGATCCGTCAGCTCCGTCTTAACATGAACGTTCCTGTTTCCAAGAAAACAAGAATATATATCGATACAGAAAATGAAACATCATATAAGAACGGTGAAGAGTTCATTAAGAAGCTTGCAAGCGCTAATGAAGTAATTATAGGAAAAGCTCCTACAACTGACGGAATGGCGTGCGCTGTGTCTGCAGATGCTAAAGCATATATTCCTGTAGGCGAGCTTATTGATGTGGAAAAAGAAAAAGTACGTCTTGAAAAA
Source organism: Eubacteriales bacterium (assembly GCA_045637625.1). Lineage (GTDB taxonomy): Bacteria > Bacillota > Clostridia > Oscillospirales > UBA644 > HGM12619. Next base: position 18,227 of record JAZTZU010000027.1, read on the forward strand.
GAAAAAGCAAGACTCAATTCCGAAATTGAAAGAATCGATAAAAAACTCTCCAATCAAGGCTTCGTTTCAAAAGCTCCTGCGGCTGTAGTTGAAGAAGAAAAGAAGAAGAGAGAAGAATATGTAAGACTTCTTGAAAACGTAGAAAAAGCATATTCCGATTTGTTTTAAAGATAATTATCACAATAAATAAAGAATGAAAAGGATGGGAATTGAATGGTAAGAACAGTTTATTCGGAAAAGAAACCTGCTTTTGCTGTTGAAGCAGCCGGTGTTTTGTCCGATATTAAAAGAACTCTCAATATTAAACTTGAAAATGTCAGATTGATCAACAGATACTTTGTTGAAGGGGTAGACGATGCTGATTTTGCAAAAGCAAAAACTACGATCTTCTCAGAACCTACTGTTGATGATGTATATGATGTTATGCCTGAAGCCGGAGAAAATTCTCGTATTTTGTATGTTGAATTTCTCCCCGGTCAGTTCGATCAGAGAGCTGACTCATGTGCTCAGTGTATCTCTCTTCTTACTGAAAAGGAGAGACCTGCAGTAAGATCTGCTAAGATATATATTCTTTCCGGAGATATTACAGATGCTGAATTTGCAGCTATCAAAAATTATCTTATCAACCCCGTGGAAGCTCGTGAGGCTTCTGCTGAAACTCCTGAAACTCTGGCAGATAAATTTGATATTCCCGAAACAGTAAAAACTCTTGAAGGCTTTATCTCTCTTGATAAAGAAGCTCTTGATGCATTTGTAAAAGAATACGGTCTCGCAATGGATCTCGATGATATCTGTTTCCTTCAGAACTATTTCAAAAATGAAGAAAAACGTGATCCTACGATCACTGAAATCAGAATGATCGATACATATTGGTCTGACCATTGCCGTCATACAACTTTTGCAACAGTTATTGAAAATACTGATATTGAACCTGAATATGTAAAGGCTGCATATAATAAATACCTTTCTTTCAGAGAAGAATTGGGCGTTAAGAAGCCTCAGTGTCTTATGGACATTGCTACTATCGGCGGTAAACTCCTCAGAAAAAGAGGACAGCTTCCCGATCTTGATATTTCAGAAGAAATCAATGCTTGTTCAGTAAATATTAAAGCAAAAATAGATGATGAAGAAAAAGATTATCTTCTCATGTTTAAAAATGAAACACATAACCATCCCACAGAAATTGAACCTTTCGGCGGAGCTGCAACCTGTCTTGGCGGTGCAATCCGTGACCCCCTGTCCGGTCGTGCATATGTTTATCAGTCTATGAGATGCACAGGTGCTGCTGACCCCAGAGTTCCTTTTGAAGATACACTCAAGGGAAAACTTTCCCAGAGAAAGATTACAACAACAGCTGCTTCAGGTTTCAGTTCTTACGGTAACCAGATCGGTCTTGCGACAGGTCTTGTAAATGAATTCTATCATGAAGGCTATGTTGCGAAGAGAATGGAACTCGGTGCTGTTGTCGGTGCTGCTCCCAAAGAAAACGTAATCCGTGAAGTTCCTGCTCCCGGTGATATTATTGTTCTCCTCGGTGGTGCTACAGGTCGTGACGGCTGCGGTGGTGCTACAGGTTCCTCAAAACAGCACACAACAGAGTCTATTACAACTTGCGGTGCTGAAGTTCAGAAGGGTAATCCTCCTGAAGAAAGAAAGATCCAGAGACTCTTCAGAAATAAAGATGTAACCACTCTTATTAAGAGATGTAACGACTTCGGTGCAGGCGGTGTTTCCGTTGCAATCGGTGAACTTGCTGACGGCCTCCTTATAGATCTCAATAAGGTTCCCAAAAAATACGAAGGTCTTGATGGTACAGAGCTTGCTATCAGTGAATCTCAGGAACGTATGGCTGTTGTAATTGCAGCAGAGGATGAAGAAAAATTCATCAAATATGCAAATGCTGAAAACCTTAATGCTGTTAAAGTTGCGGATGTTACAGATACAAACAGACTTACAATGGTTTGGAACGGCAATAAGATCGTTGATATTTCAAGAGATTTCCTGAACAGCAACGGTGCTTCCAAATATACAGATATTAAAGTTTCAAAGAAAGCAAACGATTCTGAAAAGAAATTTGATTCCAATTTTGCTGTAGCAATGAAAGATTTGCTTTCAGATCTGAATGTTTGTGCTCAGAAAGGTCTTACAGAACGATTCGACAGTACTATCGGTGCATCTTCCGTATTCCTTCCATTCGGTGGTAAACGTCAGCTTACACCTTCTCAGGTAATGGCTGCAAAAATCCCCGTTGATAACGGTGTAAGCAAAACGGCTTCCGTTATGGCTTACGGATTCAATCCTTATATTTCTTGCGCAGATCCTTTTATCGGTGCGATCAAAGCTATCGTTGAAAGTGTCTCCAAGCTTGTAGCAACAGGCTGTGACAGAAAGAAAACATGGCTTTCTCTTCAGGAATTCTTCGCTCGTACAACAAAAGATCCTGCTCGTTGGGGTGCTCCGTTTGAAGCTCTTCTCGGTGCTCTTGTAGCTCAGGAAGCTCTCGGTATCGCAGCTATCGGCGGTAAAGACTCTATGTCCGGTACATTTGAAAAGATCGATGTTCCTCCCACACTTGTAAGCTTCGCTATCAGTGCTATGGACGCAGATAAGGTTCTTTCAAATGAATTTAAGTCTGCAGGAAATAAAGTATATCTCCTCGAAACAGCTTGCGATGAAAACGGTATTCCCAAGTTTGACGAACTTCTCGCAAATTACGATAAACTTAATGCTCTTATCAATTCCGGTAAGATCAAGTCCTGTAATGCTGTAATTTACGGCGGTATCGCTGAGGCTGTATTTAAGATGGCTGTCGGTAACGGATTTGGTTTTGAATATTCCGATATTGATTATGACAAACTCTTTGTTCCTATGTATGGAAGCTTTGTATTTGAAGCAACAGAGCCCGTTGAAGGTTGCACTCTTGTTGGTGAAATCACAAATGGTAACGACTTCGTATACGGCGGCGTAAAAGCAGACAAAGAAGAACTTAAAAATACATGGCTCAATGTTCTTGAAAGAATATTCCCGCTCAATGCTGATGCTGGTACAAAAGAATCTAAAACTTATTCTTGCGATACAAGAGCAAATGTTGCTCCCGCAATTAAAGTTTCCAAGCCTAAGATCCTTATTCCCGTATTCCCCGGAACAAACTGTGAATACGATACCGCAAAAGCCTTCAATATGGCAGGCGGTGAAAGTGAGATCTTTATAATTAAGAACAGATCTTCCGCAGATATTACAGAGACTGTAAAAGCTCTTTCCGCAGCAGTTAAAGAATGTCAGATTCTTATGCTTCCCGGTGGCTTCTCCGGTGGTGACGAACCCGATGGTTCCGGTAAATTCATTGCTACATTCTTCAACAACCCGGAACTCAAGGAAGCTGTAAATCAGAGACTCAGCAGGGAAGACTTCCTTATGCTCGGTATCTGTAACGGTTTCCAGGCTCTCATCAAACTCGGTATTGTACCTTACGGTGAAATCAGAGATATTGATGACTCCTGTCCCACACTTACATACAACAGAATCGGCAGACACCAGTCCCTTATGGTTGATACAAGAATTTCTTCTGTTAAATCACCCTGGATGAAGTACTGCAATGTCGGTGATGTTCATGCTATCCCCGTATCTCACGGTGAAGGTCGTTTTATTGCATCTCCCGAAATGATGGCACAGCTTGCCGCTAACGGTCAGATTGCAACTCAGTATGTTGATCCCAATGGCGTTCCCACAATGGAAATGCCCTTTAACCCCAATGCTTCAGTTGATGCTGTGGAAGGTATCTTCAGCCCCGACGGACGTGCATTCGGTAAAATGGGTCACAGTGAAAGAAAAGGCGAAAATGTTGCTAAAAACATTTACGGCAACAAAGATCAGAAAATATTTGAAGCAGGCGTTGATTACTTTAAGATGTAATCAGGTTTTGAAAGGACGGTACAGCCTTGCAGAAAAAGCAATATAACAATGAAAGTATTAAATCCCTTAAGGGAGCGGATCGTGTAAGGCTGCGTCCCTCCGTAATATTCGGTTCCGATGGACTTGAAGGTTGCTGTCATAGCTTTTTTGAGATTCTCTCAAATGCTATTGACGAGTTTAAAGAAGGTCACGGAAAGTCCATCGAAGTCGCATATTATAATGATAAAAGCATTGAAATTACAGACCACGGAAGAGGTATTCCTGTAGACTGGAACGAAAAAGAAAAGGCCTACAACTGGGAACTTCTCTTCTGTGAGATGTATGCCGGCGGTAAATACGATAACAATGATCAGAACGGATACGAGTATTCACTCGGTCTTAACGGGCTTGGTCTTTGTGCTACTCAGTATGCGTCGGATTATATGGAAGCTGAAATTTATGACGGAAGCTTCAGATATTTCTTGAAATTTAAAAAAGGTTCTCCGGAACAAAAGGTAAAGGCAAAGGTTCTCGAAAAGAGTGAAAGCAATCATAAGAGCGGTTCCAGAATAAAGTGGAGACCTGATATTGAAGTCTTCACAGATATAAACATTCCTCTTGAGTACTTTACCGAAACAATAAAAAAACAGGCTGTTTGTAATGCCGGACTTAAGTTTTCTTTTAAGTATCAGCATGAGGACGGACGTTTTGAGAATTTTGAATTCTTTTATGAAAACGGTATAAACGACTATCTTTCTGAATTTATAGGCGAAGATGCTCTGACTTCTATTCAGAGCATTTCAGCTGACAGAAAGGGTCGTGACAGGGAAGATAAGCCCGAATATAAGGTTCGCCTGAATATTGCATATTGTTTTTCCAACAAAAAACAGCTTCTGGAGTATTACCACAACTCAAGTTTCCTTGAACACGGAGGTTCTCCGGATAAGGCTGTTCAGAATGGCTTTACGAACGGAATCGATGCATATATTAAAGCTAACAATAAATACAATAAAAATGAAAGCAAGATTAAATTTATTGACGTTTCAGATTGTCTTGCTTTGATTTCCAACTCCTATTCAACGATAGTTTCATACGAAAACCAGACAAAAAAGGCTATTACAAATAAATTTATTCAGGATTGTATGACTGATTTCATCAAGCAGTCTCTTGAGGTATATTTTATTGAAAATAAGGCTGAAGCGGATAAGATTGCAGAGCAGGTTCTTATAAATAAGAGAAGCCGTGAAAATGCAGAAAAGACCCGTCAAAATCTGAAAAAGAAGCTTACTCAGGAAATTGATATCGCTAACAGGGTAGAAAAGTATCTTGACTGCCGTTCCAAAGATTCCTCTGTAAGAGAGCTTTACATCGTAGAGGGTGACTCTGCGTTAGGTTCTGTAAAACTTGCCAGAAATGCGGAGTTCCAGGCTGTAATGCCCGTAAGGGGTAAGATTTTGAATTGCCTTAAGGCTGATTATAATCAGATTCTTAAAAGTGAGATCATTTCAGATCTGATAAAAGTTATGGGTTGCGGAGTTGAATTAACTGCTCATGGAAAGCAGATTTCAGATTTCAGTCTGAACAGTCTTCGTTTTGATAAAATAATTATTTGTACCGATGCCGACGTTGACGGTTATCATATCAGAACGCTTATACTCGCAATGATATACAGATTGTGTCCGACACTTATTAAAGAAGGCAAAGTTTTTATTGCGGAATCTCCTCTGTACGAAATAACATGTAAAGATAAAACATTCTTTGCATATACTGACAAAGAAAAAAATGATATAGTTTCAAAGCTTACGGGAAAGGTTAATGTCCAGAGATCAAAAGGTCTTGGTGAAAATGAGCCTGAGATGATGAAGCTTACAACAATGGATCCCGCTACAAGAAAACTTATAAAGGTTATGGCGGTATCGGATGAAAAAGCAACTGAAGTTATGTTTACGACTTTCCTCGGAAATGATCTCCCTTCAAGAAAACAGTTTATTTCCGAAAACGGTCCGAAATACATCGAACTTGCAGACGTAGAGTAGGAAGGAGTGTGTGAACATGGCAAATTATATTGAAAATCCTATAACGGAAACTCTTGAAAACAATTTCATGCCATATGCGATGAGCGTTATCATGTCAAGAGCTATTCCGGAGATCGACGGGTTTAAACCGTCACACAGAAAGCTTTTATATACAATGTATACAATGGGCTTGCTTAAAGGTAACAGGACCAAGAGTGCTAACATTGTAGGACAAACAATGAAGCTTAATCCTCACGGTGATATGGCGATATACGAAACGATGGTTCGTCTTTCCAGAGGTTATGAAGCCCTTATTCTTCCTTTTGTTGACAGTAAAGGTAATTTCGGTAAGCATTATTCAAGAGATATGGCGTTTGCTGCACCTCGTTATACCGAAGCAAAACTTGATACGATTGCAGAAGAAATTTTCAATGATATCGATAAGGATGTTGTTGATTTTACAGATAACTATGACGGGACATTAAAGGAACCTGTTTTATTACCCACAACGTTTCCCAATATCTTAGTTAATCCCAATGACGGTATTGCGGTAGGTATGTCAAGTACTATTGCATCTTTTAATTTGGTGGAGATTTGCAATACCACGATTGAATTGATTAAAAATCCTGAGCATAATATAATGCTCACACTTCTTGCTCCCGATTTTACAACTGGCGGTCAGCTTATATATAATACAGCGGCTTTGACAAAAATATATGAAACGGGACAAGGTTCTTTTAAGGTCAGAGCAAAATACAGGTATGACAAGAAAAATAACTGTATTGAAGTTTATGAAATTCCTTATTCCACAACGGTTGAATCAATTATAGATAAAATAGTTGACCTTGTAAAGCAGGGTAAGATAAAGGAAGTTTCGTACATCCGTGACGAAACAGACATCAACGGTATGCAGATAGCCATAGACTTGAAGAGGGGTACAGATCCTGATAAGTTGATGACTAAACTTTACAAGATGACACCTCTTGAAGACAGTTTTTCCTGTAATTTCAATGTTCTTATCGGTGGCGTACCAAAGACTCTCGGAGTCCGTGAGATTCTGCTTGAATGGACAGCGTTCAGAACTGAATGCGTCAAGAGAGGTCTTTTCTTTGAGATAAATAAGAAAAAAGACAGACTTCATTTATTGCTTGGTTTGAAAGAGATCCTTCTTGATATAGATAAAGCTATTGCGATAGTAAGAGGAACAGAAGACGACGCTGACGTTGTTCCGAATCTTATGATTGGATTTGGTATCGACAAGATTCAGGCTGAGTTTGTTGCGGAGATCAAGCTTCGAAATTTAAATAAAGAATATATTCTGAATAAGATAAGTGAGATCGAAAATCTCGAAAAGGAGATTGAAGATCTTGAAGCAACGCTCAAAAGCCCTGCACTTATCAAGAAGAAAATAATAAAGGAGCTTACCGCTGTAGCAAAAAAATACGGTAAGCCAAGAAGAACGACGCTCCTTTATGAAGATGAGATATCAGAGCCTGAAATCGAAGAAACTATTGAAGATTATCCCGTAACTCTCTTTATGACAAAAGAGGGATACATTAAAAAGATCACACCTCTGTCTCTCCGAATGGGTTCAGAACATAAACTTAAAGAAGGCGACGAGATTTTCAATACGATTGAATCTTCAAATAGAGCTGAAATTATAGTTTTCACAAATCAGCATCAGGTATATAAATTAAAAGCGCACGAACTTGATGATACCAAAGCCAGTGCACTTGGGGAATATCTGCCGCAGAAATTAGGTATGGATAGCGGAGAAGTTCCCGTTTATATGACAGCGACAACAGATTTTAAAGGCTATGTTTTGTTTTTCTTTGAGAACGGAAAAGCTTCAAAGATCGAGTTGAGCGCTTATGAGACAAAGCAAAACAGAAAGAAGCTTCTTAAAGCTTATTCTGACGCATCTCCGCTTGTCGCAATGTTTGTTGTTCCCGAAGATACGTTATTTGCTCTTTGTTCCAGCAACTCACGCTGCTTGATTGTTGACAGTTCACAGATTTCTCTTAAAACAACAAAAAATACTGCAGGTATTTCAGTCATGACATTAAAGAGTAAAAATACACTTCAGAATGTTTGGCTCTACAATGAGGAGATGTTCTCCAAGCCTGAAAAATACAGAACAAAGAACATCCCCGCGGCAGGTTCTTTTGTAAAAGAAGATGAAAGATCTCCTTTACAGACACTTTTGATTTAAAGAAAATATTGAACTTGATGAGACTTTCCGTCTAATGGGATATGATCGGTTTCAATATTATCCACATATAATTTCCCTGAATTTAAATGGTCGGCAGACCGTGTTGCGATAAGTGATACGGTTGTGCCGTCTTTGTTTATTTCAACACTGAAATTATTCCAGCTTTCAGGTACTTGAGGATGAATATGGATATTTCCGTTTTTTAATTTTATACCTAAAAGCTCTTCTGTCACGGTCTTGAAATACCATCCTGCAGACCCTGTATACCAACTCCAGCCTCCCATACCATAATGTCCCGGATTTGTATATACGTCTGCGCTTAAAACATATGGTTCAGTTCGGTATTTCTTTATATCCTCCAAAGTCTTTGAGTGATTGATTGGATTTATCATTTCAAGGATTTTGAAAGCCTTGTCGTTTTCATTGTTTTTTAACAGGGCAAAGGCATACCAGATTGCTGCATGAGTATATTGTCCTCCGTTTTCTCTGACTCCGGGAATATAGCCGATTATATATCCAGGGGTTTCTTCGTTGTTTCTGAATGGGGGAGAGAAGAGTTTTATAATATTATTTTCTTTGTCTGCAAGATTTAGTTCCGCTGTCTCAAGTGCTTTTGAGACTTTGTTTTCATCAAATCCTCCGCAAATTGAAGCAAACGATTGGGCAATGAGATCTATTTTGCATTCACTTTCAGATTTATCTCCCAATATTGCGCCTGACGGGAAAAAACCTCTGATAAATCTGTCTTCAGCCCATGCGTATTTATTGATAGCCTCTCTGTATCTTATAGCATTTTGTATGCAGAACTCAGAGAAATCGTTATCTTCTACTTTGTCGCATAAGTGAGAAAAGCGTTCAAGCACCATTATAATAAAAAATGTTCCCCATACAGTTTCCCCACCTTTCAATTTATTGAATCCGTCGTTCCAGTCTCCGCTTCCGAAACTTAAAAGACCGTGTTTTCCATGAGTTATGCCTTTGATAATAGCTCTCTTGCAATGATCGTAAATAGTCCCGGATTCGCTTGATTTATCAGCTTCAACATACCGTTCATCTTCATTTTCAGAAAGATCTTCAGCGGCTATATAGCTTCTCTTGGATGTTAAAAACATCATATCTCCGGTCTTTTCGATATATTCACATACCGCATACGGCAGCCATAAAAGATCATCCGAAGATCTTGATCTTACACCGCAAATTTTACCGTTTTGGTTCTTATTCTGATGAAACCAATGCATAACATCGCCCTCAGTAAATTGATGTGATGCGTTTATCAATATCTGGTGTTTCAAGAATTTGGGATTCAAAACTGAAATGCACATGGAATCCTGAAGTTGGTCTCTGAAGCCGTAAGCACCGCTGCATTGATAAAACCCTGTTTTAGCATACATTCTGCAATTTATTATTTGGTTTTTCAGGAAATTATTGTAAAGAAGGTTCAGTTCTTTTGAGGGGGTTTTGATTTGAATACCTTCACTCTCGGTTGATTCAATTCTCAGTTCTTCTTCAATAATTTTCCTGTTATCTATGGCGTTTGAAAGTTCCTCTGCGGATCGTTTGTGAGCTCCATATCCTAAAATTACAGTCTTAACTTCAGAAGATTCAGGAGGGATCGTTCCGATAAGATATTGTTGCTCAGGTCTCATCTCAATACCTTTCAAAAATACAGTCCCGTTTTTGAACTCAGAATTGTACCTGTTTGTAAAGAATAACGTGTTCCCGTCTCTTGAACAATTAACAGTATCTTTCTGCTCCGAGTCATTCATAATGATTCTTGCTTCAAATTTTAGTTTGACCTCTTCTTTAGATGAATTTTCAATTTGTACCTTAATGATTTTTACATTCAGTGTGTTTGGAACAAATACTTTGACCTTCAGGTTAACATTTTCAACTTCTGATATATATTCTGCTGTCGTTTTTGTGAAGACAGCTGTTGCATTTCTGATAATATCATAAACTCTTTTTTTCGTGCCTTTACCAAATATCAGATAAAGCTTTTCTCCGTCATTGTCTTTAACGGGGTCATTATCCCAGGGGGTAATTTTATTTTTGTATGAGTTTCTTGCGTACGTGAATCCTAATGAGCTGTCCGAAACAAGTGTTCCGAAATTTTTGTTTGCAAGGACGTTATTCCATGGCGGCTTATTTTCGAAGTTCTTTTTGTCATCAATAGCAAAACCATTATCAGTAAACCCTCCAATACCTGTTTTGTACAGATAGTTGATTTTTACAGGGGAAACATCTCTTATGACGGTCTTTTTATAATTTCCGTAGTTTATATTAATCTTTTTAGCAGAACTTAAATTGAAGATATAGTCTGATACGGATTGTATTAACGAATATTCATCTATTTCACTAATGTTTATAAGGAATATACCGTTTGATTTACCTATAAGATTACTTAATCCGTAATTGGAAATAATTGATGTCAGCCGTTTAGTTATCTTTTGATCGTAGCCGATGTTTTCTGAAAAAACGAATACGAAATCGCAATTTACGCGTTGTTTTTTCATCAATGCAAATGCACCGATAAAGCTCTTACATTTTTCTATTGTGTTTTCGTCGGTTTTTACCGTAATTATAGTTTGATGTCCCGTTATCCCGTATTTCCATAACGATTCTCGTCCCAAAACATTGTTTTGTTTCAAGACATCGTTTTTCAACGAGGTTTTAGACATGATAATATTTATTAAAGAATCGTAACAATTGATATCTTCGCTTGATATATTCAATTCCTTACGTGTTTTCATCAATAAATATTCCATATCTTTTATCGAATTTTCAAAGACGTCATTATCTGAAAGGATCTCTATGGGATCGGTGTTGCCAAAAGATAAAAATAATTTTATTGTTCGTTCAGACCTGGCCTCAATATTGATTTTGAATCTGATTGCAGCGCAGGCGTTTATCGGACCGGAATCGTTATTAGAGAAATTTAAATCAAAGGCGTATTTTAAAGATTCTTTTCCTTTATTTGTTTTCAGGATGTTGAACCGTGACAACTCGAAATCATAAGGAAGTTCCTCACTGAAAAATATATTCAGCTTTGAGGTTTGAGTTCCGTTATTTCTGTCTCGTCGGATAAAAGATATGACCCCGTTGCGGTGTTGTGATTCAAGAAACAAATTGCTGAATGTTGGGTGTGCTGTATACGATTGCCTGTCTTGCAGGATCGGTTCCAGATAGATAAGCATTTCTCCGTCAAGATCTGAATTATTATTGTTTCGTATAGTATATGCAATAACTTCACATTCCTTGTTTGGTATCAGGGTTGCTGATTGATTTAATTCAATATTTTTCCATTTTGTACTGTAAGAAATGTGTCCGTTGTAAAATCCGTTCTCGTATTGGAATCGGTTGTCACATAGTGGGGAATAAGAAAAGGGAATGATCGTTGTTCCTGATCTGAACAGCGCGAAAACGCCGCAGAAATCCGATTTTTTATAATAAGTTATATCCTCATTTTTATATCTGAGAATACTTTCTCCGCAGTTTGAGGCTATCAATGTTGTTTTTCCGTCAGAGTATGCTCTGCATACAGGGTGATTGGGATTCATTGTATTTTTTGAGTCTGCCTTATATTGGTATCGTTCATGTTTCGGGGTTGAGTTCCAAGAGTTTTTCAACTGTGCATCGGGATTGAATTCCGGGATTTTTTCGTCCAGAAGAATATCAAAAGCACTCATTTTTGTGTCCATGAATCTTTTTTGCATGATATTGTTTTTCTTGAAGTTCAGCATGGAAATGAAAGACATTCCGATATGATGGACCATAAATGTTTTTACTGTTTTTGATATATATTTATCTGAGGTTTTATGGAAATCAATTGATTCATAATATCCGTATTTTCCTCTGAGGTCATATTCTCTGAATAAATTCAGGTTTTTTACTGCGTTCCTGAAGTCGTAGGGCAGAGACATCAATGTTGAGTAGGGCGAAATAACGACTTCATTGATCTGGTCGGAAAATCTGTCAATCGCTAATTTTTTAACACCAAAAGCCTTATATTGATAAGCCATGTCCGTTCCTAAAGTATGATAGCAGCTTTCAGATATTCCCCAGGGAATGTCAACAGTACATCCATTGACGGCAGACTTCAATCCCTTAGTTCGTTTTATTTGCTCTGAAATTGTAAATAAGATTGCTTCATGAGAAAGAGATCCTTTTTTCAACGGAATGAGCAGATGAGGCATGAGATATTCAAAAGCCGTACCGCTCCAACTCTTTATGCCAATATATCCTCCGGAACAAACGGTCGGGCGATTCAGTTTGTTCCAATGTTTTTTTGGCGCTTGCCCTGTTGCTATAGCGTAATAGCTTGAGAGCCGTGCTTCGCTTGCAAAAAGATCGTAATAGCTTTTGTTGAACTTCTTGTTTTCAAAGTCGAAGCCGATATAGAATAAGTTTCTGTTTTTGTCGTATAAAAATGTCATGTCTGTTCTGTCGAGTATGGCACAAATTCGTTTTGCCAGGTTAACGGAAGTTGCTGTGTTAAGAGAGTTCAGTCCGTTTTTAAGTGCATATAAGCAACAGATAAAATTTCCGCTGTCTACCGTCGAAATGTATTGAGGTTTCAGCGCTGTTCCGGTTGAAATGTCATACCAGTTAAACAAATGTCCTTTATATGTCTCCAAAGACTCCACAGATGAAAGTATTTTATCAATTAGAAAGTACAGTCTTTCTTCATCAATAAACCCCATGTCATAAGCTCCCAGAACTGTCAGCATGGTTAGTCCGATGTTGGTTGGAGATGTCCTTTTGGCATAAACTCCAAGAGGGGATTCCTGATAGTTGTCCGGTGGGAGATAGTTTGTGTTTTCGTTCAGAAAGACCTCGAAGTATTCCCACATTTCTTTCATAACAACATCCGACTCCTGTGGGGAATTGTTGTGTTTTCTTGTGTTTGAGGAAATCAATGCATATGGAATTCCTGATATCCAAAGCAATATAAGAGGAATCATATTGATGTTAAAAATAAAGATAAATGCTGTGAATTGCCAAATGAGTTTTTTGAGATAGTCTTTCATTTCGTTTTTTGATGAATCCGATTGCGATGCTGTTTTCCATTCCAAAAGCTTTTTCCCGATTATCATACGAAATAAAGCTTTAAATACCGCTTTTATTTCAGAGAAAGCAAAAAACGGAAGCCAGATGAGTTTTGATAAACTATATAAAAAACTTCGTTGTATAGCTGTAAAAGCTCCGCTTCTGTATTTGAAAGGTATAATTTTATATGGTTTGAGAATTATTGAAAGGACTTCGGAAAGAAAATCCGAAAACAAAAATATAAAAGATATAATAAATGGGGAGATATTTCGTGTAACACTTCCTGATAATATAAGTAAAAATACACTTATATTACAGAGTGATCTTATGAGATTATCTGCTATTTTATATTTTGAGAGCCCTGATATCGGATCTTTGATATATGTTTCGTCCGGTTTTTCTATTCTGTTGAATAAAAATCTCAGATTCTGCCAATCTCCTCTGATCCAACGGTCATTACGTTCGGAATACGATAAAAGATTTTTCGGAGTGTTGTCATAAAAAACAACATCTGATACGAGTAGTGTCCTCAGGAAAGAACCTTCAATAATATCATGGCTTAAAACAGTTCCGTTTCCGAGGACATCGTGAAGGCACTTATTGAACATAGAAATATTTATTATACCTTTGCCGGAAAATATAGCTTCGCCAAAAATATCGTTATAGATATTAAAAGCTGGATAGCTGTATGTTTCTGAGCCTGCTTTACCTCCAAATAAGCCTGTAAAAAGATTTTTCATTGAACTGTCAAGGTTTGTCTCAATTCTTGGTACTGCAATGGCATATCCATCTGTGACAGCTGTTTTTTCGGCATTTGATTTCGGTGCATAAAGAGGGTTTTCAAGAACTGAAACCAGTTCATTTACAGAATCTATATCTGGCCTTGTATCGTTGTCGAGGGCTACAAAATATTTGGCGTTAAAGACATCTCCGAATATTCTGACGAATGATGTTGAATCTTTATTCTCAACGGAATATAAAAAGTCTTCAATCGCGCCTCTTTTACGTTCGAAACCTTTATACATACCGTCTTCTGTATCGTATTGCTTTGTCCTTACGGCAAAAAAGAATCGTTCACCGTAAGTCATATTCATTTCATTTATTCGTTTTTCCGCATATTCGATCAGTGAACTGTCTTTTGGAGTTAATGGGGACAGGGACTCAGGCAGATCTGCTAAAAATCCGAAATATAAGCCGTTCTGATTATTTGAAAACATATATTTAAGACATTTGTCGCAAAGATCATCGATACTTTCTTCGTCGGATATTATCGTTGTAATAGTAACCAATGTTTTGGGTAGATTATATAGTTTAAGTCTTGTTATATACGATGTTCTGCCAAAAGCAAAAAGTCTGTCCGTCAGTGATCTGGAGATAAAGTATATCGGTAGCATGGCGAAAAATACACTCCAGAAGCTTTTTGTAGCTGTTGCGACAGTCAAAATAAGAGCTATAGTCAGAGCTATGAGTATTGGGAAATATAAAAATCTTCTTTTCGGAAGCCTGAAAAGATAATATCCTATAAAGCTTTTTTTACCTGTATTGAATTTTTTGGCTTTTTGAAGTAGTTCTTCCACCACATCTATTTCTTCAAGTCCTGTATTTTTTGCCAATTCGGATATTTTATGTCTGTAAATATCCTTGGATACTTTATCGGAGTTTTTGTATATATAATCTTGACAGAGAAGCTTTTCGCATTTGCTCAGTTTTTCATATAGTTCGTCAAAAACATAAATATTTAATTCCCGGATAAGGCTGATTATTGTTTCGATTCCGGGCCTTTCCGATGTTTCTTTTTTGATTTCAGCGGAAAGCTGTATAAGCAGAAACATCTTCAATATTTCGGGAAGTACGGAAATTTCATCCCCGGTAAAGCATACATTTTCACTTAATAATACAAAATGATTCAGAAGGTTTGAGATCTCAACTTTATGATTGCTGAATTTGAAATAGTCTTCGATATATGATAATAGCCGTATCTGCCCGTGGCTGTCTGCAGGAAGATATTTTATGTGATGCATTGTATTTTTAACAGAGACGTATGTTGATTTTAATAACAAAAAATTATCCTGTACTGTTTCTGCTTTATTTTCAGAGCAGTGTTTTAGCTCTGAAAAAGATTTTTTCAGTTCTGACTTCAAGACAGAAGTTTTTGTGTATATGATATGATCCATACTGTTTCTTCCTTAATTTTTATTTAAATTCATAATTATTCTGTCCTTGTCGAAAGATTTCTATTCTTAAAGACTTGAAAAATCAAAAAAAATGTTGTATAATATAATCCTGAATATAAAAGTGAAAGGATGTTGGATTATGGATATAGTTGAAATACTCAGATCTGAGTTCAAACTGAAAAAAGAGCATATAGAAAATATTATAAAGCTTATAGATGAGGGGAATACTATTCCGTTTATCGCCAGATACAGAAAAGAGCTTACGGGGTCGTGTGATGACCAGGTTCTGCGAGAGGTTAGTGATAGACTTACTTATCTCAGAAATCTGGAAAAGCGTAAGGAAGAGGTCTCTGCGTCTATAACGGAGCAAGGGAAGATGACTGACGAGATTGCTGAAGCTTTGGCGAAGGCGATTATTCTGGCAGAAGTTGAGGATATTTACAGACCCTTTAAGCCTAAGAAGAAAACACGAGCTTCAATTGCAAAAGAAAAAGGCCTTGAACCTTTGGCTGAACTTATTTTTGCACAGGACGGTTCCGTAAAATCTCTGGAACTTGCGGCGAAAGAATTTATTGATATTGAAAAAGGGGTTGGTTCTGAGGAGGATGCACTTAAAGGAGCATCGGATATAATTTCAGAAAAGATATCTGACGATCCGGAACTGAGAAAATCCCTTAAAAATCTGATGAAAACAACAGCGATAATAAAGTCTGAGTCAAAAACAGAAGAAGACTCTGTATATGCTATGTATTATGATTACAGTGAAGCTATTGCGAAAATACCGAGCCATAGAATACTTGCGCTGAACAGGGGCGAAAAAGAAGGTATCCTGAATGTAAATATTGATTTTGATGAAGGTACCGCCTTGAGTTGTATCAACAAGCTTTTTCTTAAAAATGATGCCGCAACAGCGGAATTCTGTAAAAATTCATTTGAAGATGCGTATGATCGATTGATTTTTCCTTCACTTGAAAGGGAACTCAGAAATGAGTTGACGGAAAAGGCCTCCGAACAAGCTATAAAAATGTTTGCATTGAATCTCAGACCGTTGCTCATGCAGCCTCCCATAAAAGGAAAGACAGTTCTTGCTGTTGACCCTGCATACAGAACAGGTTGTAAAATCGCCGTAATAGACGCAAATGGAAAAGTCCTGCATACAGGTGTGGTTTATCCTACTCCTCCGCAGAATAAGATCCTGGAGGCTGAAACGACTCTTTTAGGGTTGATATCCAAATATTCGGTTGACTGTATTTCCATTGGTAACGGGACAGCCTCAAAAGAGAGTGAGATTTTCGTTGCGAATATGATAAAGAAATGCTCCAGACCTGTAAGTTATATGGTTGTTAATGAAGCGGGAGCATCTGTTTATTCGGCATCAAAACTCGGAGCTTCTGAATTCCCCGAATATGATGTTTCTCTGCGTTCTGCGGTTTCTATAGGACGAAGACTTCAGGATCCTCTTGCTGAACTTGTTAAGATCGATCCTCAAAGTATCGGAGTTGGACAGTATCAGCATGATATGCCGCAGGCAAGACTTATCGAACAGCTTGGTGGGGTGGTAGAAGATTGTGTAAACGCTGTCGGTGTAGACCTTAATACGGCCTCTGTATCTCTTTTGAAATATATCTCCGGTATAAGCGAACAGACTGCAAAAAATATTGTTGCATACAGAGAAGAAAACGGAGGATTCAAAAACAGAAGTGAACTTAAAAAGGTTAAAAAGCTTGGACCTAAGACCTTTGAACAGTGTGCCGGATTTTTGAGAATTCCCGGAGGAAACAACAAATTGGACAATACCTCCGTCCATCCTGAAGCTTATGACAGCGTTAAGAAGATCCTGAAACTTTTCGGTCGCGATATCGAAGATATTGAAGGCGATACCCTTGCAGATATTTCATCTCTGGTTGACAAATACGGAAGAAGTAAGGTTTCTGAAGAATGCGATATAGGTCTTCCGACTTTAAACGATATCCTTCAGGAATTAGCGAAGCCCGGAAGAGACCTTAGAGATTCTTTGCCTCCTCCAATGCTCAGAACTGATATTATGGACATGTCCGACCTTAAGCCCGGAGACAAACTTTGCGGAACGGTAAGAAACGTAATAGATTTTGGCGTTTTTGTCGATATAGGCGTTCATCAGGATGGCCTTGTACATATTTCGCAGATTTGCGACAGATATATAAAACACCCGTCCGAGGCTGTAAAAGTCGGGGAAGTTGTAAATGTTCAGGTTCTCGAAGTTGATGTTAAGAAAAAGAGAATAAGCTTGACAATGAAAATTAAGTAGTTTTTGCTTTTATTATGTAAAAACAATACTCAATCTTCAGGGTTATTGCAGACCTTAAATGACAAAAAAAATCGGTTGAATGGTTTATAATGAATACATGATCAAGTGTTCATTATAGACCATTTATTTTTTTGGGAGGGTATCATGACTGAAATAATCATATACATAGATATCTATTTATTTGTGAATCTTTTGATCAACGGATCGCTGATGCTTATTCTTTCTGTATTCACAGGTAAACGTCTTAAATTTTCAGGCTTTTTTATTGCAGATGTATTTGCTTCTTTGTTTGGGCTTATGATATGTTTGCCTAAAATGAATATATATTGCATTCTGATTATAAAATTTATTTCAGCGCTTTCGGTTTCTGCCTGCGCTTTTGGTTACAATAAAATAATCTTTATATTGAAAAATGCTTTTTTATATATGTCATTATCAACCGTATATGCAGCTTTAACCATTTGGGGAAATTCAGTTTTTGATTTAAAAGATATTATTTACATAAATAATATTGAAATATATTACAATTTACCTGTATCATTTTTAGTATCACTTATGCTGTTTCTTATGGTTTTTTACACGGTTCTTAAAAGGAGTCTGTCCTGTAAGCATCCCGAGGAGCTCTTTTACGATTGTTTTATTGAGCTTAACGGAAGAAATACCATCATAAAAGCTTTTCTGGATACCGGAAATTCTTTAAAGGATGTAATTACCGGCTTACCTGTCATAATCATCGGGAAATGTGTTGCGGAATCAATTTTATATGATACCGAGAATTTTCTTAATCTTTCTTCAACTGTAGAAAAGATCAAACTTATACCTTACCGTACTGTTGACGGTAAAAGTTGTATATTGCCGGCATTTAAACCTGACAGGGTTTTGCTTAACGGGAAAGAAATTGATGTTATTGTTGCTGTAAGCAAGGATGATTTTAATAAGAATTCAGAGTTCAGTTGTCTGTTAAACAGAAATTGTGTTTTATAAAGGAGTATATGTTTATGAAAAAACTTGAAATGCTATTGGATAAATTGAATCAAAAGATAGTTGTCGCGTTAAGCGATGCTGTTTATTATATAAACGGGAGCGAAACTCTGCCTCCACCCCTTTCTCCTGAAAGGGAATCATATCTGACTTCAAAACTAAGTTCTGATGTATCAGCCAAAAACGAACTTATTGAACATAACCTGAGGTTGGTCGTATTTATTGCCAAAAAATTTGAAAATACAGGAGTAAATATAGAAGACCTTATATCCATAGGAACGATAGGCCTGATAAAATCAGTCAATACTTTTTCTCCTGAAAAAAACATCAAATTAGCGACATACTCTTCAAGGTGTATTGAGAATGAAATACTTATGTTTTTACGTAAGAATTCAAAGACTCGGAATGAGATATCAATAGATGAGCCTCTGAATGTCGATTGGGACGGGAATGAGCTTTTGTTGTCTGATATCCTTGGAACAGATACAAATGAGGTTTCGAAAGATATAGAGAACCGTGACGAGGTTGAGGCTCTTTATGGGTGCATCAACCGTCTTGGTCCGAGGGAGAAAGAAATCATGGAACTTAGATTTGGATTGAAAGATAACCGTGAATATACCCAAAAAGAAGTTGCCGATATGTTGGGAATTTCACAGTCATATATATCAAGGTTGGAAAAAAAGATACTCATAAAATTAAAAAATGATATAGAATCTCTTGTTTGATTAAATTTCTTATAATTATTCTTAAATTAGCCCTTGACATTTTGCAGAAATTGCATTATAATTATATTGAGGTATCTTTGATTTTAATCATATGAAAACTTTAATACTACGAAAGGAGATCAAGATGACCAAAAAAATCATCGTATTGTTGCTTGCGCTTGTTTCTGTACTGATTCTTGTTTGCGGTTGCGGTGGAAGCGATAATAAAACAGTTGATATGAACCAGAAAAGCAATCTTTTGCAAAAAAATTTACCGGAGGTAGGGGAGGAAATAGCTATTATCCATACCAATATGGGGGATATATATGTTCAGTTCTATCCCGAATATGCACCTCTTGCTGTTGAGAACTTTGTTACTCACGCTAAAAACGGTTATTATGACGGAATAATCTTCCACAGAGTTATGAATGAATTTATGATTCAGGGCGGTGACCCCACAGGTACAGGTCGCGGTGGCGAAAGTATTTGGGGTAAAACATTTGCAGATGAATTTACACCTGAACTCAGAAACTTCAGAGGCGCACTTTCTATGGCAAATGCAGGTCCCGGAACAAATGGTAGCCAGTTCTTTATCGTTCAGAATACCGGTTATGCTGATGAACAGTATGAATATATTTCACAATATTACGGTATTTCTTCTGAAGTTATCGAACAGTATAAAGAAATGGGTGGCGGCGCTCCCTGGCTTGACGGTGCGCATACAGTCTTCGGACAGGTTTTTGCAGGCATGGAAACAGTAGACAAGATCGCTGCTGTTAAAGTAAATGCAAGTTCAAAACCGTACGATTCGGTTATTATTGAAACTATTGATATAGTTGATTATGAGGGTTGATTATGGATTTTAAAGTAAACGGTGTTAAACTCGGAATTCAGAGTTATGCTATAAGAGAATACAACACGATCGAAACAGCTTGCGAAGCTATGAAAGAATTAGGCCTTGATACTCTTGAACTTTGTGGAGTTCAGTGCAATTTTGACGACAAAGCTGATTGTGAGTATGTTCTCGATGTTTGTAAAAAGAATAATATCACTATCAGCACTATCGGTGTTGAAGGTTTCTCTGCAATGGCTCGTGAGGGCGCTGTTGCAAGATTTGAATTCGCGAAAGCTGCAGGCTGTAAATATATAGGTTGTGACCCTGACAGTGATCCTGATACAGTTGCAATGCTTGAAGAACTTTGCAATACATACGGTATCAAGTTGATAATGCATAATCACGGTCAGCACCATAGATACGGAAACTATGAGCAGATCGAAGAGCTCCTTTCTAAATTCTCTTCAAACCTTGGTCTTCATGTAGACTGTGCCTGGGCTCTTGATTCAGGTATCGATCCTGTTGAAATGATCAAGAAATATTCTGATAGGGTTCACGGTATCCATCTTAAGGACTTCAAGATGAATGAAGACGGCTCTCATGAAGAAATGATTCTCGGAGAAGGGGATCTCAAGCTCAAAGAGCTTATGCTTGAAGTTGAAAAATTGCCTGAATTCGGTGTAATGTCTATAGAATATGAAGCTCCGAATCCTGTTGCTAATCTTAAAAAATGTATAAGAAATGTTGTTGGACAAGTTACAGTAAATAATCTTTCAAAATAAACGGAGGAATTGACAATGATCAGAGTTACAATCTGGAATGAATTCCGTCATGAAAAAACGGAAGAAAATGTAAAGAAACTTTACCCCAATGGTCTTCACGCTACAATCAAGGAAGCGCTTGAAAAGCTTGCTCCCAATGAATACGAAATCAGATTGGCTAGTCTTGAAATGCCTGAACACGGTCTCACTGATGAAGTTTTGAACAATACAGATGTTCTTCTCTGGTGGGGACATTGCAGACATAATGATGTTGATGACGCAATTGCTGCTAAGGTTGTAGATCATGTACATAGAGGTATGGGTTTCATAGCACTTCATTCAAGCCATCTTTCAAAACCCTTTGTTAAACTTATGGGAACTCCCTGTACTCTCAGATGGAGATGTGCTGACGAAAAAGCAAGAATGTGGAAGGT
The DNA here is from genome assembly GCA_045637625.1 of Eubacteriales bacterium. Classification (GTDB taxonomy): domain Bacteria; phylum Bacillota; class Clostridia; order Oscillospirales; family UBA644; genus HGM12619. Next base: position 39,567 of record JAZTZU010000027.1, read on the forward strand.
TAACAGAATCCATCCCATTACAAAAGGCTTGCCCGACAGCTTTGAACTTGAAGCAGAAGAAATGTACGGAGAACCTTTCCTTATCCCCACACCCGATGATCTTCTTTGGGTAACATGGTATGAAGGCGGCGAAATTTGTCGTTCAGCTTGTACATATGAAAGAGGTTTCGGTAAAGTATTCTATTTCCAGCCCGGACATGAATCCTGCCCATCTTATCATAATCCTTATGTTATTCAGATTATTAAAAATGCGATTGATTGGGCTAATCCCGGTTGTGAAAGAACTCCTCTGTGCTGTGATTCACAGGAGCCCTTTGCTAAAATTGGTAAATAAATAATAAAGATAAAAATGGAGGAAATTTAAGTTATGAAACTTGGTGTTTTAACAAATCTTCTCGGCGGACTTCCCGCAGAAAAAGCTTTCAAATATCTTGCTGAAAGCGGTGTTCAGGCAGTAGAGATCGGTTGCGGCGGTTATCCCGGCAAAGATCATTGCAAACCCGAAGAACTTCTTCAGGATGAGAAAAAAATTGCTGAATTCAAAGCAATGATCGAAGGCTACGGTCTTACAATCTCTGCTCTCAGCTGTCATGGCAACCCTGTACATCCTCAGAAAGAAATTGCAGAAGCTTTTGATAAAGACTTCAGAAATGCAATTCTGCTTGCAGAAAAGCTCGGCGTTGACAGAATCGTTGGCTTTTCCGGCTGTCCCGGTGATTGCCCCACATCTCAGTATCCCAACTGGGTTACTTGCGCTTGGCCCGATGACTATTTGAAGATTCTTGATTATCAGTGGAATGAAGTTCTTATTCCTTATTGGAAGAACATGGTTGCGTTCGCAAAAGAACACGGTATCAATAAGATCGCGTTTGAAATGCACCCCGGTTTCTGCGTATACAACCCCGAAACACTTCTTAAACTTCGTGAAGCTGTAGGTCCTGAAATCGGTGCAAACTTTGACCCCTCACATCTCATCTGGCAGGGAATCGACCCCGCAAGAGCAATTATCGAACTCAAAGATTGCATCTATCATTTCCATGCAAAAGATACAAAGATCGACCATTACAACAATGCTGTTAACGGCGTTCTTGATTATAAACATTACAGCAAAGTTGCTGAACGTTCATGGGTATTCCGTACTATCGGTTATGGTCATGATGTTGGTTACTGGAAAGATATCGTTTCTGCACTCCGTACAATCGATTATGACTACGTTATGAGTATTGAACATGAAGATAGCCTCATTGCTCCTACAGAAGGTCTCCAGAAGGCAATCAAAGCCCTTAAAGAAGCTATGACATTCGAAGAAAAAGGCGGCATGTGGTGGGCATAATTATTGCACATCATTTAGTTGGTTATGCGTAAATATATCTTATCGCTGATTTTGGTAATTATTGCAGTTGCTTTGTGCAGCTGCAATGCCGAAAAGCCTGAGCTTATTGATTTTTCTGCTGAATTGGTTCCTGATCAGATGATTTCAGATTCAGAGGATATGGTCATTGCTTGTGACCAGAGCAAAGGGCGTGTAGTGGTTTATGACCTGAAAAACTACAAAGACGGCGATATTATTGATGATTATGAGGTGTGGTCATACAGGCCTTATGCTGATCCCATGACAGTTTCAGGAGTTAAATATCGGGAGAATACCGTTCTTGGAAATATCGTCATGATGGTCGGCTCAGGTGGAGATGCCGTTGTTGTGTCTTATCCTGATAAGAAGATGATCTGGAGTAATTCCGATGTTGGAAATAATCCTCATTCGATAGAGATACTTCCTGACGGAAATATTGCATGTGCGTCTTCAAACGGCTCAACTGTAAGGCTTTATCATACGTCAGATCTTCAATATGGGGCTTATGTTTCTCCAAATGATTATGTGGAATATTCGCTTTCAGATGCTCACGGTGTTTTATGGGATCCGGAACGTGAGGTCCTTTGGGCTTTGGGTGCATATGAGCTTGTAATATACAAGCTTGAAGGGGAAAATATGTCTACCGAATTGGTTCAGACAGATAGCTACCCGTTGCCAACCTATTGGGGGCATGATCTCGTTGCTGATTTGAACGATACGAATTATCTTTGGATTACAACAGGTGAATCTATGTACCGTTTTAATAAGCAGACAGGGGAGTTTGATTCCGCGTTTGACAGATCAGATGTGTTGAATCATAATGATATAAAAGGTTTTGGTAACAATAAAAACGGAAATTATTTTTATATCTATCCCAACAGTGGTTCTCCTGAGGCAACAAAAGAGATGGATTCCTGGTGCTCAGACAGATTTTATTTTGTCAGAAATGAGAATGAAGATTTTGTTTTGCACCCGTTGTTATCTGAAACTTGTGAGTATTATAAGG
>JAZTZU010000028.1:0-21156 GCA_045637625.1 Eubacteriales bacterium
CGACCCCTGTTATCCGCACCAACAAAAAAAGTTTAAGTACTAACACCTCTTCGTTTTCACCTACAGGGGGCGAAGGGTGTGCGTTTGTGAGCGCTTCCTATGGAAGAGAAAGCGAACAATAAGCGCTGGGAACCCCAACCGGAAAGTCAAAGAGAGCAATCGATCCGACCGCAGTCGGGCGACATCTGCTATCAGAATAACAAAAGGCACGCATAGACGTGCTTTTCTGACGGAAACAATCTTTCTCATTTTAAACAGATAAAAAGAGGATTCATCATATAGATCAAATAAATATTATCAAAAGGAGTTACAAAATGATTAAAACAAACACTATCTCTTCACGAAGGATTCTTTTGCCGATAGGTATAATTTCAATGCTCTTTGCGGGAATAATTTATGCGTGGTCAATACTCAAAGCACCTCTCGCAAGTGAATTCGGATGGGACTCAGCAGCCCTTGCGCTGAATTTCACATTTACAATGAGCTTTTTCTGTATCGGTGGATTTTTGGGAAGCATTATAACAAAAAAACTCGGAACCCGTCTCACGGTTATATTGTCGGGAATCCTGACAGGTATCGGGTTCATCCTCACAGGACTGTCAACAGGAAATATCATTCTTTTATACATAACCTACGCACTTATGGCAGGTCTTGGAATAGGTGTTTCTTACAATGTTATAATTTCAACCGTAAATTCATGGTTTCCCGATAAAAAAGGACTCTGCTCGGGATGTCTGCTTATGGGCTTCGGGGCAAGCTCCTTGATACTCGGAAACATTATTGAAAAGATGTTCAATGCTGAAAATATCGGCTGGAGAACAGCTTTTATTATCACAGGTATTATAGCTTGTGCGGTTCTCACTTTTACAGGGCTTTTCATGAAAAAGCCTGACCCGTCGGTAAAGTTCCCTGAACCGAAAACAAAAGGAAAGAAAATCGCGGAAGACTTTGAAGTAAAAGACCTCTCCCCTGCGGAAATGCTCAAAAAATTTTCTTTCTGGAAAGCGTTCCTTTGTTTGATCTGTCTCACCGCTGTAGGAAATTCCGTTATCAGTTTCGCAAGGGATCTTGCAATTTCAGTAGGTTCTGAAGCAGAGCTCGCAACAACACTTGTCGGAATACTTGCAGTATGCAACGGTTTCGGAAGAATCTTGACCGGTTCACTTTTCGATAACATAGGCCGCCGAAAAACAATGATCGTAGCGAATATTATCACGATCGTTGCCGCAGGAGTTGTATTGGTTTCCATAATCTCAAATTCCGTAGTTCTGTGCATTGCAGGACTTTGCCTTACAGGACTTTCATACGGCTCAAGTCCAACAGTTTCAGCAGCATTCACTTCTGCATTTTATGGAACAAAATATTACCAGACGAATTTCAGTATAATGAACTTCAACCTGCTCTTTGCCTCATTTATAGCGACAGTCTGCAGTAATCTGATGCTCTCATCAGGCGGATACACAACACCGTTCATATTGCTCCTTGCATTATCTGTTGTTGCCCTGATTCTGAACCTCAGTATAAAAAAACCTTAAAATTCAAAAAGAGATCCTCCCTAAGGTTATCATAGGGAGGATCTTTATTTGTGTTAAAAGCTATCTCAAACCTAATTCCGCATAAATTTCTTCTATATACGGAGACTTATACGAAATATACTTCTCAATATCTTCAGGAAACAACCTTGCAGCAGTTTCCTTGACGACGCTGTATTTTTTCACAGCATCAGGATTCTTCCGGAGAAAATCACGAAAGGCTATATGTCTGCGTAACTCTGCGGAATACTGAGGGCAAACATACAAATGATGCTTTTGCAGGTGAGACTTTCCTGAATATGCAAAAGCCTCTCTGTCAGTAATCCCAAGATCTCCTTCATGGAAATATCCAATCTCTGCCAGCTTAAAAACAACAGCCGAAAACATCGAATAATCCTTGATTATAACATCAATATCAATGCAGGGTTTTGCAGAAAGACCTTCAACAGATGTACTTCCGACATGTTCGATACCAACGATCAGATCCCCGACAGCCGTTTCAATTTCCGATTTTATTTTTTCAAAATCGAACTTCCAACTACTGTCATACGGAAGGACCACAACTTTTGATGTCCTCATTCTCCTTACCTGCCCATCATATCATTTCTCGTAAGTAAAGCTTTCCCAAGGAATATCCACAGGCTTACCGCCAACAATTATCTCATCAACATGCATAAGCAATGGGAACAACGATATATCCGTTTCCCCTTTTGCGGCTTTGACCCGAATCGCCCTTGAAACCCGTTCAGCAACAACAAGAGACTCAAGAGTTACCCCCCGGAGTTCTTCCTTTGCCTGTTCGATAGAATATCCTCTTCCCAGAAGAATTCCTACAAGACGAGTTCTTCCTCCGTAAACGGTAACGTAAAGATCTCCGGTTCCGACAGTCATATTTTCAATGCTCCAAGCCCCCTGAAGTTCCAGTAAGCGATGCATTTCTTTGTATGCCTGACCGAAAACTCCTGCCTGAGAATTGTAATGCAGTTCACTGTCTATACCGAATTCTTTTTGATTAACGCCGACAGTAAGAGCAATTCCGAGAGCATAGCCGTTCTTCAACGCAACGGCACTTTCGATTCCGATAACATCAGTAGAAAGGCTTATATGATAATAGTCCGTAGCCATAATAGATTTCAGCTTGCGAAGGACATCAAGGTCTTCACCGCAGAATGAAACATGAGTCTGATCATGGGCAACAAGCTCATAACTGGTACAAGGACCGCCTATGGCATTCAGCGAGAGATTCTTGCCGATCTTATCCATTTTAGCTTTCCAGACCTGAGGATAACAAAGAAGCTTTCCGTCTTCAGTATCCATAAGACCCTTTGTCACAGTCAAAACGGGAACGGATTCGGGAATTTCAGGCAAAACAAAATCTCCGAACCAGTCAACCCCGAAACTGCTGACCCCACCGATAACCATATCCGCACCATCGAGAGCTTCTTTCAGTTCTTCGATATAATAATACTTCAATCCATCGGGGAAATCTTTTGTAAATTTAGGATGACGGCTTGTTTTTTTGCAAGCATCAATTATTTCCTTATCCAAATGGGTTCCAACAAGTCTGACCTCATTGCCGTTTTCACGCGCAGGAAAAGCCAACGCTGACCCCATCATACCCGAACCAACAATAGTTACAACTGCCATAGAAGCCTCCTATTTACCGGAAACGCTGATATCGCAGAACATAACATCGGGAGCTCCATATTTGGAACCTGTACCGAAATCAACCTCGTTTGAAAGAGCTGTTACTTTTTTGATGATCTCATAGAAGTTATCAGCAACTGTTATATTTTTTACGGGACGTGTCTTTTTACCGTCAACAACAAGGAAACCTTCCGCTTCAAGAGAGAAGTCACCACTCTGAGTATTTGCACCTGCATGAAGTCCTTTAAGTTCAGTGATATAAAGACCGTTGCCAAGCTTTTCGAGAAGCTCGTCTTTAGTCAGATCTCCGGCTTCAACATACAGACCTCTGGGAGCGATGGTTTTCGCGCCGGAAGCATTACCTGTAGTTTCTTTACCGAATTTTTTCGCATACATTCTGTTGTAGAGAAGTGTCTTCAAAACGCCGTTTTCGATAACGTTTTTCTTGTAAACGGCAACGCCTTCAGCGTCAAAAGGACATCTTCCGTATTTTTTTGGATGGAACGGGTCGTCTGTGATTGTAAGAAGATCGCTTGCGATCTTTTCGCCCTCTTTACCTGCAAGAAGAGTTGTCTTCAAAAAAGCACTTCTTGCGGAGAAAACGCCTGCAAAAGTAGAGAGGACTGAACGGACAGTATTGGAGTCCATGATAATATTATATTTTCCGGAATCAACAGGTTCAGCACCAAGTTTTGAAAGAGCAACAGAAACAGCTCTGTTTACAGTTTCATCTGTAGTTTCTTTATCAACAAAAGCAACTTCATAGTTTTCTTCAGCCTCGTCACCATCTTTAACAGCGGCAACAACACCGTGGTAAACCATACTGCTCTTATAAGTCAGGTTAAGACCTGCAGAGTTTATAAATGCACTTTCGGAAGAACCGCAGGAAGTAAAGGACTGGGTACCGTCAACGATCTTATCTGAAGCGGCATACACTTTTTTCTGGAGTTCCATTGTATGAGCTTTCATTTCTTCTGCGGAAGGAAGTTCTATTTCAGGTTCTTTAACATCAGCATAACTTTCAGAACCGGGGAAAAGAGGAACTTCGTCTTCGTCATCAACAACAAGAGCGTTTTCACAAGCTCGTCTTACAAGTTCTGCAGCAGCTTCGGGAGTTACAAGCTCGCTGGAAGCGTAACCGCTTTTACCGTTTTTAACGCAGCGGACAGTCATTGAGTCTGTTCTGCTGTAAGAAACTGCGGATATTTCATCTTTAAGAGCTTCAGCACCTGCGCTGACACTGCTGTCTATATCTATTTCATAGCCTTCTGCGCCCCAAATCTTAGCGCTTTCTTCAACGGCTTTTCTAATATTTTCAGTATTCATAATTAGCTATTCCTTTCCTTTAAATTACGCCTGACCGCCAACTGTAATATCAGAAACTCTGATAAGCGGCTGACCTACATCTGTGGGCACAGAACCGCTTGAAGAACCGCACATACCCTGAGCAGTATCAAGATTCTGACCTACCATGTCAATCTTCTGGAGGATATCACTTCCTGTACCGATAAGACTTGCACCTCTTACGGCTTCGCAAATTTTACCGTTTCTGATGATATAACCTTCTCTTACAGCGAAGTTAAACGCACCTGTAAAGGGATTTACGGAACCGCCACCCATTGCAGCAGCATAGATACCGTTATCAATGGAAGCGATAATATCTTCGTTTTTATCGGGACCGTTGTCTATAAATGTATTTGTCATTCTTGAAGTGGGTTCATAAGCGTAATCCTGACGGCGGCCGCTTGCTGTATGAGGCATATTCATTCGGCGTGAACCGAGACGGTCTATCATATAAGAATTAAGAACACCGTCTTTGATAAGAACTCGTCTCATCATGGGATTACCTTCGTCGTCGATGTTGCAGGAGCCCCATGCATTGGGAATTGTACCGTCGTCGATAGCTGTTACTTTGGGATTTGCAATCTGCTGACCCAGCTTTCCTGCCATCTGAGACATTCCGATACCTACACTTGTAGCTTCAAGGGAGTGACCGCAAGCTTCATGGAAAATAACACCGCCAAAGCCGTTTTCAATAGCAACAGTCATTTTACCTGCGGGACAAGGAACTGCATTAAGGTTTACCATAGCCTGTCTTGCAGCTTCTTCACCGACAGATTCGGGAGAAATAAGATCGAAAAATTCAAGACCCATACTTCTGCCTGGGTTAGAAGATCCGGACTGGTTCTCTGTTCCGTTTGAAGCTACCGCAGCAATGGCAATTCTTGTTCTTACCTGTCTGTCGCCTGTGTAAAGGCCTTCGCTGTTTGCGACAATGAACTGTTTGTCCTGAGAAGTAAGGCTGCCGCTTACCTGAACGATCTTATCGTTATAACCGTAAGCTTTTGCACAGCCTGAACGGAGCAGTTCTGCGCGAACTGCAGCAGGAACATCAGAGGGCAAAGTTTTTATGGGATGAATATTGGGATTGATTCTTTCTGTGAGGTAGAAATCGGGAATCCTGTCGATCTTGGAACCTACAGCCTGAGCTACTCTCTGCGCACATTCGCGGAGTCCGCTTTCCGTAAGGTCTGTTGTGCAGGCAAAATAGGTATTAGTACCAACAAATGCTCTGATACCGACACCGCTTGTTACGCTGTCTGCAACTGTTTCGATTTTTTTATTACTGTAACTGATAACGTCGTTTTTTGTATATTCGGAATACACTTCAACGAAATCAGCGCCGCCGTGAAGAACGATGGCAATAAGGTCTGACATTATTTTTTTGTCTATCATGGTCGTATTTTCCTTTCAAATTATCAAATAGCTTTGTCATAATGATATTATCTCATATTTTCCGAGAAAAGTCAAGCCCTAAATCAAATAAAATTTTAATATATTTATTTTATTTTGGTTCAAACAGCTTAAATGCCGCTTCTGACATCACATAAATATCCTTATAGCTTTTACGTTCACCGCGACTTGAAACAAAACCGTTTGTATCAAGTCCTTTAATTATTCCGGGCTTACCTTTTATCAGAACTATAACAGTCTCATTTTTATTCCAATCGGGTCTTATCAGACCGTAGCTGTCGGGTTTAAGTGTCCATATAAAAGTAAGCTGATCCCATGTAATGTTACCGTTGCTGTTGCAACTTATAAGAGAGCGCTTGTTTGCCGTCTGGTTGCTGACATAAACGGTATATTTCTGCTCCCCTACCGAAAACTGAACAGTGCTGTATCTGTCGTTTTTATCAACACATTTGCCGTACTTTTTAAAATGACCGTAAACTGAAAGATTTTCGTCACTTACACATTCCATAATATCGCCGACATCGCAATTCAATGCGGTGCATATACGTGCTATTGTGTCCGTGGTAACGGTCTCATTTTTTGAAAGTTTAGCCAAAACACGGGAGCTCATTCCCGTCAACTCCAGAAGATCTGTCTTACTGAGTTCCTTATCTATCAACAGTTTCCAAAGTTTTGAGTAATCAATATACATTTTAATACCCACCTTTCTGTTTATATTATAACACACAACCTCACTGTATGTCAATATATTTTTACTATCGTAAACATGAAATTTCTATTAAGGATATAATTATAAAAATCAGACATTGCATCTTGACAAAATGAACGAGAAGTTGTATAATTAAATAAAAAGAAATTTTGGAAGGACAAATATTATGAAATTATGTATAAGAGGCCACGACCTTGGTGCATGGGGTATAAACGAAGTTGTTGATAAATCAAAATTGTACGGTGTTGACGGCTTACAGCTTGTATGCTACAAGGTTTTTGACGAAACAAAATACGAACCGGGAAGCATAACAGAAGAAACTGCAAAAATAATAGGTACAAAACTTGCGGAAAATAATATTTCCGTACCCCTCATAGGTGCGTACTTCAACCCCGTCCATTCAAACAAAACAAAGGTTGAAACCTGCAAAAATATATACAAAGACTATCTGAAATACGCTAAAATCCTCGGAAGTGAGTGTGTAGGTTCGGAAACAGGCTCATTCAACGATGACGACTGGTCCTACAACCCGAAAAACAGAACAGATGAAGCACTTCAGGAAGTTGTTTCCGTTTTTTCAGAACTTTGCGACTACGCCCTTGACTACGGCAGTTACGTAGCAATGGAGGGTGCTGCAGGTCATGTTTGTTATGATGTTGATACATTGGCAAAAGCGCAGAAAATGATGAACAGAAAAAACACCCGTGTTATTTTCGACCTTTTCAACTACATGGATAAGGACAATCAAGGTGACTATCTGAATATTCTCGACAGGGGTCTTGAAACTTTCGGAGATAAAATACTTCTTTTCCACATGAAAGACTGTATTTTCCACAACGACAAAGCCCCCGTACAGGTACCTTACGGAAAAGGCGAAATGAATATTCCCGAAATTCTGAAAAGAATAAAAGCTCACAACAAAGATGCTGTACTCACACTCGAAGATACAGCAGGAGAACATATCCCCTTTGCGGTGGAAACAATCAGAAGAATTTGGGAAGAGGTATAAGAAAGGAAGACTAAATGATCTATTTAAAGGAAGTATTTAATTTCGGAGATTTTGATACAGTAGTTTGCGGTGGCGGTTTTTCAGGCTTTGCGGCAGCATATTCAGCAGCAAGAGAAGGTCTGAAAACTTTGATAGTAGAACGAGGAAGCTGCCTCGGAGGGGTCGGAACGGCAGGGCTCGTAAATCACATCCTCGGTCAAAGGAGATTTCGCGAAGGAAAACTTATCAACAGTATCAAAGGTATCTTCTGTGAATTGGAAACGAGGCTTCTGGATAGAGGTCATGCCATAGATTCCACCACGTTAGACCCTCACCGTAACCCTCACGGCTGGTATGAAAGTTTGGCATCAGGTCTGATTTTTGATAACGAATACATGAAAGCACTCCTCGAAGAAATGCTTTCAGAAAAAAATGTGGCAATACTTTATTACACCGATATAGTCGATGTGATAAAAAACGAAGACAGAATCACTCATATCATAATACACAACAAAGACGGTCTCCAATCGGTAAGTGCAAATACGTTCATTGACGCCACGGGAGACGGGGACATCTGCAATTACGCAGGTGTACCCTTTGACCTAGGTGATAATAACAATGGTCTTGCTGCCGCTTCATTGGAAATGCACGTTGACGGTGTAGATAAAAAAGCTTTGGAAGAATATATGTACTCAACCGAAGATTTCAGATTCAGAAACATAATAAAAGAATTGAAAGAAAAAGGTATATGGAAATACCCCTATGAAATTTTCATTTCGGTAAACTTATGTGATGACGATGTTTTCTTTATCAATACAATACGGCAAGTGGGAATAAACGGTATCAGAACGAAATCTTTAACCAAAGGCACAATAGACGGGCGAAAAGAAAATCTTGAACTTTTGGAAATAATGAAAAAACACTTTCCGGGATTTGAAAATGCTAAAATCAGACAGATAGCTCCTGTAATTGGAATAAGAGAGACCAGACGTATCCGCGGAGAATACACCCTTACAGTTCAGGACCTTATAGACAGCGTTGTTTTTCCCGATAGTATTGCCGTTTCAAGCTACGGATGGGATCTTCCCCATCCTAAATATCCAAGTTTACAACCGTCAGATAATGTAAAAAGGAGATCTCCTTACACGCATATCCCATACAGATGTCTTCTTCCACTTGATGTTTCAAACCTGATAATGACAGGCAGATGTATAAGTTGCGAAAGAGAAGTTCTCGGACCGATAAGAGTTATGGGTCCGTGCCTTGCAATGGGCGAAGCCGCAGGCATAGCCGCAAAAATTGCTCCGAAAGGAAATTTCAAGAAAATTAATATAGCTGAACTTCAGTATAAGATCCAACAATACGGCGGAATAACATTTATGGAATGATCAATTATAGAAAGGAATACCAATATGGAATTTTTAGCAAACGGCGGAAGCCACATTGAAAATCTGATAAAAAAGGCCCTTTCCGAAAACAAAAAAATGGCAAAAGTTACAGGTGACTGGCTCATCGAAAAAACTGTACGTATCCCCTCCGATTTCACACTTATCCTTGAAGATTGCCACCTGAGAATGGCTGACTACACCTTCTGCAACATGTTTATAAATGAAAATTGCCGCACCGAAAAAGGCAAAACCCTCAAAGGCACGGACAGGAACATTAAAATTATAGGTCTCGGCAGAGCAATCCTTGACGGAGGAGAATACAACGGTCTCAGCGAAAAAAACAGCGAAAAAGACGGCAGACCTCACATCTGCGTAAACAACCTGATACTTTTCACAAACGTTGACGGTTTTGAGATCAAGGATCTTCACCTCAGAAATCAGCGTTGGTGGGCAATGAATTTCATTTACTGCCGCCACGGAAAAATAAAGGATATTGATTTCTGTGCCAACGACACAGCAATACTTTCGGATGGTAAAAAAGTCCACGGTTTACGTGAAAACGCTGAATGTCTTGTAAACAATGCAGACGGAATTGACTTACGCGTAGGCTGTCACGATATAATGATTGAAAACATAACAGGTTTCACTCAGGATGACTCCGTAGCCTGCACGGCTCTTTACGGTAAAATGGAAAAAGACTTTGCCGTTGAAGGACTTTCCACAGACCTGTATAACATAACGATCAGAAACGTAAACACCGCAACAATGCACGGAAATGTAAGACTTTTAAATGAGGGCGGAACAAAGCTTTACAATATTTTGGTTGACGGCGTTTTTGATTCATCCAAAGACTCTCCGAATTTACACAATGGTTGGAGAGCTTGGAGAACTCTTTGTATCGGTTCTGAAACCCCTTACGGAGAAAGACATTCCACAAAAGATGAAACCTACAACATAACTGTAAAAAACATATATTCAAGAGCGAAAAGCGCTGTTACCGTTGACGGTTGCGTTGCACATTTGAATCTTGACAACATCAACGGTTTTGACGGTTGCGAAAATATCCTATTGAACCGCGGCGATATTGATTGATATTATAATGGATTATTTATGGGAAAAACTTCTTTTCACGGAAAAAGAAGTTTTTCCCATACCCTTTTCAAGAAAACCGAGCTTTGGAATAGCAAACAGCTAACACATGGAATAATAAACCTGACATAAGCTATCGGAAATTATTATTTTTTAACCCACATACCGCTTTTCTTGGAGATAGGGTTTAAGGGGAAGAACCTTCTTTTCACGCGAAAAGAAGGTTCTTCCCCTTATAAACACCCAAACAACCTATTTAATTTTCAGTTTCCTCATGCAGTAAATATACCCGATAATTGAAATAACGGTATTACCTATCCAGGCTAAGGGTTCCGCAAAAAAGAGATTCATTTCGCCCCAGATAGGAGGTATTATTATCGATGCTCCGACTCTCATTACAAGCTCCGCAAAACCTGCAGCCAACGGAAAAGCCCCGTTTCCAAGCCCCATAACAGCAGAGCGGAAAATGTGCAAGCTGTAAAGTATCGGCAAAAGCGAACTCATAATAAACAAATATCTGTATGCAACCGCAAGAGCCGCCTCAACTTCAGCAGGTGAGCCCTCAAGGAACATGAGCAAAATGTTTTTACCGAAAAATATCATGCAAAGCGAAATTGTAATCGCGGTAATATAACCAACAAAATGCCCAGCCACAAGCCCTTTTCCGATTCGCTTATAAAGTCCCGCGCCCTTGTGCTGTCCAACATAAGTGGTTATTGCGTAGCCGTAAGAAATTCCAGCAGTTTCAATTACTCCGTAAAGACGGCCTGCGGCGGTGCTTCCCGCAATAAAAATTTCACCGTACTGATTGATAATAAACTGGACCATCAGACCGCCTACAGAAATTATCGTATTCTGAAGAGCCATAGGAACGCCCAAAAGAAGAAGAGACTTGCATTCATTAAAAGACACTTTAATATCCGATTTTGTAAATTTCAGAAAATCGTATTTTGACAGACAAATAAGAGAATACGCAGCCGCAACGAACTGAGCAATAACCGTAGCAATAACAGCACCGGAAATTCCCCAGCCAAACGGACCGACAAAAAGCAAGTCAAGAATGATATTGGTTACAGATGCAATGACCATCGCAATAAGCGGCGACCTGCTGTTCCCTACTGCACGAAGATTTGCAGCTGCAAAGTTGTACAGCGCGATTGCAGGGCATCCCATATAGTAAATGCGTAAATATGACAACGCCATTGAAAAAATCGAATCGGGGGTATCCAGGAGCCCGAGAAGAGGACTCAATACAAATTGTCCACAAACAGCAATGAAAATTGAAATGGTTACAGCAAGAAATGCAGAATTAACAACCCCGATCCTCAGCCGTTCAAAATCTTTTGAACCGAAAGCGTTTGTTACAGGAATAGAGAAACCTTGACAAAGCCCTTGAACCGTAGATAAAAGCATCCATGTTATCCAACCGCCTACCCCAACTGCAGCAAGAGCCTGGTATCCAAGGAATTTTCCCACGATCATAGTATCGACTACAGAATAAAGTTCCTGAAAAATATTTCCCGCAATCAACGGCAAAGAAAAAGTTAATATAAGTTTCCATGGCTTTCCCACGGTCATATCTTTTGTTATCATAAAATCTCCCGGCAATATTTTTATGTACTACGTATTTAAATTGCTTCTAACCATTATACCACATTAAAAAATACAAATCAATATCTATTTGCTATTTTTCGAAAAATTGAAGCAAACTACATATTGACAAACAAATTAAACAGAGTTATAATATATAAAAAGGAAGTGTATTTCATTGAAAAAAACAAGAATTATCTATCTTGTACTGTTTACAGCGTTGATGCTGACCGAAATTTTTATAGCTTTGTTTGTAAAGGATAATTTTATCCGACCTTATGTGGGAGATATCCTCGTAACGGTTCTGATCTGTAATTTTGTAAGAATATTCATCCCACAAGGAGTAAAAGTTCTTCCCATATACGTATTTATCTTCGCAGCAGCAGTTGAAGTCGCTCAATATTTCGATATCGTAAAAATACTCGGATTTGAAAACAACAGTTTTTTGTCTACTCTGATAGGCAGAACATTTTCACCTCATGACATACTTTGTTATGCAATAGGCTGTTTACTGTTTTTCATTACAGATATTTTTATACAGAAATATCACAGCAACAAGAAAAACTAATTTAAAACAATCATATAATTTTCAGAAGCAAATCTATTCCGCTGCCAAAAAAAATAGCCATCCGATTGGATGGCTATTTTTTTGTATTTGGTGACCGAAATAGAAGACATTAAAACAATGCGATTAAAAGAAAAATAGCTGTGGGCAATAATGCACTAAATATCGTAACAAGAAGCTCTCCGTTTGCCCATCGTACAGTTTGATTCGGAAGATGCTTTTTTAACTTTCTTAATCCGTACAGCGTAAAGTTTGAAACTTCGATAACATATTCTCTTTTCCTTACGGGTGCTACGGTAATAGTTATGTATGCTGCACGAAAATTAAATCTTGAAAAATGCATTGCATTATATTCTACTGCTTTTATATCTTCCCACGGAATAAAAGTATTATCCAGGTATAAGCCTTTTTGTTCAACGACTGCTATTGTTTTTCCAAATATAAATTTGCTGCAAACAGACAAAAGAAACAAAGGCAATATAAATGCCGCAATCGTCGGCAAAGCTTCGGTGGTAATATTCCAAAGAAGATGCCACGAATTCCAAATCGAAATATTTTGCTTTTCACATTCCAAAATGAATATCATCGGAATAATTGGGGGAAGCGTAGCAAGAAATACATATAAAATAAAATTAAAGTACTGTCTTCTAATTTTTGTCCCGTTAATTTGACTTAAGTCAGGAACATTTTTGTTTGGGGTTTTGCTTTTAAGATATGATAAAAATTTGGGCAAATTCTCTTTTTGCGAGTCGATAGCCAAAACTTTAGGAAAAGCGGTTATTCGACAGGGTGCACCTTCATTGAAACTAATATCTATTACGTGCTCATTCATAAAAATATTTTTCTTGATTTTTACTGAGTTCACATCTAATGGAACACGAATCGTATCGGTAACAGTTTTGCCTGATACTAATGCTATTAGAAGGAAATCTTCAGCAAATCCGAAATATCCATAATATTGCCTTCCACCTTGCACAAGCAAACCATATATAGGGTGCATAAGTGTTTCACCATTTTCAAGCATATCCGTAAGGGCTTGAATCATTCGTTCTTTAGCAATCATTTTTTCACCGCCTTTTGTTATCATTTTCATCTAATATCAAGCCACCTGTAATAATCCACTAACAGCTTTTTGTTCTTATCAAAATTAAGCATTTCTATCTTTTTCTCATTGATCGCATAAGCCTTCTGAATAATCCCGTAAGCGTATTGCTCATCCTCATTTTTTGGGGGATTTTCGAGAAAAGACAGCTTGCATCGCAGTAGAGTTAATTTTACTTGATAGTATGGTTTTAGATTTGGCATTTTTGATCTCCTTTCGGGTGGTAAACACATTATACCGAAAGAAATGGGAAAGTCCAGAAAAGTTTTTGAAAATTATTTGTTAGCATTTTGCTTGGCAGTTTGAATAGACCGAACAAGCAAGAATCTTATGGTCGAGCAATTTTTGTCAAGTGCTTTATGCCTTGCTTCATCTATATACTCGCTTCTCCAAAGCATTTCAATCCACTTGCTTGTCTCGTTTGTTTCTTTAAGCGCGATTTCAAGCTTTGCAATAAAATCGGCACGGCTATGAGCATATTTGCTTTCGGCAATATTGGCGCAAATACTTGTCGCGCTTCTGCCGATTTGATTGGAGATAACGGTCTCGTGCTTTGAACGTAATTCTTTCGTTAATTTTAAAATCTCTACGGATAATTCCATAGACAGATCACCGAGCTTATCCTCTTTCATAACCACACCACCTTTCTTAAACTAATTATACCATACTTTCGATTAAAAATCAACTATCAATTAGCGTAGCGAACGAACGGCAAACGCTCCGTTTGCGCGAAGCGCAACATCATTGATGCGAAGCATCACATCTTTTGCAACTTGTTGCAACATCATTTGAGGCAAAGCCTCAACCTCGTTCATTTGTGCCGAAAACGGCAATGATGTTGACCTGACGGTCAAATGATGTTGCGTGTGCCACGCAAACGATGTTGTGCCTATCGGCACAAATGAAAAAATACAACTCTTACGAGTTGGATTTTTTTGGCAGCGGAATAGGGATTCGAACCCCAACAAACAGAGTCAGAGTCTGCTGTGCTACCTTTACACAATTCCGCTATATTTTGTTGTTTGAACCCGTTTGAAAGGTACTCTAATATTATACTCATTTTTCGAAAAATGTCAAGGGGGTTTTTGTGAACTTTTGGCAAACTATTATTTTATCTAAGTATTAAACTCATACTAAAAGGGTATGCTATTTTTATATAACCCCATAAACCTCTTGACAAAACCGTTTTTTTGAATTATAATATAAATATAAAAAATAAACATCAACATCAGAAAGGAACATATAAAATGGCAGAACTTAAAATAACATCATCAAACTTTGAATCCGAAGTTTTAAACTCTAATATTCCTGTAATCATTGACTTTTGGGCACCCTGGTGTGGCCCCTGCAGAATGCTGGCTCCCGTGCTTGCAGAAATCGCAGAAGAAAACGAAGGCTCCCTGACTGTAGGTAAGATCAATGTGGACGAAGAATCCGAACTTGCGATGAAATTCGGAATTGCAAGTATCCCAACACTTATCGTATTCAAAAACGGTGAAATCGTTTCCAAATCCGTCGGCGTTAAACCCAAGGCTCAAATCCTTGATATGGTAAAATAATATTGTTTTTTACGGGGGACCTTATTTTCACGAAAAAATAAGGTCCCCCGCACCCCTCCAACAAAACCGAATTCAACTTCAATACAAAAGACCATGAAACGATAGCTAATTTAATATTTTGTGTGTTAAACACACTAAAAGTTTTTTGAAAAGGGCACGGGGAAAACAATTTTACAAAAATGTTTTCCCCGCAAAATATATCTAAAACTATATACTCACAACTGAAATATCCAAAACGCCGTCAATAGCTTTGAACTTGTCGGCAATCTCGATCTCATGACCGCCATTTCTGAATTCCACAGTATATTCAGCATAATTTTTCGTTACGGCTTTAGATTTTATCTTCATAGACTTCAAGCGTTTAAATTCTGCTCTGACCGCAGAATTCACATCAGGACGGAACCTGACAGTCAAAAGATAGGGCTTAGTCTCAACTTTCTTCCAGATAAAAGTTACAAGAAGGTAAATAAAGCCAAGCATAAGGTTACTCAAAACTGCGACGAAATAAAAACCCGCACCGGTTATGATTCCTATACTGATTGACCAATACATAAACGCTGTATCAACAGGATCCTTGACTGCGGTCCTGAAGCGGACAATAGACAACGCACCAACCATACCAAGAGAAAGCACGATATTGGATGTGATCGTCATTATCATTACGGTCGTCACAAGGGAAAGCAACACCAAGCTGAAAACATAAGAGGTACTGAAGCTTACGCCTCTGTATGTTATCTTGTATATTATAATAAGAAAAACTGCCAAAACAAGAGTCAACGCAAGGGAAACAATAACTTTATCAACTGTAAGCCCTCCGGAAAACTCTTCAAGAACGCTATTTTTAATTATCTCTGTAAAATTCATAAGAACATCTCCTCTATTTTCTTATTCTATAAATGGTTCAAGACTCATTACATATTTTGAAATTGAACACCTATCCATCGGGTATCTGCCAAGGATAGACCTGATCATTTCCGGCATTGCCGCAGTGTACTTAACCTCAAGAATAGTAAGATCATCATCAGGCAAAAGAATTTTTGCTGTATCTCGGTCAAACGGAGTTTTGTAGCGGCAAACACTTATATTCTCGTCGATCGTAATACGAACATCGGACAAATGCGGCATAAAAGCAGTCCTTTTATAATCAACTGTAACAACAGGAATCAAAGATTTGACAGAGATATCAGTAAAAAACTCACTCAAAAGGTTCTCACCTTGAGACAAGGGGATATCCTTTACACCACTTTGCATCAATGAAACGGCCATTTCGGATGAAATTCGCTTTCCCGACTTCTCAGAAGTATCTCCACGCTTGGATTTCCGCTCCAAATGGATAAATTCATCGGAACCGTTATAACTTCTTATCCGCCATCTGTCACGAAAATCGTTTCCCGAATTTTTCTCATGATACGACGAGAAATTCCGATCGTCAAAATACGTACTTGATATAAAATAAGATCCGTCTTCACCGCTGTGGCTGTCCGTTTCAAACAAAGCACCGAGAACACTCTTCAATGAAGCAGCAGTACTCTTTGAAATATAATATTTCAGCTCGTATCTTCCCAACCGTCCGTTCCTCCCAAATTTCAATATATATTATAATACCACATTTTCCCGATGAAGTCAAGTATTTTCAAAAAAACTTTCAACTCTGATTCAGAATAACAAAAAAACCGATATGGAGCAAATTCCGTATCGGTTTTAATTTTATTAAGCAGGAGAAATATATATACTTATCTCAAAGAATCAACTATCTTTTTTATCGATCAATTCTGTCATGTGTTTTCCGAAAAAGTGCTTTCTGAAACCTTTTATGGGTATGACCTCGTTATCGTCAATCTTTTTAGGTTTGATCTTATAAAAGTCAAATATGGGAATCAGGATGATTGCTGCAAGACCGGCATTGAAACCTCCATTATACAGAACGAAGCCGCCGTGCATAGCCGCAGTTGAAGTACAGATAATAGCACTGACAAGCCCGGAAATCACACCGTATTTAAACCCGTAGCTTCCCGCTATGGGACAAAGTCCTGTTGCAAAGGCAAGGCCGTTAATGTAAGATTGAGTCGAGAGAGTCCAGGGAATTTCAGCTCCCGAAATTAAACACACACCACAAACCAATACAAAAAGAGTGGTATATCCAAGAGCAATGGGAGCAACATTTTTTGGATGCTGGCCGTCAGCAGAAAACGTAAGCGCTGCAAAAGTAACACCTACCGTAGGTCCTGTAAACTGAACTCCTTCGGGTAAAAACGGGAAAATCGTGGGAAGCAGGAACACGATATTAAGATACGCAAGAATACAAAATCCATAAACGCCAAAATTGATAAGGCAAAGCGGCATACCGAATTTATCGGCAAAATCCAAACCGTATCCGGAGCAAGAGGTCAATTCCCGGTAATTGCGGAAGCTCCTTCCGTTAAGGAAAAATCCCAGCAATAAAACAAAAAGGAACAGAATCTCAAAGAAAATGTTCATAAACACATAAGTAGTTCTACCCAAGACCTCAGAACTTGCGCTTGAAGCAACAATATTATCATGGGGAGCAATTCCAAAAGTCTTATATAAGAAACAATAGACAAAAATGCCAAGCATTCCGATAGCAAGACCTGCTTTATACATATTGTATCCGCGATGCATTGCGGTCGTACCCGGAAGCAATGCGGGGACAAGGAAACCTGAAAGAATTCCAAACAAAACAGAGAGAATTATACCTAAAACGCTGAATTCCCCTATTTTCAGAGAACTGCCCGGGGGATAGAAAAATAAGAAGTCACTGATAAACGGTGCAAGTGCTGTTGAAAACATTGCAATATGCAAATTTTCGCGGCTTGATATCTTTTTTATCCTACAATACACAAGCACACCAATGAAAGGCGGCCACATATTTATAAAATTCAAGCCGTAGAAACAATGGGCAATAACCAGAATATACGCCGCAAAAGTTGTACTGTTGGCACGGGCGCGACTGACCGTGATAATAAGCGTACAGGCAAGCCCGCAAAGAGCTGCATTGAAAAGCGTACAGGCAAGCCCACCCAAAGTAAAATAGTCAGTTACAAGTTTGGACGGTCCCGTGAAAATAGCCCAAAGGTTATTCCAAAAAAGATCACCCATAACTCCTGTAATCGCCATAGCTATGGGAGTCGCAACAAAAAATGAAAGATCTAAAAGTATAATAAAGTATTTAAAAACAATACTGTTTTCCTTTATTCTGTTCTCCGCCAACTGGAGCTGTTCTTCGGTCTGAGTCATATAAATTTCCTTTCATTTGTAATCCGAACACATGAAAAAACGCAGAAAAAAATGCCGAGAACGTCGGCATTAAATCATTTATGTCGTGCGCTAATAATTTTAGCACAATTAATAAAAAAAGTCAAACGCTTTTTGTTAAGACTTTCAAACTATAGTAGAACAATTTTGAAAACGAGCCCATTTTATAAGCCCATATTTTTCAAATCGCTGACAAGCCCCACGTAAAACTCACGGACATCAAAGCCCTCAATATTTTCACGGTTAAGGTCTATCATATCCCCATGAGATATTCCGACACGTTTTTTAGGAGTCAATAAAGTAAATTTCTCTCCCCATTCAAAAGAGGAAGCACTTACAAGTCCGTCATTCGGTCCGTCAAAAAATCTGACCAGATTGTATGAAAAATTCAGCGGAAACTTTCCGCCGCCGGCTCTTTTCAAAACGGAACCGACGCTCTGACAGTAAATATTTTCGGGATAAGGGATTTCCTCATTGAACCTCGCACAGGAAGAAGCTGTCAAGTCAGAAACTGCAGCAATGAAACTCGGATCTTCATCACCGAATTTTTTCAATGTTTTATTGTACAGACCGGAAATTTCATCTTTCACTTTTTCAGACACATGCTCAAGCAAATAATCCGCAAAGGAACATCCACGATGGGGAGTATTGACAGTAGTCAGCGATGCAACATACGGAGCGACACCGCATTTCGCAATGGCATATCTGCAATCAAGACCGCCCTTGGAATGTGCAATTATATTCACCTTTTCACAGCCTGTTTTTTTCACTATATACTTTATCCGTTCAGCAAGTTCCTCTCCGCAATCCGATATCGAAGCTGCGGAATGATGCTCTCCGTAGAATATTTTCGCACCGTTCTGTTCCAACTCTTCGGGTATTCTTCCCCAATAATTGAAATATTTTGAATCTCTGAAAAATACTCCGTGAACCATAAGCAGCGGATACTTTGTCGCACACACTTTCTGTTCTGAGCGGGTCAAATTAACAATTTCTTTTTCAGCCTCAAAAACCACTTCTTTTCGTACTGTCCTGATTATGGAATTTAAAGCAAAAAGATTTGCAACAGGAATCATTCCGCAAATAACACCTATTACTCTATGCTTTATTCCCAGCTGTACAGATGTCAGATATACACAGATGATACCATTCCAAAAAATCAAAAATTCAACAGCAATGCAGAATAAAAGTCCACCGAAAAACATGCCAAAATCAACGGAAATGAATCTCAACGCAAAATATATCTGACAAAAAACAGAAACAGTAGTTGAAGCTCTGAATGCAGATAAAATTATTGCACCATGATTACATATCTTCAAACGTAGCTTTCTCGTCTTTATACTGAAAGCACCGGCAAAGATGCTCATCACAACAAATGCCGGTACTGTCAAAAACAAAAGCCATTTATTTTCGGTTATCAGCGGATAACTGTTAGCTATAAAGCTGAATATCACAGAATATATGAAAACAGACAAAAACAACGACTTTTTCATTTTTCCATTATGGTCTGAGTCCCATTCCGCCTTCAAGAGTGATCGTTTCACCGTTCATATATTTGAAGTCGGGATTTGCAAGCTGAACACAAGGTCTGCCGATTTCAAGCTCGGGATCTGCATAATGACCTGCGGGAGGCATTTTTACATTTGCCTTAAATGCATCAGGATATGCTTTTTCAAAATTTTCAAGCTGCGCTGTCCATGCAAGCGGACATACAACATTTGTATTGATACCGTCTTTTGCCCATTCCGTAGCGGCAACTCTTGAAAGGCCTCTGATAGCTTCTTTTGCAGCAGCATATGACCCCTGACCGTAATTGCCGAAAAGTCCTGCACCTGATGCGAAATTGATGATACTGCCCTGAGTCTCTTTAAGATAGGGATAACAAGCTTTCATATAGTAGAACGTTGCATAAAATCCTGAGTACATAGCAAGATTAAGCTGCTCTGTTGTATGGTCTTGAATGGTTACACCCGAAGCTGAAGCCTGAGCGTTATTTATGAGAACGTCGATTCTTCCGAATTCCTTCATTGCGGCTTCTGCAACGCCTTTTGCAATATTTTCATTATCTGCGCCTTCTGAAATATCAGCCTGAAGTGCAAGAACTTTTACACCGTATTTGCCTTCAAGTTCTTCTTTTGCCTTTTCAAGCTTGGCAACGTTTCTGCCTGTGATTACAAGATTTGCGCCCTCTTTTGCGTAAGCGGTAGCAATACCGTAACCGATCGAACCGCATCTTCCGTCAGAAAGAACTGCGTATCCGGCGCCTGTGATAATAGCTGTTTTACCTTTTAAAAAACTCATTTATATTTCTCCTTTATCGAAAAGCTTTGTAGAGTCAAAGTTTTTCGCTTATATTTTATTTTTTGTAAATATCTCCTCGGTTACCGATATTTACAACTCTGACAATCAGTCTCTCATTTTCAACCGTATAAATTATACGATAATCTCCAACTCTTAACCGAAAATAACCGTAATAACCTTTCATGGCTTTGATATCCCCTTCATAAGGAAGCTTTTTTATTGCGGAAAGCAAACGGATTCTCTGTTCCGGAGATTGCTTTAAAATAAATTTTTGAGCAGGTTTGTCAAATAGAATCTCATATTGCATCTAAATCTGCTCCACTCATTTTTGCCATTTCAGATAACGAAACGAACTGCCCTTTATCTTCACACTCTTCATATTCTGCGCAAAGATTTTCGCAAAAAGCGTCGTCCATCGCCTCATCGGCAGTAATACCCTGCAAGTATGCAATTACATATCCGAGTTTGTACGCAGGGACATTTTCAAGTAATCTAATTGCAAGTTCTTTTTCGCTCATAATAAAACCCTTTCTGTTGTTTATAAAGTTATTTAATAAACTGATATTATTCGGAAATTCCTATATTATCCCAAGCAAAACTAATTTTCTAATAAACTCATAAGAAAATTGCATTATTATACTCCGATAAACGTTCTTACA
>JAZTZU010000029.1:0-2239 GCA_045637625.1 Eubacteriales bacterium
ATGGAGGCACAAGCCTTTGCATATTGCTTATTATCCTGCCGGCATATAAATTTAAAAATACCTTTTGGCATGGCGCATAAGTTTATATCAAGAAATAGGCACGGTTATGCCATGCAATAATGAATTGAAAGGAGAAGCTTATGGAAAGCATAATTGAATATCTTTTTTTAGAATGGCAGCAAACAGAAGAGTTAAAGGACGAAGAAGAAACCGCAGGCAAAGAAGAGACTGCACTACGCAAACAAATACTAGACCCAATATATAAAGCTGATTTCAAAAGGGGCAGCTATTTCGAAGATCTTCTGGTTTCAGCGTTTGAAAGAAATCAATTTCTCGGTTTTCGACAAGGTTTTAAGCTTGCTATGCGGTTAAAAGAGGAATGCAAATAAATTTACCACAGAAGGGAGCGGCGAGACCGCCGAAAATTTTGTGTAAAAGTGAATAAAAAGCATCCTTTCAGGCAAGTATTGGATATATAAACCAAAAAAACTTGAAAGGATGATTTTTTTATGGAATTAACACCAAAGGAATTAATGAAACAGTATGTAGACAGTCAGAATTTCACCAGCACAACCCAAATTATGCAGGCAATGAAAGAATTGTTCCGTGATGCGATTCAGCAGGTTATGGAAAGCGAACTGGATGTCGAATTAGGCTACGAAAAAAGTGAAAGAATGTCGGATTCTGAAAACAATAATTTGTCGAAAAACTACCGTAACGGCTACTCTAAAAAGACGGTTAAAACACAGCTCGGGGAAATCGAAGTTAAAGTTCCACGAGACAGAAACGGAGAGTATGAACCTAAGATTATCGGCAAATATAATCGTAATGCTGACGGCATGGAGGAAAAAATCTTGTCTCTGTATGCCTGCGGAATGAGTCAACGAGATATTGCTGAACAAATCAAGAATCTTTATGATGTTGAAATATCACCTGAATTGGTATCTAAAATCAGTGAAAAAATCATGCCGGAAGTTAGCGACTGGCAAAATAGACCGTTGGAAGAGGTTTATCCCTTTGTGTTTATGGATGCAATCCATTACAAGGTAAAAGAAGATCATCGATATATTACCAAAGCTGCCTATGTTGTTCTTGGCATTAATATGGAAGGCGGCAAGGATATTCTCGGTATCTGGATTGGCGAACACGAAAGCAGCAAATTCTGGTTTAATGTGTTAACAGAGCTTAAAAGCCGTGGGGTGAAGGATGTTTATCTGTTTTGTGTAGATGGACTCGCAGGCTTCCGTGAAGCGATTGAGACAGTATATCCAAAAGCAGGAATGCAAAGGTGTATTATTCATCAGATACGGTATAGCACACGCTTTGTAAGTTATAAAGATATTAAAGCACTTATGGCAGACCTGAAACTGGTATACACTGCCGTCACAGAAGATGAGGCACTCAACAACCTTATCCGCTTCAAAGAAAAATGGAGCAAATCATATCCGTCCTGTGTAAAAACATGGGAAGATAATTGGGATATATTATCTACATTTTTTGCATATCCTGCAGAGATTCGAAAGATAATATATACAACGAACATCATCGAAGGATTGAATCGGCAATTCCGACAAATAACAAAGAATAAGCCGAGCTTTACGAATGATGAATCGTTACGCAAAATGTTGTATCTTGCGTCGAAAAATATCGTAAAACGCTGGACACAAAGATGTCGAAATTGGGATGTTGTTTTAAACTATCTCAAAGTCATGTTTGAAGACAGGACGGTATAAATTTGCCCTGAAAATAGTATGTCCGAAAACCCGGGAAGGCATTCGCAGAAAAATCTGCACATACCTTCCGAGTTTCCGGACGAGGCATAATTACAGGCAAATGTATCAGCCCGTTTTCGGGCAGAAAACCACCATTAAATATTCGTACTATGTCTGAAAGAAAATTCTATTTACACAAAACTCGCCGAGGTGCCTCCTCGAGGCTTTTATCGTATATTCACTTATTCATCGCCATTCAAAATCCAGTTTTCATCATATCCGAACTCCATAGCGATAATTTTTGCAAGCATGGGAGAAATGACTTTGTTTTGCTTGGGATCAGGTCGGCTGTTGCCGGTAAGGATGTATATATAATTATCTGTAACGCCTACCCGACGGGCAAATTCTGCTTTGGAAATGTTTTGCTCTTCAATAATTTTATTTAATCTCTCGGCAAGTATCATTTATCTTCCTCCTTTGCCGCAGCCTTTTCAATTACTTTTGCATATTCTAAAAGCTGTTTTCGT
>JAZTZU010000030.1:0-12575 GCA_045637625.1 Eubacteriales bacterium
GGAATCTTTTCACACGAAAAGATTCCCGCCCCCGAAAAAAACTCTTATTTAATTTTAGCGTGTTTCTTGATTGCCTCAAAAGTTTCGTCGCTGATCACGTGTTCGATCTTGCAGGCGTCAGCTGATGCAATGTCTTCGGGAACTCCGATCTTTGTGAAAAATTCCGTGAGAAGTTCGTGCCGTTCGTAGATTTTGATTGCCCTTGCTTCGCCCTGTTCGGTCAGCGTTATGTATCCTTTTTTGTCAACGAGAATAAGGCCCTCATCTTTCAGCAACCCGATGGCGCGGCTGATGCTGGGTTTTGAATATCCCGTATGGTTTACAATGTCGATTGAGCGAACGCCTGACATTTGTTGGCTCAAAACGTAGATATTTTCAAGATACATTTCTCCGGATTCGTGTATGTTCATTGCAGTCTCCCGATTCAAATTCTGATTTATATAATAATACCATAAAACAGAGTGAAAATCAAGGGCTTTTTTGTGTTATTGCTAAATTTTCGATTTTGGCTGAGTTTTATAATATGTGTTTTGTTTTAATTATCTGTGAATATTGTTGACTTTTATATTTAGGTGTGCTATAATGTAATTGTACTGGGAACTGTTGAAAAAGGAGATGACGGTATGAAAAAATCTTTCTTTCCCTTAAGAATTGCATTTGTGCTCATTTGGAGCATATTTACTTTTCTGAATTTTATTCTGTGGATGGATCTGAATTTTGACCCGTTTGGCTTTGTTTTGGGATTTCATTTTCCTTTGGATTCATTCGTATACTTTTTAGGCAATGTTTTCGGCTCTTCTGATGTTCAAGTTCTTCTGACGTGTGTGTCGGTCGTTGCGTCTGTTGTTTTCTTTGTTTTGTGCGTAATTTCGTTGTTGCGTCTGACTAAAGGGTATATGTTTGAATGGCTGGTCGTTGCTGATACCGCTTTTTCGATTCTTTTGTGGGGCGCGCATTGCGTTCTGACTTCGGATTATTCTGTTGCATATCTGCTTGTTATAAGAGGCGTGAAATTGGCAGTTATTCTTGGGATGCTGTTTTCATTCAAGTTTATATTGAAATGTTTTAAAAAGGAGACGACGGTATGAAAAAATACTTGTTTTTTGCGGTTTTTGCGCTGCTTTTGTTTGTAGTTGGTTGTTCTGACCCTCACAGAAACCTTGAAGATTTCCCGGAAATTATTCCCGATGATTCTGAAATTGTAACTCCTGATGAACCTGAAGTCGAATCGTCCGATGTGCAGACCCCGGAGGATTCCCAGACCGAGTTTTCAGAAGTTGTTGAGCCAAACCAACCTGAAATGGAGGATTCTGTTTTTACTTTTGATGTTTCCAAGCTGACTCCCACGAAATATCCCGATGCTGTGGAAGATTCCTCTTTGCTTTCGCTTAATCCGACTGTTGTAAGGAAAGGCAACCTTATAGATGTCGAAATTTCTTACGGCAATGAAAACGCAAACGGTTATTGCGGTAGGGCTTATATCATCGAAGTTTTCATAGACGGAAATTGGTATGATATTATTGGTGATTATAAGAGTTTTGTTCCCGAACAATACTGGGATTTAGCTTTTGCTTTTACCGAAGATCCTGTTCCGTTGTGGCAGATAAATAAACAAACGATTCCGGTTACAACCTCTTTTGAGAATTTACCGATTGGTCGATATCGGGTCGTGAAAGAGTTGAATGGTTGGAAGTATGCTGAATTTGAGATCGTGGATTCAAAAGACTTTAATTTCGACGTTTCAAAATTAACACCCACAAAATACCTCGATGCGG
Organism: Eubacteriales bacterium; assembly: GCA_045637625.1. Taxonomy (GTDB): domain Bacteria; phylum Bacillota; class Clostridia; order Oscillospirales; family UBA644; genus HGM12619. The sequence continues at coordinate 1,776 of JAZTZU010000030.1, forward strand.
TGGAAGATTCTGAATTATTGTCTGTTGAACCGAAAGTTCTTTCAAAAAATAATTTGATAGATATTACAATATCTTTCGGTAATGAATCCCTTAAAAAGGTGGATGTGATTGACGGGAAAGAAGTTAATTCCTCTCTTTTGGGCGATTATAAATGGGAATTAGAGGTTCTCATTGATGATGTTTGGTATAATGTCATGGGGGATTTGGAAAAATTTATTCCTGATGAATATTCTGAAAATTTGGGTTTATTGTTTGCGGTTCCTACAATAGAGGTCTATCTTGATCATGTAAATACCTGGACCATTCCAACTGGTACTGTTTTGAGTGGACTTCCTGTGGGCAGGTACAGAATCGTCAAGAATGTTGATGGTTGGAAGTATGCGGAATTTGAGATCGTGGATTCAAAAGACTTTAATTTCGATGTTTCTAAATTAAGCCAGTCAAAACATGGAGATTCTATTGTTGAGGATTTGACTATGCTTTCAGTAAATCCGACAGTTATCAGAACGCAAGATCCTGAAGATATCGAGATATCTTTTGGCAAAGAGGGTATTGGTGTCGTTGAGGAATCTGGTGGCATCCTGTTTTTTGTTGGCCCTTATGGCGGTTGGAGTTACGAAATTGAAGTTTGCATTGATGATGTGTGGTATTCGATTTGGGACGGTGTTTACGCATTTATCCCTGAGGAATATTCTTCTTCGTGGGAAACGGCGTTTGCTTTTCCGGCAGAGGTTGTTGGCCTTGATAAAGTTAACAGACAAACTGTTCCAACAGGTACTGTTTTGAGTGGACTTCCCGTGGGTCGATACAGAATCGTTAAAGATGTTGACGGTTGGAAATATGCTGAATTTGTAATTGAATAGCGCTTTTCGGGCGGTTTCGGCTGCCCGATATTTGTTTAAATATACGAAGAGGGTTAGGGTAAGCTAACTTGTTTTTTGTGACTTCTGCCGAAATTGAAAAAAAAGTGGGAAATGTTAAATGACCCCCTTGACAAATGGCAGATTCTGTGGTAAAATATTTGTCGGTTAGGGTAGGCTAACTCAAATTTTCAAGGAGGTATACGGTATGAAAACATTGAAAGATGTTAAGATCGGCGGTACTGCAAAGGTCGTTAAGCTTTACGGCGAAGGCGCTCTTAAAAGACGAATCATGGATATGGGTATTACAAAAGGCGTGGAAATTTACGTTCGTAAGGTTGCTCCTCTCGGTGATCCCATTGAGGTAAATGTCAGAGGCTATGAGCTTTCACTCAGGAAAGACGATGCCGAAATGATAGAGGTTGAGTAATATCACCGCCTGTTGATTTTGATTTTTCGGGGGAATATTTCTCCTTACAATTTTTTATATGCCACAGTTAGCTTAGGCTTACTGTTTTTGACATCGGAAAGGAATTATTAAATGAGTATCAGAATTGCCCTTGCGGGTAACCCAAACTGCGGTAAAACAACACTTTTTAACGGGCTTACGGGTTCAAATCAGTTTGTTGGAAACTGGCCCGGAGTTACAGTTGAGAAAAAGGAAGGCAAACTTAAAAAGTACGATGACGTAATCGTTACCGACCTTCCGGGTATCTATTCCCTTTCTCCGTACACTCTTGAAGAAGTTGTTGCGAGAAATTATCTTATCGGTGAACGCCCCGACGTTATCCTGAATTTGATTGACGGTACCAACCTTGAAAGAAACTTATACCTGACCACACAGCTTACAGAAATCGGTATCCCTGTTGTTGTAGCCATCAATATGATGGATATTGTCCGTAAAAACGGTGATATTATTGATTTTGAAGCACTTTCAAAAGCTATCGGCTGTAAAGTCGTTGAAATTTCCGCATTGAAAGGCGAGGGAATTATTGAAGCGGCAGAAGCTGCGATCGTTGCGGCAAATAAAACCAAAACCATTCCCACTCACGCGTTTTCCGGCGAAGTTGAACACGCTCTTGCCCATATCGAAGAGGCTGCGGTTCACAGCATGCCTGCGGAACAGCAGAGATGGTATGCTATCAAGATTTTTGAACGCGACAGTAAAGTTCTTGAAGCTCTGAAACTTGATAAGAAGATCCTTGATCATATCGAAGAAGATATCGTTCATGTTGAAACGGAATTCGACGATGATGCTGAAGCTATCATCACTAATGAAAGATATAATTATATTGCAACCATTACGGCTAAATGCTACAAGAAGAAAAATACAAGCCGTATGTCGGTTTCAGATAAGATTGACAGGGTAGTTACCAACAGAATTCTTGCACTTCCGATTTTTGTTTTTGTAATGTTTCTTGTGTATACACTGTCCATCGGTACCGTTGGTAACTGGACTGTGGGATTTATGAATGATACGCTCTTTGACGGGATAATTAAGCCTGCGGTTGCGTCAGGTCTTGAAAGTATCGGTTGTGCGGCATGGCTCGTAAGCCTTGTTGTTGACGGTATTGTGGGTGGCGTTGGTTCAGTTTTAGGTTTTGTACCTCAGATGCTTATCCTTTTCTTCCTGCTTTGTATTCTTGAAGATATCGGTTATATGTCCAGAGTTGCGTTTATTATGGATAAAATTTTCCGTAAGTTTGGTCTTTCCGGCAAGTCATTTATTCCGTTGCTCGTTGCTTCCGGTTGCGGAGTTCCCGGTATCATGGCTTCTCGTACCATTGAGCAGGAACGAGACCGCAGAATGACGATTATGACTACGGGATTCATTCCCTGCGGTGCGAAAATGCCCATTGTAGGCCTTATTTCAGGCGCACTTTTCGGTAAAAGCCCCTTTGTTGCAACTGCTGCATATGTTGTCGGTATTGGTGCAGTTATTATCTCAGGTTTGATTCTGAAGAAAACCAAGCCCTTTGCAGGTGATCCCGCGCCCTTTGTTATGGAACTTCCCGCATATCATAAGCCTATGCTTTCAAATATCCTTCGCGGAACATGGGAAAGAGGTTGGGACTTTATCAGACGTGCAGGTACGGTAATTCTTCTTGCCAGCGTAATAATCTGGACTCTCAACAGCCTCTCCTTTGAGGGCGGATTGCATTATATCGGTGACGGAAATACAAACTCTATTCTCAATGTTATCGGTTCATTTATTGCTGTCCTCTTTAAGCCTCTTGGATTCGGTACATGGGAGGCCGCTGTGGCAACGATTCTTGGCCTTGTTGCAAAAGAAGAAGTTGTTGGCGTTTTCGGTACTCTTTCTTCTATGAAAGATGCCGATCTTGCGTTTGAACTTGTTGAAAATGCCGACTCTGAAAGACTTGCGGCTATTGGCTATGAGATCTTTGGCGGCAGCAAGCTCGCAGGCTTCTCGTTTATGATATTCAATCTCCTCTGCGCTCCTTGTTTCGCCGCTATGGGTGCTATCAAGAGAGAAATGAACAGTGCAAAATGGACAACTTTTGCTATTGCATATATGTGCGTATTTGCTTACGCTATCTCCCTTATCGTTTATCAGCTTGGTTCTTTCTTCAGCGGTTCCGGAAATATTGTCGGTACGGTTGCGGCGCTTATCACTCTTGCGTTTATGATCTATATGCTTGTACGTCCCGATAAAAACTCTAAAAATCTGAAACTTAAAAAATAAAAATATATTTGGCGGTGATAAATCATGGGCAATTGGTTAATTTCAAATCTTCCGACGATCATAGTTTTTCTCGTTGTTGCGGCAGTCATTATCGGCGTCGTTGCCGTTATGATTCGCGATAAAAAGAATGGCAGATCTTCCTGCGGATGCTCCTGCGGGGATTGTCCTATGAGCGGAAAATGCCACAGTAAAAAATAATAGAAATATGTCGAACGGGGTTGGTTCTAAGTTGGCCGGCCCCGTTTAAAATATTGAAATGAAAATGCATGCACATACGATGGCTGTCTATATCGGGAACAGGTCTGTCAGGATTTGCCGAATTATGGAAATTCACCGCCTTTTTATCTTGTCATTTTACTGAATTTATTTAGTCTTTACTTGATTTTTGCAGTTGTATATGGTATAATATCTCTGTATACCTTGGGGGATTTTGTCACCATAAGTGTACGGTGTTTTATGTTATAAAATTTTATTTCAAGTGAGGTATGTGTAAATGTCAAATGATGTTGTAAACCAGTCGAAAAAGCCGTCGGAAATTCGCCCATGGCTGAAATATTATCCTCAGAAATCTGTGGAAAGAGCTCTTCCACACTGTACTATTTATCAGTATCTGAAAAATAAAAACAGTAAACATCTCAACGAAAATGCAATACATTATTTCGGTACAAATATTACTTACGATAATCTTTTCAAGCAGATCGAAAGATGTGCTGACGCTTTCTATTCCATCGGTGTAAGGGAAGGCGATATTGTTTCCTATATTACAGTTTCTATTCCCGAAACTGTTGTTGCTATGTATGCCTTGAATAAGATCGGCGCAATCTCAAACTTCATTGATCCGAGAATGGATATCGAAAGTATCAAAACGGTTATCAATAATGTAAAATCTGATGTTGTTGTCATTGTGGATCTTGCGTTCCCGAAACTGAAAGCAATCATGAAGGATGTAAAACCTAAAATGGTTATCGTTCAGTCTCCTGCGGATTCCCTGAATCCTATTGCTTCCACTGTCTATAGAGGTAAAAATCCTCTTTACATGCCTGTTCCTTATTGCGATACTATCGTAAAATGGAAAGACTTCGTGAGAAAAATGTCCACAACTCCTGCGGTTGAGGCTGCCTATAAGCCTGATTCAGTATCTTGTATTACATATACAGGCGGAACTACAGGATTCCCCAAAGGTGCAATGCTTACAAATGACGGCATGAATGCTGTTGCGTTCAACTTCAGATATGCAGGCATACACCATGTAAGAGGTCAGAGATTCCTCGACGTTATTCCCGTATTTGCTTCATACGGAGTTGTCTGCGGTATCCATATGCCTCTTATCGTAGGTATTACAGACGTTATCATTCCCAAACTCAATGTTGCGGAACTTGGCAAGATCGTTAAAAAATATAAGCCCTGCCACATGATTGCTGTTCCCGCATACTACGAAGCTATGATGTCCAGCAAAGAGCTGAGAAACGAAGACCTTTCATTCTTTATCACTCTCGGTTCCGGCGGTGACTCAATGAATAAGGGGCTTGAAGAAAAACTTCATAAATGGCTCCGTGCTCATAACGCAAAATATCCTCTTGCACAGGGTTACGGTATGTCGGAAATTTCTTCCGCCGTTTCATTCTGCTTCAATGATATCTATAAGAGCGGCAGCGTAGGTATCCCGTCTCTTACCACAACAGTCGGTATTTTTGCTCCGGGAACAACTGAGGAGCTTGGTTTCGGCGAAGAGGGTGAGATCTGCATCACCGGTCCTTCAATGATGAAAGGCTACTTCAACAATCCCGAAGAAACCGATAATATCATGAAAAAGCATCCCGACGGTCAAGTCTGGATCCATAGCGGCGACATCGGTTATATGGATGTGGACGGCTTCCTGTACATCAAAAACAGAATCAAGCACATCATTATTCGCTTTGACGGTCACAAGGTGTTCCCCATCAATATGGAAACATATATCTGCAACAATCCCCATGTCAAGAACTGCTCCGTAATCGGCGTAAAAGACAAGGATCATATGCAGGGATTCCTTCCCATGGCTGTGGTTGAACTCAAACACGATCTTCCCGAAAGCGTCGACAAAGAGGCTATCAGAAAAGAGATCTTTGAAGCCTGCAACAGAGACCTGGAAGAACGTGGCAGACCTTGTTCCGTTGTTCTCATTGACGAAATACCGCTCACATCTTTCGGCAAAAACGATGTTATGAAGCTGACAAAGATGTACGAAAACTACGATTATTAAAATCTATCGTTTGAATTTTCGATAATTTTCGGCGTAAGCCGTTGATTATAAAAGCAAAAAACACAAAATAAAGCGACTTCACGAAGAAAATAAATAAAGGAGAAGCGTGAATCGCAAAAAATCAGGAGGAAAATTATGAACTCAAAACACACACACAAGTTCAAGGCACTCCTCGCCCTGTTCTTGAGTATCAGTATGCTGTTCAGCATGGTCGTCACATCTTTTGCGGCGGTTAGAACCAATGTCGATATTTCGCTTGAAGATGTTACTGATGATGGTAAGATCAAGTATATCGCAATTGGCGACTCTGTAACTAACGGTTTTGGATTATATGGTTACAACTATGATATCCCCGGTAGTTCAGATAAGATTTCTACAAACGGTTGGAGAGTTAATACTATAACTGCATATCCGTATATCATAAGAGACGCTCTTGCAGAAAAGTACGGAGAAGAAAATGTAGAAATAGATATGCTTGCATCAAGTGGTATGAGGCTTGGTGACTTAAGAATGATTCTTACGACAAAAGATCATGATGAACCTTTTGCCGGAGACTATTATAGACGTCGTAGCAATACAACTTGGTTTGCCGGCTGGGCAGAAAACTGGATAGACCGCGAATACAATAAGTATTTGAACGGACAACCCAGTGCTTGGCTCGAAATACAAGAAAAATATTCCGATTATTTCTATTTTCCTAATTTAGGTACAGACCCCTCAGTTAGATATTTGTCGTATTTTAAAGACAGACCCGCAGATTCTCTTAAATTTTTAGATGATGTCTTTACTGAAGCTATTGATACTGCGGACTTTTTGAGTATTGATCTTGGTACTAATGACTTTGGTACATTCTTTACACAAAGACTTCAGATGCTTGTAGGATTGGATGAGAATTATCCCTATGGCGCTAATGCGTATGATCTTATTCCTAAGATTGATTTTTCAGTATTTATGAATGAAAAAGATTCCGCGGCTTTGAAGGATCTCTTTACCGGAGTGATAAATGGCTTCCTGCCTAATGTTGACGATAACGATTTTATGAAAATTGTTATTAAAGACCTTGCAGAAACTTTAGTTTACGGTCTTATGGCATTTGCATATAACTTCGATGCTTCAATGAAAGAGATTTATGCGATCAATCCCGATATTCAGGTAATGGTAATTGACTGCTACAACATGATGGCGGGCACGACCTTTGAAGGCCTTGAAGTTTTCGGCGGTGCAGATGTTCTTGCAATTTATGATACATTCGTTGACATTGCAAACCTTTACACAAGAAGCTTGTCTCCTTATGCAAGCAGATTTGTGCATGTAGACCTCAGCAAAGTCGGATCAGAAGATTATCCTGTTCTTTTCCTTGATTACTTCCTCGGATACAATGATCCTATTGTTGTTGACGGTGTAGAACTTGTTGGTTGGGATGCTTTCACTTACAGACAGTATTTGGAACTTCTTGAAAAATATGACGAAGAGGATGCTTCATATTGGGCAGATTTCTATACAAATGAAGCAAAAGAATCCATTGAGCGTTTCGTAATGGACGCTATGGGAATGCGTGATCAGTATGGCAAATGGGCTCCTACAAAAGCCGGCATCACAACTCTTGATGAAATCGTTTATAATTTCCCTGAATTTATCGACAGTCAGATTCTGAATAATGTCGTTGCAGGTGTTCAGACAGCAGTTGATGCGGTTGATAAAGCTCTTGACGGTTGTGAATTGATTTTGACAGCAGTTAACGGTGTTTCTTTGATCGGTGAAGCTATCAATGGTGTTGAAACTGCAAGCGGTCTTGTTGAATTGTTTACAAAAGACCTTAATACTTTGGCTGGTAAGAGTATTCCTTTGTTCGGAAGATATACTTTGCCCGAAGTAGCAATTGAATTTTCAAGTTTGAAATCTACAGTAATCAGCTATATCGTTGATTTTATTGCAGGTTCAGAATATGCATCTCTTCTTGCAGAATATAATATGAGTTCTGCTGAAGCTGCAGAGCTTGTATGGCAGGCAGCTATTAGATACGGTAATGCTCCCGATGTTGCTTCTGCAAGAAAAGCTACTACTACATTTATAATGATTGAATTCTATAAAGCCGCAGGTAAAACCGTCAACGGTGAACCTCTCGATCAGGAATTGGCAGATAAGGTTTACGAGATTGTAAATATTTATAATGCCACAGCCGGCGGTGAAGCTGAAAAGACTATTGCGGCTTTGACTGCATACCTTGACGGTGATTCTGAGTATGCAACTCTTGCTTGGTTGGTTGCAGCTGCGTATAACTCTGTTGCAGATGAAAAAGCTGCTATGGCTGCTGCTATGAAAGCATTCCTTGATGCGGAATCTGTTGATGAAAGTAATGCTGCTACCGCTGCGTTGGGTGCAGAACTTTACTTTATGGCAAAGAATGGCGCTGATTATGCGACACTTGTAATTTTCGCTATTGATCAGGGCATGACTTATGATTACGACCTTGCTACCGCATTGTATAATGTATATAGCGGTGAAACCAGAGAAAAGGACATTGTAAAAATTATTGAGAATGTTACAGCGCTTGCAGGTATCCCTGCTGCAAAAGCTGATTTCCTTATCTCTGTTGCTGATGCACTCGCAGAATTTTATTTGAATAACGCTGAGTACTCTGGCAGATATACTGACGGAACTGTTTCAGCTGTTGCTAAGGCTTTGATTATGTTTAATAGTAAAGAAACAGATCTTACTAAAGTGTATACAGAAGCCGAAACAAACTATGGTATGTATTCTATGTACAGCCATATTCCCGAAGTTTTTGCCACTATTGCAGAAACAAACACAATTTATTTTGATGCACTTCTTGGTGCGGTAAATTCCGGCTCATTTAACCCCGAAAATGTAGTTAAACCCTACATTATGGAAGGTAAAGAACTTGATCCCGATGATCCCGGTTACAAGCTCGATTGCAGCTTCTTGACAATGTATGTTCGTATGCTGTCTCTTGACGGTTTGTTCATGCATCCCGGTACAGAAGGTCAGTCAACGTTCGGTAAATTGGTAACTGCGGCTCTTGACGAATTCGTTCCCAATAAGGCTGACGAAGACAGCACTTTCTATATGTCTGCTGATGAAGATAAGGAATATAAAGTTCTTTCCATTGGTAAAGGTCTTACAGCTGTTGGAGATGACAAAGATGCAAATTCTTATTTTGACCATATTGTAGCGGCTTTAGGCGCATCTATGAATGTGGTTAATGCAGATACAGACCTTGTTGGCGATTATCTTGACACTATTGATGAAGATTTTGATATTGTTCTCCTGAATGTCGGTGCTGGCAACATTAAATATCCTGTAAATGTTGTTGCAAGTGCTATGGCAGGGGCTCCTGTTGCAGTTCCCAATCTTGAAACTATCGACATCCTTAAGGCTTCAACAGATGCTGACGGCGAAAACAGCATCGGTGCAAGATTTGACGATCTTCTCGGCGGCGACAGCATGATGGCCGCAGCTAAAGCGTTCATGTACGGTTATGCTGATTTTGCAGGTAACATTGAACCTCTTGTTGAGGAAGCTATCGAAAAGAATCCCAATGCAAAAGTTTTCCTTATCGGTCTTCCCACTCTCGTGGCTGACGGTTCTGTGATCAGCTATAACGGTGCGGCTTTCAATCTCGATCTTCTCATTGAAAAGATCGTAGGTGACTTCAACGGTCACATGGAAGTTATCGCTGAAAAATATGAAAACGTATTCTATATCCAGACTTCCGATATCGACAACGGCGTTGAAACTGCTATTGAACTCGGTTATTCCGATGCAGGTGCAAATGCTTCTGCGGACATTGCGTCTGCTTTGAGCGAAGTTCTCTTTGAAGAGGCAGATCATGAAGAAATCGCAAAGAGAATCCTTTGTGATACTCTCGGTATCCATGCTCCTTCTGATGCTTCTGATTATGTACAAGATCCAACTTGTCTTGAAGCAGGGTTTGAATCTTATAACGGTTGTGAGTTCTGCGGCGCTGAACAGTTTGTTCGTACTATCGAAAAATTGGATCACGCTTATTTAGATGAAGCTGATGATTTCATTTGGTATGAAGACGACTCCGGTGAAAAATGTGCTGATGCTATATTCGAGTGTATCAATGGCTGCTGTGCTGATGAAGACTATTCAAATGATAATATAGTTTCCAAAGCAGCAACTGTTACTGTTGAAGATACTGCTACATGTGAAGAAGACGGCGAAAAGATCTACACAGCAACTATCGTTGTTAACGGTGTTGAATCTGTACGTGATCGGTCCGAAGCTTCTCCGGCAATAGGCCATGCTTACGGTGAACCCGAATGGGCTTGGACAAAGAATGACGATGGCGTTTATGTAAAAGCTGAAGCTGCATTCGTTTGTGAAAACGATGAAGAACATAAAGAAGTTGTTTCCACAGAAGAATTCTCAATTAAAGTTATTACTGAACCCACATGTACAGGTTTCGGTGAAAATGAATATACTGCAACTGTAGTATTCGACGATGTTGAATATTCAGATACAAACCCTGAATACGTGATCGTTGATAAGATCGCTCACGGTTACGACAAACCCGTTTGGACTTGGTCCGAAGATTACTCCGAAGCAACAGCTTCCTTCGATTGCGTTTCCTGCGACGATGTTCAGGTTGTGGAAGCAACTGTTGAATCTGAAGTAACAGAATCTACATGTGAAACCGAAGGTAAGGCAGTTTACTCTGCAACAGTTGTATTTGGTGATGACAAGAAAGAATTCACAGATTCCAAGACTATAAAACTTGCAACTGTTGACCATGCTTATATTGATGGCGTATGTAAGTATTGTAACACAGTAGATCCCGATAAGGCTGAAATCTCTAATAAAATAGAAGATATTTTAGATTCTGTTCTTACAGAAGAAGAAAAAGAACTTCTTGAAGAGGGATATACAGTAGATATTGACCTTGAAGTAGTTGATATTTCTGATACAGTATCTGAAGAAGAAAAGGAACTTGCTGAAGAAAATGC
>JAZTZU010000031.1:0-3061 GCA_045637625.1 Eubacteriales bacterium
CTTTCGGAAATAAAAATTGAACCTTTCATTCCAGACGATAGAGATGACGGAACTACGGCAATAGTTAAAGGCATTATTTCAAGGTTTTCCCAAATGGGAATTGATGTTAAAGGCTTTGACATGTACCTAACCTCTGATGTAGTCAGCGGAGGCGGAATCTCATCTTCTGCAGCATTTGAAACTGTAATTGCAACAGCAATAAACAGTCATTATAACCAAGGCAAATGCAGTCCGTTTGAAATTGCAAAAACCGGATGGTTTGCAGAAAACACATTCTTTTGGAAAAAATGCGGTTTACTTGACCAAACAGTATCATCCTACGGCGGTCTTGTTACGGTGGATTTTGCTAACGAAGATAACCCTGAAATCGAACATATCGTATTTGACTTTCAAAAAGCAGGATACACTCTCTGCATAGTTGATACAAACAGCAGTCATGAAAATCTGACAGACGACTATGTAGAGATTAGAAAAGATATGAAAGAGGTTGCCGACTACTTTGACCGTAATGTTTTAAGTGAAGTTGAAGAAAAAGTATTTTACTCCTGCTTTAAAAATATGAGAGATTTTTGCTCTGACCGTGCAATACTCAGAGCCATGCATTTCTTTGATGAAACAAAACGAGCAAAGCAGGAAGCCGAAGCGCTGAAGAAAAATGATACTGATTTGTTCCTCAGATTAGTAAATATGTCAGGAGAATCCTCAGCAAATTTACTTCAGAATCTGTACTCGGTCAAAACACCGACAAACCAAGCCATACCGTTAGCTTTGGCATTGAGCAAACACATATTAAAAGGTGCCGGAGCAGTCAGAGTTCATGGCGGTGGCTTCGGAGGAACAATACAGGCTTTTGTTCCAAACGAAATGGTAAAACAATATAAAGAAGAAATAGAAAGAGTGTTTGGTGACGGAACATGTCATCAAATGAGAATCAGACCGGTTGGCGGTATTGAAATTTTATAAGATTGGAGGTGAAAAAATGATTTGTGGAGCTGTCCAACAACTTATTAACTACGGTATCAAAAAAAATCTTATTACCGAAGCGGATGAATTGGTGGTACGCAATGAATTGATGGGAATTCTGCATTTAACAGATTGGAAGATTTCTGAGCCTGTTGAAGAAACAAAACTAATTGAAACAATTCTTGAACCGCTTGTTGATTATGCTTGCAGACAAGGAATAATCGCGGACACCGTTAATTCGAGAGATTTGTTTGATACAAAGCTGATGGGATGCTTAACTCCTATGCCGAGAGAGATAATTGCTCAATTTACAGGACGGTATAAAGAAAGTCCCGAAAAAGCAACTCAGTGGTATTACCGTATTAACCAAGACCTTAACTATGTCAGAGCCGGACGAATTGCCAAAGATTTAAAATGGAAATTCAAATGCGAATATGGTACATTGGATATAACGATAAACTGCTCTAAACCGGAAAAAGACCCAAGAGATATTGCCGCCGCAAAAAAGCAGAAAACATCATCATATCCCAAATGTCAGCTTTGTCCCGAAAATGCAGGTTTTGCAGGAACAGCAAAACATCCCGCACGGCAAAATCTGCGTCCTATTCCGATAACAGTCGGCGGAGAAGAATGGGAAATGCAATACTCTCCCTACGGATACTATAACGAGCATTGCATAGTTTTTAACACAAACCATACTCCTATGAAGATTGATTCTGCGGTGTTCGGAAAACTATTTGATATAGTTGATTTTCTTCCTCATTATTTCGTCGGTTCAAATGCAGATTTGCCGATTGTAGGCGGTTCAATTTTAACACATGAGCATTTCCAGGGAGGAAGATATACTTTTGCTATGGAAACAGCTCCTGTTGAAACGGAGTTTAAAATCCCCAAATATCCCGAAGTGAAAGCCGGAATTGTTAAGTGGCCAATGTCCGTTATACGGTTAAAATCAAAAAACCGTGATGAGTTGTCAAAATGCTGTGACCTTGTTTTGGAAAGATGGAAGGCATACAGTGACATATCGGTTCTTATTTTAGCGGAAACAGACGGCATACAGCACAATACAATTACTCCGATTGCAAGGAAGGATGGACTTGAATATATATGTGATCTTGTTTTGCGAAATAATTTGACCACAAAAGACAGACCACTCGGAGTATTTCATCCGAATCCCAGCCTGCATCACATAAAGAAAGAAAACATCGGTCTTATTGAAGTTATGGGATTGGCAGTGCTTCCGTCTCGATTGGAAAGAGATATCGGATTACTTGAAAGAACCTTAGCTACTGGTCAAAGCATTATAGCGATTCCGGAAATGGCACAGCATGCAAAATGGATGCACTCAATTCAGGAAAGATACCCTGAATTAAATGCTGACAATGCAAAGGGAATTCTTGAACAAGAAATAGGAGCTGTTTTCCTTGAAGTTCTAAACGATGCCGGAGTGTTCAAGAGAACCCCGGAGGGCAAGGCTGCCTTCCTTCGTTTTATCGAATATATGAATGCGTAAACCACACATTTAAATGAGAGAACAAAGGAGATAATTATGGAACAGAAAAAATATTTAAAATGGTATCATAAAATCGGATACGGTTCAGGTGACGTTGCAGGTAACTGTGTTTATGCACTGCTTACTGCATTTATGATGATTTATCTGACCGATACGGTTGGACTCAGTATGGGTATAGTAAGTACCTTAATTGCTGTTTCAAAGATTTTTGACGGTGTATCCGACTTCTTCTTCGGAAGAATGATTGATAAGACACACACGAAGATGGGTAAAGCTCGTCCCTGGATGCTCTGGCCTTACATCGGCTGCTCAGTTGCACTCGTGGCTTGCTTTGCAATACCTATGAACTGGGGCGAAACTGCACAGTACATCTTCTTCTTTATTTCATACACCCTTCTCAATGCAGTTTTCTTTACCGCAAACAACATTGCCTACGCATCAGTCACAGCTCTTATCACAAAGAACACAAGTGAAAGAGTTCAGCTCGGTTCATTCCGTTTTATCTTTGCTTTTGGTACAAAGATTATAATTGAAGCTGTTACAATTCAGGCAGTTGCTATGCTTGGCGGCGGAGCTTTAGGTTGG
>JAZTZU010000032.1:0-39741 GCA_045637625.1 Eubacteriales bacterium
AACGACATGGCTACGTTCCGACTTGGTGTTAATCAGAAATTTCTGCGAAATTCCACCCGCGCTGCGCTTGATGCATGCTGTGAACATATAAAGGAAACATTGCCCGAGCATATTATTAAAAAATATGGGCTTCTTTCAAGAAAAGATGCTTACGAAAAAATTCATTTTCCTAAAACATTAAATGATTCGGAGCAGGCGCTTCGCAGATTTGTTATTGAAGAGCTTCTGTATTTCATTCTAGGCATAAGCGTTCTTAAAAAGAAAAACAGGAAACGAGTGTCTGTTCCCCTTTCCGACCCCGTTGATATGTCCGCTTTCTATTCTGCGCTCTCTTTTGAGCTTACTGGCGCGCAGATGCGTGTTATAAACGAATGCCTTGAAGATCTTAAACGCCCCGTTTCGATGACAAGGCTCGTTCAGGGCGACGTCGGTAGCGGTAAAACAGTCGTTGCGGCGGCGATAATGTACTATACCAAAATGTGCGGCGGTCAGAGCGCAATGATGGCGCCAACTGAGGTCTTAGCCGTTCAGCATCACGAAAATCTTTCTTCTCTCTTTTCGAAATTGGGCGTTACGTGCGCTCTTTTAACAGGTTCTACCGGAACAGCCGAGCGCCGACGTATCCGAGAAGGCATTCTTTCGGGGGAGATAGATATATTAATAGGAACGCATGCTCTCATTCAGAAAGACGTTTCTTTCAAAAATCTTTCGCTCGTTATTGCCGATGAACAGCACAGATTCGGCGTAAATCAACGCTCTGCGCTCACCGAAAAGGGAGAAAATCCTCACACGCTCATTATGTCTGCCACCCCTATCCCACGAACTATGGCTCTCATTCTTTACGGTGACCTCGATGTTTCCGTTATCGACGAATTGCCGAAAGGCAGGCAGAAGATCTCATCGTTTGTTGTAAATTCTCAGTCTCACGAAAAAATGTACGGCTACCTTCGTGAGCAGATCGTGCAAGGCAGGCAAGCGTATGTTGTCTGTCCGTTAATTGAGGAAAACGATGAGAGCGAAACCTGTTCCGTTATCGAGTTTTCCGAGCAGCTTGCCGAACAGTATCTCAGAGGGATAAACATCGCATATCTTCACGGAAAAATGCCTCCTAAAGAAAAAGAAGCGGTGCTTCGCAATTTTGCGGACGGAAATATAAGCGTTCTTGTTTCAACAACCGTTATCGAGGTGGGAATAAACGTACCCAATGCCACCGTTATGATAATTGAAAACGCCGAAAAATTCGGACTCTCGCAGCTTCATCAGCTTCGCGGACGAGTCGGCAGAGGTTCTCACAAAAGTTGGTGCTTCCTCGTTACCGATCATCAAGGACAGACTCGCTCCCGTCTTGAGAACTTTTGCAAAACAACAGACGGCTTCGAGATCAGCCGACAGGACCTTGAGCTTCGCGGTCCGGGTGATCTTTTCGGCTCGCGTCAGCATGGTCTTCCCGGGCTTCGCCTCGCGTCACTTGCAGATATGGATTCTTTGCGAGAGGCGCAAAGCGTGGCTGCCGAGATATCTTCTCAAAAGGGCTGGTATTCTTTGCCTGAAAATGCAGAAATTGCAGCCTCAGTTGTTCGTTTATTCGGTAAAACGACTGTCGTATAAGCTTTTGTTTTGACAATTTGTTGAACAATCTGCTGTAGCTGTTGACATGCACGAATATATATGATATACTAAATAGCCGCATTGAAAAGGTCAAATAAAAAAACGGTTTTCCGTTACCTTCGATAGCGAGACTTAATAATAAATGAGGGAAAAAAATGTACGCAGTATTCACAACCGGCGGCAAGCAGTACAAGGCATCTGCAAATGATGTTCTTTACATCGAAAAACTTGACGCTGAAGCAGGTTCTGTCATCACTTTCGATGAGATCCTTCTTATCGGAGAAGACGGAAATGTAACCGTTGGCAATCCTTTCGTTAAAGGTGCAAAAGTAGAAGCTAAAGTTGAAAAGAACGGCAAAGGCAAGAAGATCAAGATCTTCAAGTACAAGCCCAAAAAAGGCTACCGCAAAAGAGGCGGCCACAGACAGCCGTATACAAAGATCACAGTAACTTCTGTTACCAAATAATTAAGGAGAGGTGTAAGACATGGCTCATAAGAAAGGCGTCGGCTCAACTAAAAACGGCCGCGATTCGAAATCTAAACGTCTCGGTGTTAAGAAGGGCGACGGTCAGTTCGTTCTCGCCGGTAACATTCTCGTAAGACAGAGAGGAACCAAAATTCATCCGGGTGCAAACGTAGGTATTGGCTCTGATGATACACTTTTCGCTCTTATCGACGGTAAAGTTTCCTTTACTCGTTACGGTTTCAACAAAGAGAAGAGAAAAGTTTCGGTTCAGGCAATCGAAGAATAATTAACAACAGGCTGCGGAGATGATTTTGCGAGATAAATCATCTCCCGTTTTTTTAATAAGTATAAATCGGAAAGGAAATTTATATCATGTTTATCGATAGCGCAAAAATATACGTTCGCGCAGGCAACGGCGGCAACGGAGCCGTTTCGTTCCGCAGAGAAAAATACGTTGCTGCGGGCGGACCCGACGGCGGAGACGGCGGTAAAGGCGGAGACATCGTTTTAAAAGTTGATGATAATCTCAACACTCTTTCCGATCTTCGTTTCCGCAGAAAATTCGCCGCAGAAAATGGGGAAAACGGCAAGGCTGCAAAGATGTACGGCAAAAGTGCCCCCGATTTTATCATTAAAGTTCCTCGCGGAACTCTCGTTAAAGACCCTGAAAGCGGTCTTGTTATAAAAGATATGTCCGATGACGAGCCCTATATCCTCTGTAAAGGCGGTAAGGGTGGCTGGGGTAACCGACATTTTGCAACCCCCACCCGTCAGTGCCCCCGTTTTGCTCGCGCAGGTATTCCCGGTGAGGAAAAAGAAGTTCTTCTTGAGCTCAAACTTATTGCAGACGTTGGCCTTATAGGCTTCCCGAACGTCGGTAAATCAACGCTTCTTTCCGTTGTTTCCGCAGCTCGTCCCAAAATAGCGGACTATCATTTCACAACTCTCGTTCCCAACCTCGGCGTTGTCGGTCACGACGGTGAAGACAGCTTCGTTATGGCTGATATCCCCGGTCTTATCGAGGGCGCAGCGCAGGGCGCAGGTCTCGGTCATGAATTTTTACGTCATATCGAAAGATGCCGTCTTCTCGTTCATGTTGTTGATATCTCCGGCTGTGAGGGCAGAGATCCTATCGAAGACTTTGATAAGATAAATGCAGAGCTTGCAGGCTTCTCCGAAGAACTTGCATCCCGTCCCATGATCGTTGCCGCAAATAAGATCGACTCTATCTCCGATGAAGAAGCTGCTGAAAGATTCAGAAAATACGTTGCAGATAAAGGCCTTGAGCTTTATGAAATGTCTGCCGCTATCGCAGAGGGCACGGATGCTCTTATCAACGCTCTTTGCTTAAAGCTTAAAACTCTTCCTCCCGTTACTGTCTACGAGGCAGAGTATGTTCCCGAAGAGGTTGTTCCCG
This sequence comes from Eubacteriales bacterium, assembly GCA_045637625.1. Taxonomy (GTDB): domain Bacteria; phylum Bacillota; class Clostridia; order Oscillospirales; family UBA644; genus HGM12619. The sequence goes on from JAZTZU010000032.1 coordinate 3,493, forward strand.
AAACATCTAACGATATCACTATCGAACATCAGGGTGATGTTTGGTTCGTTGAAGGACAGTGGCTCCTCCGCATTATGCGTTCCGTTAACTTCAGCGATGAAGAATCTCTTCAGTATTTCCAGCGTGTTCTTCGTATCTCGGGCGTTATCGATAAGCTTATCGCCGCAGGTGTTAAAGATGGAGATACCGTTTGCATTTACGATTTTGAATTCGACTTTGTTCTTTAATTGATGATGAAAAAATATTTTTTATTGATTTTAACTGCGATCCTGCTTCTTTCCGGCTGTTCTTCAACGGTTGAACCGCCTGTTAACATCCCTCAGAACGATGTTAAAGAAGAAGCTCCCCGTGTTTTTAAAAACGGGGAGTGGGATCTCGTTGAAAACCTATATAAAGATAATGAATATAACGCCGTTAACTACTTTGTGTCTCTTTCGGGTGCTATAGCTGACGGTGTCTACGACGATACCTCCGCCATCCAGGCTGCTCTTGATAAAGCAGGTAATGCAGGCGGAGGCAGCGTTTATATACCCAAAGGAAAATACCGCGTCACCCGCCCGATCAATATCCCCGATAATGTAACGCTTGTCGGCGACTTCGTGTCTCCCACATCTAAAAAGGGTTCTTCGGACGGCACGCTTATTATCGTTCAAGCGTCCGAATCTTTTCGTGACGCCTCGATTTTTATCCTCAATAATAATTCAACACTGTCTGATCTTACCATTTGGTACGAGTCTCAGGCGCTTGAATCTGTCACAGAGTATCCTTATACCGTTCGTCACGCTTCGGGTAAGAGCGCCGCTGTTAAAAACATCGCTGTTCTTAACGCTTATAACGGTATCACGGCAGAATCATCTGCCTGTGAGGAGTTTCTTGTTGAAAACGTTTACATGACAGCCTTTAAAAATGCGCTCCGTGTTGTTACCTGCAAGGAAAAGCTTACTGTAAGAGGATTTTCTGTCTCTCCCGTTTATTGGATAAACGACAGCCTTACCGTTAAACCTGAAAATTTTGATTTTTCAACCGTAAACGACAATATCTACAATACTCTTACCGCCATCACTCTTATGGGTGTCGGAGACGTAAGCATGACGGATGTTTCTGTTGATACCGCCAATATAGGGCTGCATCTAAATATTTCCGACAGTACCGACAAAACCCCTCTTTTTTCTCTTATAAATATTTCCAACGCCCTTATCCCTGTTTCTGTTGAAAAGCTTCCCGATGCAGGCGCAGCTTTCTCTCTTTGTACTTTCGGAACGTCTAATCTTCTCAATTCCGTTGCCGTTCGCATAAGTAAGAATTTTGATTCAACATTGAGCTTCAACTCTTGCTCTTTTCCGGGCCAGCCTTCTGTATCGGTAAGAAGCGAGGGCGAGGGTAGAATGTCTTTTGTTAACTGCAAATTCGTCGGTTGGCGTGATACAGCGCTTGATCTTTCGGATATTATTTTTACAGCCGTTAACTCCTCGTTCAACGCAGGCTCTATGCCTGTACGTATCGGCGATAAATCTGTAGGCATGCTTGCGCTCTGTTCCGCTTCGGGGCTTAACGATAAAGAACCGGTGGAACCCCCCACTGTTTCCGAAGAATTCGAAGAAGGGGAAGATATTACCCAAGAAGAACCGAAAAAAGAAACGCTTTTTGTTATTTCAACCGAAAATGAATATGAATTTGAAGTCCTTTCCAAATCATATTTAGGTTCATCGGCATCCTCACCCAATATCGGTGATAATATCTTTTACGCAAAGGATTACGGCGTTTCCGCATCATCTGACGATAATTCATCTGCGCTTCAAACTGCAATAAACCACGCTTACACCAGCGGCGGCGGTACGGTGTTTGTCCCTGCCGGTCAGTATAAATTAAACAAACCTATCCTTATTAAAGAGGGTGTCAGCCTTCGAGGTGTCGGTTCGGGAACAGATCCGCTGATCTCAACCGTGTTCCTCACAGAAAAAAACGCAGGTGAAGCCTTTAATTTTTTCACTCTCGAAGATTCAACTGCGATCCATGGCATCACTTTCTATTATTACATTCTTCCCGATCTTGTTTCTGAAACAGAGCTTTTGGGTAATGCGATCTTTGCGGAAAATAAAAAAGCTATTCATCTTTCCGATTTAACGTTTGTCCGTCCTTCGGTTGGCATTTCTCTCAAGGGATGCGACTCGGTTGAAATGGACAATATTGACGGAACATCTATCTCCAGAGGTATTTTTCTCGATTCCTGTACAAATATCTATGCTGAAGATGTTGATTTTACTGCAGAATTTTCAACCAATGACGAGCTTACAGCTTACAGGCGCTCGAATTATTCTGCTGTCTATGTAATAGCCGGAGAAGGGATCTCTTTAAGAGACCTCACCTGCTCCGATGCCGATTACGTTGTTTATCTCGATGCTGAAGATGTTCCAATCGTTCCCGATGAACCGTCATTTACTGTTCTTGATCTTTTTTCAAGAGATGTTTATTCTTCTGTTGCTGTAAATAAGTATCCCAATGCATCGTTTGTCAATGTTGCATCTCGTCCCACCGTCTTTTCAACAAATGCTTATCATGCCACCACATTCTACGGAAACAGAGGCAAGGTAAACATTTATAACCTTCTCGGCACAGGCAATGTAACAGGCGGGGTGTACGCAAGAAGCGGAACGGTGTCTGTTCAGTCCTCTGTTTTTAACAGCCTTGGCAAGAGCGCATTGCTCATCGACGGCGCAAATGTTTCATTGATCGGTTCAATGCTTCTCGATAATAATTGCACTTACCATGTTGAAGCAAATTCGGGCGGCGCATTTCTTCTTGGAAATATAACAAATAATCTTTCCACTCCGTTCGGCGGTATTGAAACAAAATACATTAGACGTTATATTGAAGACGCTGCAAGCTATGCCGATGACGGAAATATACGAGGAATTTTACCGGAAGTTAACAGTTAATTTGCCGTTTTTGTCATTTCCGTGTAAAAATAATTAATTATGGCGCACATTTTTGTTTATTTTTTATCTTGTTTTTTATTCAATAATAGTGTATACTAAAAAGGTAGTGACTTTCAGTTAACTAACATTGAATTTGACATAAGTTCGGGATATCCCGAACGAAAGGAGATATAGATAAACATGCAATATTCGGCATCTCAAATTAGAAATATTTGTCTTATGGGTCACGGTGGAGACGGAAAGACCTCTCTTGCCGAAGCTCTTCTTTACCATACAAAAGGCACAGACCGCCTTGGAACAACTCCCGACGGTAATACTGTTTGCGACTTTGATCCAGAGGAAATTAAGAGAAAAATATCTATTTCTACCGCAATTGCTCCCGTTGAATGGAAAAATACCAAAATAAATATTCTCGACACTCCCGGTTATTTCGACTTTGAAGGCGAAGTTCTTCAGGCTCTCAGCGCTTCTGAAACCGCCCTTATCGTTGTTTCCGCAAAAGATGGCGTTAACGTAGGAACAGAAAAAGCGTTCAAGCTTGCAAAAGCAAAAGGCGTTCCCGTAATGTTCTTCATTTCTAAGGTTGACGAAGAAAATGCTGCTTTCCAGAAGGTTTTCGATCAGATTAAAGAAATGTTCGGTAAAGGCCTCTGCGCAGTTAACGTTCCTGTATTCCAGAATGACGGTAATCTCGTAGGTTACTACAATCTTATCGACGACGTTTGCCGCAGAGCTGACGGTAGCGGTAAGATCGCTGAGGTTTCCATCCCTGATTATAAGAAGGAATCTATCGACAGACTTAAAGGTATCCTTAACGAAGCTATCGCCGAAACCGACGACGAGCTTATGGAAAAATTCTTCGCAGGCGAAGATTTCACCAAAGAGGAGATCAGAAAAGGCGTTGAGATCGGTCTCGAAACCGAAACGCTCGTTCCCGTTCTTTGCGGTTCTTCCTACACTCTCGAAGGTATACCTTCTCTTCTCGATTTCTTTGCTCAGTACGTTCCCGCACCCAAGGATAAATCTTCCGATGATACCGGTCTTTTCATATTTAAGACGATTGCCGACCCGTTCGTAGGCAAAATGTCCTTCTTCAAGGTCGTTTCCGGTTCTATCACTGCAGGTACAACCCTCGTTAACCAGACCTCCGGCGCTAATGAAAAGTTTGGCCATATCTACACCATGAAGGGTAAAAAACAGACCGAAGTCGGCGACCTTTGCTGCGGTGATATCGGTGTTGTTAATAAACTCGCATCCACCGGAACAGGCGATATCCTTTGTGTTGCAGGCGCTAATATCGAAGTTAAACCCATCGAATATCCGAAGCCTTGCTTCTCCAGAGCTATCAAGCCCAAGGCAAAAGGCGATGAAGAAAAGATCTCTCAGGGCTTGCAGAGACTTGCCGAAGAAGATCCCACCTTTACATATGTTAACAACTCTGAGACCCACGAACAGGTCATCAGCGGTATGGGTGACACTCATCTCGACGTTATCGTAAGTAAGCTTAAATCAAAATTCAACGTTGCTGTAGATCTCACAGAGCCTCGCGTTCCCTACAGAGAAGCTATCCGTAAGAAGGTTAAACAGCAGGGTAAACATAAGAAACAGTCCGGTGGTCACGGTCAGTATGGTGACGTTTGGATCGAATTTGAACCGTACGATGGCGAAGAGCTTCTCTTCGAAGAAAACGTATTCGGCGGCGCTGTTCCCAGAAACTTCTTCCCGGCAGTTGAAAAAGGTCTCCGTGAATGTGCTCTTAAGGGTGTGCTTGCAGGTTATCCCGTTGTTGGTCTTAAGGCAACTCTCGTTGACGGTTCTTATCACGACGTTGACTCTTCTGAAATGTCCTTCAAGATGGCTGCTTCCATCGCTTTCAAGGAAGGTCTTAAGAACGCTGCTCCCACCATCCTCGAACCTATCGGCAATCTTAAGGTTCTCGTTCCCGATAACCTCATGGGTGATATCATCGGCGATATCAACAAACGCAGAGGCCAGATTCTCGGTATGAATCCTGCAGAAGAAGCAGGTGTTCAGGAAATTCTTGCAACTGTTCCTATGTCCGAAATGGCTTCTTATGCTACCGATCTTCGTTCTATGACTCGCGGCCGTGGTTCCTTCGATCTTGAATTCGATTCTTACCAGGATGCCCCCGGTAATATTGCTCAGCAGATTATCGAAGAAGCTAAGAAAAATGCAGACGACGAATAATTTATAAATAACTGAACAGACCGACATTCATGTCGGTCTGTGTTATCATAGAAAGGAATTTAACATATGGCTATGAATTTATACGAAAGCGCCCAGGATCATGTTATTATAACAGCCCACAGAGGCGCAGCCGCAGGCAATATTCCGTGTAACACTATCGGCGCTTATAACGCAGCTCTCGCGCAGGGAGCTGATATGATAGAAATTGATGCAAGTCTCAGTGCAGACGGAACTCTTTATAGCTTCCACCCCTGGATGGAGGGTCAGCATCTCGGCACTGATCTTCGTATCCCTAACCTTCACGACGATGAGATCAAAGAACTTCGTTATGTAAATTATGACCGTGCAAGAACCGAATGGGGTGTTTGTACGTTCGATGAAATCTTTGAACGCTACAAAAACCGTTGTTATATCAACGTAGACAAGTTCTGGGATCATCCCGAAAAGATCTCCGACCTTATCCGTAAGCATAATATGGAGGATCAGATCGTTGTGAAAACTCCGCCTGAGAAGAAATTCCTCGATATTATCGAAGCTTATGCACCTGAAATTGCATATCTTTCCGTAATCTCCAAAGACGACGGCGCACATGAAATGCTTAAATCAAGAAATATCAACTATATCGGCATGGAAGTTCTCTTCTCCGAAGAAAGCAATCCTCTTTGCAGTGACGAATATATTGAAAAACTTCATGCCGACGGAAAGCTCGTTTGGGTAAACTCTATAATTTACGATTACCATGCTCAGCTTTCCGCACGTCATTCAGATGATACAGCTATGGCTTACGACCTTGAAGACGGTTGGGGATGGCTCGCAAATAAGAATTTTGATATTATTCAAACAGACTGGCCTCTCGCTCTCAAAGTCTTCCTCGAAAGCACCGGCAGACGTTTCAGAAACAAATAAATTCAAAAGACACAAGCTTTTTATCGCTTGTGTCTTTACATTTATAAAAAATTTACTGAAGGGGACGCATGTCTGCGGGCATATAGGGGAGCGTGAATCCGATAAGATTTGCGCCTTCGCTTGCAGATGAACGTTTGAACTGATTCTTGTAGTATCTGTTGTAGAACATATCGAGAGCTGCGTTGATCGTGTCATCGTCGTATTCGTCAAATGTTGCGAACATATACTTCTGGATTTCAGCTCTGGGGAATTTGTATTTAGCAAAATAGAAGATAATAAAGTCGTGAAGAATGTACGGACCAAGGATATCTTCTGTCTGCTGACCTTCAACGAGCTCGGGAGAAACAGGGGTTGCAACAATATCCTTAAGAGTATCTGCAAGTGCACCGCCTCGTTTACCTGCAATGTGAAGAACAAGTTCACGGATAAGGGTTTTGGGAACGGTTGCATTTACGTTGTAGTGGCTGAGCATGTCTCCTGCGTAAGTTGTAAAGCCGAGTGCAGCTTCGGAAAGGTCGCCTGTGCCAAGAGCAAGAGCATTTTCAATATTTGCAACATCAAAAAGGATCTGTGCGCGTTCACGTGCCTGTGCGTTTTCAAAAACAACATTCTTATTATCGGGATCGTGACCGATATCTTCAAAATGCTTGAGCAAAGAATCTTTAATATTGATCTCTCGAACAGTAATTCCAAGCTCGTTCATAAGCTTTTTAGCATTTTCATTTGTTCTTTGGGATGTTCCGAAGCAGGGGAGCGTTAATCCAATGATATTGGATGCGGGAATACCAAGCATTTTAAACGTATTTTCCGCAACAAGAAGTGCCATCGTGGAGTCGAGACCACCGGATACGTTAATAACAGCTTTTTTGATACCGGTGTTTACCATTCTCATGTAGAGCGCCTGAGTTTGAAGCAGGAAAAGATCATCAAGATAACGTTTTTTATCGTTTTTGCCGTAGTAGGGGATTCTGTAATCGGCAACATTTTTTCTGGTGTATATAAGACCGGTGTCTTTAGTGTCTTCAGCAGCTGCAACAACAGTTTCGGGTGCTTCCTGATTCATGAATGCAACAGCAACGCCTTTGTTGAACACGCCGCAGAAGCCTTTATATACGTTGTCGGCAGAGCTTTCGCCAAAACCGCCGTTAGCAACAGCAACAACGCAGTTTTTCGCACCGGAAGCCTTCGCACAGTATTCGATGATGTCGTTCTGAATGCAGGGATAGCCGGGCATGATCGTCGGGAGAAGAAGGATGTCGATTTTTTCTGTGCTGTTTTCTGAAACAGAAACAGTTTTGCCGTTCATTTTAAAGCTACTCTTTTTAAGAAGAGCGCCTTCCTTGATTATAATATTTTCATGGTAGGGGACAGACGTTACGATGATCTTGTTCGTCTTCTCGCTGTATTCGCAGAGCTTGTCAAGTGCGTCTTCGGTCTGCTGTTTGAACTCGGGGAAGTCGTAAAGCTCGCCTGCGGAAGAACCCGTAAGAGAGTAGGCGGGGAAAAGATAAATATCGCCCTCGTTCTGATCCATTATTTCAATCATTTTGTTAGCATTTTCTTTCGGATACCCGAGAGAAATGACAAAAACAGATGTTACTATTTTCATATTTTATTCCTATCTATTTAGTTCATTATCTTTTATTATATAACTTTTCCGCGCTTATGTCAAGTGTTTTTGCATATTGTTTAAATAACGTTTGCTGTTAAAAACAAAAAAGGAGAGGACAAGCCTCTCCTTTTTCAAGTTGCATTATAATTCTGTTAAAATTATTCAGCGATGTTAGCAACGACACCGGAACCAACGGTTTTGCCGCCTTCACGAATAGCGAAACGGAGACCGGGTTCAATAGCGATGGGAGTGATGAGCTCAACGTTGATGGTAACGTTTTCGCCGGGCATGCACATGTCAACGCCATCCTGGAGGGTGATGATACCGGTAACGTCGGTAGTTCTGAAGTAGAACTGGGGTCTGTAGTTAGATACGAAGGGCTTATGACGGCCACCTTCTTTAGCGGTAAGAACGTAAACCTCACCGGTGAACTTGGTGTGGGGTTTGATGGTACCGGGTTTAGCAAGAACCTGACCTCTTTCAACGTCAGTTCTCTGGATACCACGGAGAAGAGCACCGATGTTGTCGCCTGCTTCTGCAGAGTCGAGGAGCTTACGGAACATTTCGATACCGGTTACAACGGTCTTACGGGTTTCTTCTTTGATACCAACGATTTCAACTTCTTCAGAAAGTTTGATAGAACCTCTTTCAACTCTACCTGTAGCAACTGTACCACGACCTGTGATTGTGAATACGTCTTCGACAGGCATGATGAAGGGAAGGCTGTCGTTTCTTTCGGGAGAAGGAATGAAGGAGTCAACTGCAGCCATAAGTTCGAGAATAGGAGCATATTCAGGAGCATCAGGTGTTGTTGCAGCACATTCGAGAGCCATAAGAGCAGAACCTTTGATGATAGGTGTATCATCGCCGGGGAATTCGTATTTGGAGAGAAGGTCTCTGATATCCATTTCAACGATTTCGAGAAGTTCTTCGTCGTCAACCTGGTCACATTTGTTCATGAATACAACGATAGCGGGAACGCCTACCTGACGAGCAAGAAGGATGTGTTCGGATGTCTGAGCCATAACACCGTCAGAAGCAGCAACTACGAGGATAGCGCCGTCCATCTGAGCAGCACCAGTGATCATGTTCTTGATGTAGTCAGCGTGTCCGGGGCAGTCAACGTGAGCGTAGTGACGAGCGTCTGTTTCGTATTCAACGTGAGAAGTATTGATTGTAATACCTCTTTCTCTTTCTTCGGGAGCTTTGTCGATCTGATCGTAAGCGTTGTACTGAGCCTGACCCTTAAGAGCGAGAACCTTTGTGATAGCAGCTGTAAGAGATGTTTTACCATGGTCAACGTGACCGATAGTACCAATGTTAACGTGGGGTTTTGTTCTTTCAAATTTAGCCTTTGCCATTGTAATGTTCCTCCTTATATTTGGATAAAATTAGTTTTATTATTTATTCTTGTTGCCAATGATACCTTCCTGGATGCTCTTGGGCACTTCGGTATAGTGGCTGGGTTCCATGGAGTAAACGCCACGACCCTGTGTTTTGGAACGAAGGTCTGTTGCGTAACCGAACATGGAAGAAAGGGGTACAAAAGAGTTGATCTGCTGGCCGCCTGTGATAGCTTCCATAGACTGGATCTGGCCTCTTCTGGAGTTGATGTCGCCGATAACGTCGCCCATGTATTCTTCGGGAACGATAACTACAACTTTCATGATGGGTTCCATGATGACGGGATCAGCCTGTTTCATAGCTTCTTTGAAAGCCATAGAACCTGCGATCTTGAACGCCATTTCTGAGGAGTCGACTTCGTGGTAAGAACCATCGTAAAGAGTTACTTTACAGTCAACTACGGGGAATCCTGCGAGAACACCGCTGTTCATAGCGCCCTGGATACCTGCATCAACTGCGGGAATGTATTCCTTGGGAATAGCGCCACCAACAACTTTGTTGATGAATTCGTAGCCCTTGCCGGGTTCGTTGGGTTCGAGGATGATCTTAACGTGACCATACTGACCTTTACCACCGGACTGACGTGCATATTTCATATCCTTGTCCACAGTTCTGCGAACAGCTTCTTTGTATGCAACCTGGGGTTTACCGATATTAGCTTCAACTTTGAATTCTCTGAGCATACGGTCAACGATGATGTCGAGGTGAAGTTCACCCATGCCGGCAATGATTGTCTGGCCTGTTTCTTCGTCTGTGTATGTTCTGAATGTGGGGTCTTCTTCAGCAAGTTTAGCGAGGGCAATACCCATCTTTTCCTGACCTGCTTTAGTTTTGGGTTCGATAGCAACTCTGATAACGGGTTCGGGGAATACCATGGATTCAAGGATTACAGGAGCCTTTTCGTCGCAGAGTGTATCACCTGTTGTTGTATTCTTAAGACCAACTGCAGCACAGATATCGCCTGCGTAAGCTTCTTCGATATCTTCTCTGTGGTTAGCATGCATTTTAAGAAGACGGCCGAAACGTTCACGGTTACCTTTTGTAGCGTTAAGAATGTTAGCGCCTGTAGAAATTTTACCGGAGTAAACTCTGAAGAAGCAAAGCTTACCAACGAACGGGTCTGTCATGATCTTGAATGCAAGAGCGGAGAAAGGCTCGTTGTCGTCTGCTTTTCTTTCTGTTTCTTCGTTTGTTTCAGCGTCTGTACCCTTAATAGCGGGAATGTCAAGGGGAGAAGGCATGTAGTCGATAACTGCGTCGAGAAGCTTCTGAACGCCCTTGTTTCTGTAAGAAGTACCGCAAACTACAGGAACCATTTTGTTGGCAATTGTGGATTCACGGATACATCTCTTGATATCTTCAACGGGAATTTCTTCACCTTCGAGATATTTTTCCATAATCGAATCATCGAATTCAGATACGTGTTCGATAAGGTTATTTCTATATTCTTCGGCAAGATCCATCATGTCTGCGGGAATTTCTTCGACTCTCATGTCCTGACCTTTGTCGTCGTAATAAATGTTAGCATTCATTTCAACGAGGTCAATAATTCCTCTGAATGTGTCTTCTTTACCGATAGGAAGCTGGATAGGAACAGCGTTACACTTAAGTCTTTCTTTCATCATGTTTACAACACGATAGAAGTCAGCACCCATGATGTCCATTTTATTTACGTAAGCCATACGGGGAACACCGTATTTGTCAGCCTGACGCCAAACTGTTTCGGACTGGGGTTCAACGCCGCCTTTAGCACAGAGAACTGTTACGGAACCGTCAAGAACACGGAGGGAACGTTCAACTTCAACAGTGAAGTCAACGTGTCCGGGTGTGTCGATGATGTTGATCGTATGACCTTTCCAGGAAGCTGTTGTAGCAGCGGATGTGATAGTGATACCACGTTCCTGTTCCTGAGCCATCCAGTCCATTGTAGCGGTACCTTCGTGTGTTTCACCGAGTTTGTAGTTTACGCCGGTGTAAAAAAGGATACGCTCTGTGGTTGTTGTTTTACCTGCGTCGATATGAGCCATGATACCGATGTTTCTATACAGGTTAAGCGGATTTTTTCTAGGCATATTGGAACTCCTTTCAAAATTTTGATTACTGGTTCAATGAACAGTGGTTTACCATCTGAAGTGTGCGAACGCTTTGTTAGCTTCAGCCATTTTATGCGTATCTTCTTTCTTCTTAACGGCACCGCCCTGGTTATTGAGTGCATCCAAAATTTCGTTTGCAAGGCGTTCTTTCATTGTTTTTTCGTTTCTGTTACGAGCGTAGGATGTGAGCCATCTGAGACCGAGTGTCTGTCTTCTTTCGGGTCTAACTTCGATAGGAACCTGATAGTTGGAACCACCTACACGTCTTGCTTTAACTTCGAGCAAAGGCATGATATTTTCCATAGCCTCTTCGTAAGCTTCAAGCGCATTTTTGCCGGTTTTTTCAGCAACGATTTCAAAAGCATCGTATACGATTTTCTGAGCTACGCCCTTCTTACCATCATACATTACACTGTTGATGAGTTTGGATACGAGCTTGCTGTTGTACAGAGGATCGGGCAAAACCTCTCTCTTGGGTACATTTCCTCTTCTAGGCACTTAGCTTCCCTCCTTCATTATATAAATGATTTCTTCGGTACTCGAAAGCATTAATTTCTTCCGTCAGCGCTGTATCTATGTTTAAGGCATAAAACAGCCTGTTATCCATTTCGTTACGCTGTGGATTTAAGAATTTAATTCGAGTTTTGGTCGTTTTTGCTAACAAATTACTTTTTAGCAGCTGTTTTTCCTGCCTTGGGACGTTTTGCACCGTACTTGGAACGGCTCTGCATTCTACCGTTTACGCCCTGAGCATCAAGTGTTCCACGAATGATGTGGTAACGAACACCAGGAAGATCACGTACACGACCGCCTCTGATAAGGACAACGCTGTGCTCCTGAAGATTATGACCAATACCGGGGATATAAGAAGTAACCTCGGCCATGTTTGTAAGACGTACTCTGGCAATTTTACGGAGAGCAGAGTTCGGCTTTTTGGGTGTTGCGGTCTTTACGGATGTGCAGACACCTCTCTTCTGGGGAGAACTCTGGTTTGTGGGTTCTTTCTTAAGTGTGTTAAGACCCTTCTGAAGAGCGGGAGCAGTTGACTTAACTGTAAGTGTCTGTCTTCCTTTTCTGACTAACTGGTTAAATGTTGGCATAATACACCTCCTCTTTGAATTTTAAACTCGATTTATTTTAGAACAACCAACACGGCGGCTCCTACGTCTATTTCAGCGTATTCGCCAAGCTGTGCCATTGTGTGTTCTCTGATTATTTGAGAGATGTTCATCTCTCTGCATACATCCATGACGGAATCAACGATATTTTCGGCTGCATCACTTGCAAGGTATACCTTTTCGGCAGAACCGCTTTTGATGGCCTTCAGGCTCTGTTTCAAGCCTATCGCTCGCCCGTCCGGAGCGATGTCGGACATATCTATCTTCCTTTTTTGCGTTTTGCGGTTTGAATCCCGCGTTGAAAACGTTTTTTCGCTTATGTGCATACTTATAAAAGTATACCATGACTTTGTGAAAAATGCAACCTTAAAATGAGTCAAATTCTTAAATAATTGCGAACAATAAATTGAACGAACCACTTAAGAATTTGACAATATTATTTAGTTACAGAGTTGTTTCAATCTGAGTCTCGATCTGAGTCTCAATTCCGGGTTCGCTGTCGTTAAGAACTTCAACGTTTCTGTATCTTTCAAGGCCTGTACCTGCGGGAATGAGCTTACCGATGATAACGTTTTCTTTAAGACCGATAAGCATATCTGTCTTACCTTTGATAGCTGCTTCTGTAAGGATCTTTGTTGTTTCCTGGAATGAAGCTGCAGAAAGGAAGCTTTCCGTAGCAAGAGCTGCTTTTGTGATACCGAGAAGGAGAGATGTGTACTGTGCGGGTTCTTTTCCTTCTTCGAGATTGTTGTTGACTTCGTTAACTTCAACTTTGTCAACTATTGCACCTGTGAGGAAGTTTGTATCGCCGGGTTCGTTGATTCTTACTTTTCTCATCATCTGTCTGATAATGATTTCGATATGTTTATCGTTGATATCAACGGCCTGGAGGTGGTAAACTTTCTGAATTTCCTGAATGATATAAGCGTGAACAGCTGCTTCGCCTTTTACTCTCAGGATATCCTGCGGGTCGCAAGCACCTTCTGTGAGTTCATCGCCCTGATGGATGTAGTCACCGTCTTTGACTTTGACTCTTGCGCCGTAGGGGATAAGGTAGCTGCGTTCTTCAAGAGTTTCTTTATTGAAGATTATTGCATAGCGAGCGTGTTTGATTTCCTGGAATCTGAGTTCGCCGTCGATCTCTGCAAGGATAGCAAGAGCCTTGGGTCTTCTTGCTTCGAAGAGTTCCTGAACTCTGGGAAGACCCTGAGTGATATCTGATCCACTTGCGACACCACCGGTATGGAAGGTTCTCATCGTAAGCTGTGTACCGGGTTCACCGATAGACTGAGCAGCGATGATACCAACTGCTTCACCGACATTTACTGTGTCACTTGTTGCAAGGTTAAGACCGTAACATTTAGCGCAGACACCGTAACGGCAGTTACATGTGAGCACTGAACGCATCTTCATCTGTGTATATCCTGCTGCGAGGATCTTGGGAACATCTGCTTCTTTTACATATCTTGTGTTGGGAACGATGATCTCGCCTGTTGCGGGGTCAACTATATCGTCAACGGGGAATCTGCCGATCATACGTGATGCGAAATCTTCAAGAACATCGTCGCCGTCTCTGATATCGTAAACTACGATACCTTCTGTTGAGCCGCAGTCGTCTTCTCTGATGATAACATCCTGGGAAACGTCAACAAGTCTTCTTGTAAGGTAACCTGAGTCGGCAGTTCTGAGGGCTGTATCCGCCTGACCTTTACGTGCACCTCTTGAGGATACGAAGTATTCAAGAACGTTAAGACCTTCACGGAAGTTAGCTCTGATAGGAACGTCAACGGTACGGCCGGATGTGTTAGCCATAAGACCACGCATACCGCAAAGCTGACGGATCTGGTCGATAGAACCACGGGCACCGGAGATTGACATCATGTTGATGGGGTTGAATGGATCAAGGTGTTCCTGAAGTTTCTTTGTAACTTCTGCGGTACACTGGTTCCAAACGCTGACAACCTGGCTGTATCTTTCTTCTTCGGAGATAAGACCTCTTCTGAAGTGCTTTGTGATCTTTTCGACTTCACCCTCGGACTTGGTAACGATCTCTGCTTTTTCGGGAGGAATTTCCATATCCGCAACGGAGATTGTGATAGCGCCGAGTGTGGAGTATTTATAACCCTGAGCCTTGATCTTATCAAGAACTTCAGCTGTTTTTGTGATGTTGTGGACTTTGATACATTTGTTGATGATCTTACCGAGTTCTTTCTTTGTTGCAACGTTTGTTACTTCAAGATCGAGTTTCTTTGCGGGATCGGAACGGTCAACAAAACCGAGGTCCTGAGGAATGGGGTTGTTGAAGATGATTCTGCCGACTGTAGCATCAATGATACCTTCGACTTCTTCACCGTCAATCATCTTGCTTACGCGAACCTTGATGGGAGCATGGATTCCGATAACACCTGCATCGTAAGCTCTCATAGCTTCTTCAGTGCTTGCGAAATATTTACCGGAGCCGGGTTCTTTATCGTTGAGAATTGTAAGATAGTAAGAACCGAGAACCATGTCCTGAGAGGGAACAGCAACAGGTTTGCCGTCCATAGGTCTGAGAAGGTTGTTTGCGGAAAGCATAAGGAATCTTGCTTCTGCCTGAGCTTCAGATGAAAGGGGTACGTGTACCGCCATCTGGTCACCGTCGAAGTCGGCGTTGAACGCTGTACATACGAGGGGGTGAAGTTTGAGGGCACGGCCTTCTACGAGGACAGGTTCAAAAGCCTGGATACCGAGTCTGTGAAGTGTAGGAGCACGGTTGAGAAGTACAGGGTAGTCCTTGATTACTTCTTCGAGAGCGTCCCATACGGGGTTTTCAGCTCTTTCAACCATTTTCTTAGCGCTCTTGATGTTCTGTACAGCGCCAAGTTCTGTAAGTCTCTTCATAACGAAAGGCTTGAAAAGTTCAAGAGCCATTTCTTTGGGGAGACCGCACTGATAGATCTTAAGTTCGGGGCCTACAACGATAACTGAACGTCCGGAGTAGTCAACACGTTTACCGAGAAGGTTCTGACGGAAACGTCCCTGCTTACCTTTAAGAACGTCTGAAAGGGATTTGAGAGCTCTGTTGTTGGGACCGTTTACGGGTTTGCCTCTTCTTCCGTTATCGATGAGAGCGTCAACTGATTCCTGAAGCATTCTCTTTTCGTTTCTTACGATGATATCGGGAGCATTGAGTTCGAGAAGCTTTCTGAGACGGTTGTTTCTGTTGATAACTCTTCTGTAAAGATCGTTAAGGTCTGATGTTGCAAATCTGCCGCCGTCGAGCTGAACCATAGGACGGATATCCGGGGGGATAACGGGGATTACGTTGAGGATCATCCATTCGGGTCTGTTGCCGGAAAGTCTGAAGGATTCAACAACTTCGAATCTCTTCATGAGTTTGATTCTCTTCTGACCCTGAGCGTCTTTGAGCTCTGCTTTGAGTTCAGCGGAGAGTGCTTCGAGATCGATTTCTGCAAGGAGTTCCTGAATTGCTTCAGCACCCATGCCTGCGCGGAAATCGTCTTCATATTTTTCTCTGAGGTCGTAATATTCTTTTTCTGTAAGGATCTGCTTTTTCTTTACACCCTGAATACCGCCATCGTCAAGAACGATGTACGCACCGAAATAGAGTACGCTTTCGAGCTGACGGGGCTGGATGTCAAGCATCTGGCCCAGACGGGAGGGGATTCCTTTGAAGTACCAGATATGGGAAACAGGAGCTGCGAGCTCGATGTGACCCATTCTTTCTCTTCTTACTTTTGCTTTTGTGATCTCAACGCCGCAACGTTCGCAGACCTTGCCTTTGTATCTGAATCTCTTGTATTTACCGCAGTGACATTCCCAGTCCTTCATGGGACCAAAGATTCTTTCGCAGAAAAGACCGTCACGTTCGGGTTTAAGAGTTCTGTAGTTGATGGTTTCCGGCTTTTTTACTTCGCCGTGGGACCATGAACGAATTTTATCAGGGGATGCAAGTCCGATTCTGATAGATTCAAATACATTGAATTCCATTCCGGAAGTTTTTTCGGCTTCTTGAGTTTCTTCTTCAACTTCAACGGGTTTAATATCGTACATTTATATTCATCCTCCTTAGAATTCAGAATCATCGTCACTGTCGGAACTGAAATCTTCGTCGTCATCGTCGAAGCTGTCACCGAAAGTGTCTTCGTCTTCGTAGTAGTATCCGTCCATATTCTCGTCTTCTTCGTCGTCGCCGATGATCGAATAGAGCTCGTCACTGTATTTGTATTCGAGGTCGTCATCGTTTCTGCGATCGTCGTTGTCACGCATACGGTCGTTTTCGATACCCATTTCGTCAGCATCGTCATCAAGAGATGTGGAGATGTCGATTTCTTCGTTGTCTTTTGCAAGAACTTTAACGTCGAGACCGAGAGCCTGGAGTTCTTTTACGAGAACCTTAAAGCTTTCCGGAATACCGGGTTTGGGTACGTTTTTGCCTTTAACAATGGATTCGAAGGTCTTAACACGGCCGACAACGTCGTCTGATTTAACCGTAAGCATTTCCTGAAGTGTATAAGCGGAGCCGTAAGCTTCGAGAGCCCAAACTTCCATTTCACCGAAACGCTGACCGCCGAACTGCGCTTTACCACCGAGGGGCTGCTGTGTAACGAGAGAGTAGGGACCTGTAGAACGAGCGTGGATCTTGTCGTCAACAAGATGCGCAAGTTTGAGGTAGTACATGTAACCGACAGTTACGGGGCCGTCGAAGGGGAGACCTGTACGTCCATCGTAAAGTGTCATTTTACCTGATTTGTCGTAGCCTGCAAGTTCGAGGCACTTGGAGATGTTTTCTTCTTTTGCGCCATCGAATACGGGAGTCATGATCTTCCAGCCGAGAGCTTTTGCAGCAAGTCCGAGGTGGACTTCAAGCACCTGACCGATGTTCATACGTGAAGGAACGCCGAGGGGGTTCAATACGATATCGAGAGGTGTGCCGTCGGGGAGGAATGGCATATCTTCCTGGGGGAGAATTCTCGAAACGACACCTTTGTTACCGTGACGTCCGGCCATTTTGTCACCTACAGAGATTTTTCTTCTCTGTGCGATGTATACGCGAACGATCATGTTTGTGGAGGGTGAGAGTTCGTTTGAGTTTTCTCTTGTGAATACTTTAACGTCAACAACGATACCGCTTTCACCGTGAGGAACTTTAAGAGAGGTATCTCTTACTTCTCTGGATTTTTCACCGAAGATAGCGCGGAGAAGTCTTTCTTCTGCTGTCTGTTCAGCATCACCTTTGGGTGAAACTCGACCGACGAGAATATCACCGGAATGAACTTCTGCACCTACACGGATAACACCGCGTTCATCGAGGTCAGCAAGAAGGTCTTTGCTTACACCGGGAATATCATTTGTGATCTCTTCGGGACCAAGCTTTGTTTCTTTTGCGTCTGTTTCGTATTCTTCAATATGGATAGAAGTATAAGTATCTTCTTTTACGAGTTTTTCGTTAAGGAGAACGGCGTCTTCGTAGTTGTAACCTTCCCATGTCATGAAGCCGATGAGGGCGTTCTTACCAAGGGAGATTTCACCGTTATCTGTGGAAGGACCGTCTGCGATGACCTGTCCTTTTCTGATTCTATCGCCTTTGTTTACGATAGGTCTCTGGTTGATACATGTACCTGCGTTGGAACGGAGGAACTTGATCATTTCATAAGTTTCGATCTTGCCGTCGTCTGTTTTGATTGTAACGACATCTGCGGAAACGCTGTCAACGACACCGTCAACTTTAGAGATAACGCAGATACCGGAGTCTACTGCAACTCTGTATTCCATACCTGTACCGACGAAAGGCGCCTGAGTTTTAATCAGAGGAACTGCCTGACGCTGCATGTTTGAACCCATGAGGGCACGGATAGCGTCGTCGTTTTCAAGGAAGGGAATCATTGATGCTGCAACTGAAACGAGCATTCTGGGAGAAACGTCCATGAAGTCTATCTTTGATTTTTCGATTTCAAGGATCTGGTCTCTGTAACGGGCACCTACTTTATCCTGAACGAATCTGCCTTCGCTGTCAAGGGGAGCGTTTGCCTGAGCTACAATGAAGTTATCTTCAACGTCAGCTGTCATGTAAACAACTTCGTCGCTTACGATGCCTGTTTCTTTATCTACGGGGTGATATGGAGATTCCATGAAGCCGTAGTTGTTGATTCTTGCATAAGTTGAAAGGTTGTTGATAAGACCGATGTTAGGACCTTCAGGTGTTTCGATAGGACACATTCTTCCGTAGTGGGTATAGTGAACGTCTCGAACGTCGAAGCTTGCTCTGTCTCTTGTAAGACCGCCGGGACCGAGGGCTGAAAGTCTTCTCTTATGAGTGATACCTGAGAGGGGGTTGATCTGGTCCATGAACTGGGAAAGGGGAGAAGAACCGAAGAATTCTCTGATAGCAGCGATTACAGGACGTGTGTTGAGGAGAGTCTGAGGTGTGATAACTTCAAGGCTCTGCATGTTCATACGTTCTTTAATGGATCTTTCCATTCTGGAGAAACCGATTCTGAACTGGTTCTGGAGAAGTTCGCCAACGCTTCTGATTCTTCTGTTGCCAAGGTGGTCGATGTCGTCTGTAACACCGATGTTATGACCGAGACCGATGATGTAGTTAATGGATGAGAAGATATCGTCGTTTGTAACTGTCATAGGTACAAGTTCGGAGATCTTTTCACGGCAAGCCGCTTTGATCTCATCTTCTGTATCGCATTCTTCAATGATCTCTTTGAGTACTGAGAATTTTACCCATTCTTTTACGCCAACTTCTTCAGGATCGAAGCCTACGAAGTTTGCCATATTTACCATGCCGTTGGAGAAGATTCTGATCTCCTGTTCGTCAATGTTGAGGTATGCTTCGTAAACGCCGCTGTTCTGAATGAGTTCAGCCTTTTCCTTGTCGATGAATTCGCCTGCTTCGGCGAGAACTTCACCTGTAAGGGGATCGGAAATGGGACGTGTGATAAATCTGCCTGCAAGTCTTCCTGCAAGGGCGAGTTTTTTATTGTATTTGTAACGGCCTACACGTGTAAGGTCGTAAGTCTTTTCGTTGAAGAAAAGATTGTCAATGTGGGAAATAGCACCTTCGCTTGTGGCAGGTTCGCCGGGACGAAGTTTTTTATACAGATCAACAAGTGCTGTAGAGCGGTTTGTGGAACTGTCTTTTTCAAGAGTTGCGATGACACGAGCGTCTTCGCCGAAAGTTTCTTTGATCTGTTCGTCAGTTTCGATACCGAAAGCTCTGATAAGTGTGGTTACGGGGAATTTCTTACCTTTATCCACGCGAACGTACAGAACGTCATCAGCTGTGCTTTCATATTCGATCCAAGGACCTCTGTTGGGCATTACTGTACCGCTGAAAAGCTTGTTGCCGGCTTTGTCCATCTCGTAAGTGAAGTAGATGCCGGGGGAACGAACGAGCTGAGAAACAACGACACGTTCAGCACCGTTGATAACGAATGTACCTGTGTCTGTCATGAGAGGGAAATCGCCGAAGAAAATGCTCTGTTCCTGAATCTCATTAGTGTTTCTGTTTGTGAGTCTGCAAGTCACCTTCATTGGAGCTGCGTAGGTGGTATCACGTTCTTTACATTCTTTGATTGAATATTTGGGAGTCTTGTCAATTGTGAAGTCCAAATAGTCAAGGACGATAGTACCGGTATGGTCTTCGATGCATGAAGAATCTTTAAGAACCGAATACATACCTTCTTCGACAAACCACTTGTAGCTGTCAAGCTGGATGTCGATAAGATTGGGCAGGTCGTGAACCTGTTTTGTCTTTGCAAAGTTAACTCTGGTTCTTGATTCATCGCCACCGAGCTGTTCGAAATGACCGCCGACGAGCTTGGGATCAACATTTTGAGCCATGCAATTATCATCTCCGTTTCAAATTTTTGAAAAAGCACTTGATTTTTATCTTATTTTGTGATATAATAAGCTGCAGACATTTTTAAGGTCAGAATTACACCCCAAAACGGCGCAGATTTATTCATAAAATGAGGGAAGATATCTTATAAGGATATGAACCCATGATAATTCATTATGCGGTTAGTTATTGTAACATATTATAATAAGGTTGTCAAGTCCTAAAAGTGATATTTTGCTAAAAGTTCGCAGAAATATCCCCGTTTTGAAATAAAATCATGCTATGATTTCTGTATAACAATTGTTTTCATTTGAAAATTAAAAATACATTATATAATTCGGAGGTCAAAATAATGAAGAGAGCTTTAATCAGCGTATCTGACAAAAGCGGAGTAGTAGACTTCGCTAAAGAACTTTCATCCCTCGGTTACGAGATCCTTTCCACAGGTGGTACATCCAAAACACTTCGCGACGCAGGCATCGAAGTTGTTAACGTAAGTGATGTTACAGGTTTCCCCGAATGTCTTGACGGTCGTGTTAAGACACTTCATCCCATGATCCATGCGGGTATTCTTGCAATGAGAAGCAATCCCGAACATATGGAACAGATCAAAGAGCTTGGTGTTGAACCCATCGATATCGTTGCTATCAACCTCTATCCTTTCAAGCAGACTATTCTTAAAGAAGGCACAACATTTGATGTTGCAATCGAAAATATTGATATCGGCGGTCCCACAATGATCCGTGCTGCTGCTAAGAACCATCCTGACGTAGCTGTTATTGTAGATCCCGCAGACTATGCATCCGTTGTTGAACAGATCAAAAACGGAGGTATTTCTCTTGAAACAAAGCGTGAGCTTGCACTTAAAGTTTTTGAACATACAGCTGCTTACGATGCTCTTATTTCAGATTATCTCAGAAAACAGCTCGGAAAATCTCCCCTTGCAGACAATCTTACACTTACATTTGAAAAAGTTCAGGAAATGCGTTACGGCGAAAATCCCCACCAGAAAGCGGCTTTCTACCGTCAGATCGGTCATTACGAAGGTACTCTCGCTGCTGCAGAACAGCTTTGGGGTAAGGAACTTTCTTACAACAATATCAATGATACAAACGGTGCTCTTGACCTTCTTAAGGAATTCAAGAATGACACAGCAGCTATCGCTGTTAAACACGCTAACCCCTGCGGTGTAGGCATCGGAGAATCCATTTATGAGGCTTACATGAACGCATATGAAGCTGATAAAGTGTCCATATTCGGTGGTATCGTTGCGGTAAACGAGACTGTTGACGCTGCTACAGCGGCTGAAATGGTTAAGATCTTCCTTGAGATCATCGTTGCTCCCGATTTTACAGATGAAGCTCTTGAAATCCTCAAACAGAAGCAGAACCTCAGACTTCTCAAGCTTCCCGCAATCAGAAAATCCAATACTCCCGATATGCTTGACATGAAAAAGGTTGCAGGCGGACTTCTCGTTCAGGAACTCGACTGCTCACTCTACGAAGGCGAACCCAAATGCGTTACAAACAGACAGCCCACAGCAGAAGAAAGAAAAGCTCTTGATTTTGCTTGGAAAGTTGTTAAACATACAAAATCAAATGCTATCGTTCTCACTTCCGATAAAGCTACTATCGGCGTAGGCCCCGGCCAGACAAACAGAATCACAGCTCTTGAACTTGCTATTAAATACGGCGGCGAAAAAGTTAAAGGTTCAGTTCTCGGTTCCGATGCATTCTTCCCCTTCTCTGACTGCGTTGAAGCTGCTCATGCTGCAGGTATCACAGCTATCATTCAGCCCGGCGGTTCCATCAGAGACCAGGAATCCATTGATAAATGTAATGAATACGGCATTGCAATGATCTTTACAGGTGAAAGACATTTCAAACACTAAAATATTTTTGAATCTGTGAAAAAGGTTGGTACTATTATGGAAAAGAAACTTCGCATAGGTATCATAGGTACAGGCGGTATAGCAAATGCTCACATGAAAGCTTATCAGAAGCTTCCCAATGTGGAGATCGTTGCAGGCGCTGATATTGTTCCCGGAAAAGCAAGAGCTTTTCTTGACAGTTACGGTCTTACAGAAGCAAAAGCTTTTGACAACCACAAGGATCTCCTTGAATTGGAACTTGACGGCGTAAGCGTTTGTACTTATAACACACAGCACGCTCCTTGTGTAATTGATGCTCTTGATAAGGGTGTTCATGTTCTTTGTGAAAAACCCATGAGCGTTACTCTTGAAGAAGCGGTTGAGATGAGAAGAGCAGAGCTCAGATCCGGTAAGATTCTTACTATCGGTTTCCAGCCCCGTTTCGGTGAAAATATGAAACTTATCAAAAATATCGTCAGCGGCGGTGAATTGGGTAAGGTTTATTATGTTCAGACCGGCGGCGGCAGAAGACGCGGAATCCCCGGAAGAACTTTCATTGAAAAGAAGACTGCGGGTGTCGGTGTTCTTGCCGATATCGGCTGTTACGGTCTTGATATGGCTCTTAATACTATCGGTTATCCGAAGCCCCTTACAGTTTCAGCAGTTACATTCGATTATTTCGGCAAAGACCCCAAATATATGGGTGAAAAAGATGCAGCACGTTTCGATGTAGATGACTTCGCAGGTGCATTCATCCGTCTTGAAGGCGGAATTACCATTGACTTCAGAATGTCCTGGGCTATGCATATGGACTATATGGGCGATACAATGTTCCTCGGTACAGATGCAGGTCTTAAGGTTGAATCTCCGGGAAAAGACGGACTCTGGGGCGGTGCATGGGATGGCGACGTAGGTCCTATGACACTTTTCCACGATGTCGGAGGCAAATGTGTTCAGACTGCAATTCCTTCAGTAGCACCAAAAGATGAAGATAAGTTCTTCCTCAAGATAAAATCCTTTGTTGATGCTATCGTTAACGGTGGAGAGGCGCCCATTCCTACAAGTCAGATTATTTACAATCAGGCTATTATTGACGGTATCAGACGTTCTGCTGAACTTGGTAAAGAAGTCGATATCGTGATCCCCGAGATCTGAGGTGAGGAAAATGGCTAAAGATAAAGAACAGAAATATATCAAACCCGGAGAACCTTTAAAACAAAGTACAGTTATTGTTTTTTCTGTTTCAGGAGGTCTCTTCGCTCTGCTTTTGTATGCAGGTCTGACCGTTGACGGAGCATGGCCTATGATACTTATAGGAACTGCATTCCTTATATTGGGTGTGCTTGTTACTTTGCCCAATATCCTCGGTTTTATCAGAGGCAAGCGACGTGAACATCTCATTAAAACGGGTAAACTCGTTGAACCTCAGAAGAAAACATTCAATCCTCATTCCAGATTTGATGATTGATTTCAGTCGTGTTCAGTCAATGTTAAAGCATTGAAAATTCTTACAGACTGTGGTCGAAGTGTATTTTGAATAAACATAAGAGGGACAATCCCTCCGTCATGACGTCATGCCACCTCCCTTTACACAAGGGAGGCAAAAGAAAGACAGCTCTTGATGTGATAATGTTGTAAATATAAGGATTTTTTTAGGGTTACCCTACTGAATTTCGGATTTGCAACAAGGCTCCCTTGTGTAAAGGGAGCTGGCGCAGAGCGACTGAGGGATTGTTATTGAACTAAATAAGATGGTATTTAAAAAGGTTTGCTCAAAATAAATGACTTACAAAAATAATCCTTTGCCGGGCGCGCGATCGCGGGAGCAGTACCGAAAGGTCGCTTCTGAGGAAAGTCCGAGCTCCCATGGGCAAGAATAACGGATAACGTCCGCCGAAGGCAACTTCCGGGACAGTGCAACAGAAAAGAACAGCCGAAATTTATTTCGGTAATGGTGAAAAGGTGGGGTAAGAGCCTACCGGGGCGGTGGTAACACAGCCTGTCCGTGTAAACCCTATTCGGAGAAATGCCGCAGAAAAGACAGCGTGAAAAACGCAATGCGCCCATCAGTCTTAGAGGCAGATAGAGGCATATGGTAACATATGTTCGAGATAGATGACCGCGAGCGGGGCAACCCGTAACAGAACTCGGCTTATAACCCGACAGAGGATTATTAAATTAAAAGAAACTCTTCTTTTTCCACAAAAGAAGAGTTTTTTATTGTCTGTATATTTTATCTGTGATTTGTTTTATAAATAGCTGTATTATTTTTTATAAAATCAAACTTTTATGAAAAAATTAGGTTCTTATATTGACTTTTCATTGATTTGTGTGTTATAATTTATATGATGATAAATCAATTTAATTAAGATGGCTTGAAAGGCGGAACAAGTCTTTTAAATTAAAGAGAGTTTATCATTAAAGATTAATTCAAATTTAAAGTTGGGAATGAAAAGCAGATGACCCTAAATGAAAAAAACAAATAACAAGTATTTTGTGACTGTCTTGGTGATAATTTTGTTGATTATTACATTTGCTTCATGTTCTGTTCCTGATATTGGAGATCCAAGTAACGATATTTCAGATAATGAAATCGGTGATATCAGAGAAGTTTCTGATAATGGTTCTGATGAGAGACCTTTGTTGGATCTGAATCAAGAGGAGCTTGATGTTTTGTATTCATATATTCCGTTCCCTGAATATTACCATACGAGAAAAATAGAAGTAATTCCGGAAAATCCTG
Organism: Eubacteriales bacterium; assembly: GCA_045637625.1. Classification (GTDB taxonomy): domain Bacteria; phylum Bacillota; class Clostridia; order Oscillospirales; family UBA644; genus HGM12619. The sequence goes on from JAZTZU010000032.1 coordinate 28,235, forward strand.
ATATTTCAGAACCGTTTATTGACGCGATTGTAAAAGAGTTCGGGCTTGATAAATATGATCTTCAGACAGAAACGGATTACAGGCTTGAATATTTACAGGACGCTCCACGTATTCCGTATGATGATGTTCATTCACTTTATGAAAAAATGTATGGTATGATTATACGATTACCGAATAAACTTCATTTTCCTGCGAAAGGTATAGATTTTATTTATGAAGAAGCAACGGATTCTTATGTTCTTTCCATATGGCAGGGTGATGGCAATGAATTTAGGAACGGTTTGTATTATCGTAGTGCTTATACATACGAAATAGATGGCGAATATTTGTATATGTACGATAAATTTGCTCAATACCTTTATATGAACCAAGGTACAGGGTCTCATTGGTATGTGGTTTATGGTTCAAACTATTATGGTAATGACACTCCTGTAGTTTGCAATGTAGAATACGATGATTATTCAGAGGTTTATGCGAAATTGTTCAATGGCGAAATGGATGAAATATTACCGATTTATAAGCATACGTTTAAACTTTCCGAAGACGGAACATATTATCATTGGTTTTCTACAGAGCCTTTGTCTGAATAAAATCAGGTTGTTGGAAAATTAATTTGTATTTTATAAAGGGAAGGGACCTTCTTTTCGCGTGAAAAGAAGGTCCCTTCCCTTAGGGTGACAGGAGCTATACGAACGTGCCTAAAAGCGAGTATTTTTAAGTCTTTTCGCCGTTTCGGTCTTGGTGGGCGCCAGCCCACCTTCACCCTCGACAACAAAAATCCAATAAAAATCTTTCGCTTTTAGGTCGAAGATTTTATACAGACGGATTTTTGGTCAGCCAAGGCAAAAACGCAGGTAATCCTGACGGATTTCCGAGTATTTTAACGCAGGATGAACGGAAATCCGTCTGTATAAAACACAGTTCGGATAACTCCCGTCACCCTAAACCCAACCCCCAAGAAAAGCGAGTTTGGGTTCTATTATGTTGCTGCATACAGTTTCAGCTTGTTTTCGTGTCTGTTTTTATACTGTGTCGGAGTCATACTTTTGTATGAGGTAAAGACTCTTATAAAGGTTCTTTCGTCTGGAAGTCCCACTTGTTCGCGGACTTCCGAAAAGTTTTTGCCTTCGTCGATCAAAGAGCAGGCACGGTCGATCCTGTATGCGTTGATGTATTTATGGAGCGTCAGACCTGTATGTTCTTTGAAGATTCTGCAGACGTATTTTTTTTCGTACCCGGAGACCTCAGAAGCTGTATTCAGGTTTATTTCATTTTGCAGGTTTTGGTGAATATACAGAAAAAGTTTGTCCAGTTTTTTTTCAGCAATACTTTTTTCTTCGGTTTTCAGCGGTATCGGAACCTGTCCTTTCAGCAAGTTGGGCAGGGCTGCTGCAAATTCAAAAAGCGCTGATTTTATTTTCCATGTATGGGTGAAATCTGAACTTGTTTTTGAGATCCTTTTTCCGTAAAGGCTCATGAGCAGTTCTTTGACTTGTCCCTCGGGGCGGTAGATTCTTTCCGTGAAATTGTTTTCTGTGAAAAAAGAGAATTCTTTGCCTAAAAAGTTCTCTCCGAATTCAATGACGAAAAGCAGATTTTTTGGGTCTCCGACAATGCTGTGAGCTTCCATTGGACGTACAAAGAGAAGTTCTCCCTGTTCTACCTGATAAATTTTGTCGTTTATGCCTATGTTTGCAGACCCTTCCAGACAGTAAAGCATTTCGATTTCCATGTGTTTGTGGCTCATAAATGCTGATTTTGAGATGCCTAACAAAAAATTTTCGTCCCCAGTCAGGGGTGGTTGATATAAGCAGCCTTGTTTCATGTTTTTCTCCGATGAGTTTTTATTCTTAATTCAGTATAACACGAAATTTACAATATGTCAATTCTTTTTTTGTGTAATTCTGTTTTGTGCTGAAAAATTTGAAAAAAGAGAATTTTTGACACTTAAATCGGACAATTTGACATTGACTTTTTTCTCTTTTTGTTGTACAATATTATTAAAGATATTTTAATATGCTGTTCTGCTGAATTTTTCAGCGGCAGAAAGGAGTTTTTTATGTTAAAAGTTGGTGCGGCCCAGGCTGTGATTACACCTAAGGTTGGTTGTCAGCTGTTTGGGTATACTTACGATACGTTCAGCGAATCGGTAAACGATGATCTTACGGCGACGGCAATAGCCTTTATTGACGGGGAAAAGAAGATTCTTGCAGTTTCGGCTACAGTATGCGAGATCAGCACGGATTTTGCTTTGGAAGTCCGCGAGAAGGTTGCTGAGGCTATCGGCTTTGATTTTTCCGATATTATGCTTTCTGCGACTCATACACATTCAGGCCCTGTTACTGCAACGATGGAGGGCTGGGGTGTTGTTGACAGAGATTATGCAGATAATATTTTTATTCCCAATATTATAAAAGCAGCTGTTGAAGCTGTGGAAAACGTTAAGTCTGCAAAGGTAGGCGTGTCTGTGGTTCAGAGTCAGGTTGGTGTTAACCGCCGTCAGTTGAACCGTGAAAATTTTGTTGATTTCGGACAGAATCCCTGGGGTTTGTATGATCCGAATATGACTTTTATTGCGATCAAAGACGAGGACGGAAAAGGAATCGTAAATATTATCCACTATGGAGCTCATTGTACCGCAGCAGGACGAAACCATGAAATTTCCCGTGACTGGGCAGGGGTTATGCTTGACTGCGTAGATCGTGAAACTAATACAATAACAGCATTTTTTAATGGTGCAGAAGGCGATGTCGGACCGAGAATCTCCAACGGCTTAACTACGGGAGACCTTCGGTATGTCCGTGAGTTGGGTGGCGTTGCGGCAATTGATGCAATGAGAGCTTACAGGGCGATAAAGGAATACCGTCCGATGGAGCTGAAAATTGCGAAAGATAAAGTTTCTTTGCCGTACAAAAAACCTTTTGCTTTGGACGATGCCAAGGCGGTATTGGCAAAATATCCTGAAAAGCCTGCACATAATTTAGAGAGAATGCAGTATGTGACGATGGAGCAGATAATTGATTATTACAACAGCGGAAAAGAATTCCCATCTCATAAAGAATTCGACCAGACAGTTTTTGCGATCGGAGATATTGTTTTTGTTCCGTTCCCATTTGAATTTTTCTCTGAAATTTCGTTGAGACTCCGCGAGTATTCGAAATATCAGTATACTTTGGGAATCGGCTGTACAAACGGAGTTAATGCATATCTTCCGTCTCAGACCGAGCTTTGCAGGGGTGGTTATGAAGTCGCCATGTTCCTTTATAACGGCGTGACAAGCTTGGCGGATGATTCGGATATAAATATTATAAATGAAAACCTCAGAATAATGGAAAAACTGAAATAAGGAAGGAAAAAGAAAATGTTCAGAATTGGTCAGGAAGAAATAGATGCGGTTGCCCGCGTTATAAACAGCGGTGATCTTTTTAAGATCCACGGTGGAGAAGTTCATGAAGTTGAAAGATTTCAAGAAAGATTTCAGGAGAAATTCGGTGTAAATCATGCGATTCTTATGACTTCCGGTTACGGAGCTCTTGAATCGGCTCTTATTGGTATGGGTATTGGCCCCGGTGACGAAGTTATCGTTCCTGCGTATACTTATATTGCGACTGCGATGGCGGTTGTAGGTGTCGGTGCGGTTCCTGTAATTGCGGAAGTAAATGAAAGTCTTACCCTTGATCCCGAAGATTTTGAGAGAAAAATTACTCCCAATACAAAGGCGGTTATTCCTGTTCATATCATGGGTTTACCCTGTGAAATGGATAAAATAATGGAAATTGCCAATAAAAACAATGTTCTCGTTCTTGAAGATGCCTGCCAGGCAGACGGTGGTTCATATAAAGGCAAACGCCTCGGTACTATCGGTAAAACAGGTGCGTACAGCTTTAACTTCTTTAAGATTATCACAGCGGGCGAGGGCGGTGCTCTTGTTACAAATGATAAAGATGTTTTCGAGAGAGCGCTTATTTACCACGATTCAAGTGCTATTGCGTTCTTCGGTAACCAGCTCAAAGAGGCAGATGCGGATGTTTTCTGCGGAACGGAATTCCGTGTCAGCGAAATTACAGGTGCGATAATGAATGTTCAGCTTGACAGACTTGACGGAATTCTTTATGATCTCAGAAGAGTGAAAAAGACTATCATGGATGCTGTTTCAGATGTTTGTGAGTTCCGTCCTTCAAATGATATCGAGGGTGATTGCGGTACTGCGATTCCCTTTGCTTTTGAATCCGAAGAAAAAGCACGTATTTTCTCCTCAAAGGTCGGAGGTGTTCTGCCCATAGATACCGGTAAGCATGTTTATACATGGTGGGCTCCGATCCTTGAAAAGAAGGGTTCTTTCAACTCAAAGTTCAATATTTTCGAGCTTGAAGCAAATAAAAAATTGAATGTGAACTATTCTCTTGATATGTGTCCCAAGACATTGGATATTCTTGCGAAGACAGTATATTTCAACATTGATCCCAATGCTGATGAAGAAAGAGTAAACGCGCAGATCAAGATGATAAGAGAAGCTGCTGAAGCTGCTAAATAATATATAAGACAAATTCGGCTCAAAAGAGAAATTTTGAGCCGAATAATTTTTATAAAATATTTTTTAGAAAGGGGTTGACAATTGTCTATTTTTGTGCTATACTGATAGTAGAAAGCTTGAGTAGTTGGCTTTTTATGTTTGCAAACATGTTGACAAATGTCTATATTAGGAGATGGTGCTATGGATATCAAAAAAATACCTGACGGAGAATTGGAAATAATGCAAGTGTTGTGGTCGAGAGGTACTCCTATGACTGCGACGGAAATTTGTGAGGATCTGAACAAGGACAGCGGTTCTTTACTTGCGACGACAGCGAAGCTCTTGAGCAGACTTTCTGACAGAGGATTTGTCAGTTACGAGAAAAAAGGGAATTCCAAGCTTTATACACCTACGGTAAGTGAAGATGAATACCTTTCAGTTGAAAACAAGTCTTTTCTTGAAAGAGTGAATCATAATTCCATCAGAAAATTCCTTGTCAGTCTTGCACAAGTCAAGGATATCACGGAAGACGATATTGAAGCTCTCCGTGAGTTTATCAGAGAAAAGGAGGATAAGTCATGATTGAATCCGTTCTGCTTGCTGTTTTAAAAACAAGTGCTATAGTCTCTGCCGTTACTTTGCCTATAATGGTTTTGAGACAGTTGATTTTGAAGAAACGAACTGCTAAATGGTTGTATTTTTTATTCCTCATATTGTTTATCAGATTGGTTCTTCCCTTTGATATTACTTTGCCGAAAGGCTTTGTAATTGATGTTCCCGAGATAATCGTAAAAACGGAGCAGAATATTCCTGAAAATATTACTCCGAACGTTCCGATTTCGGGTGACGTTCAAACCGGTGAACCGTCATATATTGTCGGTGATGATGTAGGACATATGTCAAACCCACTTCCGACAGTACCTGTTATTCCCGAAAACAGTCCGTCTTCGAGTGTAGTTGAAGATACTGTTGACAAACAGACTCCATCCATTTCTCTGTTTGAGGTTTTAGGCTTCGGTTACATTGTCGGTTTTGCGGTTTACGGTATGTGGCAGGCGATCAGCTATATTCTGATGATAGGTTGTCTGAAAAGAACCTCTGTGGAAAGTGTTGAAAATTCTGTTCTTGCCGTTTCCGAAAGAGTTAAAAAAGAGCTTGGTATTAAGCGAAATATACCTATAAGAATATGTACCGAAATATCAACGCCCACTTTGGCAGGCTTGTTTAAACCGATGATCCTGCTGCCCGAAAACAGCAATGACACTAATTATCTTGAATATATATTCAGACATGAATATACACATTATAAACACGGAGACCTGTATTTTAAATTACTTGCTTTGATCGCTAACTGTGTTCATTGGTTTAACCCCATAATATATCTTTTGCGCAAAGAGGCTGAAAAGGTGGTTGAATTCGTTTGTGACAGCAGCGTCGTCGCTTCCTTCGACGGACAGTTTCGTTCGGAATATTGCAACGTTATTGTGGATGAGGTTGAAAAAGCAGTTTTGAACAGAAGAAACGCGGGTTATTTGACAACTTCATTTACGGGAAAGGCGAAAACTTTGAAGGAAAGACTTTCCGCGATCCTTGATACCAATAAAAAACGTAAAGGCCTGGTTTCTTTCGTTGGAGTTATACTGTTCATCGCAATTGTCGGAGTGACTGTTTCTTGTAACGTTGACCCCATATCTACCGATGACGGTCCTGAAGAAGACCCTATATCTTCCAATGAAGACCCTGAAGAAGATCCCGTTGAAGATGTTTCCGAACCTGATATTCCCGATGACGAAGAAAAAGGTTCCGAAGTTGATCCTTCAATAGAATCTGTTCCCGAAAACGTTGTGGTGAAGCCTTCTGTTGAATACGTTGTTTCTGACGGTTCTGTTTATACTCCGTTCATTGACGTTGGGGAAGGTGAGCTGATAAACGAGTTGTATTCATACGTTTTGAAGCCTTTCCGTTCCGAATATCTTGAGCTTGTGTATCAGAAAGAAAAAGTAACCGTAGATACTCTTGACGACTACATAATCCAGATGACAGTATTTGCTGTTTTCGGTATCGAGGGACTTGAAGTCAGAACGGAAATGACCACTCTGGGATATGAACGTGAGTTAACTATCTATCCCGCAAGTCTCATGGAAGAACGAGCAAAGCTTATTTACGGTGACGGCGTTACGATCAATCATGCAACGTTCTATCCGCTTTATTATCATACTGCCGAGTACGTTGCCGAGGGGGGCTATTACAGATTTGATAATTACGAGCTTGAGCCTCAACAGTTATCTCGTAAGAGCAACTTTACGGAATACTTGCGTTCCGAAATGTCGGGCGATTACGTCTATATCTATGACAGATTTTACAGTCTCGAAGAAGACGGATTCCGTCGCGATAATATTTACGCTTGTTCCGCAGGTGAATGTCTTATAGCAGAGTCTCTTGGCTACGGCAAATACCGTCAGGTAGATAAAGACACGGGCAAGATCGTTGAGCTTGATAACGTTGATGCGGTTCTTCCCGAATATAAGCATACGTTCAAAAAGGACAGTAACGGGGATTATCATTGGGTAAGCACTGAGCCTGTGACGGATATTTCAGCAATCGTTTTGAAAGAAGATTCTCAAGCTGAGCTTCCTGATGCAGTCCTTGCCGAAAAGCTTTATAACTATATAATTAAATATGACTACCGCAATTCCGAGCTGGTATACAGAGACGGTGTTACAACTGCGGAAGATATTTCCGATTATCTGAAACGTTATACTGTTTTCAAGACGTTTGGACTTGGCGGACTTGACAGAAGAATGAGCGGTAAATTGTGGCAGGACGATTATATGGCAAGGATCGTTCTCATTTACCCCGAATCTTTGATGAACGAACGCATCAAAATGATATTCGGTGAAGATGCAACGGTTGAACACGCAGACAGCTCTTGGGTAGACGGACTTTCCGTGATCTATTCAGCAACAGATAAATGCTATTACATTTCCGCATACGACGGCGGAGGTGACAGACCTAACCTTAACTATGTATATTTCGCATACTATAAGAATAACGGAAATGAATTCATTATCTATGACAGATATGCTTACGTGGAATATTCTTCATCAGGATACGACGTATATCAGGGGTCTCTGGGAAAAGAATACGTTACGACAATTTCAGATGTTAAAAGTGTTGCAAACTATGCAACGGTTTACAAGCATACCTTTAAAAAAGCTTCCGACGGTTCTTACTATTGGTACAGCACCGAGCAGGCAGACGTGACGAACAGTATTGCCGCTGAAGTCGGTCTTGAAAATATCATTCCGACAGAGAAAGGATTGGTTGAAGAGCCCGAAAATCCCGTCGATCCTTGGTCTCCCGCGCCTCCGTTTCCCGCGCCTCCGCTTCCCGTACCTGTACCTGTAGGGTAGTAAATAATAAAAACCGCTGACATAAATCAGCGGTTTTTACGCAATATTTAATTGGAAGAGTTTTGGTTTTCGATCACGTCAAGGCTCTGTTTTGCTTCAGCCTTTTTGTTTGAGAGATAGTATGTATATTCTTCAAGCGTCAGGTTCTTTTCGTAGATGTACTGGGCATGATTTGTCTCTCCTGTAGAGCCTACGTATCTGAATATGAACGGGGAGTAATTGTACTCGGTGATAGATTCCTTGCCTTGCGGATATCTGAGGATAAAGCCGTACTTGTACATGTTTTCTTTTGCATATTTGAACAGCTCAGATGTTTCCATCTCGTCAACCGTCATCCCGCGTCTTACTGCAATTTCAACTGTCAAGCCTGTTTCGGCTTCGCTTTCACCTGCTTTTGCAACAACAAGATTTGTCATGTTTTCAGCGGTTTCTTTTGAATATCCTGCGTTCATGTTGCTCTGGAAAGTTTCCGTATAATAGCTGTCCTGATCTTCGTAGGTTCTGTATCCCGAAACTATCGTGCAAACTATACCTTCACTTGCTGCGGCTGCTATGAATTGGTTCAGAGCTTCGGCTGCGGTAACTTCAAGCTTTACAGCGGGATTTGTTACTGTCTGCACAAGGTCTTCCGCCACATAGCCTTCCTCAAGAGGATTCTGTTTGTTAACAAGCTTCAGATAGGGGCTTGAAAGCATTTTGTCATAAAGCTCGATAGCTTCCTTATATTCAAATATTTTTGCGGCTGTCTCAGCGCTGTACTTCACTTCTTCCTTGGGGTTTTTGTCGTCGGGTTTTTCTGTAGGACCTAATTCTGAGTTGAAGACAAACATTGATGAGAAAGTTATAAGTGTCAGTAAAAATATAAGGCTGACAACAACTATATACGCGATGTTTAACTCTCTGCTGTCTGTTTTTAAACTGAAATTCATTATAAATATTCCTTTCTGTATTCGCTACCTTATATGATAACATAAAAAAGCCGTTTTGTCAATAACATTTTTCGGCGCTTTATTACAAACAGTTTGTGAATATTCTGTTTTTTTGCTTTTAAGTATTGCAAAATGAGAGAAAATCTGATATAATTATCTTGTAAAAATAAAATAAAAAGGAATGGTTAAAAATGACTATCAAAGGTTTCCATCATGTAGCTGTCAAAGCTTCGGATTTTGAAAGATCCTATAAATTCTACACAGAACTTCTCGGTCTGAAATGCAGAAATTCATGGGGCGAAGGCGATAAGAGAGCTATGATGCTCGTTGCAGAGGACGGTTCGGCTATTGAGCTTTTCGCAGGCGGTTCCAAGGCTGAAGAATATACAAGTCCGTATATCCATATCGCTTTTGCTGTTGACGATCCCGATGCTTTTATTGAAAAAGTAAGAGCTGCCGGCTATGCGATTAAAATCGAACCCAAGGATATGGATATTCAGGGTAATCCCGGATTTAAGGCTCGTCTTGCATTTTGTTACGGCCCAGATGGCGAAGAAGTTGAGTTTTTCAAGCCCATTGAAGGTTGTTAATTGAGTTTGAAAAGGTCTTTCAGAACCTTAACTATCCAAAAATCATATTTGACTTTAACCTGATCACTGTCTACGATTGTTAAATTTGCTGTAGTACAGTGGTTGGGTTTTTGTTTTTTTGGTTTTATTTCTGAGAAGGAAATCTCTTTCAGTTGGAAAGCAGAATTTTTGTCGGGGATTTTCTTTCTTGAAAGCTTAATTGGAATTGTGTCACAGTCTTTTATTTCGGAGCGAACTCCTGTAATAGCCATAGCTTCGGCTGATAATGTGAAAAAAGAAGCAAATACGAGTGCAATACATAGAAGTTTTTTCATTTTGAATTTATCCTGTTACGTATATTTTTTGAGATCTCATTGGGTATATTTTCTCCCAAAACTTCCGTTTTATACAAACGTTTTATCAAAAAGGATTCGGGAAAAACCAATTTTATAAAAACGGTTTTTCCCGAAAAAAAATAAGTTATACTGCTACTGATTTTATTTGAGATTGTCAAGTATGGCTTCAACTCTTGGAGTGATCTTGTCAAGGCTTTCGGTTGCGCTGCGGTTGCCTTTCATAACAGCTGTCAGAGAGTCCTGGATTTCGCCATGAACCTCATAAAGTTCTGAAAGGAGGAACATATATGAAGAACCGTTTCCGAGTTCATAGATATAGTCATAATCTTCCGGATGGTGGAAGTACTGTTCTATGTAATTTTGTTTTTTTGATAAGATTTCTTCTTCAGACATGGAACTTTTACAGAATTCGTTCAGGAACAATCCCATGTCGTGAGCGTCGGATGAAACAGGGATTGCATAGCTCATGGTTGCAACAAAAAATGTTGAGTTCGTTTTTCCGTATTCTGCATCCGGCCCGTAAGGGAAGCTTATAAATGAAAATCCTTCGTTCAGTTCTCTGAGTGGGAATCCGTCAAGGTTTGCAGTTCCTACACCGGTAGTTCCTACATATAATGAAGTTAATCCGTTTGAGAAATAGCCGCTGAATGTATCGTTGTAGTTGTCGTCAGCAATAACGCCTGTCTGATAAACTTCGCTGATCCAATCCAATGCGTAAATGGCTTTGGGATCGTTTCCTAATGTGAAATCATAGTTTCCTTCGTCTGTAATATTCAACATCGAACTTCCGTTAGCCAATGCAGCTGTTAACGGGAGAATATACTCCTGAGACCTTGCGATAGTCATTCCGTATATTGGAGTTGAGGCATTCATGTCAGAAACAGAAACCACGTAATCTTTAAAATAATCAAAAGTCCAGTTGCCGTTTTCGAAAAGTTCTTTGGGGGTTGGCTGTGCGAAGCTTTTGATCTTATAGTCATTTGTAAGTACGATACCTGTTGCATCGGAAATACCGATCTCGTTTCGCGGCAAAATTCCGAAAACCATTCCTTTGTAAGTCATTGCCTGCTGGCGTTTGGCAGTACCCCATCGTGATTCATCGGTAATATCAATTACGTCGTTTTCTCTGAAGTCGTGAAGCATTCCGGCTTTACACCATTGAGACTGGTCGTATGAAGCTCCATAGTAGATGTCAATGTCTGTTGATTGAGAAGCTATCGCACTGACAATGACAGCAGCATCTTCCTGAATTTTTTGTTCAATTGTACAGTTCAGTAATTTCTGGATGTTGTTGATCCTTGCTCTTTGTTCGTCGGCTTCAACAGTATTTGTTTCTGCCTCGGGGATTATGAGATCTCCTTCGCCAAAAGATCTTAGCCCGAAAAGAATAGTTTTTCCGCTGAAGTCGGGGTAATATTCTTCATTGTTATCGATAAAGTTTAAAAGCTGTGGAGCTTCTGCTGCGCATGATGTTATTGTTACGGTTAAGACAGTTGCAATAATTGCCGAAATGATTTTTTTCATTAGGACTCTTCCTTTATTCTTATTTAGTGTTAATATTTGAATTATAACAAAAATAAAGGGGAGTGTCAATGACTCCCCTTATAAGTTTATAAAAATATCAAGATTGTAGGCGTCGTATTCTTAAGGACAGTTTTATCTAACGGGATAACCGTTAAATAAGCGGTTACTGACAGAGGCTCCCTTGTGCAAAGGGAGCTGTCGCG
>JAZTZU010000033.1:0-13962 GCA_045637625.1 Eubacteriales bacterium
AAAGTTTTTTGAAGGGGTGCGGGGGAACAATTTTACAAAAATGTTCCCCCGCAAAAATACAATTTATTTAGTTTCCTGTATGTACAACATTGCCTTCGTCGTAGAGGTTTACGCCGTAATATTCAAGCATGAATTTCTTTACTTTTGACTGTGTCGGGTCGATGTAATGGTGATCGATTTTTGCAAGACCGTCGGAACCGATAGTCAGGGTCGTGCCGCCGTTTGTTTCTCTTTCCCAGTAGCAGCCGTAGCCTGTTTTCATGCCGTAAATAAGAGTGATTCCTTCATAATTGATGTCGAAGCAGTTCTTGTGGTCGTGACCGCAGATCATGTATTTTGTGCTGCCAAGCTCTTTTGCGAGATCGAAGAATCCGTTGTTTTCGTAGGGTGTACCCATTCCTTCGTGAACTTTGCAGAATTCTCTGCCTTTATATTCCGGTGCAAGTTCTCCTGTTTCTTTGTTGTAAACAGAGTCCCATGCGTTCTGGTATTCTGTAACGGGAACATGCATTACAACTGTGCTGGGAACAGCTTTGCCTGCTTCAGCTTTGATACCTTCGACAGCCCATTTGTACCAAGCCATCTGGTCTTCGTGGAAGTGGTCATATTTGAAGTCGATCTTTTCGTCTTCGTGGCGGGAGTCCATGCAGAAAATTGTGTGGATGATCTTACCGTTTTCTGTGATGTTTACGATGTAGTTGCCGTCACCCATGCCCTCGGGACCGTAATCGAAAAGACAGTTCTTGGATTCTGCCAGCTGATAGTCTGCCCAGAATTCGCTTACAAGACCTGTGTGGTCCGCGTTACCCATAACGGGAGCCCAGGGAATATTGTAGGAATCCAGGAATTTGATGAGCTTCAGATAAGCCATGGGGTCAAAAGCATTGTCTCCTGTCAATGTGATGAGGTCGGGCTGAACTTTTTTAATGAGTTTGTCGATCGTTTCTTCGTAGAATTCGCCAACCTGGCTGAATGCTTCGCCGTCGTGGCACTGAATATCTGCAAAGTTAAGGATCACAAAATCTTTGTTGGGGTCTTTTTCCACTTCTGCAGCATAAAAATCTGAAGAATAGGGAAGACTTTCGTCCCATTTGTAAAAAGTGTCGTTGCATCTCAGTTCATCGGGTGTCTTCGGATGCTGAAGAATTGATTCGAGAAATTCGTTTACTACTCTGATATCTGCGTTCATAATATATCTCCATTCTGTTTTCAAGAAGTTTTTATGTTACTTAGATTATAGCACAATTAGCCGAGATTGTCAAGGTTTTTAAGATTTTTTTTCAGATAAATATTGACATACGGAAAAGAGTATGGTATACTGTAAAAAAGAAAGGGGTTTTTATTATGAAAATAAATTTTGCTAAAGACTGTTGGACAACGGATGAAATTGACTATGCTTATTCCTACAGATTTGAAGCCACTCCGGTGTTCGTTCAGAAAGAAGGTCACGTGGAGAATAAACCTTACGGTGACGGGATCTATGACTACGATAATATTTCCGTTCTGACTAAGAAAAAGTTTCGCGCAGGGGTGAAAATTACAACGCACTGTGCTTTTGAAAAACTCGGTGCGCCGCTTATCGTAATTGCAGATAAAATCTATACAGATAAAAACGGAGTTCTTCGTTACGGGGATTATATTGAGATAGTTCTTTACAAAAACGGAATGAACGTCTGGCGTATGTATATGAAAGATGAACAGGTTACATGGAAAAATCTTGTCAGAGTGAAATTCCCTGTTTCAGAGGGCGAAGTACATGAACTTTCGACTGAAATTTCCGAAGATCTGCTGAAAATCACCGCTGCAGGTCAGGAAGTCAGTCTTTATGTTCCCGGGCTTTACCCCGAATTCCACCTCGGAATTGATGCCTGTGAAGGTATAAACCGATTCTACGATATTGAAATTGAAGAAATTAAAGGATAGTTGATAAAATTTGTGGGAAAAACTTTTTCTTTTCATCTGAAAAGTCTGAGTTTTTCCCACATTCATTTTAAAAAGGAAAGTCCTTTGAATTTTAATCTTTATTGTAGCGTATTACTTCGGGGTAATTGAGTTCTGCGAGAACTTTGTCCCAACGGGTATTGACTTCGTTGTCTTTTTCGCCGTAAACAACGGGGTAATAGCCTGCGTCGAGATAAGTTTTTATTGCAGGCAGACGGAAGTCGTCGGTTGTGAGGATTATACTTTCAAGACCTCTTTCCGCACAGATCTCTATGGATTTCTGCGCCATAAAATGACCTATTCCTTTACCTCTTTGGGAGCTTTTCGCCTTGACCATGTGCAGATAACCAATGCCGTTGGGCTGTGTTATTACCGTAAAGGTCGCAATTCTTTCTCCCTTTACGTCTTCGATGAAAAATACATCGTTTGCGAGGTCAATGTCGTGATAATTGGCTATCGCATTGTTGTAGCAGGCGTCAACGCCGTCCAGAGGTGCAGGGGGTTCCGCTTCAATAGCTTTCCAATCTGCAATATCTTTTTCGCTGCCGTCAAAAACAACGAATTTGTAGCCGTCAGGTAAGTTTTTGGTTCTTTTTTTAAAGGGTGCTTTTGCAAGCATTACAAGCTGTTCCATAATTTGTTTTTCTCCTTTACATAAGTTGTTATCATTTCAAGTGTGGTTTCCGACGGATTCGAGCCGTTTAAAATGAAATCCGCGCGCCATTTTGTAGGTTCAACATATTCATCATGGCGGTATCTGACGAGGTCAAGATATACATCTGAAATTTGGTCGTAGGTCAGTCCCCAAGTCATGTTTCTTTTCAGCCTGCGCACAATGCGTTCGTCAGCACGGCAGTCAACAAACAGCTTTAAATCAAGATGCTTGAGAATGTTTTCGTCCCAAAGGGTCAGCAGTCCTTCGATAATTACGATCTCAGCCTCACCGTTTTTCAGATAATCTTCAATATCTTGCGCCAATTTCGGAAGATTCATCGTTGTGGGATGATTATCGTCCATGTATATCTTTCCGCTGATCGGTGCTGCGGCTCTCGGACGGTCTTCAGGCTTTTTGAAATAGGAATCCATGTGGAAAACTTTTACGGAGTTCGGTTTCAATGCTTCTTCCAAATTGTCCGAAAATGTGGATTTTCCGCTTGCGCTACCTCCGGCAATTCCAATAACGAATTTTTTCATAATGATACCTCATTAAAGTTCCGCTAAAATTTCTTCAGCGTTTGTATCGGGCTTTACTTTCGGCATTATTTTAGCAATTTTACCCTCTTCGTCGATGATAAAAGTGGTTCTCACAACGCCCATACCTACTTTGCCTGCCATTTTCTTTTCCTGCCACACTCCGTAAGGTTCAATGGCTTTGCGTTCGGGGTCGGAAAGAAGTATGAACGGCAAGTTGTATTTTTCCGCAAATTTAACGTGAGACGCAACGCTGTCCTTGCTTATTCCTATGACTTCAACTCCTTTTGCCTGGAATTGGCTGTAAAGTCCCGCAAAAGCGCAGGCTTGTCTTGTGCATCCGGGAGTATTGTCTCTGGGATAAAAATAAAGTACTACTTTCTTGCCGAGAAAATCGGAAAGTGAAACCTCTTTTCCGTCTTTGTCCGATAATGTAAATTCGGGGGCTTTCATTCCAGTTTCTAACATTGTTGAATTTCTCCTTTGGGGTTGAATTTTCTGTCGTTTATATTATACTATATTTTATTTCGTTAGTCAAGTGTTTTTTTTGTTGAATTGTCACACTTGTATGCTATAATAATAAAAAATATGGGAGGTATGAAAATGAAATTTATATCATGGAATGTTAACGGTTTCCGTGCCTGTCTCGGAAAAGGCTTTGAAGACTTTTTTAAATCTGTCGATGCGGATTTTGTATGTTTGCAGGAAACTAAAATGCAGCCGGGACAAGCGGAATTCGATGCCCCGGGTTATCATGAATATTGGTACAGCGCCGAAAAGAAAGGCTATTCGGGAACAGCAATTTTTGCAAAAAAAGAGCCCCTTTCCGTCAGTTACGGTATCGGAATTCCCGAACACGATACTGAGGGCAGGGCAATAACTCTTGAATATGAAGATTTTTATTTGCTCAATGTCTATACTCCCAACGCCCAGAGAGAGCTTGCACGCCTTGATTACCGCATGAGTTGGGAAGACGCTTTGCGTGAATATATGAAAAAACTTGATGCGAAAAAGCCCGTTATTTATTGCGGTGATTTAAATGTTGCACATGAAGAGATTGACTTGAAAAATCCGAAAGCTAACCGTAAAAGCGCAGGTTTTTCCGACGAGGAAAGAAGCAAATTTACTGAACTTCTTTCAAGTGGCTTTACGGATACTTTCAGAAAACTTTATCCCGATAAAATCGAATACTCCTGGTGGAGCTACATGATGAAAGCCCGTGAGAAAAATGTCGGTTGGCGTATCGACTATTTTGTCGTGTCAGACCGCATCTTTCCGAAAGTGAAAGATTCTTTCATCCTCGGCGAAGTAATGGGCAGTGATCATTGCCCCGTGGGATTGGAAATTGAAATATGATTTTAAATTTTATTAAGTGGTAGGTGTAACTAATGGTTGAACTTGTTAAATATTCAGACTGCTTTAAGGCTCAAACAGTTAAACGTATAGCGGACTTTTTCGGTTTTCATTCGTCGTTGTTGAATGATGATAACGAATTAAATGAAGTCAATTACGAAATGGCTTCTGAAACTTTATGTGAATGGCTGTTGCCACCGAGCGAACTATATATGATATCTCTGTTCGAAGAAGTAATAGGCTTTTTGCGGCTATCATATAGAGGTTCAAATGTAGCTTGGATAGAAGATATTTATATTGATCCTAAACATAGAAGTAAAGGTTATGCGACCCAAGCAATTAAAGTAGCTGAGGAAAAAATAAAAGCTGATCCAAATTATACAGCCATCTGTTTTGATGTTGTCCCACGTAATGAGGCTGCTATGAAACTGTATCATAAATTGGGATATGATAGTTTAAGCATAATTACAGTTCGTAAAGAGTTAGGCGAAAACAAAAGGAATAGAACAATTAAAATCTCAGGACTTGATTTCAAGTATTAAGTTTAAATAATAAAGTTTTCTTTTAAAATAATTCCTTTTCCAATATCTTTACAAATTCTTCCAGACCTGTTTTGTCTTCGTCTGTGAATCGGGAAAGGGAAGGACTGTCGATATCAAGTACACCGAAAATTTCATTGTTTTTATGTATTGGAATTACTATTTCCGAGTTGGAAGCGCTGTCGCAGGCGATATGACCCGGAAATTCGTGTACATTTTTAACGAGGACCGTCTCGTTCCTTTCAACCGCCGTTCCGCAGACACCTTTTCCTACAGAGATTTCGATGCAGGCAGGCTTACCCTGAAACGGTCCGAGTACGAGCTGTCCGTTTTCCATAAGGTAAAATCCTGCCCAATTCAGGTCTTCAAGTGTGTCAAACAGTAACGCCGAAGCGTTTGCAAGGTTTGCGATGATATGGGGAACTCCGTTTATCAGTCCGTAAAGCTGAGAACTCAATACTTTGTAGTCAGTCACAATGTTTCCCTCTTTTTCTTTCATTATACGACAACTATGTTTTTAGGCTATTTCTTTGCGTTTATTTTTGTGAGTTCGACTTTTGTTGCGGTGGAACCGTTGAATTGGAAGAATAATGTCTTCGTTGTCTCATCCCGTTCGTATTCAATGACTTTACCGTCAACTCTGAGTTCTGCATCAAATGGGAAATGAACTCTGCAGGAACATTCTGTGTTTGCAGGGGATTTTACTGTGAATCGGAATCCGTTTTCCGTAACAGTTTCATCTTCGCTTCTGCCGGAAACTGCGATGATTTCCGGTTTTTCAGGATCTAATGTGTCCAGATCATAGAGCAGATATGTTGAACCGGGTTCTGCAACAATGAATGTTTCAACCTCGTAATCGTGAGCGAGAAGATTTACGAAATTTCCGTTCAGCGCAACATTTTCCCTGTTGTCCTCGTCCATGACCGAAACGATTTTATAGGGACCTCTGTTCATTATGAGGCTTTTTGATACTCTTACCGGATTTCCCGTCTTTTCACTTGCACTGTATACAAGTTTACGTAAAAAGTGAGCATAATTTGCTTCTCTTGCGCAGTTTGAAGGGTTATCGTTAAAGAACACAAACTGACCTTTTCCTGTTGCGTAGATGCAGTCAACAATAATTCTTGTGGTTTGGTTTACTTTCTTTTTTAAAGTGTTTATTTTTGATTTGAGTCCGAAAACTTCAACCAGATGGTCTGTTGGGGAGTTATAGCTGCAGTCATCGGTGTTCCACCATTCTTTTACTTTGTGGAAACTATCTCCGTCATCTCCTACATACACCAGAATTCCGCCTTTTCTTACCCATTCGTGCAGGATATAATGTATTTCAGGCGTTGAGGGCTTCATGAATTCATAGCTCATGAGCAGAACTTTGTATTTTTTCAGGTAGTTTGCAAACCGTGAAGCATTTTCCATCGGTACCGGTGTTACAGGTATTCCTCTTTCCAAAAATGGAAGAGCGAGTCCGTAGAAACCTGAAAAATGATCTATTGCATCTGCAAATGCCAGACCGTAAACATCATCTCTTGGGTATTGACGCTGGTAAAGTGCTGTTTCCGATATCAATATTCCTACTGAACTGTTTGGAGTTTCCCATTCAACGTCAGTTTTATCCATATCACGGAGAAGATTCATTACAGTTAAAAGAGTTGTTTTGTATTTGGGTGGGATTGGCTTCGCTTCAAATACCGTATTTCGCGGATAGCTTCCGTTGAGGACTCTGTTGACCCAGGGACAAACTTCATAATCGTGGATGTCGCTGTGGTAAAGTGATGCGATAAGGGTTCTGATATAATTGTATCTGTAGTCGTCCCAACCATAGGATACTGTGTCTTCGATCGGGTCATGCATGAACCACATCTTCTTATCTGAATTGCGTGCAAGTTCCTGCATATACCCATATTCAAGAAACGATGTCAGAAAAGTTCTTTCCTGAATTGCTCCGTTATACATATTGGGAACCTTTGAAGTTCCTGTCCATATCTGAGCGATTCCTCCGTCTGTTGACTGTTCGTTCATTACAGATGCTTCTGGGCAGATTGTATTAAGATTTGCGTAATTCATAAGGCTGTGTGTTGAAACATAGAATCTTAGATCCTTTTTGTATCGGACCTTTGCATAGTATTTCAGTTCGTCTCCTATTTGATTTACCGCTCTTTTCAGCAGGAAAGACTTCAGTTTTGAAGCTTTGTATTGTGCGTCAACAGAACTTAACGGATCTTCCCACGGTTTTCTGTAGTACATTTCCCATTCGCGTTTGAATGCTTCGCTGTATCCGCCTCTTACAGGGAATTCCAGTCCTTCTGCATGAATGTCGAAGATCCCTGCATCAACGGCTTTTTTGAGCTTTTCTGTTATATATTTTATGAAAGACAGTGTTGGAACAATGAACGGGTTACTGATATTATGAAGTATCATCTGTCCGTATTCATCCATCTGTATTTCATCTCTGTGGTTGACTCCGTCAAATTTTCCGTCAAGGTACTCACGGAAATCTCCATAAGAAATGCTTTCTGTAAGATGAACTATGTAGCCATTGTCTTTCCATGACTTGGCTCTTTCGGGCATATCCTCGGAAAGTCCGTTGATTATAACAAAATCTGTTTGTATATCTATTTCGGAAGAGTATTTTTTATTTGTTTTGAAGCCTGTTCTTCTTTCGCTTCTGAGGTAGTTTTTCATATATATCTCCATTTTTTATTGGGAACGCTGTTCGGAATATACGACCGTTCTCTTCGGTTAGGTTTATTATAACATTTAATTTAGTCTTTTTAATACCCATTTATATACTTTTTGGTAACATGTTACGAGGCTTTTTCGTGAACTTGTTTTTTGTGCCGCTGTTAAAGAAAGGAAAAAATAAAAATGAAAAATAAAGCTGTAATTTTTGATCTCGACGGAACATTGCTCAACACAATATATGATATAGGGGATTGTCTTAATCATATTCTTTCAATTCACGGATTTCCCCAAAGGACTTATGAAGAGTATGTTACTTTTGTTTGCAACGGTTCACGTAAACTTGTTGAGCGTGCTGCAACAGGGGCTTCTGAGTCTGAAACAGATGTTATATTAGAGGAATACAAAGCATATTACAGTAAGAATTATTCTGTGAAAACAGTTCCTTACGAGGGAATATCTGTGTTGTTGAAAAAACTTGCAGACTCGGGATTTAAACTTGGAGTATATTCAAATAAGCCCGATAATATAGTCAGGGATTTGGTGGAAAAGCATTTTCCGGGAATTTTCGGGGCTGTCAGGGGACAGACGGATAAGGTTCCTGTAAAACCGGCTCCTGATGGAGCATGGCTTACCGCAGATGAATTGGGTGTTTCATATTCCCAAAGCATTTTTGTCGGAGATTCTTTCGAGGATATGCAAACCGCAATAAATGCAGGAATGATTCCTGTTTCTGTTGCGTGGGGCTACCGATCTGCGGAATATCTGAGAGATTGCGGTGCTGAGATTTGTGCAGAGACTGCGGACGAACTTTATTCTGAAATTATGAATATTTGTTTGTGCTGACGCTTTAGCGGCAGAATGGAGAGTTTTATGGACGGTTTTAATTCAAGTGTTTGTTACGGCAAGGATAAATTTGCGGCAAAATTATCGGATGAACCCATTTTTTTGAAGACGGAAGATGCTTCAAAAATACTTGCAGGTGTAAAGGTATGTTCTTTTACAGGGCATAGACCTGAAAAACTCGGTATATATGAAGAATCCGATGAAAAATGTATTATACTGAGATTTAAACTGCGTGCGGAAATCGAATATGCTATAAGTGAAGGATACACAACTTTTCTTACAGGTATGGCCCGTGGCATAGATACTTGGGCGGCTGAGGCTGTTATTGAATATTCCCTGAGAAAGAATGGCGGAGTCTCCTTGTATGCCGCTGTTCCTTATCCGGGACAGGAGAAAAGTTGGCTCGAATGGGAGCAGGAAAGATATTCTGAAATTTTACGATTCTGTAAAGGTGTTTTCCTTGTCAGTGATTCATACAGCAAAAATTGTATGAGCAAAAGAAATGAGTTCCTTGTTAATCATTCTGACCGTTTGATTTCGGTTTATGACGGAAAACGTGGGGGTACGGAGAATACTCTCAGAGTTGCTGAAAAGTTACAAAAAAATATCAGGATCATCGTTCCGTAAGGGGTTGACAAATCGGGAAAAAAGGTGTATAATAAACTGTAAGAAATTTTTAGTGAGGTGAAATTTAATGTCTTCAGGGAGTAGTAACGGCATGAAGCCCCCTTTATGTAACTTAAATATGTGTAAGACAATTATTTTTCACCGCATTTTATGTTTGTGACAGATAATTGCATATTTGTGTTCGTTTGGGGTGCTTGATGTCAAAAAGACTTCCTTTTTGGAAATACTTTATTTAAGAAAGGTTGATCAGAAATGACAGAACAGGCACTTATTTTATTGGAAGAAAAAAAATATTCGGAACTCAGGAAACTTCTTAACGAGGAGAAAGCTGTCGATATTGCGGACTTTCTCTATGAGCTGCCGTTGGATAAACAGCTTTTGGTTTTCAGAATACTTCCGAAGGAACTTGCAGCTGAAACCTTCGTTGAAATGGACAGCGAAGTCTGCGAGTATATGATAAAAGCTTTTTCGGATAAAGAAACAAAAGAAATATTTGAAGAGCTTTTTATTGACGATATGGTCGACATTATTGAGGAAATGCCTGCCAATGTGGTCCATAAAATCTTGGCAAATGCAACATCAGAAGTCCGTGATGAGGTTAATCAGTTGCTGCAGTACTCAAAGGACAGCGTCGGCAGTATTATGACCACTGAGTTCGTTTCCCTGAAAGAGGAAATGACCGTTTCGGACGCTTTTGACCGTATAAGAAAAGTCGGCAGCGAAATGGAAACCATCAATACTTGTTACGTTACGGACAGTACTCGACATCTTCTTGGTATTGTTTCTGTGAGAACATTGCTTCTTTCGGATAAGCAGTCGCTTATCAAAGATATTATGGAAACTTCCATTGTTTCGGCCAATACGTCAGACAATAAAGAAGAAGTTGCCGTAATGTTTGAAAAATACGGTTTCTTGACTGTCCCTGTTACAGATAATGAGAACCGCCTTGTCGGTATCGTAACCGTCGACGATGCTCTTGTCGTTATCAAGGAAGCGGATACTGAAGATATCGAAGTTATGGCGGCTATCACACCGACAGATAAACCGTATATGAAAACAGGGGTTTTTGAAACATGGAAAAAACGTATTCCGTGGTTGCTCCTGCTTATGATATCAGCAACTTTTACAGGTAAAATAATTTCGTTTTTCGAGGAATCTCTTGCTGCACAGGTTGTTCTTACAGCTTTTATTCCGATGCTCATGGATACGGGCGGTAATGCGGGCGGTCAGACTTCCGTTACTATAATCAGAGGTCTTTCACTTGGTGAAATTGAGATCAGAGATGTTTTGGGTATCGTTTGGAAAGAATTCAGAGTTGCTTTTCTTTGCGGTATGACTTTGGCTGCGGTGAACTTTGCAAAGCTTTTATTGATCGACCAGCTCAGTATTCAGGTTTCCGCTGTCGTTTGCATTACATTGCTTGCAACTGTTCTTATTGCTAAAACTGTCGGCTGTTTGCTTCCCATCGGTGCTAAAAAAGTCGGCGCGGATCCCGCCGTTATGGCGAGTCCTTTTATAACGACAATTGTAGACGCACTTTCTCTTATTGTATATTTTAATCTTGCTTCAGCGTTGCTGGGTATATGATTTGGGAAATATTGCTTCATAATTTGTGGTATTTCGGTGAAAATGCTTTACAACAGAGCGTTTTTATGCTATAATATTTTTCAGACTAAAATAAATCAGAGTGGAGACCGGAATATGCTTGATAAACTTCAGAGCATTTATGAAAGATACAATGAAATAAATGAACAGCTTACAGATATGGCTGTTATTTCCGATCAGGAAAAATATAAAAAATTGATGAAAGAAAATAAACAGCTTACACCTATCGTTGAGAAATATCTGGAATACAAAAAGGCGGTAGATTCTCACGAAGAAGCAAAAGAGCTTCTTGATTCTCAGCTGGATCCCGATTTCAAGGAAATTGTGGAGGCCGAATATCTTGAGACAAAAGATCTTATTGCTAAATTTGAAGAGGAAATAAAAATTCTTCTTCTTCCCAAGGATCCCAATGACGACAAGAACGTTATTGTGGAGATCCGTGGCGGTGCAGGTGGCGAAGAAGCGGCTCTTTTTGCGCACTCTTTGTTCAGAATGTACTCTATGTATGCTGAAACAAAAGGTTACAAATGCGAAGTTCTTTCTCTTAATGAAACCGAGCTCGGCGGTATTAAGGAAATCAGCTTTTCCATTGAGGGAGACGGTGCATACAGCCGTTTGAAATTTGAAAGCGGTGTTCACCGTGTTCAGCGAGTTCCCGAAACCGAATCTTCAGGCAGAATACATACTTCAACTGTTACCGTTGCTGTCCTTCCCGAAGTTGATGAGGTTGAAGTTGATATCAATCCCGCAGATCTTATAATCGAAACTCACCGTTCTTCAGGTGCCGGAGGTCAGCATGTAAATAAGACTGAATCTGCTATAAGAATCATTCATGTTCCCACAAATACTATTGTAGACTGTCAGGATGAACGCAGCCAGCACAAGAATAAGGAACGTGCTATGAAGATCCTTCGTTCCAAGATCTACGAAAGTATGGAGAATGAAAGAACTGCGCAGATCGCTTCCGAGAGAAAATCTCAGGTAGGTACAGGCGACAGAAGTGAACGTATCAGAACATATAACTTCCCACAGGGTCGTGTTACAGACCACAGAATAGGCTTGACGCTTTATAAATTGCTTGCAGTTATGGACGGAGATCTTGATGAGCTTATCGATGCACTCATCACTTCCGATCAGGCTGAAAAGCTCAAATCAGGTGAAGCTGAATAATTTACCGAAAGGAGAAACGTGATAATGAAAAAAGAAAAAAAAGGAATTTTTATTTTTAAGATCATACTTTGCGTTTTTCTTTCATTTGCCTGTGGGGTAGGTGCGACTGTAGCTTCTGCTTTCATGCCGGTGTTCCTGCAAACTGCAGAGGATTTCTATTTTATAGAATACGGTTTTCCTGTTCCTTTTGTTCAGCAAACGACGACAGTGGTTCCGAATCCGTCCTTTTTCCCGATGTATTTTACCCCTAAATATCAGCATGAATCCTTTGAAACGGAAACGGTTCTTGAATCTTTTATAATTTCGGCTGTTATAAATGTACTTATTTTTGCGGTGATAATTTTCTGTATTTGGTTCATACACCGTCTTTACAGAAAGAATCATCCCAAGAAGATCAGAATCAATAAAAAGGATCTTTACAGACCTGTTTTTTCTGACGACACAAGTAAATAATAAAACTCTCCCTGACGCATGTTTGGGGAGATTTTTTATGCCTATGCCGATACATGTGAATGTTGTTGGTGATTTTCTCATTCATATCTTTTTTGCCGTGGTGGAAAATTTCACAAATATATGCTATAATATAATCGGTTAGGTAAACTTGAATTTGATGGAGGTAAATGTATGAGTAATTTATATGTTTCAGATTTAGACGGAACGTTGTTGAGAAGCAATGAAGCAACCTCTGAATACACGAATCAAGTAATTAATTCCCTGGTGGATAAGGGAATGATTTTTTCCTATGCTACGGCACGTTCCTTAATAACAGCAAAAAAGGTGACAAAAGGAATCAATGCAAAAATTCCCTTAATTGTGTACAACGGAGCATTTGTAATTGATAATATTACAGAGAGAATATTGATTGCTAATTATTTTGATGATTCAGTATATTCTGTACTGGAAGATTTATTTAGCAATAGTGTGTATCCGATTGTCTATGCATACATAAACGGCAAAGAGAAGTTTTCCTTTGTACGAGCACTATGTACAAAGGGGATGGATATGTTTCTCGCAAGCCGTAAAGGCGATATTCGCACCAATGAGGTAAAAGCATTATCCGAGTTAAAAGAGGGTAATATTTTTTACATTACTTGCATTGATGCTCCAGAAAAACTTAAACCGTTGTATGACAAATACAAAGACAAATATCACTGTGTATATCAGACTGATATTTACACAAATGAACAGTGGTTAGAAATTATGCCTTTAGAAGCATCAAAGTCAAATGCAATTAAGCAATTACGTACAATGCTGGATTGTGAAAAGTTGATTGTATTTGGTGATGGTAAAAATGACATAGATATGTTTCAGATGGCTGATGAAAGTTATGCTGTTGCAAATGCACATGAGGAACTAAAAAAATATGCAACTGATGTTATTTTATCAAATGATGACGATGGTGTTGCTCAGTGGCTTGAAGTGAATTATACATAACATAAGCAAGTGAAAATAACAGTTCGTCAAATTCCAATTTAACGGGGGATGTTTTATGAAAACATATACATTATGCGGCAGTATGCGATTTGAAAAAGAAATGCAGAAAGTTGCCTATTATCTTGAAACACAAAAGGGATATAACATTTTACAATGTGTTTATACTGTGGTTGGCAACAAACCAACCGCACAGGAATTGCAGGCTCTTGAACTAGCACATTATAAAAAAATCGATATCAGCGATGGTGTTTACATTCTCAATATTGACGGATATATCGGCGAGTCTGTTCATAAAGAGATAGACTATGCCCAACGGCATGGCAAAGAGGTTCTTTACCATTGTGATTAACAAATCCCAATATGTCAAACAGATTATATATTGCAATAAGTTTGTCGTTGATTTACGATAATATTATATCAGTTCAAAGGCGAAGAGAAGGGGGTGGCTCAGTTAGATGCAGAAGGCGGGATTTAGCACTCGTCGGCGTACGTGGGTACGGTAGAGGGCTAAATCGCGACTAAAAAGCCCCTTAAATTAAGGAAATCCACCGAAAATTCTCGGTGGATTTCGACATCT
>JAZTZU010000034.1:0-28117 GCA_045637625.1 Eubacteriales bacterium
CTAGAGCACTCGGTTCATACCCGAACGGTCGCCGGTTCAAATCCAGCTTCCGCTACCACATACGGCCCGTTGGTCAAGCGGTTAAGACACGGCCCTTTCACGGCTGAAACACGAGTTCGATTCTCGTACGGGTCACCAAAATCTCCGAACTTTTGTTCGGAGATTTTTTTGTACAAGCAGAAGATCAGAATCTGAGGAGGTAAAATGTGTTATGCTGACGTCTGAAATAATAACAAATTATACTGCGATCCTGAAGGATGAGCTGCGACCTGCCATGGGATGCACCGAACCGATCGCCATTGCATATGCGGCTTCGATACTTACCGATGTTCTCGGCGGCAGAGCTTGTGAGATATCTGTCGGTCTGAGTGGTAATATCATTAAGAACGTAAAGAGCGTAGTTGTTCCCGCCACAGGAGGTATGCACGGTATCGAAAGTGCTGTTGCTGCAGGCGTCATTGCCAATGCCTACGGTAAAAAACTTGAAGTCCTCAGTGTTTTACGGGAAAGTGATGTTTCCGAGATACAGTCTTTCAAAAAATCATGTAAGATCAGCGTTTGTGAGCTGAATACAAGATGCAGCTTTGATCTTCATCTTACAGGAAAGCTCGGAGATAATATCGCTAATGTACGTATTACTGAAACTCATACAAATGTTGTTGAGGTAACTCTTAATAATGAATCCCGGATTGAAAAATACTGCGATCCTGTGAATTTGGAAAATGGTTCCGGTAAATCCAAAGATACCCGTGAAAATCTTCTGAATGTCCAAGATATCGTATCTTTTGCGGAGGAAGTTCAGCTTGACGAACTTCGCCCATATCTGGAACGCCAGATAGAACTGAATATGGCAATTGCGGAAGAAGGGTTGAAAAATTCTTACGGAGCATCTATCGGACAACTATTACTTCAGGGCGAGGATCCCGATACTTCAAGAATTGCAAGAGCGTATGCTGCGGCAGGTTCAGATGCCCGTATGAGCGGATGCGAGCTTGCGGTCTGTATTCTTTCAGGCAGCGGAAATCAAGGCATTACCGCTTCTGTGCCCGTTATCATCTATGCACGAGAAAAAAATATTGATCATGAAACTCTGCTCAGAGCGCTGATAGTTTCTGATCTTGTCACAGTACATCAGAAGTCGGGAATAGGTTGTCTGTCAGCTTATTGTGGGGCAATCAGCGCAGGATGTGGCTGTGGCGCAGGTATTGCTTTTTTGTTTGGCGGCAGATATTATGAGATCGCTCATACGATAGTTAATGCTGTGGCTATTTTGTCCGGTACGATATGTGACGGTGCAAAGCCTTCATGTGCCGCAAAGATCGCTATGGCTGTTGAGGCCGGAATACTTGGTTATAATATGACTGTAACAGGCAGACAGTTTTATGGCGGTGACGGTATCGTGACGAAGGGTGTTGAAAATACCATTCGCAATATCGGAAGACTTGCACGTGACGGCATGGAGGGTACCGATAAGGAAATTATCAGGATCATGCTTGAGCAATGATTGGATATGGCTGAGAGGCTGTAGATTCAGTTTATGAATAAAGAGTACAGCTTTAATGTTGGTACGTTTATGAAATTTTTTAGTCAGAGGGTGATTTGTTGAAAATTCAACAGATTATTCCTCTGATTTGTGTTATAATATATACGTAATAAGAAAAGGAGCGCGTATTTTATGAAAATAGCTTTTTTTGATGCAAAACCTTACGACAAGCCCTCCTTTGATAAATTCGGCGGTGAGGCGGGTTTTAAGTTTAAATATTTCGAAACGAAACTTAATGAAGATACAGTTGAGCTTGCCCATGGTTATGACGGTGTTTGCGTGTTTGTAAACGATACTGTAAATGCTGAAGTTATTGATCGGCTTTGCGAACTGGGTGTTAAGTTTGTTGCTCTCAGATGTGCGGGATTTAACAATGTTGATATGAAACATGCTTTCGGAAAGATTCATGTTCTGAGAGTTCCTGCGTATTCACCATATGCTGTTGCTGAGCACGCTATGGCTCTGCTGTTGACCTCTATCCGCAGAATTCATAAGGCTTATATCAGAACAAAAGATTTCAACTTCAGTCTTTCGGGGTTTACAGGGTTTGATCTTCATGGTAAAACTGTTGGTATTGTAGGTACAGGAAAGATCGGACGGGTATTTATGGATATATGCCGTGGCTTCGGTATGAAGATCATTGCGTATGATAAGTTCCCTGTCCCGGGACTTGACAACGGAGATACGGTTCGTTATGTGGAGCTTGACGAGTTGTTTGCAAACAGTGATATTATTTCTCTGCACTGCCCGTTGACGGAAGAAACACATCATCTTATAAATGAAACCGCTATTGAAAAGTGCAAAAAAGGCGTTGTTATCCTGAATACTTCGAGAGGTGCGCTTGTGGATGCGGAGGCTCTTCTTGCAGGGATCAAATCCCGAAAAGTCGGTGCTGCATGTCTTGACGTCTATGAAGAAGAGTCTGATTGGTTTTTTGAGGACTATTCGGGGCATATCGTGGAGGACGACACTCTTGCAAGACTTATTTCCATGCCGAATGTAATTGTAACTTCACATCAGGCATTTCTTACTGAAGAGGCTCTTTCAAATATTGCGGAAACAACGGTCCGAAATATTGTTGAGTTGACGGAAAATGGAGAATGTCCTAATGAGCTTTGCTTCCGCTGCGATACAGCAGAAGATTGCAAGACAGGAAAATGTTTTTAAAATAATAAAAAAAGAGGTATATAGTTCATGTTTATAACAAATGATATAAAGTACATTGGTGTTAATGACAGAAAAGTCGATCTTTTTGAAGGTCAGTATGTTGTTCCGAACGGAATGTCTTATAATTCCTATGCAATAATCGATGAGAAAATTGCTGTTATGGATACTGTAGACGTTAATTTTACTCATGAATGGCTTGATAATATAAGAGATGTTCTTGACGGTAAAAAACCTGATTATCTTGTTGTTCAGCATATGGAACCTGACCACTCAGCAAATATTGTTAATTTTATCAAGGCGTATCCCGAAGCGAAGATCGTTTCTTCTGCCAAGGCATTTGCTATGATGAAAAATTTCTTCGGTACTGATTTTGAAGAGAAACAGGTCGTTGTAGGTGAAGGCAGCACTCTTTCTTTGGGTAAGCATGAATTGACTTTCGTTACAGCACCCATGGTTCATTGGCCTGAAGTTATTGTTACTTATGACAGCACAGATAAGGTTCTTTTTTCTGCTGACGGTTTCGGAAAATTCGGAGCTCTTGACGCTGACGAGCCCTGGGCTGATGAGGCACGACGTTATTATATCGGAATCGTAGGTAAATACGGTGCGCAGGTTCAGGCGCTTCTGAAAAAAGCGTCAGGTCTTGATATCAGCATAATTTGTCCTCTTCACGGTCCTGTCCTTAATGAAAATCTTGGATATTATCTGAATCTTTATAATATCTGGTCCAGTTATCAGCCTGAAACTGAAGGTATTGTTATTGCGTATACTTCCGTTTACGGAAATACGAAAAAAGCTGTTATTCAGCTTGCTGAAAAACTCAGAGCAAACGGTTGTCCCAAAGTAGTGGTGCATGATCTTGCAAGATGCGATATGGCTCTTGCCGTTGCCGATGCTTTCAGGTACAGCAAACTTGTTCTTGCAACAACCACATATAATGCGGAAATATTCCCGTTTATGCGTGAGTTCATTGAACATCTTACAGAAAGAAACTTCAGCAACAGAACTGTTGCATTTATCGAAAATGGCTCATGGGCTCCTCTTGCTGCGAAAGTTATGAAGGGTATGCTTGAAAAGTGTAAGCATCTTACTTTTGCTGAAAATACAGTGAAAATTCTCTCTGCACTCAATTCCGAAAGCAATGACCAGCTTAATGCTCTTGCGGATGAAATCTGTATGGAATATCTTGCACAGCAGGACGAAACGGCAAATAAGAACGATCTGACAGCTCTTTTCAATATCGGTTACGGACTTTATGTTGTTACGTCAAATGACGGCAAAAAGGATAACGGACTTATTGTCAATACTGTAACTCAGGTAACAAATACTCCCAACAGAGTTGCCGTTACTATAAATAAAGAGAACTATTCTCATCATATCATTAAACAGACAGGCATCATGAACGTCAACTGTCTCACGGAAGATGCGACATTTGCGGTGTTTGAAAAGTTCGGATTCACAAGCGGACGAAATACAGATAAATTTGCGGATTGTGAACCTCTCCGTTCCGATAACGGTCTGATCTTCCTCCCCAGATATATAAATTCGTTCCTGTCTCTTAAAGTTGATCAGTATATCGACCTTGACACTCACGGAATGTTTATCTGTTCTGTAACAGAGGCGAGAGTTCTTTCAGATAAGGATGCAATGACTTATTCATACTATCAGAAAAATGTCAAGCCGAAGCCTGAAACTGACGGTAAGGTCGGTTATGTTTGCAATGTTTGCGGATATATCTATGAAGGCGAAGTTCTTCCCGAAGATATAGTTTGTCCTCTTTGCAAGCACGGTGCTGCGGATTTTGAAAAAATACAATAAAAGGAGATAAAAACAATGGATAACAAGGTTCATGAACTTTTAAATCAGCAGATCAATAAGGAATTTTATTCTGCGTATCTTTATTTGGATTTTTCCAATTATTTCAAAGAACAGGGTCTTGACGGCTTTGCAAACTGGTATATGGTTCAGGCTCAGGAAGAAAGAGATCATGCGATCCTTTTCTATACCTATTTGCAGAACGAAGATATGAAGGTTACTCTCGATGCTATCGCTAAGCCTGACAAAGAGTTTAAATGCCATATGGATGTTCTTGAGGCAGGTCTTGAGCATGAGAAATATGTAACATCTCTTATCAATGACATCTACGGTGCAGCATATGATGTTCGTGATTTCAGAACAATGCAGTTCCTTGACTGGTTTGTAAAAGAACAGGGTGAAGAAGAAACAAACTCAAAAGACCTTATCACAAAAATGGAACTTTTCGGTTCAGACCCCAAGAGCTTGTATATGCTCAATCAGGAACTTGCGGCAAGAGTTTACACAGCGCCCTCTTTGGTGCTTTAATAATAAAATCAAATTAAATGGAGGAAAATTAAAATGAAATATGTATGTGACGTTTGCGGTTGGGAATATGATGAAACTGTAGGTGATCCCGATAACGGTATCGCTGCCGGTACAAAATTCGAAGATCTTCCCGAAGATTTTGAATGTCCTCTTTGCGGCGTAGGCAAAGACAACTTCAGCAAAGCTGAATAATAAAAAGTAAAATATGTATACGGGGAAAACCATTTTTTGTAAAAATAGGTTTTCCCCGTACCCTTTTCCAAAAAAACTTTGCCGTGTGCTCTGCACACAAGTTGCCTTTAGACTAATAGCATCCTCTTGTTATTTATATATAGAATAACCCCGTAAAGCATTGTAAATGCTTTACACAAAAGTTTTTTGAAGGGGTGCGGGGGAACAATTTTACAAAAATGTTCCCCCGCAAAAATCCCTGCTATTCAGTTGTAATTACATATCAAATTCTGTGAGAAGAACTTCTTTCCATTCCTTTGCCCCGTCAGCAAGGTAGTAGGTCTGAACGGACCAGGGAGTGATCTTGCTTGTGAGAGGTGCGGGAATTACAGCGCCTGAAACTGTGAAGTCAACAGCTTTGCCTGTAATTTCGTAAACGCGGACGATAAGACCTGTGTTATCTTCGCTTCTCTTGATGGCGGAGAGCATAACATTGTCTTTGTCAATGTTGATACCTGCGAAAGGTTTATCGGAAAGTTTGCCTTCGTGCCATGTTTCGATGATGTTTGTAAGCGGCTTGTTAAGCTTTTTGCCTTCCTGTGTAACGGAAGTCCATTCTTCGCCAACGGGCATAATGATATATTTGAAATCAAATCTGCCCTGATCTGTGAATTCACTTTCTTCTGTTCTGGGGCCGCCGTGGTCACCGTAAATGGGGCTTCTGAGAACTGTCTGATAGATAGTTCCGTCTTTTACGCTGGAACTGTAAGTGTTGTTGTTGATAAGAGCGTAACCGCCGTTGTCACCCTTAACAGCTGTCCAGTTGATACCGGGTTCTTCTTCGCCGTCCGCAGGTCTTTCGATAACACCGAAGGGAATTTCGTAGTAAGCCTTGGGATTAACAACATCCATGGGCCAAGCCATCTTGAGCATCTTGTATTTTTCGTGCCAATCTGCGTGAGCTTTAACTTCGAGCTTGTCGCTTCCTGCTGTGAGGGAGAAGTACTGTGTGAGAGTTGAATCGTTGTAACGGCTTTCAACTTTAATAGTAGCTCTTACAGGACCGTTTTCAAATACTGTAACCTTAGCATCGGAGAATCTTGCCATTTCGTCAATGAAGAAGTTCTTTGCATGGCTCCATGCATCGTGATAGTATTCGTCAATAACTGTGGGAACGGCAGCTCTTTTTGTGATGATCTCTTTGCCTGTTCTCTTATCTACCCATGATGTGATGTAACCACTGTAAAGCTCGAACTGAATTCTGTAGATATCGTTTTCAAGAACGGGACCGCCGTGTTCGTTGGATGTCATGTATCCGTCCCAAGCAGTTGCTTTAACATCAGATTCGCCGGGGTTTGTATTGAAATCTTTACGTGCAGGCTGGCCGTACTGAGGAATATCTCCGTCAATGTAGTAAACTGCATAACCGAGTGCAGGAACTTTAGCCTTGAAGAGGATATCATCTCTCCAGTAACATTCCTGAGTTGTGGAATGAACTCTCTGAGAAGGAACTTCGTTGCCGTCGCAGTCGTAAACGTGGAGTTTTTCTTTATTGACAAGAACGAGCTGTTCAACTTCAAAACCGTGAGGATTGAATACAACAACGGGAAGACCCTTTTCTCTGTCAGGTGTTCCGATAGCCCAGGAAATTGTCTGGAGGGCATTGTTTTCCTGAACAGCGGCTGTGTTTTTAGCCTGTCCGAGCATGTAATCTGTGTCGTCGTAAACTTCCATGATGGAGCATCCGTCCATTGAGTCGTGGAAGTGGCAGAAGCAAACGTTTCTCCATGCTTCAGCAAATTCTTTGTTCTTGAATTTCTTACCGCAGAGTTCGCTTGCAAGAACTCCGTAAGCTTCAGCTGCATAAAGGCCTGTTTCTGCGCGACGGATACCTTCCTTAACCTTGGAAACAGTTGCGTAGCATCCTGCTGCATGGTGCTGGAGATCGTCATGGAATTCGGGGATTTCAACACCGGAATTTCTTACGTATTCAAAGAAGTCATGAACATCGGAATAAATGAGTTCAGCTTCGGGATGTTTTTCTTTGAAAGCTCTCAGCGTTTCAAGGTTTTTGATTGTAGGACCGCCGCCGTGGTTACCTACACCGTAGAAGAGGGGGAGAGCATCGCTGTCTGTTTTTTCATTTTCTTCGAGGAAAATAAATCTGTTTTCGAGTTTTTCAAGTTCTTCAAAATTGAAGCAGTAGGGATCGAGGATTCTGCATGTTGTAACTGAAGATCCGTCGGGAGAAACCCATTCGAAAATGTCGTGATCCATAGCCTTTTCGCGAGGATCGGGTCTCATCATGATATAGCTGTCCATACCGCTCTTTTTGAGGATCTGGGGGATCATGAAGTTGTGACCGAAGCTGTCTACGTCGTAACCTACTTTAGCTGTTACTCCAAGTTTATCGTGGAAGTATCTCTGTGCATAAAGTGACTGACGTGCAAATGCTTCACCGGAGGGCATGTTGCAGTCGGGCTGAACGTGCCAACCGCCGACAACTATAAATCTGCCTTCTTTAACTCTTTCTTTGATCTCTTCAAACATTTCGGGTGCAAATTCTTCAACCCACTGGTAAACGGATGCGGAAGAGCAAACGAATCTGAATTCAGGGAATTCTTTCATTCTGTCGAGGGCTGAACGGATGGTAGCTTTAGCTTCCGCAGAGCCTTCCTGCCACTGCCATTGCCATACGGGGTCAAGGTGTGCATTGCCTACAAGATAAAACTTTTTCATTGTATTTTAGTCCTTTCAACTTAGGATATTTTTCTTATAATTAGTTTACCACATTTCAGATAATATGTCAAGTGGTAAATTAACGAACCTGTAAAAATTTATATTTTTGATTTGAATTTTACCACGGAGATATGATGTGGAAATTTTGTTTTTTCGGTATGGGGTGATTGACAACGCTGTTTAAATATGGTATAATGTGAACGCAGTGTTAAGAATTGAAGAAAGAAGGATCTCTTATGAAAAAGATATGCTTTAATAAGGATTGGCACTTTACATTTGAAAATGATATTGATGCCTTTTCAACTTTTGGATTTGATAAGTACAGCGATGCTTCAGGTGCATGCGAAAGATTTCATGACTATAATAATTGGCAGCATATAGATCTGCCCCATGACTGGGCCGTGACTCTTGAAAAGAGCCTTCTGGCAAATACAAATGCAGGTGCGTATCCCAATACTCATTATCAGAAATTTGTGTTGGAACGCCGTTCGGATGTCCCTGAAATTTATAATATCGGCTGGTACAGAAAACAGTTTTTCCTGGATCCTTCATGGAAAGGTAAACGTATTTTTATTGAATTCGAAGGCGTTTTCCGTGATGCTGCCGTATGGGTCAACGGTGTTTATCTTGACCGTCATAACAGCGGATATACAAGCTTTGCTTGGGAACTTACAGATCATTTGGTTGAAGATGAGGAGAACTCTATTGCAGTTCGCGTTGACAGTGATCAGGCCGAGGGTTGGTGGTATGAAGGCTCAGGAATATACCGTAATGTAAACCTGCTTGTTGGTGAACCTGTATATTTTAAATATAATCAGACGGTTGTTAAAACTGAACTTGACGGTACTGTCAGCGTGAGTGCGGTTTTGGTTAATGATACCCCTGAAAAGTTTGAGTCTTGTGTTTTATGGAATATTTCGAATTCCGATAATGATAAAGTTTCTTCCGCAGAGAGTGTTGTTTCTGTAGAACCGTACTCTGAGCTCCCGATTTCTGTCGGTCTCAAGGTCGATACACCAAAACTATGGAGTATTGATTCTCCGTATCTGTATACGTTGACTGCTTCTGCTGAGGATGAACAGACTTCTGTAAGGTTTGGCATACGTACTGTTTCCTTTGATTCTGATAAGGGTTTTCTCCTGAACGGAAAACCTGTCAAAGTCCGTGGCGCTTGTGTTCATCAGGATTTTGGCGGTGTTGGTGTTGCGCTTACTGATAATCTTCAATACTATAAGATAAAGAAATTGCAGGAAATGGGCGTAAATGCGTACCGTTGCGCCCATCATGCTCCGTCTCCTGCGTTGTTGGATGCCTGTGATGAGCTCGGTATGCTTGTAATGAACGAAACACGCTTGTTCGGGACGTCTCCTGAGGCAATTCGTCAGTTGACAGATCTTATCGAGCGAGACAGAAATCATCCTTGTGTTTTTATATGGTCTCTTGGAAATGAGGAATGTTCTGTTCAATGTAAGGAATGGAGCTATCGCTTAATGAACAAGGTGACGAGAATCGCAAAAAAGTTGGATCCTACACGTCCTGTAACTTACGGAGGTTCCAACGGTGCGGATTTCATCGGCGCAAACAGAGCTGCTGAGGTCAGAGGTGTCAATTATATTCGGCTCGGAGAAACAGAAAACTGGATGGACGAATATCATGAAGCTCATCCCGATCAGCCTATTATCGGTACCGAGGAAGGCTCTTATGTATTGAGCCGCGGAGGAGCTGCGAACGATCTTAAGAATGGCTTGTTGGATTCTACAGGAACTGTGACTATGCCATGGGGGTCTACTCTTAAAGGCTGGGTGAAATTTATAGAAGAGCGCGATTATTTTTCCGGAAGCTTTATGTGGACAGGGTTTGATTATCGCGGTGAACCCAATCCGTTTTATTACACAAATTGTGCTTCAAGTTTTGGAGCTGTCGATTTGTGTGGTATGGAAAAACCGCCTTTCTATTATTACAAGTCCTGGTGGACAGACGAGCCTACGTTGAAGATTACTCCGCATTGGAACCATAAACCGGGTGATACTGTAACCGTTGCGGTATT
The DNA here is from genome assembly GCA_045637625.1 of Eubacteriales bacterium. Lineage (GTDB taxonomy): Bacteria > Bacillota > Clostridia > Oscillospirales > UBA644 > HGM12619. The sequence continues at coordinate 10,011 of JAZTZU010000034.1, forward strand.
TACCAACTGTGAACGGATTACTCTTTCTTTGAACGGCAGAGAGCTTGAATCCCGAGAGGTTAAAAAATTTGATGCTCCACTTTTTGAGGTACCTTTCGAATCCGGAATCCTTTCTGTGGAAGGGGTTCGTGACGGAAAGATTTACAGTGATAAGCTCGAAACCTCAGGCGATACTTATGAAATAAAATGTATTCCTGTCCTGGAAGCTGAAAATGAAGATTCTGTCGGAATTTATGAACTGGATGCTTTTGATTCAAACGGAAGATTCTGTCCTCTTGCAGATGAATATGTTGAAATTATTGAGGAGAGCGGCAGAATAATAGGAGTCGGAAACGGTGATCCTTCCAACTTTGATTATGAATGTAAGCCTGTATCTGAAAGTGTACGTTATATAGATGCGTTTGAAACTGACGGACAGCCATTCCCCGTTCCTGAGAAAGTTAAAAACAGTTTGAGGTTCAGAGATGACTGGTTGTTCTTTGAGTCAGGTGATTCATTCAAGGTGTTTGAAGACGATTTCCGAATGATTGTACATTCCAAATACTTTTTACAGCCTGAAAAGAAGAGAGAGTTTACTGCTGTTCTTGAGGATGTTCAAGATTATTCGTATATCGAATTTGAACGTCTGGGTGGAAAAGCAAGTGTTTATCTGAACGGAGAGTTTATTGGAAATAATCACCGTAGTTATGGCTTCCAGTCTTTTACGGGAATTCGTCCTTACAGATTCTACTGTAATTTTGCGGAAGGACAAAATACTGTCAAAGTTGTATTTGATAGCGATGCCGAGGATATCGAGGTTATGTCCGGATATGTGAAAATCGGTAAGATAAATCACGAGCCCTGGCAGGTAAAATTGCATTACGGAAAAGCAAGAGTTTTCGTGAAGTCTGACAGCAAAGAACCTGTTAAGCTGAACGTGAAAATAAAGTAAATTGCATAGGTTAAAATAAAAATCGGGGTTGGCGCTAAATGAGCCAATCCCTATCTTGAATTTTTACGTTTTTTTATTTTATATCGATACTGCAAAATTGTCCGCGTTCAGTGATACTTTTATAGTAAAGAACATTTGCGGCAACATTTAAGAGCTGGACGTTATCGGTGCTGAGACATTTCAGATCCGAACCGTCCAAATTACAGCAGTAAAGGCGGTTTTTGTCGCTTTTGTTTGAGAAATATATCTTGTTTTTATAGACATTTATATAAGAGGAGTTGTAGGGGAGAACCTCATTTTTCTCTGAAGTCTCAAGATTTAAGCTGTAAAGAGCTCCGTCTTCTGTTTCATTTTTGAAATAAAGATTTTTTTCGAAAACATTTATAAATGCCGCTTCATTCTTTGTGATACATTTTTTATTGCTTCCGTCGATTTTTATTGAATAAACCGAATCATTTTTTGCGCAGTTTACGAAATACAAAGTGTCGCCGTCCAGAGTCATTTCTCTCGCTCCGTCGTTGTCAAGGCGCTGTCTTTCCGTTCCGTCTGCGGCAATTTTATAGATTGCCCTGCGGTCGGTTCCGGAAATGTAATAAATGTATCCGTCGAGGATGTTCAACGATTCCACCATGTCATTTCCTAACTTTTTGCGTTTCGTACCTGACGGTGTTATTCTGTAAAGGCAGTTTGAATCCGAAGCGTTGCTGAAATAAATATATCCGTCGTAGTATGAAACTGCGGAGCATTCGTCATAGGTCACTCTTCCGAGGTCTGAGCCGTCGGACTTCATTTTATAAAGATAATTTTTATCTTTGTCGTTGCTGAAAAATACATAACCGTCAGCCTCAAAATAAAGTCCTTTGTTTACATCGTTTCCGTTTTTCAGGTCGCTGCTTTCCTGAACCTCGGAAGCTATTCTTGAAAGACATTTTGACAGTGCTGCCGTAAACTTTTTATCTTTTTCTTCCGCTACGAAAAATTCCAAAGCCTCAATGTTTTTCTTTGAAAGCTTTTTCAGCATCGTATATCCGTCCGATGTGGAGATTCCCGAATAAAGCTCTGTTATTTTTTCAGCACTCAGGTTGTCAAGCTCTGCAGGGGAAAGTTTATTTACTATCATAAAAATCGGATTATCATTGCATCTGTTTTTTATTTTGCTTCGCTTTGAAAGAATTTCATCGGCATATTTTTCCGCAAAGCCTCTCGGAGATTTATTTATAGTTTCTGTGATATTCAAACTGTTTATGATGTCGTTTTCGACATTGTGACCGCAGATTTTGCAGGGTTTTCCGTGTTCGCATTTGTTTCCGCATACAGTACAGATCATTTTTTTCAGACCTTTCAGAGTTGAATTTGTTTGCTGTATTATAACATATATTTGTGACTGTTTTATGATAAATGAACTTCTTAATGTAATTGTTTCACAAAAGCCATTTTCATAAGCTGATAAAGCATTGACAAATCGTGATAATTGTGGTATAATGTTCTTACGTTAAGAAATAGTATATAAAAAAGGAAAAATATTTATGGATAGAAGACCTCCGCTGTCTGTTCAGCAGCAGGCATATTCTTACGAACGTCAAAGGAGAATGCTGCTGCTTCAACAGGAAAAAATCAAAAGACGAAAGAGAAAACGTTTTATAAGAAAATGTATTCTCCTTGTGTCAATGCTTGTTATCGTATTTTTTGCAGTATTTCTTGTTGTACGGCTTGTAGGTCTGGCAATTGATCTTGTTTCCGGACCGGCAGGTGCTCCTCAGGAGAACTTGCTCTATGATAATCCACAGATGATCTATCTGCCGCCTCCACCTGAGCCTGAATATGTCATAAAATCTGCTCCTGATGAACCGTATCCCGGTTATCCGTACATAGATTACTACCATGCTGCAGATCAGGTTCTCCCTGAGCCGTATCCTTCCGATAATTATGAATTCTATAAGAATTGGGAGTTGGATGAGCCTCTCATGACTCTTGAAAACGGTAAAACGATCGTGGTTGATGCCGGTCATCAGGTCGGTTCAAGAATGAGTTCTGTATGGCTTTCACCTTATGTGGATCCTGCAAGAACCGACAGCAAAAAGCATTGGATAATGCAGTCATTGCTTGAAATCGGTACAAAGGGTACAACGACAGGTGTTATGGAGTATGTTGTTACTCATCAGGTTGCGGAAAAACTGAAGGTTGCGCTTGAAGCTGAAGGTTACGAGGTTATTTTATCCCATCCTGATGTGAATGCGCAGATCAGCGGTGCGGAGCGTGCAGCTGTTGCCAATAAAAACGATGCGGATCTTATGATCTCTCTTCATATTGACGCATACAAAGATGCAACTGCAAGAGGTTGTACTGCATATTATGCGGGATTGTGGGACGGTTACGTTTCAGAAAGGCTTTCGTATTTGTCCGAGGAATTTGCAAAGCTCCTTGCGGATGAATATTCTCAGGCTACGGGATTCCCAAGCCGTGGTGCAAAATCTATGATCGAAGCTTCAATGTTTGCTTTCTGTAAAGTACCCATAGTTCTTTTTGAAATGGGTTATATGTCTTACCCAAAAGAAGATACACTTATGTGTGACGATTCTTTCCAGAATACAATGGTTCAGGGTATAGTAAACGGTATAAACAAATATTTTGAGCTTCTTTGGGACTGATCGCTATGGAAATCAAAGAAAAATTCAGAATATTGGCTGAAGGAGCAAAATACGATGTGTCCTGTTCGTCATCAGGTTCTGACAGGCAGGGGAAAAAGGGTAGCTTAGGTTTTGCCAATGTTGGAGGAATTTGCCATTCTTTTACTTCTGACGGCCGTTGTATTTCGCTCTTAAAGGTTCTGATGTCCAATAATTGCATTTACAATTGCAGATATTGCGCGAACCGTTCCTCTGTGGATGTTGAGCGTGCAACTTTTACGCCCCGTGAACTTTGCGAACTTGTAATGGGGTTTTATCGGAGAAATTACATCGAAGGGTTGTTTTTATCTTCAGCCGTTTTTCGTTCACCCGATTTTACCATGGAATTGCTGATAAAAACCGTTTGGCTTTTGCGTACAGAATACGGTTTTTACGGTTATATTCACATGAAAGCCATTCCTTCATGTGACCCGAAATTGGTTGATATCGCATCTAAATTGGTTGACAGGATGAGTATGAACGTTGAACTTCCATCCCGTAAAAGTCTCGCATTGCTGGCTCCTGATAAAAAACATGAAGAGATAATAAAACCTATAACTCAGCTGGCAAATATTTATGATTCGCAGAAAGCAGGGGAGTTTGGTAAAAACAAAGTCCTGCCCGCAGGTCAGACAACTCAGATGATAATTGGCGCAACTGCGGATACAGACGGAATGATCGTCCGTCTTGCCGAAAGGCTTTATCGTGGATATTCCATGAAAAGAGTGTATTATTCTGCGTATATGCCTATAGGGGATGCAAGCATCCTTCCTGTGAAACCTCCCGATCTTGTGCGTGAAAACCGCTTATATCAGGCGGATTGGCTCATGAGGTTTTACGGTTTTACGGCTGAAGAACTTTTGCCTGTAAATTTGAATCTTCCTCATGATGTTGATCCTAAAAGTGCATGGGCGTTGAGAAATGTGGATAAATTTCCGATTGAGATCAACACCGCACCTTATGAAATGATCCTCAGGGTTCCCGGGATCGGGGTCAAAGGCGCATGGCGTATAATTGAGGCTCGCAGATTTGGAAATCTGACATTCGAGGACCTTAAACGCATGAGGATAGTCATGAAACGTGCTGCGAATTTTATAACTTGCGGCGGTAAATATATTGGAGACGGTTTGGGTAATGAATTTCGCCTGAGAAAATCACTGGTGTTGCCCGGATTTGCTATGGCAGGCGCCGGGGCGCAACTTACATTAGAGGAATCGTCATCTGTTGGGATTTCTGAAATAATCACACAATAGAAAGTTTTTTTTGTTGCATTTATTCTTCTTTGTGATTATTTTACGAACTCTTATTTTTTACTCTTGACAAGTCACGAATTGTGATATATAATAATGTTGTAGAATTGAATTATTATATATTCAGAAAATATATTAAAAGAAAATATCGGTAAATACAGACTTTTCATGGGGAAAAACATTCTTTTTAATTGAATTGCTATTTCTTTTCCGTGATTTTCCGTAACCGTAAAAAGGGGATATAAAAATGCCGTTTAATCAGAAATTAAAAGCTTTAAGAAAAAATGCGGGACTTTCTCAAAAGCAGCTTGCAATGATGTTGAAAGTCGCACTCAGTACTGTTGCTATGTGGGAAACTGCGAACAGGGAGCCTAATATTGCCACTCTTAAAAAAATTGCGGAGTTTTTCAATGTATCAATTGAAGTTCTCCTTAATGACGATGTCAGCATTTATGACAGAACCGAAGTTTATAAGGTCGATGAAAAGGGTAAACCTGTCGCGCATGCTCTTTACGATGAAGAGATTCTTGACCTTCGTCATATGCTCCACACAAGACCTGAAATGAAAATGCTGTTTTCGGTTTCCAAGGGCGCGAGCAAAGAGGATATCCAGAGAGCCGTTGCAATTATTGAAGCTCTGAAAAAATCGGATTCTTGATTTATGAGGAGAACTAATGGACGAGACGTACATACGAATTATCGACCTTCCGTCAACGGTGAAAGGCGTCACCGTTCGTGATGAGGACGGATGTTTTAATATATACATAAATTCTTCGCTGTCTGAAGATCAGCGGAGGCTTGCAATTGAACACGAAATGAAGCATATAAATCGCGGAGATTTCGACGATCTTTGTGCCGAGATCAGCGACCTTGAGACCAATATGCCTTAAATAATTGAATATATAAGTAATATGGGAAAAACCGTGTTAAAATAGGTTTTTTCCATATTTTTTAAAAAACTTTTATCAACTTAGTTTTTGACGTTTTTATTTTTTGAAAAAGCACTGAAATTCTGAAAGGTGAATTTTTTCAAAAGCGGTTCCGTAAAAATTTATATTCCCCCATATCGGTTTTCTTTGAAAGGGTGTGGGAAAACTTTCTTTTTCCGCGAAAAGAAAGTTTTCCCACCAAATAAATATTTGAATCCTTTAATTATCGTCATCATACTTGAGGACAGCCATGAATGCTTCCTGGGGCAGGTCAACTGTACCAACGGAACGCATTTTCTTTTTACCCTCTTTCTGCTTTTCAAGCAGCTTTTTCTTTCTCGTGATGTCGCCGCGGTAGCATTTTGCAAGAACGTCTTTTCTCATTGCTTTTACTGTTTCTCTTGCGATTATCTTTCCGCCGATAGCAGCCTGAATAGGAATTTCAAAGAGCTGGCGTGGAATATTTTCCTTGAGTCTTTCGGCAATCTTTCTGCCGCGGGCATAAGCTCGGTCTGAGAATACAATAAATGAAAGTGCGTCCACGATCTCACCGTTGAGGAGGATATCAAGTTTGACAAGGTTACTCTTTTCATATCCTGCAAGTTCATAGTCGAAGGATGCGTAACCACGGGTTCTTGATTTCAAAGCATCGAAGAAATCATAGATGATTTCATTCAACGGCAGATTGTAGTGCATGTTTACCCTGGTCTGGTCGATGTACTGCATATTTTTGAATACGCCTCGACGTTCTGTGCAGAGATCCATTATCGTTCCTACAAATTCAGACGGTGCAATAATGTCTGCTTTTACAAAAGGCTCGTAGGCTTCCGCGATCTCACCCGGAGACGGATATGCGGAGGGGTTTGCGATCATCAGTTCTTCACCGTTTGTTTTTACTATTTTGTAAATAACGCTGGGTGCAGTAGTGATGAGGTCGAGATTGTATTCTCTTTCAAGGCGTTCCTGAATGATCTCCATATGAAGGAGTCCCAAAAATCCGCAACGGAAACCGAAACCGAGAGCCGCAGAAGTTTCTTTTTCAAAAGAAAGAGATGCGTCATTCAGCTGCAATTTCTCAAGAGCTTCCTGAAGATCTTCGTATTTTGCCCCGTCAGCAGGGTATATACCGCTGTAAACCATGGGATTTACTTTTTTGTAACCGGGAAGAGGTGTTTCTGTCGGGTTGTCTGCCAAAGTTACTGTATCACCGACCTGTGTATCCTGAACGGTTTTGATCGATGCCATGATGTAACCGACATCTCCCGCAAGGATTTCATCCTGTTTGTCAAATCCGAAGGGTCTGAGATGGCCGACTTCCACAACGTCAAACTCAGCGCCTGTAGCCATGAGTTTTATCTTCTGTCCGGCCTTCAGAGATCCGTCCATTACTCTTACATAAACGATAACGCCTCTGTAGCTGTCGTAGACGGAGTCGAAGATCAGCGCCTGTAAAGGCTTTTCCGAGTCTCCTTTAGGTGCGGGGATTCCGTTTACAATATATTCGAGGATGCTTTCCACATTGAGACCTGTTTTTGCTGAAACTTTCGGAGATTCGTCGGCAGGAATACCGATTATATCCTCTATTTCTTTGATAACTCTGTCGGGATCCGCAGAGGGAAGGTCTATTTTATTTATTACAGGCAGTATCTCGAGATTTCCGTCCACTGCAAGATATGTGTTTGCAAGTGTCTGGGCTTCGATGCCTTGAGATGCGTCAACTACAAGAAGCGCTCCTTCGCAGGCTGCCAGTGAACGGGATACCTCGTAAGTGAAGTCTACGTGTCCCGGGGTGTCGATAAGATTGAATGTGTAGGTTTTGCCGTCCTGGGCTGTGTAGTCCATTTTTACGGCTCTTGCTTTGATAGTGATTCCTCTTTCTCTTTCAAGGTCCATGTTGTCCAGGAGCTGTGATTCCATGTCTCTTGTTGCGACTGTCTGGGTGAGTTCCAGAAGTCTGTCAGCAAGAGTTGATTTGCCGTGGTCAATATGGGCGATGATGCAGAAATTTCTGATATGGCTTGTATCTCTTGACATTATATGAGGGTCCTTTCGGATGAACTTTTATGCTTGAATAATATTACATTATACATGATACACCAAATTTAAGGGTTTGTCAAGCCCCTAATGTGAAATATCCCCTAAAAATTTCTTCCCTAAGCTCGAAATTTGTTGTGTAGCCATGTTGACAAATCGCATTTTTTGTTGTATAATTATAGTGTTAGGTCTTTTAAACCAAAAAATCATACTTGAGTTGAAATAAAAAGAATGGGAGTGGACTGTATGACAACAAAAACAATAAAAGTAATTAATACTGTGGGGCTTCATGCAAGACCTGCGACTCTGTTTATTCAGAAGGCGAATGAGTATAAAAGTTCCCTTTGGATCGAGCGTGGAGACAGACGTGTTAATGCAAAAAGTCTTCTGGGGGTATTGTCTTTAGGAATAACTAAAGATACTGAGATAGGCCTTATTGCCGACGGTCCCGATGAAGAGTTTGCTCTTGACGGTCTTGTTGAGATCATACAGGGCGGATTTTCCGACCTGAAGTGATTTCGGGAGATAATGTGTGTAGTGGCATCAGGTGTTTCCAGACAGGCTGATGTCGCTGCCTTTTTATCCTCAGAGGAAAATTATGCCCGATTTATTAAAAAAAGCAAACGAACTGCCCGAGAGTCCGGGCGTATATATAATGTACGACAGTACAAAAAAAGTTATTTATGTGGGAAAAGCGAAGAATCTCAAAAACCGCGTCACAAGTTATTTCCGTAACGGTGAACATACCAGTAAAACGGAACAGCTTGTAGCTCATGCGGAAAATTTTGAAGTTATCGTTTGTCCCACCGAGCTTGATGCTCTGCTGACGGAATGCAGCCTTATAAAGCGTCATAACCCTTTTTACAACATCAAATTGAAAAACTCTTACGAGGGTTATCCTTTTATCTGTATTTACCGTGAGCGGATCGGTACAAGAAGTGAGGCGCTTGTTCCTCGTCTGAAGTTGGAGCTTGTTAAAAATTCAAAGGCGAAATGTTTTGGCCCTTTCATTTCAAGGATCAAGGCAAAGGCAATTGTAGAGGCTCTAAATACAGCGTTTTTGCTTCCGAAATGTAATTATAAGGGAACAGGAAAGAGAACCTGTCTGAATAAAGACATAGGTCAGTGCTGCGGTTTTTGCTCAAAGAATTTCCCCCCTGAAAAGGCTGATGAAATATATGAGGAACTGATCTCGGTACTCAACGGGAACATTGAGGAGATCAGCGCAGATATTCGCACAAAGATGGAAGAATGTGCGGAGAATCTTGATTTTGAGAATGCCGCCGCGTACAGAGACAGGCTGAAGGCTCTTGAAGAAATTGAAAAACACCAGAGACCTACAGTCTTTCAAAAGAGAAACGCCGACTATATTGCTTATAAGGAAATGGGCGATATATGTGCGATCTTTATGCTTCGAATCCGAAACGGATATATTTTCGGGGAAAACTGCAATATTTTTAAAGAGCCCTTTACCGACGAACTTTTGCGTGCGTATATTGAAAGTTTTTATACGGAAGATCCCGTTCTTCCTTCGAAAATATATCTTGAAAAAGATTATGACTGGCTGCCGCTTATCAACGAATGGCTGGGCGGAGTTGTAACTCAGCCCACATTTTCATCGGATAAGGAGCTTCTTGTTTCTGCTGAAAAAAATGCTGCCGAACGGCTTTTGCAGTTTGAAGGTAAAACAATGAAGGCCCAGCGGATACTTGCGAAGTTCAATGACTTTATCGGGATGCAGAATATATCACGTATTGAAGTTTACGATATCAGCCATATCGCAGGTTCCGATATTGTCTGCGGAATGATAACATCCGTTGACGGTGTCTTTTCTAAAAAAGATTATAAGAAATTTAAAATAGCTCCTCGGGAAGGTGGGGACGATACTGCGTATATGCAGGAGGCTGTGAGCCGTCGTCTGACACGTTTTCTTGAGGGTGATAAAGGTTTTTCACCTCTTCCGGATCTTATTGTCTGTGATGGTGGCCGCGGGCAGATAAACGCGGTGTGCGCAGCTGTTGAAAGCGCAGGGTTGAAGATCCCTGTTATAGGTTTCAAAAAAGACAGTAAGCATAAAACAAAAGCCATAACTTTCAGAGATCCGAATCTTCCCGATAAACAGCTTGCTTCGGATATTGATGTTTTTGCATTCTGCGGCAGACTTCAGGATGAAGTCCACAGATTTGCGATCAGTTACCATAAGATGCTCAGAGATAAATTTACTCAGCAGACCCGTTTGACGGAAACAGAGGGCATCGGAAAAACAAAAGCGAGAGCTTTGTTTTTACATTTTAAGAGTCTTGATAAAATAAAAGAGGCTTCTGTTGAGGAAATTTGTCAGGTAAAGGGGATGACTCACAAGCTTGCTGAGAAACTTTTGGCAGATCTTTCACGGGAATAGTGTTTTTTGCAAATTAGTATTATAAATTTTGCATTTCTGCTCTTGCTATCATTTGCGTTTAATGGTATAATAGTTAAAATGAGAAGTTATTTCTCAAAAGGAGATAAAAGTGAAATTATTACTGAAGCAAAGATTCTTTTCATGGACTGATACTTATGATGTTTTCGATGAAGAAGACTGTGTGAAGTATTTTGTCAAGGCAGAATTCTTCTCTCTCGGACACGTTATTCATGTTTATGATACCTCGGGTACAGAGGTCGGATGTATCAGAGAAAAATTACTGACTTTTCTCCCTAAATTCGAGGTCATTGTAAACGGAAATGTTTTAGGGGTTATCTCTAAAAAGTTTACGCTGTTCAGAGAAGATTACAGCCTCGATTATAAAGGCTGGGATGTTGAAGGTGATTTTCTCGGCTGGGATTATTCTGTCAAGGACGGTTACGGCGCGGAAGTTGTTTCCGTTTCAAAAGAGATTTTTAATTTTACTGATGTCTATTCAATTACATTTTATAGGTCAGCAGATGAGCTTCCCGCTTTACTGACGGCCATAGCAATAGATGCCGCAAATTGCGGTAATAACTGAAATAAGTAAATAAAGGACGGTTTTTCAATATGAAAAAACTTTTATTGGGAAACGAGGCTGTTGCACGCGGTCTTTATGAAGCCGGTTGTAACGTCGTTTCTTCTTATCCCGGTACTCCCAGTACCGAGATCACTGAATTCGTCGCAGAATACGACGAAGTTTATGCTGAATGGGCTCCTAATGAAAAGGTAGCTGTAGAAGTTGCCATAGGTGCATCCATCGGCGGTGCAAGAGCTTTTGCCGCTATGAAACACGTAGGTCTTAACGTTGCTGCTGACCCTCTTTTTACAGCTTCTTATACAGGTGTGAACGGCGGTCTTGTTATTGCTGTTGCAGATGACCCCGGCATGCATTCTTCTCAGAACGAGCAGGATTCCAGAAATCATGCGATATCTTCCAAGCTTCCCATGATCGAACCCTGTGATTCTTCCGAATGCAAAGAATACGTTAAAATAGCTTACGAAATTTCTGAAAAATTTGATACTCCAGTGCTTCTCCGTCTTACAACACGTGTGGCTCATTCTCAGAGTCTTACAGAACTTTGCGACAGAGCTGATGTGCCTGTAAAACCCTATGAAAAGAATCCGAAGAAATACGTTATGGTTCCTGCAAATGCTATCGGAAGACATACTGTTGTTGAAGCAAGAACAAAGAGTCTTATCGAATTCGCTGAAACTTCTTCTTTGAATACTGTTGAAGATAACGGTACAGAGATCGGTATCATTTCCGCAGGATGCTGCTATGAATACGCAAAAGAAGCTTTCGGTGAAAAGGCTTCATACCTTAAGTTAGGTATGGTAAATCCTCTTCCCAAAAAACTTATTGCGGATTTCTGTGCAAAGCATTCTAAAGTTTATGTTATCGAAGAACTTGATCCCGTTATTGAAAATCATTGCCGTGTAATGGGTCTTAATGTTATCGGTAAAGAAGTTTTCCCCTTGGAAGGCGAGATAAATGCGGCTATGATAAAAGAAAAACTTCTTGGCGTAAAACCTGAGATCAAGGCTCTTGAAGATGCTATTCCCGTGAGACCTCCCGTGCTTTGTCCCGGTTGCCCCCACAGAGGTATGTTCTATGTACTTAAGAAACTCGGTGTTACTGTTAACGGTGATATCGGTTGTTATACTCTCGGTTCAGCTGCACCTCTCAGCGCTATGGACGTTACTGTATGTATGGGTTATTCCGTTTCGGGTATCCACGGTTTTATGAAAGCTTCCGAAGCTAACGGAAAATCTGTAGCCGTTATCGGTGACTCCACATTCATTCACTCCGGTATTACAGGTCTTATCAATATTGCTTACAATAAGAGCAACAGTGTTGTTATCGTTCTTGATAACTCCATTACAGGTATGACAGGTCACCAGCAGAATCCCACAACAGGTGTTACTCTTAAGGGTGATATGACTACTTCCGTTAACCTTGAAGCTCTCTGTAAGGCAGTTGGTATCAACAGAGTTATTGAAGTTGACCCCTACGATATCGAAAGAGCTGAAGCCGTTGTTAAGGAATCTCTTGCGGCGGATGAACCCACTGTAATTATTGCGCGTCGTCCGTGTATCATGATCAAGAAAGCTGTTATTAAGAAACCGCTTGTTATCGACGCTGATAAATGTAAGAGCTGTAAAGCTTGTATGAAGATTGGTTGTCCTGCAATTTCCATCAATAAGGAAACCAAAAAAGCAGGAATTGACGATACTCTTTGCGTAGGCTGTGAGCTTTGCACAAAAATGTGTAAGTTTGACGCTATCAAAGTTAACGGCTGAGAAAGGAAGGAATACTAATGAGTGGAAATATTATGATAGTCGGCGTAGGCGGACAGGGAACACTTCTTGCCAGCCGTCTTTTGGGTGCGGTCCTTCCCGGAATGGGCTATGATGTTAAGATCTCTGAAGTTCACGGTATGTCTCAGCGAGGCGGTTCTGTTGTTACATATGTAAGATACGGTGAAAAAGTTTCCTCTCCTATCATCGATAAGGGTGAAGCTGATTTTATTCTTGCCTTTGAACAGCTTGAAGCTGCAAGATATATTTCATATCTTAAGCCCGACGGTAAGATCATTATGAATACACAGAAGATAGACCCCATGCCTGTAATCATCGGTGCTATGGACTATCCCGAAAATATTCCCGAAAAGATCAAAGCTCTCGGAATAGATATAATCCCTGTTGATGCTCTTTCAATGGCTGAGGAATCCGGCAGCGCTAAAGCTGTAAACGTTGTTCTTCTCGGCGTTATTTCCAAATATCTGGGTATTGACCCCGCACATTTTGAAAAGGCTATCGAAACAACTGTAAAACCCAAGTTTATTGATATAAACAAGGCTGCATACAAAAAAGGTCTCGAATATAACGTTCAGTAATGACCGGATTGAATTAAGAAAGGTTACTATAATGGGAAAACATAAGATCCTTACGGATTCAGAAAGAGAATCACTTCAAAAACAAAGAAAACCCCGTAAAAAACTTTCAGTCAAAGCGAAAATTGCTGTGATTTCCATTGCTGTCGTTGTTGCTCTTGTTTTTTCATGGGTAATTACCTGTGCGGTTTCAGCTTATACTGTTCTGAATCCGGAGCGTAAAGCCCTTTCTCTTGATGACGGTCCAATTGAGAGAGATCTTGTATATAACACTTTTGACCTTCCCGGTCTTAACAGCGGTGATCAGATTATCTGTTGGTGGATTCCTTCTCAGGATTATATGGGTGAATTTACAGACAGCAACAAGACTGTTGTTATTTCCCATAACTATGGAAGTAACCGTGAAATGATCGAGATTTCTGCGATATATCTTGTGGAAGATATCGTTCATGCCGGTTATAATGTAGTGATGTTTGATTACAGCGGCTCAGGAAATGCGAAAGGTAAAAATTATACTTTCGGTGCGGAAGAATCTGAAGAGCTTGGTCTTGTTGTGGACTATATCAAGGAGACTTACAGTCAGGAACATATTGCTGTCCTCGGTTGGGGCTTCGGAGCTGCCGCTGCGATTGTTGCAGGTTCTGAAAATGAAAACGTTTCCTGTGTTATTGCCGACGGTTCATATCTTGACCTCAGATCATACCTTGAAGAAAACCTGTCTGTCTGGACGTTTATGCCGGATGGCTTGTTTACTCCGTTGACGCTTAAGTTTATGGAACTTATGTCAGGCTGTGATTTTGAGCTTTCACCTTATAATGCGGTTGCAGATGCTTCAGGGAAGAGTTTTCTGTTCTTTCACGGTATAAACGACTATATTTTCCCGTACGAAAACAGTAATGTGCTTTTCGACCGTGCCTCTGAAAATAATTTCGCTGATATTGCGTTGTTTAATACGCTCCATATCTACGGACTTATGGCATACGAAGAAAATTATACCAACGAAGTTCTTGATTTCCTCGGAAACAGACTCGGTGCTGAACCCTATGAGGTTCCTGCCGAATAAAATAAAAAATGCGATGCGGTGAATTTCCCCATAAAGGAGCTTCACCGTGTTCTTCTGAAAATAAACATTTTTTTAAGCATTGAGCTTAGAAGGGAGTAATTGAAAATGGGCAAATTTATTTGCAAAATAGCATCCGTTTCCCATTATGGGGATCTTACGGACATGGTTCTCGAAGATAAGACCCTTGCATCTGAAAGCAAAAAGGGTCAGTTTTTACACATCGCTTGCGGTGGCGATACATTCCTCCGCAGACCTATCAGTATTTGCGATGCAGATGCTGCAACGGGTACAACAAGAATAATTTTTCAAACAAGAGGTCACGGTACAGAGATTCTTGCGGCTAAAAAGGTCGGGGAAGAGCTTGATGTTCTCGGACCTCTCGGTCATGGCTTTGAAGCTCCCGACGATGGTAAAGTCCTTCTTGTCGGCGGCGGTATCGGTACTTTCCCCTTGCTTATGGCTGCAAAAGAACTTGGAGACAGAGCTGTTGTTGTTATAGGTTACAGAACAAAAGATCTTATGTATCCTCAGCTTATTTCAGATTTTGAAGCTGTCGGCGCTAAAGTTTGCATCGCTACTGATGACGGCTCTTTCGGAACAAAAGGTAACGTTGTAACAGTTTTCGATAATCTTATTGAAGCGGGTGAAAAGTTCTCTGCTGTTATGACTTGCGGACCGATGGTTATGATGAAATTTGTTGCAAAAGCAAGCGAAAAATACGGTATTCCTTGCCAGGTTTCTCTTGAAGAGCGTATGGGATGCGGTATTGGAACATGTCTTTGCTGCGTTGCAGATATTAAAGAACACGAACATTCAGATCCTCACCATCTTTGCGTTTGTAAGGACGGACCTGTGTTCGATGCTAAAAAAGTAGTTTTTGAATAAGAAGGAGTGTATGCATATGAAACCTGATCTTTCTCTTGATTTTTGCGGTATAAAACTTAAAAATCCTATCATGACTGCCTCCGGAACTTGTGGTCATGGACTTGAACTTTCCGAATTTTTCCCCGTTGAAGAGCTTGGCGCCATTTCTGTAAAGGGTATGACTCTCGCTCCCCGTGAAGGCAATGCTACGCCCCGAATTGCTGAAACAGCAGCAGGTATGCTCAACTCTGTTGGTCTTCAGAATCCCGGTGCAGATCATTTCATCGAACATGAACTTCCCGGTCTGAAAGAAAAAGGCGTTACTGTAATAGCTAATATTTCCGGTGACACAATTGACGATTATGCTAAACTCGCGGCAAAACTTGACGCTGCAGGTGTTGATATGATCGAACTTAACATTTCCTGTCCCAATGTTTCTCACGGTGGACTTGCGTTCGGTACAGATGCTGATGTCGTTTACGAACTTACAAAGACTGTTAAGAGCGTGACGAAATGTCCCATAATCGTAAAGCTTTCTCCCAATGTTACAGACGTTGTAAGTATTGCAAAGGCTGCTGAAAAAGGTGGCGCTGATGCATTGTCCCTGATCAATACTCTTCTTGGTATGAAGATCGACATCAAGACAAGAAAACCTGTTCTTGCCCGTAAAGTTGGCGGATTTTCCGGTCCCGCAATTAAGCCTGTCGCAGTTCGTATGGTATGGCAGGTTACAGGTGCGGTAAATATTCCCGTTATCGGTATGGGCGGTATCATGACTGCAGAAGACGTTGTTGAGTTCCTTCTTGCAGGTGCAAAAGCTGTTATGGTCGGTACTGCTACCCTTATAGATCCTGATGCTGCGTATACCATTCTCCATGATCTTGAAAAATACATGGAAGAAAACGGTATAGCAA
The DNA here is from genome assembly GCA_045637625.1 of Eubacteriales bacterium. Taxonomy (GTDB): domain Bacteria; phylum Bacillota; class Clostridia; order Oscillospirales; family UBA644; genus HGM12619. Next base: position 26,002 of record JAZTZU010000034.1, read on the forward strand.
ACCTCAGCGAATTCAAACGAGTTGATTGATGAGGTTAAAGCTCGGATATGAATAATTTTTTAAAAAGACATATTGGTGACAAGCGTTTTTATAAAATGCTTATTGCCTTGATTATTCCCATTGTAATACAGCAGGGTATAACAAACTTTGTCAGTCTGTTGGATAATGTAATGGTAGGCGGCTTGGGAACTGAACCCATGAGCGCTGTAGCGATTATGAATCAGCTGATGTTTGTTTTCAACCTCTGTCTTTTCGGCGGGCTTTCCGGGGCTTCGATTTTTGGAGCTCAGTTCTTCGGTAAAGGCGACTATGAAGGTGTGAGACAGTCTTTCAGAGTCAAGATGATCTTTGGTGTTCTTGCAACAGCTGTCGGCATCGGAATTTTCATCCTTTGGGGTGAAGATCTCGCTCTTCTGTTCCTCGACAATGAGGCGAATAAGGATATTGATATCACGATCACTTTGAATTACGCAAAAGATTATCTTAAAGTAATGCTCTTCGGTCTTTTTCCGTTCATGATCGTGCAGGCTTATTCAAGCACTCTTCGTGAAGCCGGAGAGACTGTTATTCCGATGATCGCTTCCGTTGTTTCAATTTTTGTAAACCTTTGCCTGAACTATATTCTCATCTTCGGTCACTTCGGATTCCCCGAAATGGGAGTTGTCGGTGCTGCTATCGCTACTGTTATCGCAAGATTTATCGAGTGTTTTATTGTTGTGATATATTCACATCTCAGTGCGGAAAAGTTCCCGTTCATGAAAGGACTTTACAAAAGTCTTTATGTTTCGGGGTCCCTTATCAGAAATGTTCTCATCACAGGTATGCCTCTTATGGCAAATGAACTTTTCTGGTCTTTGGGCTCAACCTTTCTTAACCAGAACTACTCTACAAGAGGCTTGGACGTAGTTGCCTCAATGAACATAAACACGACCGCATGGAACCTTTTCTGTGTTATAATGTTCGCCATGGGCAGTGCTGTTTCGATTCTTGTCGGGCAGAGACTCGGTTCGGGAGATATTGAGGGTGCAAAAGATGTTGACAGAAAGCTTATTTTCTTCAATTTGGTTATGCATATAGCTATAGGTCTGTTAATTATCGTAGTAGCTCCCTTTGTCCCTCTTATTTATAATGTTGAACCCGAAGTCAGAGAACTTGCCACAAAATTCCTCATGATCGCAGGTTTGTCTTTGCCCATACATGCGTACAATCATGCCGCATATTTCACGATCCGTTCCGGTGGAAAAACTGTCATTACCTTTATTTTTGACAGCGTTTATATGTGGGTCATTACCTGTCCGCTGACATATATTCTTTGTGTCCATACAGCCTTACCTATCGTTGTCTGTTACGCAATTGTTCAGCTGTCGGATATCGTAAAGCTTGCAATTGCCCTTCCGATGCTGAAATCCGGCTTCTGGGCAAAGAATATTGTAAGCAAATAAGCCTGAAAGCGTCGTATCACTAAAAAAATTAACGGGAAAACCTTTTCTTTGTGTAAGCGAAAGGTTTTTCCGTTTCTGTTTTATATTGAAGAAAAAATATTTCAATTTGTCTATATTGACCTGATTTTATATTTGAAAAATCAATATTTTGTGTATTTTACCTATTGACAGAATATGGGAACTGTGCTACAATATATATGAGGTAGAAAGTACACACTCAGAAAACGAGAAAGCAGACCAATGGTTTACAGGTCAGGTTACGAATAGTTTTTAGCTATTATGACTCGAAATTTTATAAGAATAGTGCTTGTTGTCATGTCACTATTATAGCCCGTGACGTATCAGAAAGGAGACATACTATGTCTTTTATTAAAAAAAATTGTACAATAGTAGTTTTAGTAGCAATTATCATTTCGGCGTTGTCACTTAGTTTTTTTGCAAATTGCGAAATTTATGATGGTTATGACCTACGGTTTGTTAATGTTGATAGACATGATTTGATCGGAGCTGCTCCGCAAACTGTAGAGGCGTTTCTTGATACTAGCTCATCAACGGTTTCGCATAAAGCTTATGTAGCTATTGGCTGTTATACTTGTGACGGTTGGCTTGATGATACGAGTGAAAGTTTTGAATTAAATCCGGAGTATGTTCATATCGGCAAATATTTTAAAACA
>JAZTZU010000035.1:0-4750 GCA_045637625.1 Eubacteriales bacterium
TAGATAATAGATATATACTAACACCTAACACCTAATACCTAACACCTGACACCTATTACCTACAACCTAATTACGCCCACCATACTTCTGGGAGCATAAGGAATCTATAAATTATTCCTACGGGATTTTCAACCCCATTGATCACATTGTGAAGGAATCCGATATAATACATATTTCCATGTCGGAATATGTACTCCGGTTCACCTGTAACGACAGGAATATGAGCTTTTTCAACATATGCATTTTCGTAGTCGTGAATCATTATGAAATTCTGGAAATCACAATCCTTGAAAGGAATTCCCGAATATCTCAACGAATTCATATCCCAACGGACATCGAAAATGTAGTCACCCTCAATATACAAAGACTGTGGCGTACCATCGGAATCCCCGTAATGAAGTTCGTCTACAAGATTGAAATCCTTATCAAAAATATAGTTTATCCAATTTGCCTCAACAACGAATCTTTCCCTTACATCGTCATATTCCAATCCCCAACAGCTTGTAGGAAAAGCACCGATCCCGACAACTTCAAAAGTATTCGGGTCAACATATGAAAAACCTTCGTCACCATCTACGCAATGAGCAACTGTCAGAAGATCCGTTTCTTCAATGTATGAAATATCATTTGCATGCTTTAAAACGACAGGTTCGGAAATCTCAACTAACTCCCATTCAGGTAATGAATATTTAAAAATACGACAAAGATCACCGCTGCCGTCACCTGCAACGTAAGCAAATTCTCCGTCAGTACCGCCACCCTGCATGCCTTCGGAATAATCAAACATATCTATTGAATCAAAAACGTAAGGCAACTCCGTAACACTTTCCGTAACGGCAAAATAAGGATTCAATCCCTTTCCGATAAGATCTGTGGGGTCGGGGAAAACATAATCCTCGGAGGGAAGGATCTTTGTACCGACAGCCAAAACGTAGGATTCGGAAATTCTGATCTCCTTCAGAAAATCGTCGATAGCCCAATAAAGAGCCCATTCGTCGGAAGCATTTATATGAAGTCCTTCCTCATCAACCCACATGGAAAACATACTTGATGTTCCGCAGTATTTTTCCCATTCATCGTCAGTCTTGGGCATAAACGGCAAAAGGCCGCCGTTTTCAGCAATAAGATATTCGACATAAAGATGATTGTCATACTCACCGCCGATGAAAATTCTGTAAACCCATGAGGATTTCAGATAGGACTGAAATTCACTGTTTGCAGTAACTTCCGCACCGATGGTTTCGGAGAGCCGTTCGGCAAAAGTCTGCGCATATTCAACAATAAGAGCGTTTGAACCGTCGGGATAAACGATTTCCACCGCCGCAGGCTGTGACTTGCCTGAAAATTCGATGCTCGGCCCGTTTTCACCTTTCAGAACAAAGCTTTCAGGCTTATCAGCAGCCGCACCCATAAGAGCAACCGCCGCAAAAATCGAAAACATTACCGCTAAAAATTTCTTCATACAAATACGACCTTTCCTTTAATTTTTATGTTGTTAGGGGTTAGGTTATAGGTTATAGGTTTTAGGTTATAGGTTATAGGTTTTAGATAATAGATATATACTAACACCTAATACCTAATACCTAACACCTAATACCTAATACCTATTACCTAATTACGCCCAGCCGCCGTCCACACCGAGAACCTGTCCCGTGACATAGGATGGAGAATTTGCCAAAAGCCACACGGTCTCCGAAACCTCAACAGGTGCGCCGAATCTGCCTGCGGGAATCTCTTCGCAAAGAGCGGAAACGTCGGAAGCGCTGAGATGGGAATTCATTTCCGTGGCAATCGCACCCGGAGTTACGCAGTTCACCTGAATATTCGACGGGGCAAGTTCCTGAGCAAGCGCCTTTGTCAGTCCGATAAGCCCTGCCTTTGAAGCGCTGTAAGCAACCTCGCAGGAAGCACCTTTAACGCCCCAGATCGAAGAAATATTTATAATTTTACCTTTTTTATTGTGCAACATTCCGCCTATAACCGCTTTTGAGCAAAGGAACGCAGATCTGAGATTCACATTCATGACCGTGTCCCATTCCTCATCGGTAGTCTCGTCAAAAAGCTTCACAAGCGAAATTCCCGCGTTATTTACAAGCACATCAACGGAGCCGAACTTCGCTTCGATCTCCGAGATCATTCTTTTTACATCAGCGGAGGAAGATACATCTGCCTGAAATATCTCCGCAGAAAATCCGGAAGAAACAAGACTTTCACGAATTTCAACGGCTGCATTTTCATTGGAATTGTAATGTATAGCGGTATTGTAGCCCCGTGAGGCAAAAAGTCTTGCAATAGCGGAGCCTATTCCACCCGAAGCCCCCGTAACGAGAACTGTGGGCGTTTTTTTATTGAAAATATCCATATCAGTCATTCTTTCCTGCAGGCTTACCCTCAAAAGTACATCCTTCTTTTTCGCAGAGAAGCTTGCCGAATTTCTTGAAAAGTGTGGAGCCGCAAACGGGACAGTTTTCCTTTGTGGGCATATCCCATGTCATAAAGCCGCAGTCCTTACCCTTTTCGCAGGCATAATATGTCTTTCCGTTCTTTGAACGTCTGACAGTTATCTTGCTGCCACATTTGGGACAGAGACCCTCGGATTCCACCACGATCGCTTTTGTATTTTTGCAAGCAGGATAATTGGGACAAGCCAGGAATCTGCCGAATCTGCTGACCTTGTAGATCATTTTACTGCCGCAGAGCTCGCAGACCACATCACTTTCCTCATTCGGAACTTCGATTTTCACGCCGTCAAGCTTCTTTTCGGCTTCCGTAAGTTCAACGGAAAAATCCTTATAGAAATCCTGCATAACATCCAGATATGTGGTATTCCCCTCTTCGACACGGTCAAGATTTTTTTCCATATCGGCGGTAAATGTTACGTCTACGATGTTTTTGAAATTCTCTTCCATAAGCTCCGTGGTAATAAAACCAAGGGCTGTGGGCTTGAGTGCCTTACCCTCTTTTTCAGTATAGCGTCTGCCGAGGATCGTCGCAACGGTTGTCGCATAAGTGGAAGGTCTTCCGATTCCGTTTTCTTCCATCGCCTTGATGAGTGATGCTTCAGTATATCTTGAAGGAGGCTGAGTGAATTTCTGCTCGGAAACCACTTCTTTGAAGTTGAGAGCCTCACCCTCATTGAGTTCGGGGAGCTTCTTCTGAGCTTCTTCACCGTCTTCTGTGTAATTGTAAAGGACTGTAAAGCCGTTGAACACGAGCTTGGAGTCGGATGCTTTAAGGATATAATCTGTCTTTTCAGCCGCATTGACAGCATTTACTTCCACATTCACAGTATTGTAGATAGCGGAAGACATCTGGCTTGCGGTAAATCTGTCCCAGATCAGCTTGTAGAGCTTATACTGCTCTGTAGTAAGGCTGTCCTTGATCTTTTCGGGAGGAAGAGTCAGGTCTGTGGGGCGGATAGCTTCATGGGCATCCTGAGCGTTGCTCTTTGTTTTGTAAACTCTCGGTGTTTTGGGGTAATATTCCTCACCGTAAGTCTTTTTGATATATTCTGCAGCTGCAGCCTGAGCATCTGCGGAAATTCTGAGAGAGTCCGTTCTCATGTAGGTAATAAGACCCACCGGGCCTCTGCCCTTGACATCAACACCCTCATAAAGCTGCTGAGCCACACTCATTGACTTCTGCGGACGCATATTTATTCTCGAAGAAGCATCCTGCTGGAGCGAAGAGGTCGTAAAGGGAGGTTTCGGAGCTTTTGCTCTCTCCTGACGTTTGATGCTTCCGACAGTAAACGTGGAATTTTCAAGCTGAGCCTTTATCTTACCTGCAGTTTCGCCGTCATTTATCGCTATTTTTCCGTCCTTATCGCCGAAAAAGTTTGCAACCCATGTCTTTTTTGCCGTTGTAAAGGAAACATCGAGAAGCCAATATTCCACGGGAACAAAAGCCTGTATCTCACGTTCCTTATCCACTACCATTTTCGTAACTACGGATTGAACTCTGCCTGCGGAAAGACCTGTTTTAACCTTTTTCCAAAGGAACGGGCTCAATTTATAGCCCACAAGTCTGTCAAGCACACGGCGGGACTGTTGAGCGTTCACGATATTCATATCAACGGCTCTCGGCTCTGCGACCCCTTCCTTTACCGCGTTTTTGGTAACGGAGTTAAAGGAAACTCTGACTTTGCTGTCGGGATCGATTCCGAGTACCTGCGCAAGATGCCATGCAATAGCTTCACCTTCGCGGTCAGGGTCAGTTGCGAGGAAAACGTGTTTGCTGTCTTTTGCCGCCGCACGAAGTTCCTTTATAACAGCAGCCTTACCGTCCTTACGGGGAACGATGTATTCGGGAGTGAAACCGTTTTCGATATCAACGCCGATACGTGATGCGGGCAGGTCGCGTATATGTCCTTTGGAGGACAGAACCTCGTATTTGCTGCCCAGATATTTTTTTATTGTTTTCGCTTTCGCGGGAGATTCAACGATGAGAAGAGTCTCGTAAGACGGAGCTTTTTTCTTTGAAGCGGCCGCCTTTTTTGTTGTTTTTGCAGTTGATTTTGAAGCGGTTTTTTTAGCAGTTTTTGCTTCATCCTTTTCAATTTCTTCTGCGGGATTGGATTTAGATCTTGCCATTATATTCTACCTTTCAGGATGTTTTGGAATAATTTCTTTTTTAGGTTTTAGGTGTTAGGTTTTAGGGGTTAGGTGGTAGGGGTTAGGTGGTAGGTGGTAGGTGGTAGGTGTTAGGTGGTAGGTGTTAGGTGGTAGGTGTTAGGTATTAGGTGTTAGGT
>JAZTZU010000036.1:0-25109 GCA_045637625.1 Eubacteriales bacterium
CCCATACCCCCTCCGAAAAGGAAAACCGAATTTTGGCAAATGTTATCAACAGTTTCAACAGCTGACGCATAAATTCTTATATAATTTACGGGGAACCTTATTTTCGCGAAAAAATAAGAAAGAGTTCCCCATACTCCTCCGAAAAGGAAAACCGAATTTTGGCAAATGTTATCAACAGTTCCCACAGCTGACGCATAAATTCTTATATAATTTACGGGGAACCTTATTTTCGCGAAAAAATAAGGTTCCCCGAACCCCTCCAACAAAACCGAATTTGGGATTTTTTATTAGTGGTTTAAATAAATATATTTTTAATATAATCTATAACCAAAAAGTGAATACGGTGCAGGAGCTCCGTCGTCGAGACGTTTTATGGTCAGATAATATTTGTCGCCGTATTTGGTATAAAACGGTTCAAGGATCGCATTTCCGCTGACCTCTACGGACAAAACCACAGGGTCATCATCGCTGTACCTGTTATCGTAAGTTCTGGTACGAACTTCAATCAAATACCTCGCATTAGGGTCTGATGAACGGAAATATCTAAGAGCCCAAAGATCCCTGCTACCGTAAATCGAGTTAAGATTATTCGTACTATCGGTAACCATAGCTTCGGTATAGTCGCAATAAGAATTATGAAACCAACTGATATTTGCATTTTTGCAATAATCTGACAACTGCTTCTCCGTGAACTGTGAATAAGCCTCAAAACTGCCGGATTCGATTTTATTAAAGAAAAAATTCTTTTTAGCAACGGAAATGTCGTCGCCGCCGGAAAGTGTCACGGAAATCTGCCATTCGTAAATATAAGAATCGTTATACATCAAAATCCTGTAATTAGTTCCCGTATATCTCGCCTCAAGAAGCTCTAAATTCAAGGGTTCGCCCTCGTTTATGGTGCCGCTGTAAAAAATCTCATTCTCTTTTGAATCCTCAATAATTCGGACATTCATAGTTCCGAATCCGTAGTTTTCATTCAAAAGCAGAGTGCAATCCACTTTATTTTTGCCCAAATTCAGCTCAAAATCAACGGGGTATTCCGCATAATTATCGTTTATATTTTTCACCACATTATCGTAGTTCAGCGTCCGCTGTTCAGATATACCCTCTTTTACAAGCTTTGTATTCTCAATGGCAATTTGTGGGTCTTCGGGGACTGCAATATCCACAACATCGCTCTTTTGGGGCGAAATAACTTTTACAAGTTCAGCATCGTAAGTCAACTCTTCGCCGCTGATGTCAATGGTGAAACGAGCCAAAGCCAATGGAGCCTCGTAACCCTTTTTGATAAACTTCGACTCCTGCATACGTGTATTTTCAATGGTGTAACCCATTTCTTCAAGTCGCTCGTTGATCGTCACACTCATATTTCTGCCGAGATAGAATGGTTTCGAGAATTTATCCCAAACAATACCCTCGAAGTCTCCACCACCGACATTCAGAAGAGATTCCCTGGAAGCAAATGACATCTCATCTATCGTAGTCAGATCATAACAATGTTCAAAAAATCTCCGTGAATCCTCATCAAGACCCGATACAAACGCCTCAAAATCTTCAACGGTCATAAACCTGGAATAATTATTAATAGACCTTTCCACAAAAAACTCATGCATCAAAAGAACTTCGGCAACAACTTTGTCCTCATTTATCTCCACAAATCGAACAGTAGACTCAAATTCTTTTGTATAAGGGTCATAATAATTTTTTCCGCCACCGACAACGTATGTCTCAACAGTCTCCCCTGCCGAATTCAAGCCGTAAATTACACTTCTGCTACTGTAACCTTCCCCCGTATTTTTATTTCTGATACTGAAAGAAAGAAAACCATATTCATATGAATATTTAACAGAAAAATTGTCATTTTCAACAAGAACTACCCCACCCCGAATATCGGTGGTATCTTCGGGAACAGTTCCCGTCAGAGGATATGTTTCCTTGAATTCATGGTACAGCTTTTCGTGCTCATAAGCAACGAAAATATCCGCACCATAAACAGTACGTATTGCCGCACCAACAGCGAGGACAAGTCCTGCGAGAACGCAAAACAAAATATACTTTAAAGTTCCGGTTTTCTTTTCTTGTCTGAGTTCCATTGTTTTTCCTCCTGCTTATTCAAATTTATTATTTTCCTTTTTTATATTATAACATATTTCATCAAACGCGTCAATAAGACAATTGTAAATTTTTTTTAACACGACAGAAAATTTTATATCAAAATCCCCCAATCGAAAAAACGACTGAGGGATATTTTTTATTATTTAATTTCGAGTTGTATCAGGCCTTTTTCGGCAGTATTTCTGAAGATATTCAGCATGATTTCGCCGTATTCACCGAGATTTTTGAGGATAGAAGATGAATATTTCACTTTGATAAGTGTATTTTTGTCGTAGGTAGACAGTACATCAGCCAACGCATCAAGATTTTTACCGTAATAAGGAGGAAAACCTTTCTTTTTCGCAAGATATTCGTGAGTTTTCTCCTTGGTTTTGCATCTGCGGCCGTCAATTACAAGTGTTTTTTTCATATCCTACTCCTCACCATACAGCAGCTCAAAGCTCTCGTAGTGGTCCTCTGTGTAATAAATAAGCCCGTCATTGGAAAAAACTATCCGTTTTGCACCGCGGGAGTTCTTACCCAAGGTATCAATGTCGCACTCCGTATACGTCCTTCCGCTTTTCTTGGGAAGAAGCCCTTCGTAGTTTCCGAAGAAGTCGCCACCGATACATTTCCCCGGAGCGTAATCTTCAAGGCCTCCGCCTTCCCAGCCCAGTGACCGTGCCTCATCCTTCGTGATGAAGTTCTGCGGAAGCTTGCCGTAAGTGTGAATATACAAAGCGACATCATCTTTAGAAGTGTAAATGCCGTCCTCTGCAACGAGAGCGCTTTCTATTTCCGAAATTTCGGAATCGGTCATAATATCGGAAGACGCAGGATCGTTGACCGTCGGGTCATTTTCGTACCCCTCCAGAGAGTCTGACACGACCTCAGCAAGCTCTCCGACAGTATCAAGAATTTCCCCGACACCGTCGCAGGCGGTTATCGAACCAAACGCAAAAACAGCGGACAATAACAGCAATAATATTTTAGATATTTTTTTCATAGATTACCTCCGTGTGATATATTTTTTTTGGTGGGGAAACCTTATTTTCACGAAAAAATAAGGTTTCCCCACACCCCTTCCAACAAAACCGAATTAGGAAATAAAAAGCATTATATTTATAACCCAAAGCTCGGTTTTCTGGGTGGGGGTTATAGGGGGCGGGTAGCTTTTTCCGCGAAAAGATACCTGCCCCCTAAGAAATACACCTATTATTACCTCTTAGAACTCCAATACAGCACTGACGGGATAGTGGTCGGAGATGAACGCCGCTTCCGTGTCGTAGTTGTTCCAAAGGCGGACATCCGTAGCTTTAACAGCTGTATCTGCAAAAATATAGTCGATCTTATGCTTGCACTGACCGAAATTATGGAAAGTATATTCAAGGTCTTTTGTCACATCGCAAAGGGGATGTCTTTCAAATGCGAGAGTTTCTGTGATAGCAACGCTGTCGGGTTCAGCATTGAAGTCCCCTGTCATGATAACAGGAATATCGAAGAGGTCGCAGTCCTTGTCGATCTTTGCAAGGATCTGTCTCATGCCCAACTGACGAGCCTTTTCGCCAACGTGGTCAAGATGAGTGTTATAAACAGCGATCAGACGGCGATCAACTCTGTCGTAGAAACGAGCCGCAACGCAAATTCGGGGACAAGTACTCTGTTCTTCAAAACGTGTACCCGGAATCGCAGGTGTGGGAGAAAGCCAGACCATATCAAGCCAGCAGAGGTCAAATCTTTCCTTATTGTAAAGAATAGGATTGCTTTCACCGCGAAGGTCAGCATCTCTGCCGCAGCCTATAATGCCGTATTCGGGGAACGCGGATTTAAGCCAGTCCTGAGCCTCGGGCTGTACTTCCTGGAAGCCGATAAAATCAGCTTTTTCCTCCTTGATCGCATTGTAAATGTTGGGCATACGCTTAAAAAATCTATCGGGATATTTGCCGTGATGTGTGAGAATATTAAATGTACAAACTTTGATTGGCGTGCTCATTTTCTGAACCATCCTTTTTTCTTTTGATTTTGTTTATTTTTTTGAGAAGGCGGCACATCGCTGAAAGTCTCGTCAAACTCTTCGCTCTCAGCAACAGGTTCTGTCACGCGGACAACAGGGTCGTTCATGTTCGGATATTTTGAACGGTATTTTTTCTTGATCTCCGCAATCCGTTCGTTCTCATCCTCACAAAGATCCTGCCCGTCAAAGGTTTTTCTCAGACCGCAGATGCAAAGATATCCGTTTTCATCGGCAGTCATAAGCTTTCCGCATTTACAAAACATTTTTCAGCCGTCCTTTCATAAATTACAAGTTTTTATTTATTCATACAGGTCATATATCGCCATGTTGGGGAGAACAAACTCTTCAAGATAACTCTTTAATCTGTCCCGATCACTTTCAAGAAGTTCAGAGACCGTTGCATTCAAACACATCGTTACATGATTACCGTAGAAATCACAATGGCGGTGATTCTTTTTAATGTGTTTTTCATTTTGGGTTCCTCCTTAATTGACAAATCATGACTTTTTATTTGAAATATTTTTCAATCTCCAGATTGGGTGTCATATAATTAGCAATGGCGGTATTGTATTTATTCTCGTACTGACCGATGACTCTCGCGGTTTTATCGGAATTGGGGGACTCAGCCAATCTTCTCCAGAACAGATCCGGACCAAAGTTGCCGACGTCTGCCTTCCAATAAGAATATGAACCGTTTTTATGTGCTGTCAATGCAATTTTCGCATCAATGGGGTCAAAAACAACATTGTCTGACAAATATGAAATTCGTGATTCCTCAGTTTCATAACCGGGCAAGGGTTCGCAGATAGCATCTATAATGCGGAAAGCGGCAGATTTATCTTTGCAGGTCATGGGAACTGTAAAACCGCTCATACCTTCGATTATGGCTGGCCACACGCCGTATTCACCTTTCGGACCTGTGGGGAAAGGCATTATGGCATAGTTTTCAACTTCATAAGCGATAATATTATAGATGTACGATGCCGTGATCAGGCACGCCATTGAATTCTGCTGAGTTACAAAAGAATCAACAAGCTCACCCCAGTCAACCTCACCGGAAAGTTTAAGAGGCAGCTTCTCGGAATTTTCCGAAAATACTCTGTTATAAAAGTTGACCGCTTCAAGCATATTTGACTTACCGAAGTCGGATCTGAGTTCGCCTTTTTCATCTTTATACGTAAATTTCACATCGTTGCCGAGACAGAGAAGCTTCAGCATATCAAAACATCTGAAAGCTACTGAAAAAATCTCTTTGTCTCCGTCTTTGACATAGTAATCAGAAACGACAGTTTCAAGAGCGTCCCAATTCCATGTTTCGTTTTCAATAAATTCTCTTGGATTGGTTTTGCCGTATTTTCCCACAAGATCCATGTTAAACGCAATTATATCCAACGCTGTCGGCTGCATATAAAGCCATGACTGGGGAGAAACCACATATATTTCTCCACCGTAGGCATTTGCCTCCTGAACGGTGGGCGATCCATACTTCTCAAAATTACTCAGGTCGATAACATCTCTGTAATCGTATACGGGAGTAAGAGCTCCGCCTCTGGCAAGAAGCTGTGTGGGTTCGTGCCATGTGTAAAGGATATCGTAATTACGTGCACCGCCGACAATATCCGCAAGTAATATCTTGCTGTCGCCGGAAACATATTTTCTGTCTATTTCGCAGTTGAAAGCCTTTTCAATATCGGCAAATCGCTGCAACGCAAGGTCATACAGATCAGTATTTGCCAAATAGGCCATCAGCTGGTTATCTTCAGAGGATTCGGTATCGGCAAGGACAAATACTGTGCCGTCGTAATCGACCTTATCCGACACCTCACCCAAGAAAGACATCAGGGTGGGTGCGTCCCCGCCGCAGGCTGTAAGAACGGAGAGCATTATAATTGCAGAAAGGGCAATGGCTGTGATTCGTTTAAAGCTGTTTTTCATTTTGGGTTCCTCCATATATATTTTTTAAATTTTGACAAAATATGAGACCTTTTATCTTGGAACGCAGAATTCTTTATTCAAAAAATTCAGATATTCCAACATTGGGGATCATAAACTCTTCAATTGTCTGATTGAAGATACTGCTGTACTGAGCAACAACTTCGCTGGCAGAACGGTTATTTTTCGAGATCTCTCTCCAGAGTGTATCAGGCTGGAAATTTCCGATCTCAGCTTTCCAATAGGAGTAGGTGCCGTTATCGTGTGTTGTGAGAGTAACTTCCGCATCAAACGGATCGTAGAACACGTTTGTTTCAAGATAGTCAACCCTGGACTCTCTTGTTTCATAACCGCTCAGAGGTTCACAGATCATGTCCACAACTCTGAATGCAATTTCGGGGTCGACGCAAGACTTCAAAACAACGTAACCCTGCATACCTTCAACGATTGAGGGCCATTTACCGTATTCACCTCTGGGACCTGTGGGGAAAGGCATTACGGAATAGTTTTTAACTTCATAAATAATTGTCTCGTAAAGCTGCCATGCGGCTGTCAGACAAATCATTGAATCCTGAGTTTCAGCAAAAGAGTCAACAAGATATTCCCAACTGTCCTCAGCATCAATATTTTCTTTATATTCGGTTCTTAAACGGCTGTAAAAATCAATAGCCTCCATCATCTCGGAAGATCCGAAATTCGGCTTTATAGCCCCTGTTTCATCTTTTATTGTCAGGGTTACACCATTACCGAGGATAAAAAGTTTGAGAAGGTCCATGGGTCTGCATACAAGGGAGCTGATCTCTATATCGCCCTCATTAACGTAATAATCGGAAATCACGTTTTCAAAAGTATCCCAGTTCCAGATTCCGTTTTCGATGTATTCTCTCGGATTGGTCTTGCCGTATCTGTCCACATGATCCATGTTGAATATAAGCAACTCCAATGCTGTGGGCTGCTTATAAAGCCAGGACAACGGAGACAGAGCTATAAGCTCACCGCCGAAAGCGTTACATTCCTGAACTGAGGGAGTTCCGTACTTTTCGTAATTGTTAACATCAATAATATCAAGATAGTTTGTAACAGGTTCAGCAAAACCGCCCTGAGCAAGGTCCTGAATCGCACCGTGAGCACCGTAGAAGATATCATTTGTACAAGCGTTTGCAATAACCTTGGCAAAGAGAACCCCTTCCTTGACATCGTCCAGTTCTATTTCACAGTTAAGTTCCTTTTCGATATCCGCAAATCTCTGAAGGGCAGCATCGTAAAGAACGGTGTTTTCCTTATAACCCAAAAAAGTTGCACCTTCTTCAGAAACGATGTCTGCTATAGAAAAAACGCTTCCGTCAAGGTCTAAATCTCCGGAGTAGTCCTCCAGAAACGGGATAAGGGATGCCGATTCACCGCAGGCAGTGAGAACCGATACGGAAAAAATACCGGCAAAAGCAAGAGATAAAGTTTTCTTAAATACATTTTTCATAATTTTATCCTCCCCAATTAATTATTCAAAGCTGCTTCAAGGGCTTTACCCATTTCGATTCTGACACTGTTGAAGTTTGCAGAATCTTTATTGTAATCAACGACGGAAGTTGTTACTTGATTTACAAATTCCATTGCCGCATCTTTACCGAGAGTGTTTGCAACCATTGTTATAAGCTCGAAATCTTCCACACCGTCGCGGAAAGCTTCAAGTCGGACAGAACCGCAGGGACCGTTGATTCCGTATTTTTCACCGGGATACAGGAGTGAGCCGTCACCGTAAATATCGAATGAAGCCCAATCGATCCAGGGCACGGTAAAAATATTTGTCCACGGATCGCCGTCTACATATTGCCAGTGGGTTGAAGACCAATACAGGAAACCTGTTGAGTCAACAAGATACTGCTGCCAGAACAGTATTCTATGATCAATTCCAACCTCATTGACATAAAAATTCATATAAGGATCTCCCGGTTCCCAACAAACATAAGTCCAGATCTCGCCTCTTCCGTATTTTTCAATAAAGCCGTTCAGTCTGTCACGGAGAGAACCGTATACTTTCAAATAGCCCCTTGTCTGGAACTTGTTGCTGTAAATGTAATCATCATTGAACAGCGATAATTTTGCGCAATAAATATCCATGTTTTCACCGAATATTTCAACGGTATCTATCATGTTTGGAAGGTCATATGTATCATCTGCCGAAAAAGGTGAAATCATGTTCAGGTTGGGAGCAACGCTTTTGACTGAATTATATACCTCTATCAGCTGATTTGCGCCTTCTTTATTTCTCGGCTCATCAATCGGATATGCATACGCCTTATCTAACCAGTTTTTATTTGATTTGAGCTTCTTATACAGCTCTTCGGTTGCTCCGACTCTGAAAGAAGAAACTCTGGGGTCAGACATATATATTTCCGCCTCTTCGCTGAGAATGTTGTACGGAATATCGTACGCAGAAATCTTCTGGTCAAGCAAAAAATCGTAGTATTCTTTATAATTTTCTCTGCCATCAACACCTACAGCTGTCTTTAAGGCATAATCGTCAGAGTAAGTGAAGTTCCAGATGTGGAGAGATACATTTAAAGTCTCAAAAACTTCACCGTTTTTATTTGTAACCACAACGGGGATTTCGTAATCACCCGCAACGGCATTTTTGCCCACATTGAAGCGGATAAGGATGTTTTGGAGTTCGTTTTCATCAAGATCTACAGGCTCGATTCTTATGGGAAGCAAGCCGTCGGGCCAATTTTCGCCCTCAATAAGATGAGTTTTTTCGATGAAAAGTTCAGCGGTCACATCTTCGGGAAGTGTCCCTATCTTGAATTCAAGCCCCGCTTCCGCTGAAACCGCAAAAAGTGACGCTACGATGCTTTCGCTTTCATTTTTGGCGGCATAAACTTCTATATCCTTTGAAGCACCCTCAAACTGCGCTTTGGAAAGGATCTTTTCATAACCGGAAAAAACGCAGGCCTCAACAGTTTCTTTCTTTTCCGATGTCAGAAAAGCAGATACATCCTCTCCGAAAACAAGATCTTTTTCAACCGAAAGTTCCACCAACGGATACTCTTTCGGCGTGTTTGCACAAGATGTCAGGAGGGGAAGAGCTATTGCCGCAGCCGCAGCAAAAGAAATAATTTTTTTAAATGAGCTTCGCATCGTATAGTCTCCTTTTATTATTCAAATCAGTTGGGGATCAAATCGTAAACAGGGAAATTGGGAACGATATACGCCTCGATAAGCGCAGGGTAGATCTTTTTGAGTTCGTCCATTACAACAGCTATGGATCTTGTATCACCGCCGTCAACCGCACCCTCTTCGAAACCGTCATTCCAAAGATCGTCAAGACCATGATCGGAGCTGTCATGCCAATACCATTCTGTATATGTACCATTTTTATAAGTATTCAGCGCATATTCAGCGTCTTCAACTGTGAAAACGACGTTTGTGGAAAGATAATCAAATCTTGCCTCTTCAGTTTCCAAACCTTCAAGGGGTTCGCAAAGCATGTCGATTATTCTGAAATTCAGTTCATGGTTAATGCCTGTAGTAAATACAGAGAAAGACTCAGTTGCTTCGATAGCTGAGGGCCATTTGCCGTACTCACCGCGAGGACCTGTGGGGAAAGGTGATACGCTGTAATTTTCGATCTCATAAACGATCTCGTTATAAAGGATCGATGCCGCAGTTACACACGCAACAGAATTCTTCTGCACAACAAAATGTTCGGAAACCTGAGGCCAGTCACTGACATCGGGAGCAAAATTTTCCGTATATTTTTCTCTGAGATCATAGTAGAACTGAGCCGCTTCCATCATATTGTCAGCACCGAAGTCTGTTTCATAGCCGTCAGCGGTTTCATATGCAAGTCTGAAACCGTTACCGTATGCAAAAAGTTTTACCATATCATGGCCGCGTGTAGCTAAAGAATAAACTGTTTTTTCTTCGCTGTGGTAAGAGGATTTTGCAATAAACTCTTCAAAGGCATCCCAATTCCAGTTACCGTTTTCAATATATTCCTTAGGATTCGGTGTATTATACTGACCACGGAGATCTTCATTCACAACGACCAATTCGAGCGCTCTGGGCTGCTTCAACATCCATGTAATCGGAGAAACCGCATAAATGTCACCCTTTACGGCGTTCATGATCTGAATATTCAGTTCGCCGTATTTTTCCGTGTTTGTATAGTCAATATAACTACCGTAGTCGTTGACTTTTTCAAGATAACCTGCTTCAGCCATGTGCTTCATGAGAGCATGAGAGGGAGAGTAAAGAACTTCCTGGTCAACATTGTCCGCAAAAAGCTGTACGGAAAGGAGTTCCCAACCTGTACTGATAACCGAAAGATCTATATCGCAGTTGAGAGTATTTTCTATATCGGAAATACGGGAAAGAGCAGCATCCGCAAGCTGGGTGTTTTCCTTATAACCGAATGGGTTATTTTCATCAACAGTCATACCCGTGTTGTCGGACTGATTTGACATACCGAGTTTGCAAACATATCCGCCAAGATTTGTCTTTCCGTCGGTCTGCTCGATAAAATCCATAAGCGTTACCTTTTCCCCGCAAGCAGAAAGCGCAGACACGGACATTATTCCGGCAGCAATTAAAGCGGCTGTTCTTTTAATAAATTTTTTCATTTTAATATACCTCTTTCTAAATATTCAGCTACCCCCCCCCGCAAATTTTCCTAACTGAAAAATTCTATCGGGGGGAAACCTTTATTTATAAAGAATCAGGGGGTATGTAATTTCAAATCAATAATTTTCGTAGAAAGCTTTGCAGAGCTTATGCATCATGTAGATATCTGTTTTGGATGCGAGTTCGTAGGGAGCGTGCATGGAGAGCATTGCAACACCGATATCAACAACTTCGATATTTCTGTCAGCAATGAACTGAGCAACTGTACCGCCGCCGCCTGCATCGATTCTGCCAAGTTCACAGAACTGGTAAAGGACTTTGTTTTCATCAAAAATAGCAGCGAGTTTTGCAATAAATTCGGGACAAGCGTCGGAAGCTCCGGATTTACCGCCATGACCTGTATATTTGCAGATCGCAGGACCGCAGTTGATGTGAGCAGAGTTTCTCTTTTCAAATACAGAGGGGAATGTGGGGTCGAAAGCAGCGCTTACGTCAGCGGAAATAGCTGCGGAATTTTTAAACGCAATTCTTGCATTGCAGCCGTCGCAAAGTGCAAGGAGGAAGTCTGTGATGAACGCACTTCTCATACCTGTAATACCTGCACTGCCGATCTCTTCTTTATCCACGAGAACAGCAACGGAAGTTTTTGCAGGTTTTTCAAGAGACAGGAGTGAAGTCAACGCAGGATAAGAGCAGATTCTGTCGTCATGACCGTATGAACCGACAAGGCTTCTGTCGAAACCGACATCCTTCGCCTTAGCCGCAGGAACGATGGTAAGTTCTGCTGTCTGGAAATCACATTCATTGATTCCGTATTTTTCGTTGAGAAGTTTCATCACGGAAGTTTTGATCTTGCTGTCTTTTTCTTCCTTATCATAGCTTGAACCGATAACGATATTCAGATCTTCACCGTGGATGGGTTTAGCTTCCTTTGCAAGGTGGGGAAGAAGGTCTGTGATATAGAAAACGGGATCGGATTCATCTTCACCGATATTGATATTAACAGTTGTGCCGTCTTTCTTGCAGATCACACCGATAAGAGAAAGGGGAATTGCTGTCCACTGATATTTGCGGATACCGCCGTAGTAGTGTGTCTTGAAATAAGCCATGTTGCCGTCTTCGTAAAGAGGGTTGGGACGGATGTCAAGACGGGGTGAGTCGATATGACCTGCGGTGATATTGAAGCCTTTTTCGGGACTTTCGGAACCGATAACAGCAAAGATCGCAGACTTATTCTTCTGGTTTACATAAACCTTGTCGCCTGCATTATATTTTTTTCCGTCAACAAATTCAACAAAGCCGTTAGCCTTCGCAATTTCAATAGCATAAGAAACGCAGGCTCTTTCAGTTTTTCCGTTGTCAAGGAATTTCTTGTAACCTTCGCAGTAGTCATATGCCTCCTTGATCTCCTCCTCAGAAAGAAAATCGTATGCATTTGTGGGGTTGTATAAGAGTTCGCTCATTGTATTTTTCTCCTTCAATTAAAGATATTTTATTTAATTTTCATTATACTTTTTTAATATTGCATCAATTTTGGATTCGAGAGTACTTAAATCATCATTGATTATCGTAAAATCGGCATTTTCGGTATAGAAAGATTCATCTTTCTGCCCTGAAAAACGTGCTTCTGCCCGTTCATCGTCGATTCCGTCACGATTTTTAACTCTTTCAAGCCGTGAATTCCAATCGGCAGTTACAGCTATGATAAAATCACAGGTATCTTTTGCGCCTGCTTCAATAAGTGCCGCACCGTCAACGGTAAAATTAAAAATACCCTTTGCACGGTTCTCGTCCATGATCTCCGAAACCTTAGACATTATGGATTTATGGGCGATTTCATTGAGTTTTTTCAGGTTTTCATCGGAGGAAAAAGCCTTTTCACCGAGAATTTTTCTGTCGACCTTGCCGTTTTCATCGGTAACTTTACCGAAAACAGCCTCAAGTTTTGCAGCACAGCTGTCGATCATATTATGCCAGACCTTATCGGTGTCGATATGTAAAAAGCCTTTCTTTTCAAGGATCTTGCAAACAGTGCCCTTCCCTGCCCCGCTCTGACCGGTCACACCAACAACAAGACCCTTCGCCGCGGAATCGCAATCAATAACAGTAAAACTTGCTGCGCGAAGAAGACGATTATAAACCGCCAGAAGAACTCCGTTTACGGTTTTTTCGTCGATTTCAGGGATACGGACATAGATCTTCTCGCTGTCCAGTTTATCTGCCTGTCTGAGTGCGTCGAAAAGATTTTCAGCAAGCTCTTCAAAATCGTCATGCTTACCGTAGGGAATCACATTGCAAGGTGAAAATTTACTCTCTTCACCGTTGAAACAGATCACGGTCTTCTTTATATTTCCGTCCAAATCAACATATTTTACGGCATTTTCGCATAAACCTTTAATACAGACAGTTCTCGCTTTCGGGGCATAATGCTTGTGTTTTAGGCCGGGAGAAAGCGCTTTTTCGCTGTTTGGAAGCTCTTTCAGTACCGCTTCGGCAATTTTCATATCGGGGATAACCTCACGAAGCATATCCGCGGTAACAAAACCCGGTCGGAGAAGGCACGGAACGTCACCGCAAAGGCTCAAAACCGTGGATTCAACACCGCATTTGCACTTTCCGCCGTCAATTATCGCTGAAACATAGGGATTTCCGCTGAAATCATCAATAACGTGCTTTGCGGAAGTGGGACTCGGCCTGCCTGAAATATTTGCAGACGGTGCCGCCAGAGGAAGACCGCTTCGGGAGATTATCTCTCTTGCAACCGGATGTTCGGGCATCCTGATCGCAACGGTATCAAGACCGGCCGTAACCTCCACGGGAACACAGTCACGTTTCGGAAGGATCATCGTTAAGGGACCCGGCCAGAATTTTTCAGCCAGTTTGTATGCAATTTCGTTGGGAACGGCAAATTTTTCAAGAGCCTCAACCTCTGAAATATGTACGATCAGAGGATTATCCGAGGGACGTCCCTTTGCCTTGAATATCTTGCCGACCGCCTCCGGGGACAGGGCGTTTGCCGCAAGCCCATAAACAGTTTCGGTGGGAATTGCAACAACATTTCCTTTTTTAAGCTCTTCTACAGCGACTTCTATATCGCGAATTTCATTTTTGAGTATTTGCATTTTCATAGACCTTTCGGTTTCAATTTTTATATATGAGGTTTTTCAATGTATTCTTTATATCAGACAGTCCTTATCTACTGCGGATACGTACTTGTCTCTGTTTTTTGCGGATTTTTAATGTCAGTTTCAATCAGAAATAAGAGATTTCTGAACCAGATACTGTGTTTTACAATGGAATTTTCAGCAGGCTTCACAACTTCAATGGTGCTGCTGGAAGCAATCCCTTCAATTTACAGAGAATTACGAGCGGAAGAGTTGATTTCTTTCTTGATTCTTGGACTTTTCACCGCAATGCTGCTGCAGGAACAGCTGAAATACAGAAAAAAGGAGATGTCTCCGAAAAAAAGAATATCAGCGACCCAAAAGATTTCCGTGCTGAGTTTTGCCGTTTCAAATCTCCTCCGAGGACTTTCCGTCGGAACAGGTCGGGGAATGGGGCTGACAATGGGAGCAGGTTTCGGAATTTCCGCCGCAGTATACGCATTTACAGAAAGTGCTTCCGTTTTTTTGATGTCAAAAGTTGCCGAAAAATCTGCTTCAAGGAGTTTATTTCTGTGTTTTCTGATGTCAGTACCATTTTTTTCAGGAGCATTGCCCGGAGCATATCTGGGATCTCTCAGCAAAAAAGTTCTCTCACGTGCTCTTGCGTTTTCATGCGGCATAGCCTTATATTCAGCAATCGGAGACATGGGCATCGAATCAAAACTTTTGTATCACGGCAGATTTTTGCCGATTTTCCGCATTTCCGGGATGATCTTCGGTATAACTTTTATACTGTACAGTTAAAATAAACGCCAAAAGACGCAAAACAACTAAAATTCAAGCCGTTTTGCATCAATCGAAAAATCAATTCATTTGCTGACCCCAAAGCTTCTTTTTGGGGGAATTTACTTTTGTACCGGACAAGTCTTCAACAAAATCAAGAGCCGCACCGGTACCGCGGGCAACACAGGAGACCGCATCGTCCGCAACATATACATTTATGCCAACGCGTTCCGCAATCATTTTATCAAAGCCGTAAATAAGACAGCCGCCACCTGTAAGAATGATTCCGTCGGTGGAAATATCCCCTATAAGTTCGGGCGGGGTACGGCTGAGAACATCATGAATAGCCTCCGCAATAACCTCACCGGGCTCGGAAAGAGCCTCAAGTGCATCATCGGAAGTCATTGTAAATTCTTTTGGAAGACCCGTGGTCAGATCTCTTCCACGAATTGTAATGGAAACTCTTTCGGGACGGGGAGAGAGGCAACCGATCTTCATTTTTATATCTTCAGCGGTTCTTTCCCCGATAAGAATTCCGAATTCCTTACGGACAAACTTTACGATAGCTTCGTCAAATTTATCCCCTGCGACCTTTACACTTTCAGAAACAACAACATCTCCGAGAGAGATAACCGCAACGTCAGCAGTTCCGCCGCCTATATCAATGACCATGATACCTCTTGGCTTTGTGATATCAAGTCCTGCTCCGATAGCCGCAGCCATAGGCTCTTCAATAAGTTCCACGCTTCGTGCACCTGCGTTCAGGGTCGCATCTCTTACCGCACGTTCTTCGACCTCGTTTATTCTTGACGGCACACATACAACAACGTGGGGTCTGAAAAGAGATCTTCCGTTTACTTTTCTGATAAAATAACGGAGCATACGTTCAGTTGTTTCGTAGTCTGAAATAACGCCGTCTCTGAGAGGTCTTATGGCTACGATATTATCAGGTGTTCTGCCCAGCATTTCCTGAGCTTCGACACCGACTTTCAAAAGCTTACCTGTAGTTCTGTCGATAGCAACAACCGACGGCTCTCTCAAAACAATCCCCTTGCCGCGGACATATATAATAACCGACGCGGTACCAAGGTCTATTCCTATATTTTTAGCAAACATTTTTTATGTACCAACTTCCTGAATTTTAAAAAATCATTTTTTTGCTTCGGGATCCCGAATCTTTGCCGTTACGAAAACTTTTCTGATACAGCAAAGGGTGATTCCCAACGCAACGATGTATTCAATGTAAAAATCAAAAACAAAAGTAAGGAAAATTGCCAGAACGGTGGATACTATCAGCAAAAGGTCGTATTTATAGTCTATAATTTCCCCGAAAAGTGCTGAATCCGCAACGAACTCTTCATCTTCCGAACAGAGCATATAAAACGATACCTTCACAAAGAAGAGTATTATCGGTGGAACTATCCCCCACAGATCGACCGCATCGTTTGCGTATCCGATCGTGAGATGGACGCTGTAAACGGAATACCACGCAAAAAGCGCAGACCCCAACACCAAAGCTAAAAAGCCTGTATATGCAAGCTTTGTTTTCGGAAAGATCTCAACTGATGCCACACAGAAAATACCTACAAGGGAATAAAGTCCCAGCGCAGACATTGCCATGCAGGAGGACAGCAGACCGAAAACGATCTCAAAAACTGCAATTGCAGCCTCTGCCAAAATATACTTTCCGGAAAGTTTCAACGATCTCAATTTTTCAATTTCCTTTCTTTTTGAATCTGTTCTCAATATTTTTTTGAAAACTGCCAATAGGATATAATATCCCTATATCATTATACACCATTAAAACAAAGGTGTCAAGTGCGTTTTTTCAAATAATATCAGACTTTTTTGAATACGGTATCCATTTGTTTTCCTGAAGTCGGTTCAGCATAGGAAAATCGGTCCAGATGACCTCCTGTTATAAAATATTTATACTCTTCGGGCGGCAAAACAGGCTCTCTGAAAACATCCACAATGGAAAGTTTTATTTTCATTTTATCCGCAACGATATTTTTTATGTATACAGAAACTCCCGTTCCGTTTTTCAGGTCCCCGAACTTTCCAGCCTCAGCAAGACCTGAAAGATTCGGTGTCAGTTCCACAAAAACACCGTAATCTTCAACGGAACGAACACATCCCGAAACAGTCTGACCGACAGAAAACATTTCGGCATTTTCACTCCAGGTACCCAAAAGCTCCTTGTGCGAAAGCCCGAAACGTTTGTTTTCATAATCTTTTTCTTTTATTATCACACGTATATTCTGCCCCGGATAAAAACGGTCACAGGAATGCGAAATACGGGAAACGGAAATATTTTCAATGCTTATCAATCCCACAATACCGCATCCGATATCCGCAAAGGCGCCAAAACGGTCCAGATGCGTGATTTTCGCGTCAAGGACATCTCCTGCCTCATAATGCGAGAAAAGGTATTCAAGAGCCTCCTGCTGGGCGTCAGTGCGGCTCAGGATCGCGTACTGCTCACCGTTTATATTTCTGAAGCCCTTTACAATAAAGCAGCACACCTTATTCACGCGGCTGATAACGGCAATATCCCGTGTCGTACCCTCTTTTATTCCAAGAGCCGCATCTTCTTTTGGTATAAACCCTTTCATGCAGCCGAGATCAAGTATCAGATTGTGGTTTTCGTCGCAAAGCTTAACTTTCGCTTCAAGTATCTTCCCCGAAATCATTGCACGGTCAAGCACCGCCTTTGTGTAAATAATATTTTGCATAGTTCCTTCAGGTTTAAATTCGTTCATCATTATCAGTTCTTCCCTTTCGGTTGTTTTTTCATTGAAAATATATGTCATCAGAACAGAAAATATGAACAAACAGATTATCCCAAAAGAAAAAATCCCCCACACCGAAGTATGGGGGACCGATATAAAAGCTTAAATTCAACACATCAGATCTTCATCTTTCACTTCAACAGCAAAGGAATCAAAAGCGACAGTTCCGTTTTCGCTGAACATTCCAAAGAAACATCCCGTGAAAGACATCGGGAAAATCGTTTCTTTGCAAAGTCCTGCGGTCATGCCGCGACCCAAAAGAACCCATTCACCATCAATTTCATAAAAGAAAGAGTGAAAATCCTTTGAAGTATCTATGCGAAGACGGATCCGCCCGTTATAGTTGACTTTCTGACGCTCTGTGATCACGTTGATATCAAAGACCTGTTTCCGCAAATTAACGTAAAAGCCGTCATCTTCCCGTGAAACAAAGATATCGTAATGCGCAGACTGATTGTAAAAGACCGTAATTCCCGAAGCCTGACCGGGAACCATATCCCCTTCCATAGTTGCCGTGACACGGTTTTCAAACGCCTGCTGACGAACAGCCAGCATCGTAGGATTTCCGCAAGGGGTTGAAAGGGTGACATCTGAACCTCTGAGAAAAACCTTTCCGCCCCGGAGCTCATAATTTTCCATCTGCGGATTGCGGATATAATTCCATCTGAGATCAAGAGTATCTCCGTCAAAATCATCAAAAAAGCTGTATTTTTCCTGAACCGAAGACTTTTCGGCAGTTCCGGGAATAGGTCCTTCCATAACAGGATCAAGACATCCGTTATTGCCGATTACAGGCCAGCCCTCTTCATCCCAGACAAGCGGAGCTAAAAAAGTTTCCCGACCGAGATTGTGGTACAACCCACCTATGGGACGGAATCCGAGACAGACAGCCCACCAGTTTCCGTTCTGATCTTCAATAATATCAGCATGCCCTACACCCTGAATTTCGCTTGCATAATCACGGTTAGTCAGAATGGGGTTACGCGGACACGCCTCATACGGTCCGCAAACAGAATCCGACCGAAGGATCTTGACCATGTGTCCGTATTCAGTTCCGCCTTCCGCAATCAAAAGATAATATTTTCCGTGAATCCTGTATATATGAGGCCCTTCAGTAGCCGTGCCTCCGCAACCGTGAGAAAGCAAAACAGGTTCACTCAACAGCTTTCCGGTAAACGGATCTATCTTATAAAGATAATGTCCTGCTCCGTCTTCCTTCCAATGAATACAAACCAAATAGCATGTGCCGTCCTCATCCCAAAACAAAGAGGGGTCGAATCCGTGCATATTCAGCCATGCAGGCTCGCTCCATTCACCTCGGATATCCGACGTATGAACAATGAAAGTTCCGCCACCGCTTATGTTTTCGGAGATCATGAAGAACACCCCGTCGTGATATCTGATCGTAGGGGCATAGATCCCCTTCGACGGAAGACAACCCTGCAAGGGAAGCTGTGACTCACGTGTAAGGCAATAACCTATATGCTCCCAGTTGACCAGATTTTTGCTGTGATAAACCGGAACACCGGGAAAAAACTCAAAGGTAGAGGTTACAAGATAAAAATCCTCCCCAACACGGCAAATACTCGGATCGGGGTTGAACCCCGAAATAATCGGATTGCTGTATTTCATAATAATCTCCATTCTATATATAAACCAACAGAAAAAATTTCCCAATCGGCTGTCTTGATGTTATTTTTTCTTTTCAACCTTCACAGCGGTAATGCCGCTTCTCATAACAAGAAAACGAAGGAACGGCGTACACAAAACGAAAGATTTGAAACGTTTAAAACGCAATTTCCACCGCAAACCGCGCATTTTTTGGCGGTAAGAACTCAAAACAGAACTGTTAGGATCAAACATTTTTCCCAGCTCCGACCCGCTGATTATCGCGCTGCTTATCCCCTCAAGAGAACTTGGACTGATAAGCCCTGCAGCCTCTCCGATAAGATAAATATTTTCATTTTTCGCACCGAAAACGAATTTCTGATGTCCCTTACCGAAGACAACATTGCATGCCTCCGTAATTATGGGCCGGCCGAAAGAAATCCCATATTTTTCAAGCTTAAGTTTTTCAGCTTCAAATCTTTCCCTCGAATTCTGCTTGGGATAAGCCCCTCCGAAAGCGATTTTACCGTCTTTTGTGAAGCTCCACGCATAAGAATCCGAAACCGAGTTATCAAAAACGCAGGAAAAGGCATCAAATCCCTCATGCCCCGAACATTCAGAAGCCCAAAACCATTGTTGAATGGCTATATACATATCATTACGATGCTTTTCCCCTGTAAAAAATCTTCTGACGACGGAATTTGCACCATCCCCACCGACAATACTGCGGCAGAGCAGGAATTTCTCATCATTTCCGTCAAGGAATTTCACACGGTAATTTTCGCCGAATTTCTCATAACCGATGCAAACTCCGTAATAAGCATCGCATTTCCCGTCCGAAAGGGACATCAGCCACTCGTCAAACTTTTCCCGATCGACATTCACATAATCACGGGGATAATATCGGGTAAATCCGTCACGAAGATCCGTTGTTCGGATAACCTTGATATCGGGGCAAACCTTAACCTTTTCAGGCACTTCAAGCCCCATTTTTGCAAGAGCTTTTACGGCTGAAGGCGACAAAAGCCCCCCGCAAACTTTGCGGGAAGCTTTTTTACTTATAAATGCGACCTCAAAACTGTCGGAAACCGAGTTCAGAAACGCTGCAGCCGCAGGTCCTGAACCGATAACAACGACATCATAAATTTTTTCCATTCATGATCTCCTCAGAGACTTTTTCCACAGCCTGTGGAAGAATTATCCATTCACAGTTTTCCATAACTCTGCGCTGAAGAACTTCGGGGGTATCCCCTTCAAGAATATCAACAGCCTTCTGAGCGATTATTCTGCCCCCGTCAACAACTTCGGAAACGAAATGAACAGTAGCACCCGTAACTTTAACACCGTATTCAAGAGCTTTTTCATGGACTTTCAAACCGAAGAAGCCTTCTCCGCAGAAAGAAGGAATAAGTGAGGGGTGTACATTGATGATTTTTTCGGGATATGCCGCAACGACCTCGTCGGAAAGAATGGTAAGAAAACCTGCAAGAACTATAAGTTCCGAACCGTTCTCTTTGAGAACCTTCAAAAGTTCCCTGCCGTAACCCACATAATCTTTTCCGAAGTTTGCTCTGGGGACAACTGCTGTAGCAATTCCTGCTTTTTCAGCTCTTTCGAGAGCCTTGACACCGGGTTTATCGGAAATTACAAGAGATATTTCGCCGCTGTGAAGAATACCTGCCTGCTGAGCATCAATAAGTGCCTGAAGATTCGTACCGCCACCGGATACGAGAACAGTAATTTTTGTTTTCATTATCTGAATCTCCGTTTCTTATTTTAAGTATGTGCCGCAGAACTTTATCGGACTGCGGCACGCTGTAACTGTCTATTATTTTATAATAACTTCTTTATCGCCTTCAACGATTTCACCGAGAACGAATGCGTTTTCGCCTGCAGCCTTTATAGCTTCAACAGCTTTATCTGCATCTTCGGCATTAACAACGCAAGCCATACCAACACCCATGTTGAATGTGTTGAACATATCTCTTTCGGGAATTTCTCCAACTTTCTGGAGAACAGAGAAGATAGCAGGTCTCTCAAAATCCTTCTTGCAAACGATGGAAGCACCGTCGGGAAGCATTCTGGGAAGGTTTTCATAGAAACCGCCGCCTGTGATATGGGAAATAGCCTTAACTTCAACTGCGGAAGTAAGAGCCTCGATAGCTTTTACGTAAATTTTTGTGGGAACGATGAGAGCTTCACCGAGAGTTGTTCCGAGTTCATCATATTTTGTCATGAGGTTATCGTAAGCCTTGTCTGTGTTGAGGCCGAAAACCTTACGAACAAGAGAGAAGCCGTTGGAGTGAACACCGGAAGAAGAAATACCGATAACAACGTCACCCTTTTTAACTTTAGAACCGTCGATAACCTTTGCCTTATCAACCATACCAACAGTAAAACCTGCAAGGTCATATTCGTCTTCGGGATAGAATCCGGGCATTTCAGCTGTTTCACCGCCGATAAGAGCAGCTCCTGCCTGACGGCAACCTTCAGCAACACCGCTTACGATAGAAGCGATCTTTTCTGGAATAAGTTTGCCTGTTGCGATATAGTCAAGGAAGAAAAGGGGTTTTGCGCCGCAGCAAAGAACATCGTTTACACACATTGCAACGCAGTCGATACCTACTGTATCATGTTTGTCAAGAAGGAATGCGAGTTTGAGTTTTGTACCAACGCCGTCTGTACCGGAAACGAGAACGGGTTCGCTCATGCCGGAAATGTTGGGCATAAAGAGACCGCCAAATCCGCCGATATCCTGAAGAACACCATCATTGTAAGTGCTCTTAACGTGCTGTTTCATCAATTCTACGCTTTTGTAACCGGCTGTAACGTCAACGCCGGCGCTTTTGTAGCTGTCGCTGTAACTTTTCATGTCCTGTATCTCCTCAATTTTCTTTTATTTTCTGGTGATATTTATTTTCTGTCTGATTTTTGGGGATCTCTACGGGATATTCGCCCGTGAAGCATCCTGCGCAAAGACCAAGTTTGCAGCCTTTTGCGATACTGAATACTGAATCAATATCAAGGAAGCAAAGTGTGTCAGCGCCGATCTGTTTGCAGATCTCATCTATTGTCAATCTGCATGCGATGAGGTTCTCTTTGGATTCGATATCCGTACCGAAATAGCAAGGATTTATGAACGGAGGTGAAGAGATTCTCATGTGGATCTCTTTAGCTCCTGCCTCACGGAGAAGGCGGATGGTGTTCGCAGTAGTTGTACCTCTTACGATGGAGTCATCAACAACAACGACACGTTTGCCTTCAACAGCAGATTTAAGAATATTCAACTTGATTTTAACGGAACGTTCTCTCTGAGCCTGAGTTGACTGAATAAATGTTCTTCCGATATATCTGTTTTTGATAAAGCCTACGCCGTAAGGAATTCCGCTTTCAAGAGCATAACCGAGAGCGGCATCAAGACCTGAATCGGGAACACCGCAAACGACATCCGCATCAACAGGGAAAGAACGGGCAAGAGATCTGCCTGCTTCCTGTCTTGCAAGATGTACGGACGCACCGTCAATGATGGAATCGGGACGTGCAGTATAAATATATTCAAAACAGCAAAGACCGCATTTTGATTTATCTACTGTTTCGTCTTTGATTTCCGTAATTCCGGCATCTGAAACAACAATGATCTCACCGGGTTCAACGTCACGGATAAATTCAGCGCCGAGAGTATCGAACGCACAGCTTTCTGAAGCAAAAACAGTACTTTCACCGATCTTACCCATACAAAGAGGTCTGATACCCTTGGAATCACGGGCTGCAATGAGTTTGCTCGGGCTCATAAGAACGATAGAATATGCCCCTTTAAGCTTCTGCATCACATTTTTCAATGCCATTTCAATGGAAGGACATTTGATTCTTTCTCTCGCAAGGAGATAAAGCATAATTTCCGCATCATTTGTTGTCTGGAAGATCGCGCCGGTACTTTCAAGTTCGGTTCTGAGTTCCGCGGAATTCACAAGAGTACCATTATAGGCAAGAGCCAATGTACCCTTAATATATTTTGAAACAAGGGGCTGAGCATTTTCGCGGTTCGCAGATTTGGAAGTTGCATAACGGCAATGGCCTACAGCGATTCTGCCGCCTGCAAGATGATTCATAACCACGGGATTGAAAACATCGGGAACAAGACCGAGATCCTTGTAAGAAACGATAATACCGTCATCGTTCACAGCAATTCCGCAGCTTTCCTGACCCCTGTGCTGGAGAGCGAACAGAGCCAGATAAGCTTCTTCCGCAACCTTTATTTCGGGATCTTTGGAAAAAATACCAAAAACACCGCATTCTTCATGAATTTCATCAAACATTTATTTAATCCCCATTCTGCCGACTTTTCCGGCAATAAATTTATTGGAATCCGTATGGGGTTCCCTTATATACAAATAAAAATCAAAGCTGTTCGCTGAGCTTGGAATCCTTTTCAAGGATCTCCTTCTCCATATCTTCCTTGTATTTTACAAGTTTTTCGCTGAGTTCGGGTTCGCTGAGAGCCAGCATCTGAACAGCAAGAAGCGCAGCGTTTGCACTGCCGTCAATGGCAACTGTAGCCACGGGAATACCTTTAGGCATCTGAACTGTGGAAAGAAGACTGTCAAGACCGTCCATTGTGGAACTCTTAACAGGAATACCGATAACGGGAAGGATAGTATTTGCAGCCATAACACCTGCAAGATGAGCCGCTTTACCTGCAGCGCAGATCAGGCAGCCGAAGCCGTTGGCAGCAGCGTTTTTCGCAAAGGATTCCGCAGCTCTGGGAGTTCTGTGTGCGGAGTAGATGTGAGCTTCAAACTCAACACCGAATTTTTTCAGGATATCAAATGCGGGCTTAATAACAGGAAGATCGCTGTCGCTGCCCATGATAATAGCAACTTTTTTCATTTCTTAAATTCCTTTCGATATACCGCAACGACTTTTTCAGGCGGTTCAAATTTTTAAAAATCGCAAAGATGCTGCAGTCGTAGTACGGCGCAACATCTTACTACAATTTATTATATAATATATCACGTGTCTTTTCAAGGGGTAAAAACGCAATTTAACAGTTTTTTCGTTTTTACGGAGAAATTTGTCACGTTCTGCGACGAATTTCCGAGGATATTTCCAAAACTTCCGTCCTGCCGTACCATTGTTCCTCCAACATCTTCAAAATATTGGGGAGTTTCTCCGCAGGCATTTCAACATAAAGGGTCACCTTATCCGAGAACTCTCTGTCCAGCGGCTCCAGCTCCTCAAGGCGGAAAAGTCTTTCCATGCTGCTGTGGAGATCATAACCGTACGTTACCGAGATGGTTTTATATTCAATGACATCGGTTTTTCCAGCATCTTCAACAGCACCGGCAGCACCTTTGGAGTACGCACGGACAAGACCGCCCGCACCGAGAAGTATTCCGCCGAAATATCGGGTCACAGTACAAACAACATCCGCAACCCCATTTGTATCAAGGACGTGAAGTATTGGCATACCTGCTGTACCCTGGGGTTCTCCGTCATCGGACGCTCTCCTCTGAGTGCCGCCGCAAACGGAATACGCCCAGCACACATGGGTCGCATCGGGATGAGCATCGCGGACTTCCTGAACTCTGGCAAGAGCCTCTTCGATAGTCTTCGCGTAAAACACCTGCCCGATAAAAACCGATTTTTTTTCCGTGAACTCGTATATGGAATCTTTCTTAACCGTAATCATAATTACTCCTATATATTATTGGGTTATTCGTGGGAAAACTATTTTTTGTGCACTTTCTTGCATGTGTGAAATTGATTTTCCAAAATCTCAATATCATTAAGTTAAGGCTTAGATTATACATACGAGTTTGTTTCGCAATCTCCCTCAGTCGGCATACGCCGCCAGCTCCCTCCCGGAGGGAGCTATAATTGACCTCCCTCCGGGAGGTCACAATGTCACAAAGTGACATCGTAGGGACCGCATAGCGGTGGAAGGAGAATGCGTTATCAAGACTAAATCAGGACTAAAACTTAACTTAATAGCATTGAGGTTCGGAAAAACCATTTCCAAAAAAATTTTTAGACATAGGAAACCATACATAGTGAATCAAAATAAAAAGATTCTAATCCTACAAAATGTTAATAAAAGCAAACTCAGTTCAGCTAATTACTTATAATATATTGTTTCCCACAACTAAAAGTTTTTTTGGAGGG
>JAZTZU010000037.1:0-17379 GCA_045637625.1 Eubacteriales bacterium
GGGGGGGGGGGGGCGGCATCGGATAGCAGCTTTTGCAAAACGCGCCTCCCCACTATAAATATCATTTTAACAATTTTGCAATCTCAGGGAATATTTCCACGCTGCGTTTCAGTATTCCGTGAACATAAGCGATAAGTATTCCGTAGTTTGTCATGGGTACGCCCTGTTCTTCAGCGGTCCTAAGACGGTATTTCATCTCACGCTCGTTGAGCATACAGCCGCCGCAATGAACTATCAGCTTGTATTTTGTCAGGTCGTCGTGGAATTCCGTACCCGAAGTAAACTCAAATTTTACATCTTTGCCCGTGTAATTTTTTATCCAGTTGGGAAGTTTCACAGTTCCGATGTCTCCGCATTGCCTGTGATGGGTGCAACCCTCTGAAATGAGTACGGTATCTCCGTCATTCAGTTTGTCAAGGGCGGTAACTCCCGCAACTGCCTGCTCAAGATTTCCCTTATAACGAGCCATAAGTATGGAAAAGGAGGTCAGCAGAGTATCCTGCGGTACAATTTTCGAGACTTTACCAAATGCCTGGCTGTCCGTGATAACAACTGCGGGCGTTTTCCCCAGATCATTTAAAGTCTGAGCTAAATCAGTATCCTGAACCACGATTGCGTTTGCGTGATGGTCGATTATATCCCTGATCGTCTGCTGCTGAGGCAGAATAAGCCTGCCTTTCGGAGCTGATTCGTCAATGGGGACCACCAGAACCACAAAGTCGTTTGGTTTTAATTTGTCGGAGATTATTTTTTTATTTTCTCCGTCTGTTTTGATCTGCTTTGAAATAAGTTCTCGCAGTTCGTTGATGTTTTGACCTGTAGCTGAGCTTACATAGATCTCGTTTTCAGCAGTTATTTCAGTTTCTCCATAAATATCCGATTTATTGTATACTACAACGTAGGGTATCTTTTTATTTTGGATTTTTTTGATTATATTTTTTTCGGAGTCCGAAATGTTATTTCCGTCAATAACTACAACCGCTATATCTGTTTTGTTGAGAACCTGATAGCTTGCTTTGACTCTCATAGCTCCGAGATCTCCCTCATCATCCAGTCCCGGAGTGTCTATGATCGTAACCGGACCGAGAGGTAAGAGCTCCATATTTTTATATACAGGGTCTGTGGTTGTTCCCTTTATGTCAGAAACAATTGCAATGTTTTGATTTGTGATCGCATTGATAAGGCTTGATTTTCCTGCATTCCTTTTTCCAAAAATGCCGATATGTATGCGATCTCCCTGAGGTGTGGCGTTTAAACTCATAGTCTCACCTCAGAAACGGAAGTCTCTTCTGTTATCTTCCGCAATTTCTTTGAGATTTTTAATAACGATCTCTCTTACTTTGGGATTGGGAATATTTTCGATCTCTTTCATTATAAGTTCATTACCTACATCTTTGGTGTGCTGAGCTGCGTAGTCTGTCAGGTATTCTTTCAATGTCATAAGGGCGTTGGGATGGCAGCAGTTTTGAATCTGACCGCTTTTGCAGAGGCTCATAAATCTGTCTCCCGTTCTTCCTTCACGGTAGCAGGCTGTGCAGAATGAGGGTATATAGCCAAGTTCCATGAGCCAGCATACAACTTCATCAAGAGTTCTCTGGTCTGAAACATCAAACTGTTCTGTGTCGTGGGGACGTTCTTCCTCTGCGTAACCGCCGACAGATGTTCTTGAACCTCCGCTGACCTGAGAAACACCGAGTTTAAGAACTTTTCCTCTTACTTCCTGGCTTTCTCTTGTGGAGATGATCATTCCTGTATACGGAACTGCAATTCTGATGAGGGCGCAGATCTTTTCAAAAATTTCATCGGAAATTCCGTTATCGAATTCATTGGGGTCAATGTCGTCAGCCCGTTTGAGTCTCGGTACGCTTATTGTGTGTGGGCCTACACCGTGAACTGCTTCAAGATGTTCTGCATGCATGAGCAGACCTGCAAATTCATAGCGATAAAGTTCAAGACCGAACAGAACACCGAGACCTACGTCATCAATACCGCCTTCCATTGCTCTGTCCATGGCTTCTGTATGATATGCGTAGTCGTGTTTGGGACCTGTAGGATGAAGTTTTAAGTAGCTTTCTTTATGATATGTTTCCTGGAAAAGGATATATGTTCCAATTCCCGCTTCTTTGAGCTTGCGGTAGTTTTCCACGGTTGTTGCTGCAATATTCACATTTACACGGCGTATCTCACCGTTTTTGTGTTTTATGGAATATATTGTGTCTATACATTCGAGGATGTATTCGATGGGATTATTTACAGGGTCTTCACCTGCTTCTATCGCGAGACGTTTGTGTCCCATATCCTGAAGGGCAATAACTTCTTTTCTGACCTCTTCCTGTGTGAGTTTTTTACGTGCAATATGCTTGTTTTTGAGGTGATATGGGCAATAAACGCATCCGTTTACACAATAATTTGAAAGGTAAAGCGGTGCGAAAATAACAATTCTGTTTCCGTAGAATGCCTGCTTGATCTCTTCTGCGAGCTTGTACATCTCCTGGATTTTTTCCGGGATATCGCAGGCGAGCAGAACGGAAGCTTCTCTGTGTGTCAGTCCTGAGCAGAAAGTACCATTATCTTTTTTTCTCGGTCTTGCTTTTTCAAGGATCGAATCTATAAGTTCGATATTGTGTTTGTTTGCATCGGCATACTCTAAAGTTGCCCTGATTTCTTCATCGCTGATAAATTCCTCAGCTTTAAGTGATTTAGGATCGTACATATTTATATTCCTTTCAATTGTAATCTATATGGTCGCCTCTGTCGGTTACGATCTCATAGCCGATCGAGTTCATTTTTTGCTTTAGTTGGTTCAGACTTTCTGCGGCTTCGTCGCCGGTGCTGATCTTGTTGTCATAGAGCATGTATTTTTTTCTGACGCTCAGAGGGGAGAGGTTCGGCATGATTACATTTCCGCCCGCGAGAATTCCTCGTTCTCTTCCGTCGGGAGCAATTGTTCCCAATGCGGTCGTGGATGGAAGCAACGCGTAAGGAAGCATCAGACGTAAAATTCCCAGCATGAATAATGTTAATTCCAGTGTTCCTGATCTTTCCGCTGCAAATGGAGTATCTTTGTGGCAGATAAAAGGTCCGATTCCCACCATGTGAGGCTGAAGCCTGTGCAAGAAAATCATATCTTCTGCCAGATTTTCCGTTGTTTGATACGGAGATCCAACCATAAATCCACTGCCTGTCTGGAAGCCCAGATCTTTTAAATCCTCCAGGCATCTTATTCTGTTTTCAAGTGTAAGATTCTGCGGATGGAGTTGTGAATAGTGTTCTGAAGAGGCTGTTTCATGTCTTAATAAGTATCTGTCGGTACCTGCTTTTTTGTATTTTTCATAGCTTTCTCTGCTTTTTTCTCCGATTGAAAGCGTTATGGCGCAATCGGGAAAATTCTGCTTTATAGTTTTTACGATGTCAACTATTTTTTCGTCTGTATAGAAAGGGTCTTCTCCTCCTTGAAGAACGAAGGTCCTGAATCCCAGTTCGTAGCCGTGAAAACAGCACTCAAGAATTTCTTCTTTTGTCAGGCGGTATCGTTCTGCGTTTTTGTTACCTGCGCGTATACCGCAATAAAGACAGTTATTTTTGCAGTAGTTTGTGAATTCGATGAGTCCTCTTACAAAGACTCGTTTGCCGTAGTTTTTGTCCCGTATATCGGAAGCTTTCTTGAAAAGATATTGCGAAATCTCTTCGTTTCTGCCTTCGATAAGTTCAATGAACTCCTCTTTTGTTAAAAGTCTTTCCGATTCAAGCTTGTCAATGAGTTTTTTTAATTTATCCATGATTTTCCTTTACACATTAGAATAAACTGTTTTTGTCGAAACACCTTTCAGCATTCCGAGTTTCCCCGAAAGTGAGCTGATAACATCCATGGGGGCGTCAATTGCAATGCTTATGACTGAAATATTTTTTTTCTGATAGGGTATACCCATTCTGCCGATTATGTATTTCCCAAACTGATGCAGAAGTCCGTTCAGTTTTTCCACAGAAGAAGGATCTTCAACAACTATTCCGATAAGTGCTACTCTTGTTTCCATATTTTTCTCCTTAAAATAACAAAAACCTGTCATCTGACAGGTTTTGAGCATACAAAAATTGACCGCAAATAATTGCAGTTATAGCTTATTGACTCTTCCGCTTCAGAACGAATCTTGGCTGTCAGATTTTTTATAAAATGTTTCCGTTTGGGCGAACCCTTGCGGTTACATATATATTATACTACATTTTTCGAAAAAAATCAAGAGGTAAATATGAGTAATTATGTAAAATTCAATTTTTCTGATACCTTACTGTGAACGTGCTTGACAAAAACTGAATAGTATAGTATAATAAGGATTCAGAATTGTTTAATGGGGACGATATTATGTTTGAAGCTTTATTGAAAATGTTTGTCAGGGATCATGAAAAGGTCAATGATCCGAAAGTTCGCCGTGATTACGGAATGTTCAGCGGAATAATCGGTATGATCTGCAATATAGTTTTGTTTGCGTTGAAAATTTCTGTTGGATTTGTTTTGAACAGCGTTGCTGTAATTTCCGATGCTTTCAACAATCTGTCGGATATGACATCTACAATTATTTCGATGTTCGGTATTCGTCTCAGCGGTAAGAAGCCGGATAAAGATCATCCGTATGGGCACGGAAGGTTTGAGTATATATCAGCGCTGATCGTTTCGTTTTTGATAATGCTTGTTGGCTTTGAGCTTTTGAAGTCCTCTGTTTCTTCAATTTTCGACCAGACAGAAGCTCCTGCAATAAATTATATAACAATCATACTGCTTACACTTTCTATTCCTGTTAAATTTTTTATGTACGGATGCAATAAGTATCTGGGAAAGAAGATAAATTCTTCTGTATTGCTTGCTACAGCAGCAGATAGCCTGAATGACTGTATATCCACAGGTGCTGTTATTGTGTCAACGATTATAGACGGGCTTCATGTTCTGCCTTTCAGAATCGACGGATATGTGGGTGCAATTGTTTCTGTTCTTATAATGAAAGCAGGTTTTGAGGTTGCAAAGGATACTATCGACCGTCTTTTAGGGCAGGCTCCCGATGAAGAACTGTTGAAAGAGTTGAAAAGTATAGTTCTTTCTGTCCCTGAAATTGTGGATGTGCATGATCTTATTGCTCATGATTACGGTCCCGGAAGATGTTTTGCTTCTATTCATGCAGAGGTCTCTTCAAAGTCCGATATAGTTTCTGCTCACGAGGCTATTGATGCTGTGGAAAAGGAAGTTTATAATAAACTGGATTGTTCTCTGACGATCCATCTTGATCCTATAGAAACCGACTGTACTGAGACAAAAGAGATCAAGGACAGAATAATTAAATCTCTGTATGAGAGTAATGTTTCCTGGCGTTTTCATGATGTTCGCATTACTCGTGGAGAGAAAAATATAAATGTTATTTTTGATATCGTTGTTCCTTACGGAATAGAACAACCCCAGGTGGAATCTGTCATTTCCAAACTGAAAAACGATATAAAAACACTGAATTGTATATATAACTGTGTAATACAAATAGACAGAAGTTTTGAATAAAAAAGGATGGTACTTAAAATGAAATGGTTAATTGCTTCGGATATTCACGGATCCGCTTATTACTGCAGAAAAATGCTTGAGGCTTTTGAAAAGGAGAGTGCAGACAGATTACTGCTTCTCGGAGATATTCTTTATCACGGACCAAGAAATGATCTTCCAAGAGATTATGCACCGAAAGAAGTTATTTCAATGCTGAATCCGTTGAAAGATAAAATTCTTTGTGTACGAGGAAACTGCGATACTGAAGTGGACCAGATGGTCCTTAATTTCGCTATCCTCGCAGATTATGCTGTAATGGCAGCAGGGGAGAGACTGATCTATATTACCCACGGACATAAGTTCAATAATTCCTCTTTGCCTGCAATGACTTCCAATGATATTCTGCTCCACGGACATACTCATGTTCCCGTATGCGAGAAATTTGATACTCATACTTATATCAATCCCGGCTCAACTTCAATCCCCAAAGAAAATTCTCCCCATAGCTATATGACTTTCGACGGAGAAAAAATGCTCTGGAAAGACATTGAAACAGGGGAGATATATAAGGAATACCTGATATAACAATTTCCATGCAGATTTAAAATTCTGTAGGGGGAAATGAAGGAGAAATTACATGAAAAAATACGAGCCTCTTTGCCTTAAAAAAAGAAAGGTTATCCTTGATACGGATATTGGGCCTGACTGTGATGACGTCGGTTCAATAGCTCTCCTTTGTCGTTGGGCTGATGAATACGGCTATGAGATTGCAGGAATCGTGAACTGTACTTCAAACCGCTACGGCACGGCGTGTATTGATGCTATCTGCACATATCTCGGCAAGCCTGATATTCTCATTGGTGAATACAAGCCCGAAGGATTCAATGCTAATGGCTTGAAATATAATAAATATATTGCGGAAAATTATCCCAACAAGTACATTAACGGCGAAAGGGCAGCCCTTGATGCGACAGAACTCTATACAAAGGTTATCTCCGAGTCGGAAGACGATGGTGTTATAATAATAACGGTTGGAATGTTGAATACGTTTTGGTTTGCATACGAAAAGAATAAAGACCTTTTCGATAAAAAGATCCATGCTGTGATTCCCATGGCTGCTGAATACAAAAAGGGTCATACATATAACATTTATTGCCACACGGAAGCGGCAAAGAGATTCTGCGAGGAGTACGACGGTGAAGTGTTCTTCTCGGGCTATGAACTTGGTGTAGATATCATAACGGGCTTTGAATCCGTCTGCGAGGAAAATCCTTTGTCAATGTCATACTCCCTTTATTGCGGAGACCCTGCGTTCCGTAAAAGCTGGGATCTTGTAACAGTCATGTTTGCAGTCTTCGGCGAGGGCGAATATTTCGGACTTACCGAAACGGGCAAGGTCGTGATCTCTGACAATGGTGACAATGTCTTTGAAGCAGACGAAGACGGAAACCATACATTTATCACGGCAAATATTTCCAAGCGTGATCTCGAAGCCATAATCAATGAAGTTTTAAGACGGTAATAAAGTAAGGGAAAACCAATTATAGAACCTAAAATATAGTACAAAAGGGGTTGGTTCATTTAGAAATAATGGGACAATCCCTCAGTCTTTCCTACGGAAATCCAGCTCCCTTTACACAAGGGAGCCTTTGTTTTAAGCCTTAATTTCAATAAGGTAACCTGTATGATATATTAAAAACTACAGTTTTTAGGTAAAAAGTTGTATTATTTACAGGCTCCCTTGTGTAAAGGGAGCTGGCGCGAAGCCACTGAGGGATTGTTTTAATAGTAAAAATCGGAGTTGGCTTTAAATGAGCCAACCCCTTTGCTTATCTTTAAGTATATGTGCGAAAGCACGGTAAAAGTTTTTTGGAAAAGGGTATGGGAAAAACCAATTTTACAAAAATGGTTTTTCCCATAAATATTTTATCAATTATCTTCTGCGTAGAGGTGGTCGTGGATATAGTTTACGTAGTTTGGCATCATTTCTTCTTCAACGAACCGTTCAACTTTCGAATAGTGCATTCCAACGAGCTCCGCTGCCGAGGGGCGATTTTCTTGGTCAAGTGCATTCATGAAGTCTCTCATGCCCTGAAGATTCTGATAATAGTAAGCTCTTGTAAATTTACCTACTTCAAGAAGAATCTCAGAATCGAGGGGATCAAAAAACACGTTGTCGTTGTAGTATTCTGTAAGGTCTCCGCTTCCGGTGATCTCAATAAAGGGTTCGCAGAGATCGTTTATCATGCTTGCTGCGATTTCAGGTCTTTCATTGTTTGCAGGAATCGCGAAACCTCTCATACCTTCGATCCAGTTAGCCCACTGTCCGTATGTTCCGTCAGGTCCGCAGGGGAAAGGCATTATGCTGAATCTGACATTTGAATTAAACTGAAGATCTCCGATGGTTACGCTGCTGCTGGTAGCAAAGGTCATCAATGCGTTTTCCTCTGAAAATGCGGTTGTATCCCAGATCTCGCATGTCTGTATTTTATCTGCGTAGTCCGTATACATTTTTCTGTTCCAGTCTATGGCTTCCAATGATGGCTGTGTGTCTATGTCGCATCTTGCAACACCGTTGTCGTCATAGCTGCAGAATTTAATTCCGTTTGAGTAGAGTGCCATAAAGCCGTGTCTGCCCTGATTTGCCGCCATAAGGTAAAGATTTTCTTTGCCTCCGTTATCGAACTGATTGAAGAGATTCTCGTAGTTCTCCCATGTCCATGTTTCTGTTTCGTAGAATTCATGGAGATCTGTCAGACCGTATGCTGTGAAGAGCTGAGGATTATATGCTATAACATAGCAGAAACTATTGTTGAAACCTATCCATTGAACGGGCTGGACAGCGTAGGGGATACCTTTCCACATTGCAGATTCAAGAAGACCTGCCGTTCCGAATTTCTCGCTGTTTTCGTAGTCGATGTAATCTTTTAATTCAGTCAGCGGGTAAAGGTATCCTGCGCTGGCAAAGAGAGACATTTTGTTTACACCGTGGCAGTACATTACGTCGCCGATTTTGTCTCCTGTTACAATAGCGTTTTGGACTTTTGTAATGTAATCATCATCCGGGCCGGCATTTTTTATTACAGCAACACAGTTGTATTTTTTCTCGATTTCATCAAAGCGTTCGAGGAGTTCGTCGTACATTCTTGTATTGAATGCCTGTTCATAAAGAGACTCGTCAAGATCGTGTTCCTGAAGAAATACTACCGTGTCACCCCAAAGATTGATAGAATCATCATCTTCGGATAAAAACGACAGTAATTCAGGCGTTTCTCCTCCGGAACAAGCGGAAAATATGGAAACGGTTATTGCCGCTAAAAGAATAAGTGCTGAAAGTTTTTTCATTGTGGATTCCTCCTGGTGTTTTTTTATTTGACACTTATATTATAGCATATTTTTGCATAAATTGCAATACTTTTCGTCCATTTTTTTGGGGGGAATTTGAGTTAAATTGTGTTACATAAAATATAGCGCAAAAATAGCTGACACGAAAATGTTTGCGTCAGCTGTTGTTATTTATCTTTAAGTATATGTGCGAAAGCACGGTAAAAGTTTTTTGGAAAAGGGTATGGGAAAAACCAATTTTACAAAAATGGTTTTTCCCATATATTATCCTATATTAAGTTATAAATGTGCCAGGACACGTTATCAGAGCCTGCTTCAGTACAAATTCATCTATTCTTTAAATTCAATATAGTATCCTGATTTAATTTCTGCCTTTGCGCATATTCTCATAGATTTTTCCGCAATAATTCTGTTATCCAAATCTACGTTTATCGACTTGGTACGCTGTTGTTAGCTTGGGTATCTCTGAAATCTCATCTTTGCTCTTCATCAACTTCTGCATCCACATCTGTCGACTTATGTCGAGATACCTCGGATATCACGCAAATATGTAGTGATACCTCAGATACAACGCAAAAAATGTCGGGATACCTAAGAAAATCGTGAAAATGTCGGTATATCTAAGATAAATCGCAAAACCATCGCAGAAAAATAGCATGAATTTTGATGGAACCAATGAAAATTTAACCCAATCCAAGCCCGGATAACATAACAAAATCCAGGCTCTGATAGCATATCCAAATCCCAGCTGAGGTAAATTGGACAACAAATCTATGCATCACAACAAATCGGAAACAGCGCTGATGATATACCGAACCCATCGCAAATGCATATGCTATATGATGACTACCACAAAGGCAGAAATTATAAAAAATTTTAAATATGGGGGTATAAAAAAGCAGCCCCCACCAAAACGATGGGGACTGCGAAAATTTGTCCTATGGACGATGTTCGGTTTTAGCCGATTTCAATAAATTCAACTTATTT
Organism: Eubacteriales bacterium; assembly: GCA_045637625.1. GTDB lineage: Bacteria > Bacillota > Clostridia > Oscillospirales > UBA644 > HGM12619. The sequence continues at coordinate 9,851 of JAZTZU010000037.1, forward strand.
AGAAGCTTTGATAGCTGCCTGAGCTGCTGCGAGTCTTGCGATGGGTACTCTGAAGGGTGAGCAAGAAACGTAGTCAAGGCCGAGTTTGTGGCAGAATTCTACGGATGTGGGGTCGCCGCCGTGTTCGCCGCAGATACCAACGTGGAGGTTGGGGTTAGCGGGTCTACCGAGGGAGATAGCCATATCCATGAGTTTACCAACGCCTGTCTGGTCAAGTCTTGCGAAGGGATCGTTTTCGAAGATCTTTGTATCGTAGTAAGCGTTGAGGAACTTACCTGCATCGTCTCTGGAGAAGCCGTATGTCATCTGTGTGAGGTCGTTTGTACCGAAGCAGAAGAAGTCAGCTTCTTTAGCGATATCGTCAGCTGTAAGAGCAGCTCTGGGGATTTCGATCATAGTACCAACTTCGTACTTGAGGTCAGCGCCAGCAGCAGCGATTTCAGCATCAGCAGTTTCGATAACTACTTTCTTAACGAACTTAAGTTCTTTGATGTCGCCTACGAGGGGGATCATGATTTCGGGTTTAACATTCCAGTCAGCATGTGCTTTCTGAACGTTGATAGCTGCACGGATAACAGCAGCTGTCTGCATCTTAGCAATTTCAGGATATGTTACTGCAAGACGGCAACCACGGTCACCCATCATGGGGTTGAATTCGTGGAGAGAATCGATGAGAGCCTTGATCTTTTCAACGGATTTGCCCTGTGTAGCTGCGAGAGCTGCGATGTCAGCTTCTTCAGTGGGAACGAATTCGTGGAGAGGGGGATCGAGGAATCTGATGCAAACGGGTGTGCCTTCGAGAGCTTCGTAGAGAGCTTCAAAGTCAGCCTGCTGCATGGGGAGAATCTTAGCAAGAGCTACTTCTCTTTCTTCAACTGTTTCGGAGCAGATCATTTCACGGAATGCATCAATTCTGCCTTCGCCGAAGAACATATGTTCTGTACGGCAGAGACCGATACCTTCAGCACCGAGTTCACGAGCTTTTTTAGCATCTGTGGGAGTATCAGCATTTGTACGAACTTTAAGAGCTCTGTATTTGTCAGCCCAAGCCATGATTCTGCCGAATTCGCCAGCGATGGAAGCGTCAACTGTGGGAACAGCTTCGCCGTAGATTTTACCTGTAGAACCGTCGATGGAGATTACATCGCCTTCAACGTATGTTTTGCCTGCAAGTGTGAATTTCTTGTTTTCTTCGTCCATTGCGATTTCGCCGCAACCGGAAACGCAGCATTTACCCATACCACGAGCAACAACGGCAGCGTGAGATGTCATACCGCCACGAACTGTGAGGATACCCTGAGCAGCTTTCATACCTTCGATATCTTCGGGAGATGTTTCGAGACGTACGAGAACAACTTTTTCGCCTCTTGCAGCCCATTCTTTAGCATCTTCAGCGGAGAATACTACTTTACCGCAAGCAGCACCGGGGGAAGCACCAAGGCCTTTACCGATAACGTTAGCAGCTTTAAGAGCTTTAGCGTCGAACTGGGGGTGGAGAAGTGTGTCGAGGTTTCTGGGGTCGATCATAAGAACAGCCTGCTGTTCGGAGATCATGCCTTCATCAACGAGGTCGCAAGCGATCTTGAGGGCAGCCTGAGCTGTTCTCTTACCGTTACGAGTCTGGAGCATGTAGAGTTTTCCGTCTTCAACGGTGAATTCCATATCCTGCATATCTCTGTAGTGATCTTCGAGGAGTTTGCAAACAACGAGGAACTGAGCGTAAGCAGCGGGGAATTTTTCAGCCATCTGAGCGATGGGCATAGGTGTACGAACGCCTGCAACAACGTCTTCGCCCTGAGCATTTGTAAGGAATTCGCCCATGAGTTTCTTTTCGCCTGTAGCGGGGTCACGTGTGAATGCAACACCTGTACCACAGTTGTCACCCATGTTACCGAAAGCCATGCTCTGTACGTTAACAGCAGTACCCCAAGAGTAGGGAATATCGTTGTCACGACGGTAAACGTTTGCACGGGGGTTGTCCCAAGAACGGAATACAGCTTTTACAGCGCCGATGAGCTGTTCTTTAGGATCAGAGGGGAAGTCAGAGCCGATTTTGGATTTGTATTCAGCTTTGAACTGGTTAGCGAGTTCTTTGAGGTCTTCAGCTGTGAGGTCTACGTCAAGTGTAACACCTTTAGCAGCTTTCATTTCGTCGATAAGTTCTTCGAAGTATTTCTTACCAACTTCCATAACTACGTCAGAGTACATCTGGATGAATCTTCTGTAGCAGTCGTAAGCCCAACGGGGGTTGCCGGACTTAGCAGCGAGAGTTTCAACAACTTCTTCGTTAAGACCGACGTTGACGATTGTGTCCATCATACCGGGCATGGAAGCACGAGCACCGGAACGAACGGAAACGAGGAGAGGATTCTCTTTGTCACCGAACTTTTTGCCTGTGATGCCTTCCATTTTTTCGATGTGTTCCATGATCTGAGCCATGATTTCATCGTTGATCTGTCTGCCGTCTTGATAGTACTGTGTACAAGCTTCAGTAGAGATTGTGAAGCCCTGGGGAACGGGAAGACCGATGTGTGTCATTTCAGCGAGGTTTGCACCTTTACCACCGAGGAGTTCACGCATTGTAGCGTTACCTTCGGAGAAAAGATATACATATTTCTTTGCCATTTTTGTTTCCTCCTAATATTTCTTTGGTTTGTAAACTTTGTTATTTAACAACCGATATTATATCATATTATCCTGAAAATAACAAGTACTTTTTTATGAATTCTTTCGTTCAAAGCTATTATTTACCTTTTTTGCCTAAAACAACCTTGCCAATAAGACGATTTTGCGGCAGTTTTGGGAAAATACTTGAAATTATTTCAGATATGTGCTATAATAAAGGTGAAATATAGAGTTGCGTGACAAAAAGAGTTTGTAACATAAATTAGGAGAAGTGTGTTGTAATGGTAAGAGAAATCAGAGAAAACGAATTAAATGAACTTTTGAAGTTATATTTATTTTTACATGAAGATTCGATTCCGGAATTTACAGAACACTTGGAAAAAATATGGAATACAATTATGAAAGATGTCAATCATCATATTATTGTGAATGAGATTTCCGGAAAAATCGTTTCTTCTTGTGTTTGTGTGATCATTCCCAATTTGACCAGAAATATCAGACCGTATGCGTTTATTGAAAATGTTGTTACCCATTCAGATTATCGGGGAAAGGGCTATGCAACGGAATGTCTGAATTTCGCAAAAGAAATAGCTGTAAAGTCAGATTGTTATAAAATGATGTTGCTTACAAGCTCGAAAAATGAAAAAACTTTGAGCTTCTACAAAGGGGCAGGATATAACAGTACAGACAAAACTGCTTTTATTCAGTGGCTAGAATAGTAAAAATCCGAATTTGCGTGGTTTAAATAGCTTTGTTTAGTGTTAATAATGATTGAAAGGAATGTGCTATAATAAGAATCTGATATGAATCTGAACTGATAAATTGTAAGATCATGGTGGATTTTTAGTGTGTGGGTGGAAGCAATGTATATTATAGAAAATGATTATTTGGGACTTCGACAATATACTCATGATGACGATTATGATTGGTATGTATGTTGGCAAGATATTGATACTCAAAAGGGATATAACGGAATATTTGAATATTCATTTGAGGATTTTTGTAAATCCTTTGATATTAACCGATTTAAATTTTGGGTGACGGTAATAGATAAAAATACAAATGAAAGTGTCGGAACCCTTAGACTTGGACTAGATGAAAAATGTCCGGATTTGGCAATTTGGATTTATCCTAAATATCGAAACAAAGGATATGGATTAGCCTCTTATAAATTAGCTTTGAAATATCTGTTTGAAAATTTTGATTATGATGAGTTGTCTGCAGGATGTTTTCAAGATAATACATATAGCTGTAAGATTCTGGAGAAAATCGGGTTTATACACCGACCGGAGTATGATGAAATTGAAATAGATTGTTTTACCGGAAAAGAAACTACAATGTATGAATTTCGTTTAAAGAAAAAGGATTTCAAATACACACTATAAGGTGGATTTTTCATTTCAAAAATACAACTATACGAGATGAATTCTAATTTATATTTATAGGACATGAATGTTTGATTTATTGTAAATAATTACTTGAAAGGAAAAAGATTTATGGAACTTACTTTTTTGGGTGCTGCGCATGAAGTAACGGGCAGCTGTACTTTAATTTCAACGGGCGGAAAAAATATTCTTGTGGATTTCGGTCTTGAACAGGGCAAGGATACTTTTGTAAATGCCGACCTTATGGTCGAACCCTCAAAAATCGACTGCGTTTTGCTTACTCATGCTCATATTGACCATTCGGGTAAAATACCTCTTTTATATAAGAACGGTTTCACAGGTACTGTTTATGCAACGGAAGCTACCTGCGCTCTTTGCCGCATAATGCTTCTTGACAGCGCAAATATCCAGGTCAGCGATGCTGAATGGGAAAACAGAAAGGCTTTGCGTTCAGGCGGGGAGACTGTGGAGCCTCTTTATAATATCGAAGATGCGCAGGAAGCTATCTCACATCTCTGGGGCTGCAAGTATGGCGAGGAACGTCAGATACTTGAAAATGTAAGGGTCAGATTTACCGATATCGGCCATTTGCTCGGTTCTGCCTGCATTGAAGTATGGATAACCGAAAACGGTGTTGAGAAAAAGATCGTTTTCAGCGGTGACGTTGGAAATACAAACAAACCTATTATAAACGATCCTCAGCCTGTCAAAGAAGCGGATTATGTAGTTATTGAATCAACTTACGGCGACAGAACTCACGAATATTCGAAAGATGCAGATACGGTTGAACTTCTTGCTGAATATTTGCAGGAAACTTTCGACAGGGGCGGAAATGTGGTGATTCCGTCCTTTGCAATAGGCAGAACTCAGGAGATACTTTATTTTATCAGTCAGATCAAAAATGAGAAAATGATCAGTGGTCACGACGGTTTCCCTGTGTATGTTGACAGCCCTCTTGCAAATGAAGCAACAGGAATCTTTCTGCAATGTACGGAAGATTGCTTCGACGAAGAAACAAGAGCTGTTATTCAGCAGGGGATAAACCCGATTTATTTTGATGATCTTCGTGTCTCTGTTACCTCTGAAGAATCTAAGCAGATAAATTTTGATACTACTCCGAAAGTTATAATTGCAGCCAGCGGTATGTGTGAGGGAGGCAGGATCAGACATCACCTCAAACATAATCTTTGGGATAAAAAGAATCTCATATTGTTTGTTGGCTATCAGTCAGCGGGAACTCTGGGCAGAATTATCTATGACGGAGCTAAAAAAGTAAAGATATTCAACGAAGAGATCAATATCAGGGCTCAGGTTGGACTTCTTCCCGGAATCAGCGGTCATGCGGACAAAAACGGGCTTTTGAAGTGGATAAATTCCTTTGAAAAGAAACCCGATCAGGTGTTTGTAAATCACGGTGACGATATTGCGGCATCATCTTTTGCTGAATGTCTCCGCAGTGAACACGGCTTCAACGCTTTTGCACCTTTCAGCGGTACGAGCTTTGACCTTATTACTGGCGAACCTGTAAAACTTACACAGGGGATTCCTGTTGAAAAGAAAGTTGTTAAAAAAGACAAAGGTCAGTTGGCTTACGAAAGAGTTATCGCCGCTGCCGAAAGACTTCTTGCCACCGTCAAAAGCTGTAAAGGCAGACCTAACAAGGACCTTGCAAGATACGCCTCTCAGATAGACAGCCTCCGCGACAGAATCAAAAACGATTGAATTTGGAAAGGATAGGACTTTTGTGGGAAAACCTTTTTCTTTTCTTGTGAAAATCAAAAGGTTTTCCCACGCCCTTTCCCAAAAGAAAAGCAAGTTTGGGGAACTAAAAAGTAGCTGTGAAAAAAGAATTATGATAATTTCCTGACCGATATTTGTGTAGATATCTTTTTTTACCCATAAAACATTGAAAATGTTTTATACAGCTTGTCGAAAAACCTATTTGCTGTTTAAAGGACAATCCCTCAGTCGCTTCGCGCCAGCTCCCTTTACACAAGGGAGCCTTGTTGAAACTCCGAACTTTAGCAGGGTAACCCGTAAAAAATCCTTATATTTACAGCATTTTTTCATTAGGAGCTGTCGTGCCTTTGGCTCCCTTGTGTAAAGGGAGCTGGATTGCCGTAGGCAAGACTGAGGGATTGTCTCTCTTTGGTTTCTTCCAAATAGACTTTCTATACAGTCCGCATAAAACATTGAAAATGTTTTATACAAAAGTTTTTTTGGAAGAGGTACGGGGAAACCGATTTTTACAAAAAATGGTTTCCCCGCAAACATATCCATCTATAAAACATACATAAAAATGCAACTTACCGCCCCTAAAATGCAACTTGCTTTCAGAGGGGTTGACTTTTAAAACGTTTTCGTATATAATTATATTGCGAACGGAGGTACACTGACTTGAAGCTTATAATTGAAGATAATTCCAATGTCGACGAACCTGAGATCATAGTCAGGTGCAACGGTATAGACGAGGATTTGTCAAAGCTGATAGAAACCATCAGACTTTTTGCCAATACAATACCCGGTAAGAAAAACGGTGCGAATTTTTTTGTCGGACTTTCAGATATACTGTATTTTGAAACAACCGATAACAGAATGTTTTTTTACACCGAAAATGATTTTTTTGAAACCACGCTGAGACTTTATGAAATAGAAGACCGATTCAAAGAGTCGTCTTTTATCAGGGTCAGCAAAAGTTTTATAGTCAACCTCAGCAAAGTCGGAAACATTCGGTCCGAAACAAACGGACGCTTGATCGCAGAGCTTATTAACGGCGAAAAAATAATAATATCCCGCCAGTATGTGCCGCTTATCAAGAAAAAACTTGGACTTTAATGAGGATCTTGCAAGGAGAGTGTTGTTATGTTGGATAAAATCAAGGCTTATTTCAGAAGCTACTGTTTGATGATGGGTACAATGAGTATCCCAGCGTTGGTCATAGATATTATTTGGGAGAACAGTGACAGCCGTTTTTTCTGGCTCGTGTTTGTTTTTTCCGCGATAGTTCCAATACTTGATGTGATCTATGAATCGTTTAATTTTTTCAGAGAGAAAATAATTCTTCGCAGAATCGTATTTTTTATAATTATAGTTGCTGTGTTGATGGTATTTTCGTGGAATCTGGGTATAATAAATACTGTTCCGATACTCTTTATGGGAATTGGATGTTGTGCTGTGGTGGGAATTCCCGCAATGATACTTCTCGGTGTTCAGGATAAAAAACGTGCCGAAGAACTTAACGCGAAGCTTCAGGAATATAAAAACCGCACAATAAAGCAGAATATTGATAAAACAGCTTGATCGTACTATTAATATAAATTTTTTTCATTTCTTATCTTCCTTTTCGAAGCAAAAAATCCTCGGATTGTCTTTCCGGGGATTTTTGCTATGTATTTCTATGTTTGTAAATTTTGTGCAACATTTTGACTTTAGGGCTTGATTTTTTTTTGTTTTTGTGGTATTATATTATAGCTGATTTAAAGCAACCCATAATTGTGTATCTGTAGCTCAGCTGGATAG
>JAZTZU010000038.1:0-13860 GCA_045637625.1 Eubacteriales bacterium
GCTTGGCCTCCGACTTAGGGGGACCGCGGTTAGCGGTGGAAGGAGATTGCGATTCATCTTACTCATCTGACAAAAACATTGGAAATCACCCAAAGGACTGGTATCAATATGGACGAAAATATTAAAAAATTCAGAAAAACAAAATATACCTGCTATTTCTCTTATCTGGCAATGGCATCGGTATTCAGCCTTCCACCCCTGCTGTTTATAACATTCAATGAAACCTACGGGATATCGTATACACTTCTGGGAACGTTGGTCGCTATAAACTTCTGCACGCAGCTTTGCGTAGACCTTGCATTCAGTTTCTTCTCAAAGAAATTCAATATCCATGTATGCGTAAAAATAATGCCGTTGCTGACAACTCTGGGAATGCTTACATATGCGCTGATACCTTCCCTGTTCCCAAACATTGCATATCTTGGCTTAGTTATAGGAACGGTGCTTTTCTCTCTTGCTTCCGGCCTCAGCGAAGCACTCCTCAGCCCTCTTGTTGCGGCACTCCCATCAGATAACCCGGAAAGAGATATGAGCGCGCTTCATTCACTTTACGGCTACGGAGTACTGATGGTAATTATTGTCAGCACAGTTTTCTTTAAAATTTTCGGTACTGAAAACTGGATGTATCTTACAATATTCTGGGCAATACTTCCCCTGATATGCTTTGTGTTTTACAACACCGTACCGCTGCCCGAAATGAACCTTTCACACAGCGAAGCAAAAACATCAAAAGGCTCTCATAAATTCGGTCTTGCACTTTGCGTAATGTGCATATTCCTTGGCAGCTGCGCGGAAAACACAATGACAAACTGGATATCAGGCTATATGGAAGCCGCTCTCGGTCTTCCCAAAACAGCCGGTGACATTTTAGGCATGGCACTCTTTGCAGCCCTGTTGGCGTTCACAAGAACCGTATACGCAAAATACGGAAAGAACATCATCAAAGTTCTTCTTGCAGGAATGATCGGAGCCGCTGTCTGCTACTTGACAATAGGCTTATGCTCCAATGTTATAGTATCACTTATAGCCTGTGTATTGGTCGGAATATTCACTTCAATGCTCTGGCCGGGCACACTCATTATGATGGAAGATAATTTGCCAAACCTCGGCGTAGCGGCTTATGCGTTGATGGCTGCAGGCGGTGACTTCGGTGCTTCAATAGCACCACAGGCAATGGGAATTATCGTGGACACCGTATCCGCAAGCACTTGGGCATCAGAACTGGGAGAAGCTCTTTCAATGACAACCGAACAGATCGGCATGAAAGCAGGCATGCTTTTCTCTGCAATATTCCCCATATTGGGAATATTCATCGTTCTTTACATCGGCAGATACTTCAGAAAGCGTAAATCCGCACAGGAATAAATTGATTGTACATAAAAACCTAAATACAATCAGAAAAACACGCACCTACTCACCACCAAAAGTGAAAGTGCAATATAGCCATAAAAAGAAATCCACCGAAAATTCTCGGTGGATTTCAACATTTTGAACCTTAGTATATTCGATTATTCAAGTTCGATAGTCAAAGTAGCTGTGCCTGTCTTGTTTCCTGCTGTGTAAACGATATCAACCTGAGCTGTACCTCTCTTGCCAAGACCTTTAACGTACTTATCTCCGTCTTTCTCAAGGAGATCTTCGTACTTGGAGTCGATAGTAATAGCAAGGATATTTACAGAGCTTTCACCAAGGAAGTCTTCGAGTTCGTTTTCGATATTAACTCTGGAAGATTTGCCGACCTCAACGATAAATTCCTTTTCAATTACAGATACGGCAATCTTTGCAAGGAGAGTTTCACCGTCGTAAACTTCGATAGTTGCAGCGCCTCTGTCGTCATCGTCAAGTACTGCGGAAATACCGCGGAAATCACAATCTACCGAACAGTCGTCTTCGTCATCAACTACGAGCTCGTAACCGCTGAAATCAAGACCGAAGTCAGACCAATCATATTCCTGACCGTCTTCGATCGTGATGGAATACTTAGCATAAGCATTTGTATTGGAAGAACCTACTGCTCTCTGAACGATTACGTTATAGGTCTTCTGTCCCCACTGGCCTGCAGCATCAAGGTAGCCGCACATAAGCTGGAAGGATGTACCTGCAGGTACGGATTCATCAATTGTGATATAGCCTGTGTTGCTGATTGTAACACCTGCAATATTAGCATTTGTCTGAAGCTGGAGAATTGTGCCCAAAGAAGCAAGATCTACCTGGAATGAAGAACCCTGCATGATCATAATTCTGCCGAGAGCATCGTTAACAGAACCTGTAGCCTGAACATTAACTTTAATAGACTTGGAAACACCGTTTGTTGTGAAGTTACCCTTTGCTCTGTATGTGATAGTAGCAACACCGGGACCTACAGCGGTAACAACACCGTTTTCAACGATTGCAACGGAGGAATCACTTGTGCTCCATGTAAGAACGTCGTCATGGATTTCAGGAGATACTTTAACGGAAAGACCGAGCTTATCGCCTGCATACATTGTTGTGGAACCGTTTGCAACGGAAAGAGTGATGGATTTAACGGGATTTTCGATATCAGCAGAGGGAGAGTTTACAGATACAGAAAGGGGAACAAAAGTAAAGTTGAAGCTCTTTCTGCTTGTTACAACATAGGGATAGAGGTTTGCAATACCGTCTTCATTGGGAATTACAGTGAAGCTGTTGGAGAATGTTGTAAGATCTGCGGGAACTGTATTTACTACTGATGTATTGTCAGACCAGATATCATAGTAGAAATCAGCCATATCATCGGGTGAGAGTGCGGGAGAGAACTGAACAGATGCTGTGTAAGTTTTGCTGTTGTTAAGTTCGCCTGATGCGCTGAGTTTAACGGAAACTGTAATGTTCTTGATAGTTACGGCTGAAACTGTTACTACGCAGGAAGCTGAGAGACCGTTGGAAGTTGTTGCTGTGATAATAGCTGTACCCATAGCAACGCCTGTTATCTTACCGTTCTGATCAACAACTGCAACTGTGGGAGTTGAAGATGTCCATGTAATTGTTTCGGTTGCTGTAGCGGGATTGAGAGATGCTTTAAGTGTAAGAGAAGAACCTGCTTCGAGAGTTGCAGTATTCTGGCTGAGTGTAACAGATGTAGCAGTTGTATTTTTTGATGTTACGATAATAACACTTGTAGCCTGCATACCTGTTCTTGAAGACTTAGCATAGATTACTGTGGAACCTGCCTTAACACCTGTTACAGTACCGTTCTGGTCAACTGTAGCAACTGTAGGATCGGCAGAAGACCATGTAATAGTTTCATCTGCATTTACAGGATTCTTTGTAATTGTAAGAAGTGCGGATTCACCAACATTTACGTTAGCACTCTGCTGTGTAATTGCAAGAGCAATAAGATCTACGCTTGTGGTGGGATCAGAGGGTGTGGAAGGTGTTGAAGGAGTAGAAGGTGTAGAGGGTGTCGAGGGTGTTGTGGGTTCGGAAGAACCGGAATCATCACCTTTATCCTGAAGAACAACAACAGCCGCAGCCTGAACACTGCCTACTTTATAAGTGATAGTTACAGTTTCAAGAGCATTTTCGCCGAGAGATGTAGCTACAACTTTTGCGTTACCTTCGCTGTCAATAGTTACAAGAGAAGGATCGGAAGATGTCCATGTACCCTTTTCTGTTGTATTGGCAGGTGTAACTGTCGCATTAACTTTCCAGGAAGTTATTTCACCGATATTGATATAGAATGAAGTCTTATCAAATGTAACCTTTGTAGCCTTAACAGTTGTTGTAGGTGTGGAAGGTGTAGAAGGTGTTGTGGGGTTAGACGGTGTGGAAGGTGTGGTGGACTGAGTTGAAACAGTTACCTTACATGTCTTTTCCCAAGTTGTAACCTTATCGGAGTAAGAAGCTGTGATAACAGCTGTACCCTTCGCGATAGCCTTTACAACACCGTCAGTAACTGTTGCAACGGAGGGATCGGAAGATGTCCATACAACGGAAACACCGGCATCGGCAGGTTCGTATGTAGCTTTAAGAGTTGTAGTCTTTCCAACATAGAGAGAAACGGAAGACTTGCTGATAGAGAAGCTTGTGAGAGTATCCACAAGAGGTTCAACCGTTACAACGCAGGAAGCGGAGATCAAACCGTCAGGTGTGGAAGCTGTTACAGTAGATACGCCGGCAGAAACACCGTTTACGATACCGTTAACAACTGTAGCAACAGCAGGATCGGAAGATGCCCAGATAATTGTTTTATCTGTAGCGTCTGTGGGAAGAACTACTGCGCTGAGTACACTGGAAGTACCTTCCAGAACATTGAGAGTTGAAGAGCTGAGCATAATGGACTCAACCGCTACAACATCCTGAGTAACATTTACAATACAGGAAAGATTGAACTGTTCAATATCTTCTCTTGTAATTGTTACTGTGACAGTTGCAGTACCGGGGCCAACCGCCTTAACGATACCATGGTCTACGGTAGCAACAGAAGGGTTATCTGAAACCCAAGTCTCGTGGGCTCTGACATCGCTGAGGCTTTCGTCAAAAACCGTAAGACCTGTAACGTCGCCGACACTCAAGTCGATTGTGCTGTTTGAGAGTCTGTACTGCGACATTATAGTTGCCGCATCTACTTCGGGTTCACACGCAGCAAGCATGGGAACGAGCATACAGATCGCAAGAGCAAGTGCTAAAAACTTATGAATTGATTTTCTCATTTTCATAATTTCCACCTTTCATAGTGATACATAAAGATTAAAAAGTGTTAACGAAATAACATCTGCGTATATTGTACCATTTTTTTATGCAAATGTCAATATTCCGAAGAAAAATAATTAAGGAACATTTTGTATTAAATTCTGTACCTTACCGTAAAATCATATTTTTACGGTCATATTTCTCACTATATTTGCTTAGACGACGTAAATCCAAAAAAGTTCCATGTAAATAAAAAGAAATTTTCCGTACTTTTTCCTGTTTAATCCGTTAAGCCGATTGACAAAACGGAAATTATATTATATAATAAAAGGTAGTCTATTATATATTAAAATTAAGGAATGAAACAAAGATGAATATCACTCAGAAAATTATCAAAAATCATCTCGTGTCAGGCGAAATGGTTGCAGGAGAAGAAATCTCCATCAGAATAGACCAGACTCTTACTCAGGACGCAACAGGAACAATGGCATATCTCCAGCTTGAAGCTATGGGGATCGAAAGAGTAAGAACAGAATGTTCCGTAGCTTATATCGACCACAATACTCTCCAGACAGGTTTCGAAAACGCAGACGACCACAGATATATCCAGAGCTGCTGCGAAAAATTCGGACTTTACTACTCCCGTCCCGGTAACGGTATCTGCCACCAGGTACACCTTGAAAGATTCGGTAAGCCCGGAAAAACACTTCTCGGAAGCGACTCCCATACTCCCACAGGCGGCGGTATCGGTATGCTCGCAATGGGCGCAGGCGGTCTTGACGTTGCAGTTGCAATGGGCGGCGGTGCATTCTATCTCGTAATGCCCAAGGTTGTAAAAGTAAATCTTACAGGCAAACTCCGTCCCATGGTTTCCGCAAAAGACGTAATCCTCAAAGTTCTTGAAATTCTTTCCGTTAAGGGCGGCGTAGGTAAAGTTATTGAATACTGCGGCGAAGGCGTAAAGACACTTACAGTTCCCGAAAGAGCCACAATTACAAACATGGGCGCAGAACTGGGCGCAACAACCAGCGTATTCCCCGCTGACGAAGTTACAAAGGCATTCCTCAAGGCTCAGGGCAGAGAAGAAGACTACACAGAACTCAAAGCTGATGAAGATGCAACATACGATGAAGAGATCAACATCAATCTTTCAGAGCTCGTTCCCCTTGCAGCTTGCCCCCACAGCCCCGACAATATAAAACCCATCTCCGAACTCGCAGGTAAAAAAGTAGATCAGGTTTGTATCGGTTCCTGCACAAACTCCTCTTACACAGACCTCATGAAAGTTGCTGCTATCCTCAAAGGCAAAACAGTTTGTCCCACAGTTTCTCTCGCAATTGCCCCCGGATCAAAGCAGGTTTTCAATATGCTCGCTGAAAACGGAGCACTTGCAGACATTATTGCAGCAGGCGCAAGAGTTCTTGAATGTGCTTGCGGTCCCTGTATCGGTATGGGTCAGTCCCCCAACAGCGCAGGCGTTTCTTTGAGAACATTCAACAGAAACTTTGAAGGCAGAAGCGGCACAGCTGACGGTCAGGTTTACCTCGTAAGCCCCGAAACAGCAGCAGTAAGCGCACTCACAGGCGTATTTACAGACCCCATGACAGACAACACTCCCGTTGATGTTAAAATGCCTGAAAAATTCACAATCAATGACAATATGATAATTCCTCCCTCCAGCGGTGAAGGCGTCGAGATCCTCCGCGGACCCAACATCAAACCTTTCCCTGTAAACGTAGAGCTTCCCGAAAAGATCGAAGCAAGTGCGCTTCTTAAAGTGGGAGACAACATCACAACAGACCACATCATGCCCGCAGGATCAAAGATCCTCCCCTACCGTTCCAACATTCCTTACCTTTCACAGTTCTGCTTCGGTGTATGCGATAAAGAATTCCCCGAAAGAGCAAAACTCATGGGCGGCGGTTTCGTAGTGGGCGGTTCCAACTACGGACAGGGTTCAAGCCGTGAACACGCAGCTCTCGTACCCCTTTACCTCGGTGTTAAGGCTGTTATTGCAAAGAGCTTCGCAAGAATTCACAAAGCAAACCTCATCAACACAGGTATTCTTCCTCTTACATTTAAAAATGAAGAAGATTACGACAGAATCGGTCAGGGCGATATTCTTGAACTCCCCAACATTCTCGAAGAGATCAAAAACGGCGGTTCAAAGATTACTCTCGTAAACAAGACAAAGAATTTCGAAGTAGAGCTTGAACTCCCCCTCTCCGACAGACAGGCTGACATCCTCGCTGCAGGCGGTCTCCTCAACTACACAAGAAAGAACGGCTAATTTAAAAAAAGAATTGTTAGGAAACCTTTTTCTTTTCATGTGAAAAGAAAAAGGTTTCCCAGACCCTTCCAAAAAGAAAAGCAATTTTGGAAATATAAAGCATTGAAAATGCTTTATACAAAAGTTTTTTGGAAAAGGGTTCGAGGAAAACCGATTTTACAAAAATGGTTTTCCCCGCGCCAAAATATCAGTATCAATAACAGTTTGACAAAAAAGGAAAATTCAAATGAAAGTCTTGAAAATTGTTAAATGGATCATTTTGATACCTATTATTTTGTTCTTTGTTATATGGATAGGAACTTTGGCAAAGAACCGTATAGTAACAGAATTACATCGTGATGACGTTGAAAACTTGGATTTACTGTTAGACTACGGTGAACCTCTTGAATATGATTGGTACAGAATTCTTTCATATTCAGAAACAGAAATAGAAATTTATTTTGTAAAAAAAGTTCATAGCAGTTTTAGAGATTATGAACTTGGTGGGACCGTAACATACTATCATCATAATTCTGATGGAAAGTGGCACTATAGTTGGAGTAATAATTATTTATGGTCAACAGCAGGATCTGCAGACAATTATATTTGGCCATATTGGCATCATGTGTTTACTAAAGGAAGGATATCATAACACGACAACCAATATACTTGAGTTCTAAAATTAAATGAACAAAATCATTTTGGACGTAGATACAAAACATACTTTATTCAAAGATTAATTGCAGGCAATCTATATCACTTCGACAATAAAATGAGAAGTTCTCACTTGCTCCCCCAGTCAGCTAAGCTGACAGCCCCCTCCCGGAAGGGGCTCGTTAAATACCTCCCTCTATGAGGGAGGTAACCACGTAGTGGTGGAAGGAGAACACTCAAAATAAATCTTTAGCATAAAACAGGAAAGGAATGAACAACATGATAAAAGGTGCTGTTTTTGACCTTGACCACACACTTTTCGACAGATATGCAACGCAAAAGCTCTGCATGAAAGGTTTTTGCGAACATTTTGACGTTGCCGACGGCATGACCGACGAAATAGCGACAGAATTAGTAGAATACGCAGATAAACATTTCAACCATTACGGTTGGGAAAAGATTTTTGAATACGTTGTAAACAAAGGTACATTCAAAACAGTCCCATCTTTTGAAAGCTACTGTTCATTTTTGCTTGAAAGATTCAAGCATTTTGCAGTACCTTACGAATTCACAAAACCGATGCTTCAGGAACTGAAAGACAAGGGACTGAAATTGGGAATAATCACCAACGGAAAATCCAAAACTCAACGCAGTAAAATAAAATTGTTGGGCTTTGAAGAAATTTTCGATGAAATAATAGTTTCGGAAGAAGTCGGGGCGGAAAAACCGGACACAAAACCCTTTGAAATAATGTCAGAACGACTGGGAATCGCTCCCGAGAATCTCATTTATGTGGGTGATTTTCCCGTAAACGACATCGAAGCTTCACGAAAAGCAGGCTACACCCCCGTTTGGGTAATGACTATGAAACTTTGGCTCTTCCCCGAAATCGAAGTTCCCGAATTCTGCATAAAAGACGTAAGTCTCGTGCCGGAAGTTATTGAGAAAATCAACAAAAGGAGTTGATATAGAATGGATAAAAAAGCAGTAAAAACAATCGCGCAAAATAAAAAAGCATATCATGACTATTTTGTGGATGAAAAATTTGAAGCAGGTATCGCACTCGCAGGAACTGAAGTAAAAAGCATACGTCAGGGAAATGTAAACCTCAAAGACTCTTACTGCAAAATCAACAACAACGAAATTTTTGTGGTCGGAATGCATATCAGCCCCTACGAAAAGGGTAACATCTTCAACAAAGACCCTCTCAGAGACAGAAAACTCCTTATGCACAAGCGTGAAATACTGAAACTTTTCAACAATATCAAAAAAGACGGTGTTTCAATAATCCCCCTGTCACTTTATCTCAAAGGTCCCGTGGTAAAAATGGAAATCGGACTTTGCAGAGGTAAAAAACTTTACGACAAGCGCGACGCTATTGCCGCAAGAGATGTAAAACGCGAAATTGACAGAAGTATGAGGGATAAAAACAATTGATTATTATGGGAATCGACCCCGGACTTGCAACTGTGGGTTACGGAATCGTCGAATATGTCGGAAATAAATTTGTCGGAAGCGATTACGGGGCAATCATAACACCGCCCCGAACCCCAAACGGTGAAAGACTCTGGCAAATCCACGATGAACTGGAAAAACTCCTTAAATATTATAAAATCGAAACCGCCGCTGTGGAAAAACTGTATTTCAACACAAACACAACGACGGCAATTGCCGTTGCTGAAGCACGCGGAGTAATACAGCTTGCGCTGACAAAAAACAACATTCCATACGGAGAGTATACCCCTCTTCAGGTAAAACAGTCCGTAACAGGTTATGGCAGGGCTGAAAAGAATCAGGTCATGTCAATGGTAAAAATGCTTCTGAATCTGCAAAAAATACCACGTCCGGACGATGCTGCGGACGGGCTTGCGCTTGCGATATGTCACGCACACTGTATGGGAAGTTTTGCAATGAAAGGTCTCAATTTGAAAGGATAAGAAATGGCTGCATTCGGAACTCTCGCCGATGACATAAAAACCGGCGAATTCAAAAAAATCTATTATGTTCACGGTCCTGAAGCTTATTTGAAACGGTTCTATATAAACGAACTGAAAAAGAAAGTTTCCGGAGACGATTTGTCATGCCCGGATATTTTCATTTTTGACGGGAAAGAGCTGGATCTGCGCAGTTTTACCGATATTACCGAAATTTTCCCAATGATAAGTGAGAAAAAACTTATAATAATTAAGGATGCGCCCATGTCCTCCCCCGTCGTGCAATATATCAAAGACTCGGCAGACGAAATTCCCGAAGACAATATCGTTGTTCTTTACGGAGAAACGGAGAGCTTTGACGAAAGACTCAAGGATTTCAAGGCACTAAAAAACGCGGTAGAAAAATACGGAATGATCTGCAAGATCGACAAGCCGGACACAACGACTCTTGAACGGTGGATCATGCAGCACACAAAAAAAGGCGGCAGCGAAATCGACCTGAGCGTGGCAAGATATTTGCTGACACAGGCTCCGAACGACCTTGACACCCTGTCGACCGAGGTTCAAAAGCTGGCATCTTACTGCCACGCAAGAAAAGTCACCAAAGAAGACATCGACATTCTTGTATGTAAGACGGCTGAAGCCCGGACTTTTGACCTTACGGATGCAATTCTGGACAAAAACACAAAATTGGCATTCGAAAAATTAGAAGATCTTTACGATGCAAGAACTAATGAAATTATTATTATGAGTGCAATTTTTTCAACCTTCGGCAGTATGTACAAAATAAAAGTTCTCCTCGCAAGCGGAACTCCGATGGACACCATCGCAAAACTGCTCGAAATGAAGGACTTTATGGTAAAAAAATACGCTCAGCGCCTCAGAAACGTGAGCATGAAAGAACTGAAATATGCGGTTGAGGTCTGCGCCGAAGCGGACATCGCATCAAAATCCACATCAGCGGACAATAAAGCACTCCTTGCTTCGCTGACAGCTAAACTTCTTGGATTGCAGGCTGAAAAAAATGATTAAAATAAATGAAGTCATAGTCGTTGAAGGAAAAAGCGACAAAATTAAACTTGAAAGACTCGTCGATGCCGTTATAATCGAAACAGGCGGTTTCAGAATTTTCAAAGACACGGAATTGCGGAACATGCTGCGAAGCCTTGCAGAAAAACAGGGACTTATAATTTTAACAGACAGCGACAGCGCAGGTTTTGCAATTAGAAACGCAATAAAAGGTTCGGTTGACCCAAAATATATAAAAAACGCATATATTTCCGAAGTCAAAGGTAAGGAAAGAAGAAAAAGAAACCCATCAAAAGAGGGTTTATTAGGTGTTGAAGGCGTATCCGATGAGGATATCTTTGAAGCACTGCGTCGTGCAGGCGTAAATTTGAGCGAAAATAACACCGCTATGGTCGAAAGTTCTCGGAAAATCACCAAAACAGACCTCTTTGAAGACGGTTTTACGGGATCTTCAGACAGCTCCGAAAGACGAAAAAAACTGGAGCAAAAGCTAAATTTACCAACTCATTTGAGTACAAATAAACTCATCGAAGTTCTTAATATCTTACTCACCTACGACGAATATAAAATTTTAATCAACAATTTGTTTTAACCCAATATCGGTTTTCTTTTGAAAAGGGTTCGGGAGAAACTTTTCTTTTTTCGCAAAAAGAAAAGTTTCTCCCGTTATATTTTATATTCCACTGTTGTCAAAAGGAGGGATAAAGCTTTCCTCGGCCGCCTCTCCATCCTGCAAAAAGCCGTTCTCAATACCGAGTTCAACAGCGTAATCCACGACATCGTCGTACTCTTCGGCAGTCAGCTTTCTCGACAGATACGGATGATCTTTCATGGAATTCAACGGAGTATACTGACTCATTATACTGATAAAAATATCATCTCCGTAGGTATCGTAAAGGTATTTCAACACCTTTTTTGAATCTTCTACCTGGCCAGGAAGAACTAAATGGCGAACAATTACCCCTTTTTTCATCATGCCTCGCTCATCGAAGACGGGTTTTCCCACTTGTCGAACCATTTCAGCAAGGGAACTCATAGCAAATTGGGGATAATCTGAAGCAAAAGAAAGGGATTTACTCAATTCCGAAGAAAAATATTTGAAATCGGGGAGATAAATATCAACCAGACCGTCCAAAAGACGAAGGCTTTCAGGCTTCTCGTAACCGCCCGTATTATAAACCACAGGGATCTTCAGACCGTTATTTTTAGCAGATCTGAGGGCTGAAACGATATGAGGCAGGTAATGTGTCGGAGTGACAAGGTTGATATTATTTGCACCCTGCGCCTGTAACTCAAAAAATATCTCCTCAAGACGGAGGTCATCAACTGTTTTTCCGCTGTCACCAATGGCGATCTCACGGTTCTGGCAGTAAACACAACCAAGAAGGCAACCGGAAAAGAATACCGTGCCCGAACCTTCTTCCCCCGAAATACAAGGTTCTTCCCACATATGAAGCGCCGCACGAGCCAAGGACAGCTGCGCAGTTTTGCCGCAAAACCCCTTTTCCCCACTCAAACGGTCAACACCGCACTCACGGGGACAAAGACGGCAGTTTTTATAAAGTTCTTTCATGCTAACACCTCTCTTACAGCCTCATCGATCAATTCACACACTCGGTTAAAATTTATTTCTATAGCCTCATTTGAAAATCTTAAAACCTTGATACCATACTCGCTCAATACTGAGGTTCGTAAATTATCAAGTATCTTTTTATTATGTGACATATGTTGCGAACCATCTATCTCAACAACAATCTTCGCCTCGTGACAGTAAAAATCTGCAATATAATTATCAATGGTCTTTTGACGTTGAAAACGAACAGGATATTTTGAAAGGAACTTATACCATAATTTTTTCTCCTGCGGGGTCATATTTTTACGTAATTCCTTGGCAAAAGGAATTATTTTTTTGTTGTAATTGAGAGACATTTTAATATTTCTTTCCTTTCATAGTTGTTAGCAAAACGATTTTATCAAATAAATGATTTGAAACGCATTCTCCCTCAGTCAGCAAAGCTGACAGCTCCCTCAAGGATGGAGCCAAGGGAAAACTGTCGATAAAGAATATCCGGGGTACAGATAAGCTATATGTCAAAGCGGATGAACAAGTTATCAAAAGTAAAAATCCTGCAGAGTGGGAAGCGGAAATCTTTGATTATGTAAATAAGGTGGTGCGCAAAGGTCAAGATTTTGTTATTCCTATGGATAACGAAGAAAATATTACAATAACAGAAAGAACAGCTTGGAAATTAAGTGATAAAGGAAACTTTGCTAATGATTATTATATGGTTAAGGGTAATGCATCGGGTGTAATTGATGAGATCATTTCCGTTTCACAATATGATAAAACTAAGCCACCGAAGAAACAACATCCAAATGGGTTTGCAAGGTTTGGATTTGATTACAGAACTGCATTTTTTATGGATTTAGATGGTAAATATTATAGGTTGAACCTTTCTGTAGGAATAAATGAAGATGGAAAAGAAGCATATAATATTGGTGAAATAAAACAGGTTGCTGTTCCAAGTCAACGGCTCAAAGGCCCAAAAGGAACAACAACCTCTAAAGACAATGTACCACAAAAAAATGGTTCTGTCAATACTCAGTCTATGCAAAAATCGGGAAAAGATGTGTCGGACAGTGCGTTTGATGAGAAATTTAAAACAAGACGTCATAGTTATGCAGGTATTAATGCAAAAAACAAAGATGTTCAATCGTTGAATGATGCGAAGTATATGCTTGAGGTTGAAAATCAGAGTGCAGATGTTGTGTTCAAAGAGACGGGTTGGTTTAAAGGTATGGACGGCCAATGGCGTTTTGAAATATCGGACAGAGATGCAAAGTTTTCACCCAGAGGTGATTTGGATTTTGCAAAAAGAAATCCTGAATATAAGCGTTATAAAGAGTTAAGAAGCACACTTGAAGGGTTATATCTTGACCTTGAGGGCGGAAGACAATTGACCGATTCTGAAATGAAGGAATACAATAAGTTGTCAGAAATATGGGGTAATGTGTTTGTTCAAAAAGGTAAAGTTACTTCTGATGCAGGCACACAGGATTCATTATCGGCTTATTTTGAACATTCGGAGCTTTTTGAAGCATATCCTTTTCTGAACAAGGTCAAGGTTGTGTTTGATGATAATCTTGATATGATGGGGAAATTTAATCCTGAAAATTATACTGTTTATGTGAATAGTTCGAATCAGTATAATGTTCAAAAATCAACCTTGCTTCACGAAATACAACACGCTATTCAGTTTTATGAAGGGTTTGCCACCGGTGCGAGTGTTTCTTATTGGCAAGATGTTATTGATACGTCGG
>JAZTZU010000039.1:0-24979 GCA_045637625.1 Eubacteriales bacterium
GAGGGGGGAACTTTAAAGTATGTGAAGCATATTTGTTCACACGAAAAGAAGTTCCCCCCTCAAAATACCCCTATATCTTAATCTTTATTCCTTATCTTCAGCATAAGAACCGCCACGTAGGACGCAAAACCGTGGTTACAGCTTGCGTAGTCACCGTCGTTTTCCCACAGAGTTCCTGTTTTTTCCGCCATGTAGAGGAAATATCCGTTGATCTCTTCCATGACCTTGTCGTAAAGCCCGTATCTGTAAAGAATATCAAGCCTCAGATAGTTTCCGATAAACGCATTTGCAGGGTAAATTTCAGGGAATTTGCCCTGTTTCTTCCTGTCCGGACCAAAATCCTGTACAAGAATGTTCCAGAGATCTCCGTTGGTTTCGGGAGTTGCAACCCCGAACGCAAACATATAGTATTGGCAAACTTCCGTGCAGTGTCCCGAAAGCCCAAGTTTTCCGTCTTTTCTGACCTGATTGTCGCAGAAAAATCCATTGACGACTGCATTTTTTCTGATGTATGCTCTGATTTTTTCTGCTTTTTCAATCAGCTCAGGCTTTCCGTAAAGTCTGCCTGCCGATTCAAGCATCGCCGAGTAAAGTGCATTTGTGGGGAAGTTTACGTGCTGAACAAACTCCTGAGCTTTTGACCACTCGATCATTACCCACTTGTCAAGCTTTTCCAGAAGCCCATGTTCATTTTCATACTTGGTAAAATATTCGCAAAGGTCCATTACCTTTTCCTTTGCCGCCGTTACAAGCGACTGATCTTTGCTTCTCATCAGATAGTCTTCAAGCTCTATTACAAAAAACATTGCCCAGTTGGGAATATAATTCCCGTCAAGATGATCCGAGGGGTAACACATTGGGAGCATACCGTGTGGAAGATGTGGAAAATCTCCGTCTTCCAGAATAAAATTCATCAGAAAGGCTCTTTCGACCTCATTTTTGCCCGTAAAAGCAAATTCCGAACGTCCTGTGAAGTAACTGTCGCAAAGCCAGCCTGCGCGTTCACGGGAGGGACAGTCCATGAAAATATCGTAAGTGTTCTGGCGGAAAGTTTCTATTGCCGCCTCGTAAATTTTCTGCTCCGTTTCGTTTTCCGAATTCAGCTTTTGTGTGATTTCATAGAATCCAACCCGTTTGATTCCTGCTTCGGAAACTTTTATGCTGCCTTTTGCAACACATATCTGCATATAGCGGAAAGAATACGGTTCAGCTGTCTGAAGGTGGTATTTTCCTTTTTCCAAGGTGAATTTAACAATATTTACTACTCCGAGTCGATCAACATTGACAGTTTCGCCGTTGAGGACCTCATCAAAAGCAACGTAAATTTCAGAGTTTTCCACAGCTTCAACAGAAATATCTATGAAACCTGTCAGTTCCTTGCCCATATCGGCAATAACAAAAGAATTTTCTTCCACGGAAAAATCTTTCGCGGAAATATCACAGACTTCCGTTACGGAGCATTTTTTGGAGTGGAATTCCGCCTTGACATTCACAGCGATCTCTTCAAGCGGGAAACAACGGAATGTTTCTGTAGGATTAAATTCTCTTGAAGCTACCCATTCAAAAGCTTCGCCCTGAATGAAAGAGCCTTTTTTAATGATCTTTTTGCTTTCTTCTAAGGGGAACTCAGGATAATAAAGCTCACGTGCTATATAATTTTTCGGTTCATATTCCGTAACTTCCACAGTTTTATATGAAGAAGCCACGGGATCCGAATTGAAAATCTCTTTTTCGGGATTTAATACATAAGTTTCGCTGAAAGGTCTCTGGAAACTGTATCGGAGCGTTTTTTGTACGTGTTCGTCAAGCAAAACGCAGGCGAAATTTCCGTTTTTGCCTGTAAAAGCAATAATTTCACCCTCAGATTCCACTTCCGCGCAGAGGAAACCCCTGTCGGCTACCGCAGAATAGCAGTTGCAGTTGGAAGAAAGCAGACGAATTACAACAAAATTCTTCTTTTCGGTCAGATATTTTGCAATGTCCAGTTCGTCAACGCGGTATTTGTTATCGCATGTTCGTGCGGGACCGTGGTGAACAAGCTTTCCGCCAATGAAAATTTTGTATTGGGTAGCACCGGTAACTCTCAGGATCGCAGAATCGGTTTTTCCGATCTCCGCATAAAATCCCAGAAGTATATTCATTTCCTCTTCGTAACCTGCCGCAAATACGGGTAAAGCTTTTTTGAACATTGATTTTTTCTCCTTTATGCTTTGTATTTCAATTCAGAAAACAGTTCTGAGGGTCTTACTTTATTTAAATTTTTCGCAAAATCGGATTGTTTTCCTTCAAGGCTGCTTGCCATGCGAAGCATACTGTGACCAACATCTCTGCGCAGGCCTTTGTGTGTTGGATAGTAGCTTCTGAGCAGGAAATAAGCGTATTTTACAAGACGTACGTTTCCGTAGAGCTTCTTTTCAAAGCCTGCAACCGTGTATTTGGAGCTGATCGCCTTTTTAATTGATTCAACGCTGAGATCTTCCGCAAAGACTATGGTGTAGTTTCCGGGTTCAAGACCTCCTCCGAAACAGGAATGAGTATCGGAGCTTCCCACAATGGGCATTTCTTCTCTGTCATGGTAATAGCTGATCTGAAGCTGTGTACCTTCTTCGTGTGCGCCGCCGGCAATAAGCTCAAAAATATCGAAACGCTTGTGGTCAAAAAGGTAATCTGTAATGTCTTCCGTTTCATTGTAACCGTGCTGTACGATCCAATATGGGTGGCAAAGAATGGAAAGTCCGTCAACGGAACGGATCTTATCAAAAATCACCTGACAAGCTGCCGCAGAATATTTATCTGCCGCAGTCATGGGGTCTGTTATCTTTTCCATTTCCGCTTCGACTGCTTTTCTATATGCGTCTTCATCGTTTCTGAACCAGGCGTTTACGCTCTCTTTTCCGCCGAAATTGATAATATGAACCGGATTATCGGGAGAATGAACCTCTTCACCTGGAATTACAAGGAAATCCACATCGGTTTCGCTGTAAAAATCCGCGGCGATGAGGGACGGTTCGTATTTGTAGTGGTCGGTAATTAGGCAGTAGTCGTTGCCGTTAAAGCACGCAACCGCCGCCATATACATTGGAGATTCGTGACCGTCGGACATACAAGTGTGGATATGATTGTCTCCTCGGAAGGGGGTCAGAGCGAAAAGGTCTTCGTTGAGCGCGTAAATATCAATGGTTTCAACGCAGCTTTCTCCGATAAACACATTACAGCGGTAGCAGTCCTCCTGTGGGAAAGTCACATCAATGGTAAGATTTTCCCCGTTTACGGAAAGTTTCTGATTCTTTGAGAAAAATGCCTCGTCCGCTTCGGTGGGTTTTAAAACGCTGTTGCGGAGTCCGTATTTTTTGAGACCGGAAAAAGGTCTGATAATTATGGAATATTCCTCATTTTCGTCGATTTTCACAGGAAATACAGGCTCAAGTGTAAGCTTACATTTTTCACCCGTAGGGTATACGGTATATTTGATTTTAAAGTTCATAATGATCTCCAATCTATTCAATCTGAATTATTTACCAACGCAGAAACGTGAAAAGATGTTCTGCAAAATACTTTCGGAAGCGGTCTCACCTGTAAGCTCACCGAGAGCTGAGATAGCCTGTTCCACGTCATAGAGAAGTGCATCGGGAGTTATCCCCATGTTTGCCACCGCATTTTCG
Source organism: Eubacteriales bacterium (assembly GCA_045637625.1). Lineage (GTDB taxonomy): Bacteria > Bacillota > Clostridia > Oscillospirales > UBA644 > HGM12619. The sequence goes on from JAZTZU010000039.1 coordinate 3,663, forward strand.
AGACTTGCGGCAGCTCTGCAAAGCACATCGTACTGGCGGGCGTTTGTCATGAAACTTCCGTCAGCGGGTGCGTTGAACGCAAAAGAATTTTTTATCAGCTCTTCCAGCTCGTCAAGACCGGTCCTGTTTTTTGCGCTGATGTGTATCACATTTTCAAAGCTGCTGAGATCGTATTCGTAAACATCCTCAATGTCGGATTTATTCACTACCGCGATCTTCACCGCATTCAGATCCTTTATCTTTTCCGCAATTTCAATATCTTCCGCATTCATTTCGCGTGAGCCGTCAAAAACAGAAATAATAAGGTCCGCCTGTTCCAGCTGTTCGTATGATTTTTTCACACCGATGGATTCAACCACATCGTCCGTTTCCCTGATTCCTGCCGTGTCTGTAAGAACCAGCTTCATTCCGCCGAAAACAACCGTTTCTTCCACCACATCGCGTGTAGTACCGGAAATATCCGTAACGATGCTTCTCTCGTAGCCTGCCAACGCATTGAGCAGACTGCTCTTACCTACGTTCGGAGTTCCCGCAATAACTGTTTTTACGCCGCTCCGTACGTATCTGCCGTAAGAATATGTGTCCATTATCTTTTTTGAGTCGTTTATGGCGCGGTTTATTGCCGCCCTTATCTCTTCATATTCCGTGTCTTCGATCTCGTCGTCGGGATAATCTATGAAAGCGAAAAGCTTTGCTGAAAGCTCAACCAGCGGCTGTCTGATGTTCTGTATTTTTTTTGCCATTGCTCCGCCCAGAGTGTTCACCGCATTTGAAGCCTCTTCACGTGTTTCCGCGTCAATAAGGTCAATTATCGCTTCTGCCTGAGTCAGGTCAAGTTTTCCGTTCAGAAAAGCTCTCTGTGTGAATTCTCCGTTTTTGGCGGGCACAGCTCCGCTTTTTGAAAGAAGTTCGCAGATAGCCGAAATGACCACCGCACCGCCGTGGCATGAGATCTCCACCGTATCTTCTCCGGTAAAGCTTTTCGGTCCTCGCATTACAGCAAGCATGACCTCATCAACTTTATTTTCTCCGTCCAGGATAAATCCGTGGTAAAGCCCTTTCTGAGCCTCTGAGATGTCCCGTGAAAAAATTTTATTGACCGTCTCAACCGCTTTATCCCCCGAGACTCTTATCACCCCGATAGCGGATCTCTGCATCGCCGTTGACAACGCAAAAATGGTAGAATTGGAATATGTCATAGCAGACTCCTTTTGATCGTCAAGATCTATATTTTAAAAAGAATTGTTTGTATAATTATCCACAATAATTGTATCATATTTTCTCCTGTTTGTCAAGGGTTTTTACCTTTTCTAAAAGTACCTCAAACCGCTTTTCTTTTTGAAATAGATGCAGCCGGCTCTTTCAGAGTTAATGGGATAATCCCTCAGTCTTTCCTACGGAAATCCAGCTCCGAAGACTTGTAAGTCTTGTACACCAAGGTCTCCTTGTTTTAATCCTTAATTTCACCAAGGTAGCCCGTACAATTTATAAAAAATTGCAGTTTTCGGGTGAAATGTTGCCATGTTTACAGGCTCCCTTGTATACACTTGCAAGCAAGTGCGGAGCTGGCGCGAAGCGACTGAGGGATTGTCTTAACAATAAAAATCGGGGTTGGTTCTAAATGAGCCAACCCCAAATTATTTTTAATTATCAACCGTCTGTCTTCTGAAATTTATTCCTTGTTTTCCTGCTGTTTTTTCGCCAAAGCCCTTGCTCTTCTCTGACGGCGGCGGCGTTTTTCTTCTTTTTTCGCCATAACATAGCATGCCGCAGTCGCTCCTCCGATCACCACAGCAGTAATTCCTGCCGCAATAGCAAGCTGTTTCGTGGTATGAGTATCTGTGATCGGTTCAATGACTTTTCCGTCTTCGGCAATTGTAAGAACACAAACCTCCGTATTGTCAAGAGCAACGGTCAGATCAGCGGCGCTGTTTTTGTTTACAGCGATGCGGAATTCCGTGATACCCTCAAATGTGAATTCATTCACCGCATTGTCGGTCTTCGCTGTCTTGAAGTTCAGCGTCAGTCTGTTCCATCCCTGCTTCAACGAAATATCCGCCAGATTCCATGTGTAATACACGGGCTCTTCGATGGTACTCACGCTTGGAGCTTCACCCTCAACGGTTTCGGTTTCGACTGTATAAACTTTTTTTCCGTAAAATCCGATCTCGCCGCCGAGGAAATTTTTGCTTCTGTCCCTTATTGCATCAAGATCTTCAATATACAGCAGAAATTTTAAAGTAAGAGTTGAAACATCGAATTCTATCGCAGGCATTGAACCCACCGCGAAAGATGCTTCGAGTTTTGTTTCGCCTTTTCCTGCGTTGAATGAAATTACCTTGCTTCCGTTTCTTTCAACGCTTGAGTCTGAGACCTTTGTATTTTCTGCCCCCGTCCATGCGTTTTTACTTGATGTGTTTACCGTATAACGGCTGATATATCCCGAAACAGAATCGGTCGCTTTTGTCGGTGTTGCCCCGAATGTCAGGAAAAAAGACATAAGAATCACTCCTGCTGTTTTCAAAAATTTATTCATATTTTTAGCCTTTCCAAGGAATCAGACCGTGGTTCTGTTCCAATATTTTTTATCAAGACTTCTGAAATAGACCGCTTCCGAAATATGATCCGCTTCAACGGTCTCCTTGCCCTCAAGATCTGCGATCGTCCGCCCTATCTTGATAAGCTTATCGTAGGCTCGCATTGAAAGAGCCGTTTTTTCAAAGACGTCCGTAAGCATTGCTGTCGCCTTGTCCGTGAGCCGGCAGTATTTTCGTATTGCCGCAGGTGACATTTTTGCATTGCAGGTGAACTCTTCATTTTTGTAGCGTTCCTGCTGAATCTGCCTTGCCCTGTCCACACGTTTTTTGATCTCTGCGCTGGTTTCCGCAGGTCTTGCCGACTTAATTTCCTTTATCGGCACGGGCGGCATTTCCACCTGCAGGTCAATTCTGTCAAGCAGCGGTCCCGAAATTTTATTCATATATTTTTCCACCTGCTGTGACGTACATGTACATCTTAATGTCGGATGTCCGTAGTTTCCGCAGGGGCATGGGTTCATTGCGCAGACAAGCATAAACGCTGACGGGAAAGTCACCGTTCTTTTCACTCTGTTTACCGTTACCGTGTTGTCTTCCAGCGGCTGACGCAGGGTTTCCAGCAGTTTTACCGAGAATTCCGCGATCTCGTCAAGGAAAAGTACCCCGTTGTGAGCCAGCGATATCAGTCCCGGAGTAGGGGAGGAGCCACCGCCCGTCATACTTGCGATGGACACATTCTGGTTGGATTTCACAAACGGACGTGTCACCACAAGCGGCTTGTCCTTGTTGAGTTTTCCCGCAATGGAATAAACCTTACTGCATTCGATCATCTCGTCGAAGGTCATTTCAGGCAATATTGACGGCAAACTTTTTGCGATCATGCTCTTTCCTGTACCGGGAGGGCCTATCAGCAAAATATTATGTCCGCCTGCCGCTGCAATTTCGCAGGCACGTTTCGCTCCGTGCTGACCCACTATCTCAGAAAAGTCTGAAAAACCTCTCATTGCATCGTGTTTCAGCTGTGAAAGATCTCTTTTCAGCGGACTTATGAGATTTTCTCCCTTGATATGATCTGCCAGCTGCATGATGTTTTCCACAGGATAAACATTTATTCCGTCGATAACCGCACCCTCGTCCGCATTTTGCGCAGGCACGAAGATTTCTTCAAACCCTTGATTTCTCGCTGAAATTACTGAAGCAAGCACGCCGAAGCAGGGACGGAGTTCTCCCGAAAGCGAAAGCTCTCCGATAAAAGCTGCTTTATGGCTTACAGGAGGCAGCTGTCCCGTTGAAATGAGTATTCCCAGAAGAATCGGGAGATCGTATACTGTGCCCTCTTTTTTGATGGACGCAGGAGCGAGGTTCGTTATAATATTGCAGTCAGGGATCCTGAATCTGTTGTTATAAATTGCCGAACGTACTCTGTTCATCGCTTCTTTTACGCTTGCATCGGGCAAACCTACCACATCGGTTTTCGTTTCATTTCCCGGGCGTGTGTCTGTTTCAACTTCGATCACATATCCGTCCAGACCTTCCAGCCCGATACTGTTTACCTTTGATACCATTTCAATCCCCCGTTTATAAACAAAGTTCTGTATATATTGTACAACAAAATCTTGAAAATGTCAAGACATCGGGTCGGTGCAACAATTATTTCAAAGTTAAGTTTTAGGGTTTAGTAAAGTTTATTTCACCTGCAAAAGCAGAAGCTACCGCAACGAAATTTGCGGTAGCTTTTATAATTAAAAAATTGTAACCTTACCAAACCTAACACCTATAACCTAACACCTATAACCTAATACCTATAACCTAATCCCTAATCCCTACTCATCCGCACCGCAGCATTTTTTGTATTTTTTGCCGCTTCCGCAGGGACAAGGATCGTTTCTGCCCACTTTTTCGGTGGAGTTTTTCTTCACAGGCTGTTTCGGACCTCCGCCCATGCCTGCTGTAGTTGCAGGATCATCGGCTTTTGCAACTGCCTGACGCTGAATTATCTCAGGACGTACGATTCTGAGACAAATACAGTTTCTCACCGTTTCAAACTTGATAGTGTTGATCATTTCCTCAAACATATCATAGCTTTCAAACTTATATTCGATAACGGGGTCTCTGTTGCTGTATGCTCTCAGAGAAATACCCTGTTTCAGATCGTCCATTGCGTCAATGTGCTCGATCCAGTATTTGTCAACTGTCTTCAGCAGAACAACTCTTTCAAGCTCACGCATTTTTTCGGGAGTATTCTCCGTTTCGCTGCGTTCATATGCTTCGGACGCTCTGCTTCTGAGGAAATTACCGATATCTTCTTTTTTGAGTTTTGAAATTTCCGCATCGTCAAATCTGAGATCGTCTTTTCCTACGCAGATGCCCATAAATCTCTGTCTCAGACCTTCAAAATCCCAGTTTGCAGGCAGTTCGTCCGCCATAAACTGAGCTTCTGCGTTGGCAATAACGTCTTCCATCATCTTCAGAACAGTAGCTCTCAGATCTTCACCGTCAAGAACCTTACGTCTTTCTTCGTAAATGATCTGTCTCTGCTGGTTGATAACGTCGTCATATTCAAGCACTTTTTTTCTGCGTGCGAAGTTCACGCTTTCCACTTTTTTCTGCGCATTTTCAATGGCATTGGAAAGGATCTTCGCATCGATGGGTTCATCTTCCGGCAGGTTCATCATTTCAGCGATTCTTGAAACTCTTTCTCCTCCGAAAAGTCTGAGCAGATCGTCTTCAAGAGACAGGAAGAATGTACTTTCACCCACGTCACCCTGACGGCCCGCACGACCTCTGAGCTGATTGTCGATTCGGCGTGATTCGTGGCGTTCAGTACCGATGATGCAAAGACCGCCTGCGGCTTTTACCTCATTTGCCTCCGCTTCAACTGTCGGCTTGAACTGCGCATAGAGTTCTTCGTAGCGTGCTCTTGCTCTCAGAATATCTTCATTGTCTGTGTCGGCTTTGCCTGTCGCTTCAACGATCAGATCGTGTTCAAAGCCTTCTTTTTCCATCTGCGCTTTCGCAAGGAATTCCGTGTTACCGCCCAGCATGATGTCCGTACCACGGCCCGCCATGTTTGTAGCGATCGTAACAGCGCCTTTTTTACCTGCCTGAGCAATAATAGCCGCTTCTTTTTCGTGGTATTTTGCGTTCAGGACATTGTGTTTTATGCCTTCTCTTTTGAGGATAGAGCTGAGAAGCTCGGATTTTTCAATAGTTACCGTACCAACGAGAACGGGCTGACCTTTTTCGTTGCACTCTTTGATTTTTCTTACAGCCGCACGGTATTTTCCCATTTCAGTCTTGAAGATCTGGTCGTTGTTGTCAAGACGTACCATGGGCTTGTTTGTGGGAATTTCAATAACGTCAAGGGAGTATATTTCCTTGAATTCTTCCTCTTCCGTAAGCGCTGTACCTGTCATACCGGAAAGTTTTCCGTAAATTCTGAAATAGTTCTGGAATGTGATGGTCGCAAGTGTTTTTGATTCGTTTTCGATCTTCACGCCCTCTTTTGCTTCGATGGACTGGTGCAGACCGTTGGAGAATCTTCTTCCGTACATAAGACGGCCTGTGAATTCGTCAACGATGATAACTTCTCCGTCTTTTACAACGTAGTCAACGTCTTTCTGCATCGTTCCGTGAGCCTTGATTGCCTGGTTGATGTAGTGCTGGAGCTCAATATTTGTGGAATCCGAATAGTTTTCCACGTTGAAAACTCTCTGAACCTTTTCAATACCGTTTTTCGTCAGAACGGCAGTCTTATTTTTCTCGTCAACAATATAATCCTCTTCGATTCCGTCGGTGGATTCCTTATTGTCGATCTCTTTTACACGCAAACATCTCAGTCTTCTCACGAAATCGTTTGCTTTTTTGTACATATCGTCGCTCTGTTCGCCCTGACCTGAAATGATAAGGGGAGTTCTCGCCTCGTCGATAAGAATCGAGTCCACTTCGTCCACGATAGCGAAGGCATGACCTCTCTGAACCATGTGTTCTTTATAAATAACCATGTTGTCACGGAGGTAGTCGAAGCCGAATTCATTGTTTGTACCGTAAGTAATATCAGCCGCATAAGCCTTTCTGCGTTCGTCGTTCTTCATGTCGTGGGAGATGATTCCTACGGAAAGACCCAAAAATCTGTAAACCTTACCCATCCATTCGCTGTCACGGCGTGCAAGATATTCGTTTACCGTAACAACATGAACGCCCTTGCCTGTCAAAGCGTTGAGATAACAGGGGAGAGTAGCCACGAGGGTTTTACCTTCACCTGTTTTCATTTCCGCAATACGACCCTGGTGCAGGATAATACCGCCGATGAGCTGGCAGTCATAATGTCTCATTCCGAGTACACGAACGGATCCTTCTCTGACCGTTGCAAAAGCTTCGGGGAGGAGAGAATCGAGACTTTCACCCTCCGCATATCTTTTCTTGAATTCTTCTGTTTTATTGCGGAGTTCCGCATCGGAAAGCTTCTGGAATTCAGCCTCAAGCGCATTGATCTTCTTCACAAGCGGATCAATTTTTTTCAGTTCTTTCTTGCTGTAGTTTCCAAAGAAATTAAAAAATCCCATTTAAATTCCCTTTCAAATCTATGTTTTCAAACCCCAAAAGGGCATACTTATAATTCTACTTCTCATTATACCATACTTTTGATTAAAAATCTACCTATATAATGTATTTTTTATAAAATGTTCCAACTTATGCTCTCCAAAAACCGAAATTTCCTCTCGTTTTCCGTTGAAACTGTGGAAAACTCTCCGCAAATAAAAATTTCCGCCAAAAAAATCGGGGCAAACCCTCGTTTCCGAAGAGTTTTCCCCGCAAAATTTCTTTTAACTTCTGACTTCTTTTATCCCTTTCAGGATGTTCCGTCTGGCTTCGAGCGCCATTTCTTTTGATGTCTGCGGCACTCCCTCCAACGGGTACTCTATGCCCAGTTCCGCATATTTATGTACACCGAGAGTGTGGTACGGCAAAATATCAAGATTTTTCAGCGTTTTCAGCCTGCCGATGAACCGTCCCAGCTCCGTCAGCTCCGCTTCATTGTCCGTCCAGCCGCTGACAACCACATGCCGTACCGTCAAAGCCACGCCTTTTTCGCTGACAAATTTTGCAAAATCAAGCACATTTTCGTTTCCCATTCCTGTCAGCTTTTTGTGCTTTTCCGTGTCAATATGCTTTATATCCAGCATCACAAGATCTGTGAATTCGAGCAGTTTTTCAGCTTTTTCACAAAAATCCCTGTTGATTCTGTTGAAAACTATTCCCGAAGTGTCCAGACAAGTATGAATTCCCGTTTTTTTCGCCTTTTGGAACAGCTCCGTAAGAAATTCTATCTGTAAAAGCGGTTCTCCGCCTGTGGCAGTGATTCCGCCTTTCGAGTAAAACGCCTTATTTTTCTCGTAAAGTGCCAAAATTTCCTCCGCAGACATCTCATCTCCTTCGCCGATCTTCCATGTCTCCGGGTTATGGCAGAATTTACAGCGCAAAGGACAGCCCTGAAAAAAGACTACCAGTCTGATTCCGGGGCCGTCCACTGTTCCGAAACTTTCAATTTGCCTGATGTATCCGTTCATACGATTACCAAGCTTTCTTTCGTCGCTCAGATGTTGTCGTGGAAAGTTCTTGCGATGACTTCATCCTGCTGTTCTTTGGTAAGTTTTATAAAATTCACCGCATATCCGCTGACACGAACAGTCAGCTGCGGATATTTTTCGGGGTGTTTCTGTGCGTCAAGAAGGGTTTCCTTTGTGAAAACATTGACGTTCAGATGGTGTCCGCCTTTCTGGACATAGCCGTCCAACAGTGAAACAAGGTTATCTATCTGATCTTTTGTTGCAGCCATAATATTTCCGCCTTTCGGTTAATTTTCTTCGGAGTCCAAGCCTTCAAACAGGGTAGGGGATGCGCAGGCACCGTTTACACAGCATTCAAGGTCCACGTCAAGGTCACTCATGAAGATCTTGTCATCCTTGCCCAACGCGCCGGGAATGATGGAAAATGTATTTGAAATACCGTCCTGAGCGTCGAGGAATGAGAGCTTTGAAACGGAAGCCAACGAAGCCACCGCACCGTGAGTATCTCTTCTGTGCATGGGGTTTGCGCCGGGGGCAAAGGGTTCTCCGCCTTTTCTGCCGTCGGGAGTAGAACCTGTAGCCTTGCCGTAAACCACATTTGATGTGATCGTCAATATCGAAGTTGTGGGAACTCCGTCTCTGTAAGTATGGTTTTTGCGGATATGTTCCATGAAAATATGGACGATATCCCTTGCTATCTTGTCAACTCTGTCATCGTCGTTGCCGTATTTGGGGAAATCTCCCTCAACTTCGTAGTCAACAGCGAGACCTGTTTCGTCTCTGATTACCTTAACTTTCGCATATTTAATAGCTGAAAGTGAGTCTGCCACAACTGAAAGTCCCGCAATACCTGTTGCAAACCAACGTTTTACATCTTTGTCGTGGAGTGCCATCTGCAGTTTTTCGTAGCAGTATTTGTCATGCATGTAGTGGATAACATTCAGCGTATTTACATAAACTTCCGCAAGCCAACGCATCATAGCGTCATACTTGTGCATAACTTCGTCGTAATCAAGATATTCTGAGGTTATCGGTGTGTATTCCGGACCTACCTGCTTGCGTGAAACTTCGTCCACACCGCCGTTTATTGCGTAAAGCAAGCATTTCGCAAGGTTCGCTCTCGCACCGAAGAACTGCATTTCTTTGCCGATCTTCATTGATGAAACACAGCAGGCGATAGCATAGTCGTCGCCTCTTGTAATTCTCATCATGTCGTCGTTTTCATACTGAAGCGAAGATGTTTCGATTGAAATTTTCGCGCAGTAACGCTTGAAGTTTTCGGGAAGTCTCGTTGACCAGAGAACCGTAAGGTTCGGTTCAGGTGCAGAGCCCAGGTTTTCCAATGTATGTATATATCTGTAAGTCATCTTTGTGACCAGATGTCTGCCGTCAACAAGCATACCTGCCAAAGATTCCGTTACCCACTGGGGGTCGCCTGAGAAAAGCTGATTGTATTCGGGAGTTCTTGCGAATTTTACCAGACGGAGCTTCATGATGAAATGGTCAACCATTTCCTGAATTTCAGCTTCCGTAAATGTTCCGTTTGCAAGGTCTCTTTCAGCGTAAATGTCAAGGAAAGTTGCGGTTCTTCCGAGGGACATTGCCGCACCGTTCTGCTCTTTTATAGCACCGAGATAACCGAAATAGAGCCACTGAATAGCTTCCTGAGTATTTCTTGCAGGCTGAGAAATGTCAAAGCCGTAGCTCATTGCCATTTCTTTCAGCTGATGGAGTGCTCTTATCTGTTCGGAAAGCTCTTCTCTGTCGCGGATAATTTCCGCATACATTGTGGAGCGTGTGGTCTGTTTCTGTTCTTCTTTGTCTTCGATGAGCCTGTCCACACCGTAAAGGGCAACTCTTCTGTAGTCACCGATAATTCTTCCTCGTCCGTAAGCATCTGGAAGACCTGTAATGATGTGGCTGTTTCTGCAAGCTCTCATTTCAGGGGTGTAAACATCAAAAACCCCTGCGTTATGTGTTTTTCTGTGAACCTTAAAGAATTCGCTGATTTCGGGATCTACCGTGTATCCGTTATCCGAGCAAGCCTTTTCCGCCATTCTGATACCGCCGTAAGGCATCAATGCACGTTTAAAGGGCTTGTCTGTCTGAAAACCTACGATCTTTTCTTTGTTTTTGTCCAGATATGCAGGGCCGTGGGAGGTTATAGTGGAAATGATCTTTGTATCCATATCCAACACGCCGCCCTTTTCGCGTTCCTGTCTGGAAAGCTCAAGAACCTGATCCCACAGATCCATTGTGTTCTGTGTGGGACCTTCAAGGAAACTTTCGTCTCCGTCATAGGGTGTAAAATTGTGGTTGATAAAACTTCTTAAATTTATTTCTCTGACCCAGGTTCCTTTTTCAAAACCTGCCCAGCCTTCGTATTCTCTGTCTAACATTTGGCAACACTCCATTCCATAAGGGAAACATTCGCCCATTCTATTTTTACCCTTATATTATACCACACTTTTTTAAGAAAAGCAAGTCTTTATTGCGTGATTTTATTATAAAATTTATTATGTAATTTAGTGAAATGGAGTGGTTTTCCTTAAAATTCCCCTATATTCCACTTGAAAAGTTCATATTTTTATAGTATAATACTGTAAACTACTTCAAATTGCAGAAAGGAATACAATGAAGTTCAGTAAATTTACCCCCAAACGCTTCGGTGCGTTTGTCTCCGCTACGGTTCTTGCTCTCAGCTGTACCGCCTGCGTCCCCGAATTCGACGATAATTTCACTGTTTCCGACGATTTCGACAACTATATGCCTGAAAAGGAAGAGGTTCAGCTCCGCGTCCTTACAGATAAAAGTCAGAATGAAGTAAACCTCACCGTCTGGAGCTGGCAGGTTCCCTCTGCGGAATATGCGGCTCAGTATGCGGAACAGGCAAAGGCTCTCGGCTTTGACGGCATAGATTTCGTTGTCCAATGGAAAAAATTTGAACCCCAAAAAGGTGAATTTGATTGGAAATATCTTGACAGTATTCTTGATGTTTTCGTTGAACATGATCTCGGTATCAGCCTCAGCGTCCTTTTCTGGACGGAAGGGCTTGAATGGCGTGACGAACTTGACTTCCAGATGACTTCCGACGGTGAAGTTTATGTCTATGATGAACTCCGAAGCCACTTTCTCGCTTTAAATAGCGAAATAAACAGGGAGGTCATGAAAAATACTCTCAAATATTTTGCCGCCCATTGCGACGGTAAATATAAAGAAAATCTTACCCGTTGGTATATCCGCACCAGCGTTTATGCTGAAATGGAGTATTCTTCCCTCGTAGATCTTGACTATTCACCAAGTGCAGTTTCCGCATTTAAGCGTTTTTTGCGTGAAAAATATATTTCCACCACCGTTTTCAATGCTCATTTCGGTTATTCTCTTGAATCCTGGGATGACCTGGCAACCATTGACGGTGTGAAGCTTGCTCAGAAATGCGAATACGACTGGAAGCTTTTCAAACAGGATACCATTATTAAAATTGCCAATATGTATACGGAAATTTTTAAGGTCGCAAACCCCGACATTCCCGTTTCGTTGCAGCTCAGCAGTATCTGGGACACTTCCGCATCATTTTACAGAGGTGTTTTTGACCCCTATACAGTTGCATCCCAGACAAATGTTGATATAATTCAGATAAGCGACGACCCCGAATGGCCCCATGATTTCTCTCTCGATCTGCTTTCGTCCTTTACAAAGGATCAGTTCATTGCAATGGAGACCGATGGCTCATGGAGAGGGGAGTCTGAGTTTGAGGGCTATGTGGAACAGGTTTCCGAATCTGTTTCCTCCGGTGCGTCTTATATAAATGCCGCAAACTGGGAGCTTGAAGATCTTCAGGCTTACGGGCTGAAATATCTTTCAAAATATAAGGTCGCCGCAGACAATGCCCCTGACAGGGCTATCCATGATGTCACGGACGTAATTTTGATAAATACACGTGACTTCCTGCTGAAAAGTCCTCCGAAGAATATGCACGATCTTTATTATTACGCCTATAAAAATATGTCCTCATCAAAGGATAAACGTGTACGGTTCATTACGGATACCCAGATCATCGAAGATCCGACTCTCCTTAACGGCATCAAAAAAATTCATGTGGGCGAGCTTTCCGATATTGTCATCATGAGCGATGTCCTCGGAAAACTTCTTGCTGAGTCTTCCATTATAATCGTGGACGACGTAAATGCTCAGCCGAACTTCATCAATGAATACGGAAGCCCCCTGGCTGAAGAGGTTCAGGTCGCATTGCGTGCAAAACTCAAGGATAGCTAAAATTTCCTCATTATTTCAGGAAAATCCTTGGCTTCAACAAAATAAAATCCCTTGTCGGCAGATTCTATGAGTCTGCCGATATTTTTTTCTTCCTCCGAAAAATTTTCGCAGAATATCAGAATATCTTCTCCGAACCCGCATCGGCGGAACCGATTTGACACCGCGGAACAAAATCCCTCAATATTTTTTGTTTTCGGAACGCATAAAATATAAATTTCCCCGTCGATTTCTTCTCCTTTTCCGTATATCCTGCAAATTTCTGCCGCCATGAGACCAAGCCCTGTAAGCGCAAGCCCTAAAATAATAAGCTGAATGAATAATGTCATACTGATTCAAAATGTTTCACGTGAAACATTTTCTCCTTTCAGATATCTTATCTTTCATTCCATACTATGCTGATTCGACAGGATTCGTGAATTGTTTCACGTGAAACAAAATATATGAATTTTCTATTTCAACTATTGATTTTTCTTCAGATAAGTGCTATAATATATAGGTAGATAAAATTTGACCTTTTGAAAGGATTGAAATCCGTTGACAAAGATAATTGCCGTCGCCAACCAGAAAGGCGGCGTTGGAAAAACCACTACCGCCGTCAACCTCAGCGCTTGCGTTGCGGAAAAACACGGCAAAAAAGTTTTGCTCATAGATCTTGACCCTCAGGGCAATGCCACTTCCGGCTGTGGGCTGAACAAAAGACAGATCTCGCCCTCTATTTACGACCTCCTTTTGACCGATGATCTGACTATCGATGACATCCGGGGCGCTATCAGAGAAACGAAATTTAAAAATCTTTCTATCCTGCCCTCAACCATGGAGCTTGTCGGTGCTGAGCTTGAGCTTACCGACGCAAGCAAAAGGGAACAGAGAATCAAACGCATTACGGACAAACTTGTCCATTACGATTATATTTTCATTGACTGTCCTCCGTCCCTTGGTCTGATGACTTTGAACGCTTTGACGGCTTCCGACAGCGTTCTGATTCCCATTCAGTGCGAATTTTATGCGTTGGAGGGTCTGTCTCAGTTGACAAATACTATAAGACAGGTCAAAAAACATTACAATCCGGCACTTCAGATCGAAGGCGTGCTTGTTACAATGTACGACGGCAGATTGAATCTGACAATGCAGGTGCTTGCAGAGTTGAAAAAATATTTTGCAGATAAAATGTATAAAACTGTGATTCCCCGAAATGTACGCATTTCCGAAGCTCCGTCTCACGGTATGCCCATAAACTATTACGATAAATTTGCTAAAGGAGCTGCGGCTTACTATCAGCTCGCGGCAGAATTTATTGAACGTCAGCAATAAAAATGTTTCACGTGAAACATTGTGGTGGTTAACTTATGAAAGCTGAAAACATTAAAATAAATCATATTAAAGAGCCTTTAGGCATCGGCTGCGGAAAAGTTTATGTTTCGTGGGTTCCGTGCGGAGATAAAAAGCAGACTGCATATCGGTTGGTTTTTAAAACCGAAAATTCTGTTCTGTATGACAGCGGAAAAATTCTTTCGGATAAAACTTTTGTTTCACCGGATGTAGTTATTCCGTCAAAATGTCATGTGTGCTGTTTTGTGTCTCTTTGGAATGAATCAGATGTTGAAGGCGAAGTTTCCGAGTCGTTTTTTGAAACGGGACTGAGCAGGGAAGACTGGAAAGCTTCGTGGATAGATCCCGAACCGACCGACCGTGTTGTTTATAATATTTATTCCGAACCTCAGAATATTGCAAGTTATTTGCGTAAATGTTTTAATGTAAAGAAAAAATCCTCTGTCAGGATGTATATCACCGCACATGGAATTTACGACGCTTATATAAACGGAGTCCATGTGGACGGATTTGTGTTTGCTCCCGGTTGTGATGAGTATTCCGTAAGTTTGCCTGTTCAGACATATGATATTTCAGACCTTGTAAAAGACGGTGAAAATGAACTGATCGTTTCCCTCGGAGACGGTTGGTGGAGAGGCTGTCTCGGTTGGGGTCTGGGTAGAAACAGATTCGGTTCTGATGTGGCTTTGCTTTGTCAGATCGAATGTGACGGCGAAACCGTCCTTGTTTCCGATGAAACGTGGGAAGCAAGTCAGGACGGACCTCTTTGCGAAAATGATATGATGCGTATCGAAAAATATGATGCGCGTAAGGAAATTTCAAACTGGCACGGTGTAACGGTCAGGGATTTCGGGTACGAAAACCTGTGTGTTTCGGAGCATTTACCTGTCAGAGAGCATGAAAGATTCAAGGCGAAGCTTTTAATTACCCCGAACGGTGAAAGGCTTCTTGATTTCGGTCAGAATTTTGCAGGATATGTGGAATTGGACATCGAGGCTGAATCAGGGGATAAGATCGTTCTGTGGCATACCGAAGCCCTTGGAAGCGACGGAAATTTCCAGAATTTTAATTATCAGAATCCCGATATGCCTTTCTGTGACCAGAAGTTGGAATACATCTGCAAGAAAGGCAGAAATATATACCATCAGACAAAATGTTATTACGGTTTCAGATATGCGAAGATCGAAACCGATCTTGATATTACAGGCAAGGAATTTACAGGGATTGCTGTCTACTCGGACATGGAGCAGACGGGATATTTCTCCTGCGGAAACGGTGATGTGAATCAGCTTTTCAAAAATACCGTCTGGAGTATGAAGAGTAATTTCGTGGATATACCCACGGACTGCCCTCACAGGGAAAAAGAAGGTTTTTCCGGTGACTGTCAGGTATTTTCAGGCACAGCCATGTATCTTATGGACTGTTATCCCGTACTGGCGCGTTGGCTGAGGATGCAGAGTGCTTCTCAGTTCGAAAACGGTTGTGTTCTGCAACGGGTTCCCGCAGGGGTAACCGCTCAATATGACGGCTTTAACGGTGCGGCAGGCTGGTGTGATTCCTTTGAGGTCATGCCATATAATATAATGAAGCTTTACGGAGCAAATGAGTTGATCTCAGAGCTTTATCCTGCTGTAAGAAAATGGATGAAGTTTTGTATTGAAAGAGCTAAGCCCTACAGATCTGAAAACGCTGATATGCCCGAAATTTACCGCGATTATTTCGTGGATACCGCCCATCATTGGGGCGAGTGGTGCGAACCGGGCAGAACTCCTGCGGATTATTTCAAGGAGAGCGATGAAACGGGACACGCCGAATTTGCCACTGCGTACCTGTCTTATGGGTGCAGGATCATGGGCGAAATAGCTGCAAAACTCGGTTTCGGGGAAGATTCTACATTCTTTTTTGATGCTTCCGAAAAGGCTAAAAATGCTTACAGATATGTGTATCTGAAAAAAGGACGTGTTGATTCCGACAGACAGTGCCATTATGTAAGACCTGTTTTCATGGGATTTTTGGACTGTGAAGAACAAATGCAGGCTGTGAACGACCTTGCGGTTCTGATAAAAGCTCAGGGCGGAAAGATCGGAACGGGTTTTCTGACTACCTGTGAGCTTTGCAATGTGCTTACTGATAACGGCCATGCGGAAGCGGCGTTTGATCTGCTTCTGAATACGGAAAGTCCGTCATGGCTTTACGGTGTGAAAAAAGGTGCGACAACTGTCTGGGAATCCTGGTTCGGAATGGAAGAGGGTAAGGAGCCTTTCGGATCGCTGAATCATTATTCTTTCGGTGCTGTTTCGGGCTGGCTCATGAGCCGTGTTCTGGGAATAAAGGTCCTTGAAGGTGCTGCCGTTATCAAACCCTATACAGATAAACGGTTGGGTCATGCCGAGGGATGTTATTTCTCTCCCTACGGCAAAATAAGCTCCTCCTGGAAATATGAGGGCGAAACGATCCGTTTTGAATTTGAGATACCTTCAAATATGAGTGCAAAAATAATACTTCCGAATGGGGAAGAATATTCTGTGAGCACAGGAAAATATGAATTTGCTATAAAATAAAGTGTTTTAAATAAAAATCAGCCGTCAGCAGGACGGCAGAAGGAGAACGTTTATGAAAAAATCCGGTTTAGGGCGTGGACTTGATGCGCTGTTTGCGGATAACGAGATCGAAACAGAAGGCTCGGCAAAAGACGGAATGACTTTAAGAATTTCCGACATTGAACCAAACAAGGCTCAGCCGAGAAAACATTTCGACAAGGAAGCCCTTGAAGAATTGGCTTCGTCAATACGCGAACACGGTCTTCTGCAGCCCATCATCGTGCGTAAAGTCGATGATAAATATCAGATTATTTCCGGTGAACGCCGCTGGAGAGCCTGCCGTATGGCCGGACTTGTGGAAGTTCCCGTTATTTTGAAAGAACTGGACGACAAGCAGGCTTTGGAGATAGGTCTTATCGAAAACCTGCAGCGTGAAGACCTGAACATTCTTGAAGAGGCCGAAGGCTACAAGTCGTTGATAGAAGATTTCGGAATGACTCAGGAGGAAATTTCAAAAAGGGTAGGGAAGTCCCGTCCCGTTGTTGCAAACGCAATGCGAATTCTGGCGTTGCCGGAAGCGATACTTTCCTATGTGTCCGTCGGAAAATTGACTTCGGGACACGCAAGAGCGTTGCTGGCCCTTTCCAAATATTGCGATGAGGTTCAGCTTATAGACATCGCAAACGAGGCTGTGGATAAGAATTTATCTGTCCGTGAGCTTGAAAATATGGCAAAACGCATGGAAAATTCGACAAATGCCAAGGACAAACCTCAGCCCGAAAAGAAATCTGAGGACATTTATTTCAAAGAAATTGCCGAAAACCTTTCAAGCAGTTGGGGTCGCAAGGTCAAGATAACTTCCGCTTCAAAAGACGGCAAGGTTAAAGGTAAAGTGGAATTTGAATTCTACGACAATGAAGATTTTAATAATTTACTTGATATAATTCAGAAAAAGGTAAGGTAATGTAAAATGTTGGATATTAAAAACATCAGAACCGACGCTGAAAAAATTATCGCCGGTATGAACAAGAGAAACAAGACTATCGACCTCCAGCCCCTTCTCGATCTCGATGCAGAAAAGAGAGCGCTTCTCGCCGATACAGAAAAAATGAAGGCTGAACAAAATGCAACTTCAAAGATGGTTCCTCAGTATAAAAAAGAGGGCAAAGACACAGCAGAACTTTTTGCTGCGATGAAGGTTCTTTCCGATAAGGTTAAGGAAAATGACGTTAAGATCAAGGAATACGATGAAAAAATCAATGCGTTCCTTCTTTCCGTTCCCAATATTCCCCTTGATATCGTTCCCGACGGTAAAGATGACAGCGACAACCTTGAAGTTCGCAAGAACGGCGAACCCACAAAATTCGATTTTGAACCCCTCGCTCACTGGGATATCGGTTCTGCATTGAACATTCTTGACCCCGAAAGAGCTGCAAAAGTTACAGGTACACGTTTCCATTTCTACCGCGGTATGGGTGCGGCTCTCGAAAGAGCTATCATCAGCTTCTTCCTTGACACACACACAGCTAACGGCTACACAGAAATTATGCCTCCTTACATGGTAAACAGAAAGTCCATGACAGGTACAGGTCAGCTTCCCAAGTTTGAAGAAGATGCGTTCAAGACAAACAACGATTACTTCCTCATCCCCACAGCTGAAGTTCCCGTTACAAACTATCATGCTGACGAAATCCTTTCCGCTGATCAGCTTCCCATTAAATATTGCGCATATTCCGCTTGTTTCCGTGCTGAAGCAGGTTCTGCGGGCAGAGATACAAGAGGTCTTATCAGACAGCACCAGTTCAACAAGGTAGAACTTGTTAAATTTACAACTCCCGATCAGGCTCTTGACGAACTTGAAAGCCTCACAAACGATGCTGAAAGAGTTCTCCAGCTCCTCGGACTTCCTTACAGAGTTGTACGTCTTTGCGGCGGCGACCTTGGCTTCTCTTCCGCTATCACATACGATATCGAAGTTTGGATGCCTTCTTACGGCAGATATGTTGAGATTTCTTCCTGCTCCTGCTTCACAGATTTCCAGGCACGCAGAGCAAACATCAAGTTCAAGACAGATCTCAACTCCAAAGAAAAGCCCCAGTTCGTATATACTCTTAACGGTTCCGGCGTAGCTGTAGGCAGAACAGTTGCTGCAGTTCTCGAAAACTACCAGAACAAAGACGGTTCTGTAACTATCCCCGAAGCATTGAGAAAATACCTCGGCGGCAAAGAAGTTATTACAAAACAGAACTAAGGTTTTTATAGATTGATTTTAAAGGGAGAGGGGCTTCTTTTCGCGTGAAAAGAAGACCCTCTCCCTTGGACCCTCACCCAAGAAAAGCGGTGTTGGGGAAATATCATTAAGTTGAGGTTTTGATTGTATATATGAGTTTGTTTCGCTTTCTCCCTCAGTCGGCGTACGCCGCCAGCTCCCTCCCGGAGGGAGCTCTTTTATACCTCCCTCCGGGAGGGAGGGGGACCGCGATTAGCGGTGGAAGGAGCCTTCGTTATCAATATTAAATCAATACCAATTCTTAACCTAATGATATTGGGGTATGGGAGAAACCTTCTTTTTCGTGAAAAGAAGCCCCTCTCCCTTGGACCCTCACCCAAGAAAAGCGAATTGTGGTTGTGTTTTTGGTTTAAAATACTTGACAAAATCATGGTTTTGTGATACAATATAACAAACTGTGGTAAACAGTTAAAAAGAGAGGTATTTACGGTATGAAAAAGAGAATTTTAAGTTTGCTTTTGGCGGCGTTGATGTCTGTATCGGCTTTGGCGGCGTGTGATAACAAGGAACCTGTGGATGATGTGGAAAACTCCGACGGTCAGCAGGTAGTTCAGGGGGATATTCCCGATGTTGAACCTCCCGTTGAACCATCTGAAGATGTAAAAGAGAATGTTAATATTGTGGAATTGAATATTCAAATTCCGCCCGAAAGAGAGCCTTTGAATGTTGAAACACCGGAAAAAGTACTGAAACTTACCGCTGTCAGCGAAGGTGATACTGATTCCAAGCAGATGATAATAAATCTTGAGGAATTTACTGTTCCCGTCGGTGCGACTTTGGAATATGATGTTTATCTTGAAACCACAGCTGTGGGAATGGGTATTTTCGACATGAGAGTTGGAAATCAGTATGTTTCTGCAATGGCTACGGATGAGGCTGGGATTGGGAATTTTATAGCAGACGATTTGAGTGATTTTGCTTACGGTCGTTGGTATCACAGAGTTTTTAATCTTGACAACACCGAAGCTCAGTCTTCAAAAATGGTTCGTTTTTCTGTTGGTGGCTTGACCAATGGTAGTACAAATATCGCATATTTTGACAATATTTGCGTCAAAGATGCAGACGGAAACGTTATCTATACTTTGGACGAAGAGTTTGTTTCGAATTATGAGATCAAACAGAGTAAGGATTTGACCTGTACTTTTGAAGTTGTTGATGACCCTGCGCCAACTGTAGAGAGGCTTTCTGCGAATGATTATCTTTACAGGTATGATTCTTCGGAAGTTTTGACCGGACATGATTTGATTGAGCTTACATATAATTTAGATGATATTTATAGTACTCCTGCACTTTATATTGGTGAGCTTGACGATTCTTGTTTCTTCGGGGTCAGGGGTTATGTTCTTGTTGCACAACACGGTTATCTTTATTTATACCGTTGCGAAGAAACTCTCACAGAGATAGCATCTCAAGTGATTACCGGTCTTAGAACTGAAAAGGATTTCGGTTTACGTATAGAAGTTAACGGAACGGAGATCCGAGGTTATTTTATTGACGATATGGAGGGTATTGAGCCCTGGCCGGAATTTGTCGTCGGGCTTGAAGATCTGACTGGTAAACATTGGGGGTATATGGATTCTTTGAGCCGTGGCGTTCTATTCAAGACTATAGAATTTTCAGAACTTAAAAGCGTTGATTTGAGTAGTTCTTATATAAATCCTGTTCATGACGGTCTTGCTGATCCTGATATTCTTTACTATGACGGAATGTATTATCTTTACGGAACAAATGGTCCGGGATATAGAGTATATACTTCTCCGGATATGGTTAATTGGGAATTCAACGGTTTTTGTATGGAAACAGGTGCTTGGGGAATCTCGGATGCGTATTGGGCTCCCGATGTGGAATATTACAATGGGAAATTCTATATGGTTTGTACTGTTGACAGAAATCTCGGTCTTGCGGTTGCTGATTCTCCGCTTGGTCCCTTTGAGCCTATAGGAGAACTTCTTTTAGGTTTCATTACATTTGACGGACATATTTTCATCGACGATGATGGTCAGGCATATCTTTACTATGATTCTAAATATGACGGAAGACAGTACGGAATTTACGGTGCTAAAATTGATTTGGAAACTGCAACTATTGATTTTTCAACCGAAACACTTTGTGTGTTCTCTGAAGAAGTATGGGAGTCTTATGGGGGAAATGGTGATATCGGCGGAAACAAGGTTACAGAAGGACCTTATATGTTGAAGCACGATGGACATTATTATCTTACATATTCCGGTGGTGCATACGACTATAAAAAATATGCGGCAGGTTATGCTGTTTCCGAATCTCCTCTCGGTCCGTTTGTGAAATATGAGGGTAACCCCATTCATGTGGGAAACAGTACTATTCACGGAACGGCACATCATTCATTTGTGGAAACTCCCGGTGGTGAATTGTTTATAGTTTATCATAAACATAGAACTCTCACAGAGGTAGAGTTGAGACAGCCTTGCATCGACAGGGTAAGATTTGCTCCGACAGAGTCGGGTATCGACAGGTTAGAGACTTACGGTCCGACAACGACACCTCAGCCGATGCCTTTGGGATGATTTGTGGTTTTTATAGATTGATTTTAAAGGGAGAGGGGCTTCTTTTCGCGTGAAAAGAAGCCCCTCTCCCTTGGACCCTCACCCAAGAAAAGCAGATTGGGGGGTGTTTAATACGCAGGCTCCTTCCACCGCTAATCGCGGTCCCCCTCCCTCCCGGAGGGAGGTATAAAGCAGCTCCCTCTGGGAGGGAGCTGGCGGCGTACGCCGACTGAGGGAGAATGCGGAATGTATCA
>JAZTZU010000040.1:0-139921 GCA_045637625.1 Eubacteriales bacterium
ACACCCCTTCAAGAAAAGCAAGTTTGAAAATAATATAATTACCCACAATTCGGTTTCTTTGAAAGGGTTAGGGAAAACTTTCTTTTCCGCGAAAGAAAGTTTTCCCTAATTTATTTTTCTCTAATTTTATTCCTTATCCAACTTTTCTCTGAAAGCCTGGAGCGCATGAGCTCGGTGACTGATCTTATTTTTTATTTCGCCGCTGAGTTCTGCAAAAGTCTTATCATATTCCTCCACAAGGAAAAGCGGATCATATCCGAAGCCATTGTTTCCGCGGTATTCATAGATCATCACACCGGGGCATTCACCCTCGGCAGTAATAATTTTTCCATCGGGATATACCATTGCAATGGCACTTTTGAAGCAGGCTCTTCTGTCTGTAATATCTGCCATATTTTTAAGAAGAAGCTCATTGTTTTTCTCATCGGTCGCACCCTCTCCGGAATATCTTGCGGAATATACGCCGGGAGCGCCGTTCAAAGCATAAACACAAAGCCCGCTGTCATCGGCAATGCATGGAAGACCTGAAACTTCCATACCTGCACGAGCCTTGATTATTGCGTTTTCAAGGAATGTACTGCCTGTTTCTTCAGGATCGGATTCCACACCCGCTTCAGAAAGAGATATCGGCTCAAAAATATCACCAAGGATCTGCTTTATTTCGCGGATCTTATTTTTGTTGTTTGATGCAACAAGAATTTTCATCTTTTAATTACCAACCTTTTAATTTGTATATACTGTAAATGCCGCAAATCCGTAGGCACTTATATCGGAAAGAACGACTTTACCGTCAACGAGTTCCGCTGTACCGTTGCAAGCTTCAACACGGGAATAACCGTCGCCCACAAAAACTTCGGGGGCAATGACTGAATCCGCATAAGCATTCATGAGGAATACGGACATTTCGTTTTCGTCGCCCTTTGCAATCATGTAGAGGAAAGGTGCATCCGTTTTGCAAAGAGGTACATCCGCACCGAATTTTTCCAAAGTTTCAAACAACTGTTTTTTGCGGTAATTGCCCGAAATTCCGGAGAAATCGAAATCGCTTGTATTTTCGGAAATACTTCTGCCGTCAAAAGCGTAAACAAGGAAATTCTGTCCATTTGAATTTTTATAAGTATAAGAACCTGTATGTTTTCCGTCAGCAAACGAGGTAGGAGCAAGTCCTCCGTTATCAATCCCCGTATCTGCCAGAACGGAAAGCATTTCAGCTGAATCTGCAGCAAGGATATCATAAGCATATGCACCGTAAAGAGCCGTGTTGTCGTTTATATCACCAAGGAAAGTTTCACTTGCAACCTTATATTTTTGACCGAAAGAAACAACACCCACATCAAAACCTCTTCGGGTAAGAATATCAGCCGCAACACCATCAAGAATTGCGCCATCTTTCAGCTCATTTTCCGTTGCAAGCCATGCGGAATCTCCCCAGATAACAGAAAGGCCTTCACCGTCAAACTTGGAAGAAACAGCGTTGTAAGCGGAGAACTTAAGAGACGGAGAAACACTTCTTGAAGCTAAATCATATGCTTTTTCTGAATATTCAAGTGTTTTCATTGGCTCAAAAAGCTTCAGACCGAGAGTCTCTTTTCCGTCAAAATGCTCTTCTATCCACTTTCTGTTTGCCGCATTTTTATTGTGACGGGCGAAATAGCCCTTATCATAGTCAAACTTTGCTGCGTAGTTGCTCATATATTTCAAATGGCCGTCAAAACCGCCGCTTGCACGGATCGCAAGATCCATAAGTTCAAGATAAGATGAAGGAACGACATGACGGGGACGGGGATAAACATCTCCCTCTGCAAAAATTTCAATGTCTTCCCCTCTGCACCAGGACTCCTGCATACGTTCATACTGAACAATGGCTGAAAGATTTTTACATCCAAACGCTTTTATATTAGCCCAATAAGATGCGCCAATAAGACGAAGGAACGGCTTTGTATTTCCCGCAAAAATCTTTGCAAGAGTAAGGGAATCAACACCCTCGACATCCCATGTGGGCAGACATGCGCAGTGACCGAGACGTACCGTGGGATCAATTTCGTCAACAGCTTCACGGAGAGCTTTAGCAATATGCTTCAAACCCTCCCCCTGAGCATACATATAGGCTTTACGTTCTTCGCAGGGTCCACCGGTAAAAATATCTTTGAAATCGTCTCTCGAAACTTCTCTTCCGAGATATTCCGACATGAGTTCCAAATGCTTTTCACAGAAACAGAAAGGATCTCCGCCTCTGACTGTCATTCTGAAGTCATCGTCAAGCATTATCATTTTTGCGCCGTTTTTAACGAGCATTTTTACATAGTTCCGGAATTTGGCAACATACTTCTCATCCAAAGGACAATACTCATTATCAGAGACTTTCCCCTCAATATTCACCATGTGCTGATATTCGGATTTTAAATTTTCGGAAAACGAACCTCCATGGCTGAATGAGTTTATCCAGACCCCAACTTCAAAGCCTTCATCTTCGAAAATTTTTGCCATTTTCCCGAATCTCTCAGCGGCACGCATCTGCAGCTCTGTTGAATCATAACTTTCGGGGAGACAACAAAAATAAACCCTCGCAACTCCTGCAGTCTTTAACGATTTTATACACTCAGGATACCATTCATCAATACCGTTACTGTTTATAGCTATCGGAACAAAAGTTTTTACGCCATCCACAAGATCCCCTTCTCTCTGAAAATTATTCTATCAAAGCCTTTGCAAAATCCGCAGGATCAAAGATCTTAAGATCGTCGATCTGCTCACCGAGGCCCACAAGTTTAACGGGAACACCTGTAACTTCTTTTACTGCGATTGTCACACCGCCTTTTGCGGTACTGTCAAGTTTAGTAAGAACAACACCTGTAATATCTGTTGCTTCTTTAAAGTTTTTCGCCTGTTCGACAGCATTCTGACCTGTAGTAGCATCAACAACAAGGAGAGTTTCCCTGTCACAGCCGGGAAGTTCCCTGTCAGCTACCCTTGCAATCTTTGAAAGCTCATCCATGAGGTTCTTTTTGTTGTGAAGTCTGCCTGCGGTATCGCAGATAACCACATCCGCACCACGGGCTTTAGCAGCCTGAACAGCATCAAAGACAACGGCCGCAGGGTCAGAACCGTCACGGTGCTTTACAAGATCTATATCGGAACGCTGAGCCCAGATCTCAACCTGCTCTATAGCCGCAGCCCTGAAAGTGTCCGCAGCGGCAATAATAACCTTTTTACCTTCATTTTTAAGCATATTTGCGAGCTTACCGATAGTTGTGGTTTTACCGACCCCGTTCACACCAACAACAATAATAACCGAGGGTTTTGTGTTTATATTCAATTCATTTCCGCCGGACATCATTTCTGTAATAATGTCGGCAAGACGGTTTTTGAGCATTTCCGCATTTTCGATCTTTTCAAGTTTTGCAACATGACGAAGTTCTTCAATTATTTTTTCCGTAGTCTCAAAACCAACGTCTGCAAGAAGAAGTATTTCTTCAAGTTCTTCAAGAAAAGCCTCATCAACCTTTCTGAAGTTTGCAAAAAGCTCGTTAAGACCGTCACTAATATTTTGTTTTGTCTTTGAAAGACTTTCTTTGATCTTACTGAAAAATCCCATCTTTGAAAAATCCTTTCTTATTTATATGTATCTGAAATTATACTGTTTATTTTATCTGAATAATAATCGGCAGAAAAATTCCTGACAACTATCTTCGCATTGCCTGTCGGATCACAGACAAAAAAATTCTCACCTGTATTTCCGTCCACAGAAACCCTGCCCTGACGGAAAGAATACCCTGCCTCCGCCTCGTCACCTGTACAGGCAAGAAGCACAAGCATAGGATCCCAGCTGTCTCTTCCGTTTTCAGAACCGTGGTCAATGAGAACATTCCGCAAAAGGCTGTTTTCGGGGGCAGTCTGTCCCGTGAGAATTCCCACACCGACTTCCCAACCGAGGAATGTCATCTCTGTAGGCCATAAACGGCAAAGAATTTCCGCACCTCGTGAAGTTCTGGGATTACGCGCAAAATTATTCTCTTTTCCCGGATTTTCATCCCATTTTCCAGCCATTATCCAAAGTTTTGCAACTTTCTGTCTTACAAGTTCGACCCCGTTCAGAGGTGAAAACTTATCGGGTTCAGACATAAGCAATCCTGCAAGAACCTGCGCATACCCTATTTCGATTATTTCCACAGGTTCTTCAGCTTTTGCCAAAAGCCTTCGGTACATGGCCACAGGCTCTTCAAAATACGATTCGGAAAGATAGTCCCCCTCAATCTCAGCAAGCCGTTTCTGGTACGGAGGATTTCTGCCGAAATCGGTAGCATTACGGTCAATAGAAACGGGGATATCACCTAAGCCGCAGTCTTTTCGGAAAACGTCAAAAGAACGGGCAGAATACTCCATTCTTGCATTTACGCAAAAGCCCAAAACGTCAACGGATCCCTTTCCGGTAAAATACGAAAGCAACCGAAGAGCAACTGCGTCATCGCAATCGGTCCACCAATCAGTACCTAAAATAAACTTTCTCATTCATTTACCCCAACATATTGTTTTCGATCTCGTTTACGTTTATCGTTATGATTCTCGAAACGCCTTTTTCTCTCATCGTAACACCGTAAAGTCTGTCAGCCATTTCCATTGTGCCTCGACGGTGAGTGATAACTAAGAACTGAGTTTTCTTTGTAAGGTTATGCAGGTAATTTGCATATCTTACAACGTTTACGTCGTCCAATGCAGACTCGATCTCATCAAGGAGGCAGAACGGAGCAGGACGGATCTTCAACAGCGCAAAATAAAGGGCAATCGCCGTAAGAGACTGTTCACCACCTGAAAGAGACGAGAGGTGTTTGATTATTTTTCCCGGAGGAGCTACGTAAATCTCAACGCCTGATTCAAGAACATTTTCGGGATCCGTCAATGTAAGTTTTGCGGAACCGCCGTTGAAAAGCTCCTTGAAGACATCTTCAAAAGCTTCATTGATCGTCTTGAATTTTTCAGAGAATATCTGAGTCATTTCAGCTTCAAGATCAAGAATTATTTTTTCAAGGGCTTCTTTAGCCGATTCAAGGTCTTTGAGCTGGGTTGAAAGCTCTTCGTAACGGGCACTTACTTCAGCAAACTCTTCTATAGCGTCAACATTGACAGAACCAAGTCCCCTGATAGAATTTTTAAGGGTTGTGACCTGAGCCTTCGCCTCGGATTTATCACCAAGTTCAAGGCCCAAAGCAGATGCATCGGAAACAGAAAGCTCATACTCGTCCCAAATTTTAGAAACAAGGCTGTCTTTTTCATTTTTCAAAGTTCCGCATTTTATGGAAGTACGCTCAAGTTCTCGTCCCAGCTTGTCTTTCTGCTCAAAAAGATTTCTTTCGTTTTCGAATATCTTGGACTTCTTTGCCTCAGACTCTTCACGTTCAATATTTTTCTTCGCAATAAGCTGAGTTCTGCTTTCATTCTGGCTTTCAAGAGCTCTTATTTCCCCATTTGCAGCTTCGATACGTGTCGCAAAAGCTTCGATCTTCTGTCTGATCTCTTTTATCTGTTGCTGAGAAACAAGACCTGCCTCATCAGCTTCACGTATAACTCTTCGGAGAGTTTCCGCATCATTGTGAGCGGCCTCACGAGTCTTTATAAGTTCTGTTTTTATAAGCTCAATACGGTGGAGTTTCTCTATTATCTTTTCACGTTCAGATGAAAGTTCCGCAGAAATACGTGAAATCTCATCGCTTTCATTTTCTGTGATCTGAACCTTTTCACGGAGTTCTTCCAACTCTGAAACTGCCGCATCAAGGGACTGTTTCAAACCGGACTGTTTTTCAGATTCTCCCGCAACAGCTTTTTTCAGATTCTCAACCTGAACAGAAACATTCTCTATGTAAGAATCTCCGTTTTTCAGCTCTGCTTCTTTTTTGATGTATTCTTCGTCTGCGACTTTGATCTCTGCGTTCAAGCCCTCAAGGGAAGCGCTGACAGCCCTGAAATCGTTTGCAGTATTTTTTGCAGATTCAGCCGCAGCGGCAAGCTTTTCTTCAAGACTTTCAAGCTCCTCTTTCAGAGAATCAACCTCATTTGAACGGCTGAGTATACCGATACCCTTGCTGACAGAACCACCTGTCAGAGAACCGCCGGGGTTTACAACCTGACCGTCAAGAGTTACTATTCTGAAGGAGTATTTATTCCTGCGAGCCATCTGCGTTGCATTGTCTATTGTATCAGCAATTACGATCCTGCCGAGAAGCTGATCTATAATACCCTTAAATTTAGGATCAAATTCAAGCAACTCTGCCGCTATACCTATATATCCGGCACAGGATGCTGCTCCGTGATTCTGCAGACGAGAACCGACAACTGTATCAACAGGAAGGAATGTTGCACGGCCGTAATTACGTGATTTCAGATAATAAATGCAGTCTTTTGCACTTTTTTCATTTTCTGTGATTATATTCTGAATAGCTGAACCGAGTGCCGTTTCAATGGCAACAGCATACTCATCGTTTGTCCTGATAACAGATGCTACAGTTCCTATAACGCCCTTGAGAACGCCCTTTGAAGCCTCATTCATTACATTTCTGACGCTTCCGTTAAAGCCTTCGTAATGCTTTGCAAGATCTTCAAGCATACGTTTTCTTGAAGTTTTCTCATCATAAAGGCGTTTCAGCTCGTTATATTTTTCAGCGGCTTTCTCTGCCTGATTCCGCTTACTGCTTATCTTCATGACATAGCCGTCGTAAATATTTTTACGGTCCTGGCGTTCTTTTTTCAGTTTTTCAAGTTCAGCAGCATATTCGTCTCTCGAAACTGTCAATGTTTTCAAACGGTCTTCGCCGTCGGAGATCTCTGTTTCAAGTTGTGCTTTTCGCTCTTCGGAAGCTGCCAGCTGCTCACTGAGACGACCGTGTTCTATCTGAAGAGACGTGAGCTTTGCCATAACAGCGGTAAGCTCATCGTGAAGAATCTTCGCTTTCTCCGCAGACTCAGCTTCCTGCTTGACATGCTCTCTGGATTCAGCAACAACTTTTGCCTGTTCGCTGTCATTTGCGGAGATCTCAGCAGTTATTCTTTCAATTTCAGAAATCTTTTCCGCCAACTGTTTTTCAGTTTCTGCTCGCTGCCCGAATAGCAATTTCTGTTGCTCTTCATAGCGTTCAATATCTTTTTCCGCGTGTTCTGTATCATTTCCGAGAAGAAGTATCTCGGAATTCAATTCTCTTATTTTATCGTGAACGATGGCGTTTTCGTTACGGATATCTTCTATTTCAACTGTTATTCTGCGGATATTTTCTGTTTCACGTTCAATTCTGTCTTCGCAATCCGTTATCTCATTTTCGCATTTTTCAACACTTCTTTTAAGAGACGCCAAAGCCTCTTCCGCCTTCACGGACTCAGCTTCGGTAACTTTAATGTCATCAAGCCAAAGAGCTATTTCAAGACTCTTTTTCTTTTCGTACAACTCAAGATATTTGCGGGCTTTCTTTGCCTGAGTCTCCAAAGGTCCGAGACGGCTTTCAATTTCGGATTTGATATCGTTGAGTCGTATCAGATTTTCATTGGTAAGATTAAGTTTGCGTTCACTTTCTTCTTTTTTATATCGGAACTTTGCAATGCCCGATGCTTCCTCAAAAAGATAACGTCTGTCACTGCTTTTAGCGTTGATTATCTCCGTCGCAGAACCTTGTCCGATAATTGAATAACCGGATTTTCCAAGACCTGTATCACGGAGAAGATCGTGGACATCTCTCATTCTGACCTGACTTTTGTTTATGTAATACTCACTGTCTCCCGATCTGTAATATCTTCTGGATATTGCCACCTCGTCGAAATCAATGGGCAGGAGTTTGTCGGAATTATCGAGAGTCAAAGTAACTTCCGCAAAACCGAGGGCTTTTCGGGACTGTGTGCCGTCGAAAATAACGTCCTCCATTTTCGTACCTCTGAGGCTTTTCGTGGAGGTTTCGCCCATTACCCAGCGTATAGCATCGGAAATATTACTCTTACCGCTGCCGTTGGGACCGATAATGGCTGTGATACCGTCACTGAAATTTATCAGCGTTTTTTCGGGAAAGGATTTAAAGCCCGTGAGTTCAAGACTTTTCAGCTGCAATCGGCTGTCCTCCAATTCTGAATTATATTTACATTATATTGTACCACATTTTTTACTGCAATTCAAGCACGCAAAACGAACAATTCGGTAATTTTAACAAGTTATTTATAAGTCCGGATTTTATTTGCAAATTTTTATAAGCCCAATTTTCACAGAAAGACCTCTTGTCAAGGGGTAAATGCGAAAAAGTTGCAAAAATATTTGTAAACAAGTTATGAACGATTCAAAATGCCTTTTATTTCCTCGTCAAAAGCCTCCTGCGATGTGCCATATCCAAAAATTCCGCGCGGGTAATTGTTCAGCCAAATTGTGATGCGCTCGATTTCTTCATCTGTCTTGTCATCAAAATTTGTGCCTTTTGGAATGTGGCGGCGGATCATGCGGTTTTGTTTTTCGTTGCTCCCTCTCTCATAACTGCTGTATGGATGGCAATAGTAAAATTGCGTGCGCTTGCCCTCATGGATGCAGGATCGTTCCATTCCTTCACAATCCGAAAATTCTGATCCGTTGTCAACCGTGATCGATTTGAATATGAGCGGGAACAATTCGCCGTATTTGCGTTCAATGTTATCCAATGCCCGCGTTACACTTTCCGCTGTGCCGTCCGGGATTTTGATTTGAATTTCTTGCCGTGTCTTTCGCTCGGTCAGAACAAGCAAAGAATGTTTACTGATTCCGCGTTTGCCCTTTACGGTATCCATTTCCCAATGCCCGAAGGTTTCCCTTGTATCCACCTCCGGCGGGCGTTTTTCAATGCTCGTTCCGCGCGGCGGGCGCGTTTGGCGCACGTTGTTGTACTTGCGTTTGCGATTCGGCTTGTCGGGCAAATCTTTATTTGTCAGCCGCAAAAATATCCCTTTGTCAATGTAACTGTATAATGTGGGTATGCTGATCGTAACACTAAATTGCAGATTCTTCCGCTTGATCTCGCCCAATACGGCGGCGG
Organism: Eubacteriales bacterium; assembly: GCA_045637625.1. GTDB lineage: Bacteria > Bacillota > Clostridia > Oscillospirales > UBA644 > HGM12619. The sequence goes on from JAZTZU010000040.1 coordinate 9,027, forward strand.
GCGAATACTTTTCATCGCATATCTTTTTTTCGATGTGATCCGCAAGTTTGCGATCCGATCCGATTTTCAGCATTGCGCCTTTTGCTGCGAGATTCGCGCGGTATTTGTCATGTGCTATGTCGGGGGAATATCGGATGTCTGTTGTCAAATCCGTGTTCATGTGCGTATATTGCCCGCGTTTCACTTCACGATATATCGTGCTTATATGCACACGGATTTCGGCGGAAATTTCCTTCGGTGTTTTGCCCTCTTTCAAAGATGCTTCGATTTTCAATCTGTCTGTATGTGTCAAATGCTTGAATCTGCGCATAATGCCCTCCATAAATGAAAATATCCCCGCACCCTAATTTTCAAGGATGCGGGGATGCGGTTTGTGTGATCGTCATCATTCCGATGTTTCCAAAAACTTTTCGATTGCGGCTTTTATGATCTGCGCTTGCGGGATGCCCTCGGCGGCGCACTTTGCTTTGAACGCCTCCGCCATTTCTTTCGGCACATATGCCGTCACCGCTCCGTATGCTTTTTTATTGTATCGCGCTTTCACCGCTGTCGATGTTGTTGTTTTTCTTTTTGTTTGTTCCATCGTTCCGCCCTCTCAAAATATTGATTCTTTTTCGATATACTGTTTCAATTCTTCGATTGTTCTGCAAATGTCCTTTGCGACCTTGTATTCAATCGTCAGTTTTCCTGCGCATTTTGTAATGCGCCAATAGTTTTGAAATTCTTTGATGGAATATTCTGCATCGCCTTTTCTAATGTTCATGCTTTCCTCCTCTGCGGGGAATCCGCCCCGCTCGGTTTATTGAAATAATTTTCCCGTTCTGATCGCTTCTTTCATGTCGAATGTTCCGCCGATCATCGCCCACGGTTTGCCGTCCACATACAGCGTTTTGTTTTCGATGTATGCGCGATCTGTAATGATTCGGCGTGTGATCTTGCCTTCAGCGTTGCGAATGAATTTCAAATGTTCCATGTTTTCAAGTCCTTTCCGATCTGCGCCGCTTGACATCGGCGGTTTTTTATGGTATAATAGGACTTACGGACGGGGCGTTTCGCCCCATCCTGCCTATGAAAGCGATTATTTGCTTTCTTTGGTTGCCTTGCTTGATTTTGGCTTTTTGAATGTTAATGTAACTTTGATGCTTTCCACGGCTTCGTTACTCTTAACAGCGTTTGCCACTTCTTGCAAGGCTTTTTCTATTTCGCCCATCGGCGTTTTTGGCTTTTCCATTTCGTTCACCCCCTCTCTTTCTTTCTGTATATATTATAACATACTATTGATAGTATGTCAAGGGGTTTTGCAAAAATAATTGAAAAAATTTTCAAAAAAATTGCACGCCGCGTGATCGAACACATGGCGTGCGTTTTGTTATTCTAATCCCAAAAGCCACAGGGCGGACACCTTCAGAACGCGGGCGAATATCATCAATTCATAATCGCACACAAACCGCGTGCCGATCTCAATGCGGCTGATGCTGTCGCGTTCCAATATCACGCCTTCGATCTGCATCCGCGCCGCCAAATCCGCTTGTGATAATCTTTGCGTTGTCCTTGCTTGATGTATCCTATCGCCGCATATGTTCTTTTTTCCGTTGTAATTGTAAATTTTCATCGACTTTTGCCCTCCTCGTGTGCTAATGTTCGGAAAGATTCTTGACTTTATATATATTTTCGCATATAATAATAGGGGAAGTGTGTTAAAGATCAGAATTAAAGGTTTGGCAACAATTTTCCATTTATTTCGACACAGTTTGCGTGATGACGATGTTATAATAGTTAATGCCGCCAATGGCGCGGCGGGAGGTTAAAATGAAAAATCCGTACACACAAGAGAAAATACAGGCAATGTATAGCGGCATCACGGATGCCAAACTTGAAAAGAACAAAAAGTCATATACAATATGGGGCATCGTTTGCATTGTTCTGATTCATCCGATCTGTTTGGCAATCGGCGCGTTCCTGCTTTGGCGTTCCTATCTCATATCAAAAGAATTGAGCCGCCGCAACGCCGCCAATGCGCACGTTGTCGCGCCCTCTACCGCATCGAATCAAACGGCAAGTGAAGTGCCGCAAGCCGATCCGCCGCATTATTGTTTCAGCGATGGCGCAAAAGTCTATTTGGCGGATGTTGATGTAAATGATTTTGATGTTGTCAAAACCTATCACACGAAGGTTGTTGGCGTTACATATGAAAACGATGACGGCACGGATCGCCAACTAAATATTGAATATGCGCACAGGGGCGATTCTTTAATATTCCGTGAATTTGATTATGACGGCAAACCCGCATATGCAGTTCATTTGGAGGATGGCTGTCAAATCGGCAATCTGAAGGAATCCCTCGCGGGCGATGTTTCAGACTTTATGGATTCACATGAAAAAGAATTATTCATGTACGGCGAAATCACCGAAATCACCGGCGGGGATGACGGCATGAAATATGGATGCAATATCGTTGTATATTTGCTTGCGCGGAAATAAGCCATTTATAAAATACGAAAAAAGAGCGGACAACCTCACAAGGCTGCCCGCTCTCTTTATATGTTTTTATACTTCAACAAATGCCGTGTGTGCTTCATCCGCGCTGATGTAGTTTCCTTCGACGGTTTTCCACATCGGTTTCCCGTCATCGGATTCCGCGGTGTCGATAACATCCACGGTATCACCCTTGCACATCAACCCGCATTCCGTTTCCGGCGCAAACGAAGGCGCGTTTCTCACGCGCAATTTGCCGTTGAACACAACAGTTGCACGCCCGATGATGTTGATGGTTTCAGCGGTTTCCGCCGCTCCTGCGGCGGGGAAAACGATGTTGCCATCATCATCAAAGACATATGCGCCCGCGGCTGCTGCTGCCTTTTCTGCGCCGTTCTGTGTCTTGTATGACTTATTTTCTGCGATGTCGAATTTTTCACCAACATAAAACATGATGTTGTCCTCCTGTTACTTTTTCATCAATTCATTGACCTTTGCTTGCACGGTACTGTAATCGTACCCGGCGGCGGTCAATCTGTTTTTTCTGTCTGCGCCGTTGCCCCAATTTCCCTTGATGACCTCTTTTGCGATTTCATCAACGGATTTCTTTGGCTGCTCCTGCTTGACAGGCTCTTTGACAGGCTCTTTCGCCGATTCTTCCACAAGCACGAAATGTGATCCGCATTTCGGGCAAATAATTTCGTTTGCCATGTTCTGTTCCTCACTTTCTGCATTCAGTTTATTTGTGACCTTTTCTGCGAGATCGCCCAAACGGGAGAAAAGCCAATCGCCCGGACAACTCTTGTTCGCAAACCATCTGTGAACGGTCAGAATCATTTCATCTGCCGCGGGATTGTATGCAAGCGTTTTGTCTTTATCACCAAGCCATAAAAGTTTGCTTTTCCCGTTTCTTGCGCATATGTCCGCACATAGGTTTATCAAGGATTGATATACCGTTTCATTCATTTCATACGGATGTTTTGTGTCGGATGCGCATTCGATTGTTACTGCACGGTGATCGTTTGCGCCGCTCGATGAACACCATGAGCGGTCTTTTTCTTCACAGTACATTCCAATGCGCCCGTCAACGCCGATTCCATAATTCGATGATGCCTGTCTGCTTGTCGGCGCAAATATGTTTCCAAGCGTTTCAACGCTGCATTGACCAACCACGCAATGCGGCGTGATTCTGTCAATCGCCTTGTTTCTGCCGCTCGTTTTGTTCGGGGAAATGTTTATGTGTGAAACAAGCGGACTATTTGAGAATGACATTATTCACACCCCGTTTCGCTGTCATCATCCTGTGCCGCGCCGTCTGTTTCCTGCACGGTGTTTTCGCTTCCTGTTGCCTTGCTGCGTGCCGCATCCACCAAGCCTTCGCCGATGATGTATGCGATCAGCGCAGACACAGCCGAAATGATTGCAATAATCTGTTCGGTTGTGATCTGCTCGATGCCGAATGCTGCGCATACAGCGGTCACAAATGCGATGATTGCCGCCCAAAACTTGCGGCTTGTCAACTTCTGTTTCCAATCAATTTTCATGTTCGTGATTCCTTTCTTTTTTCAACTGTTGTGTTGTCCGTGTGCTTGCTTGTTCAAGTGCTTTTCAAGTTTTTCATGCGCCTTTGTCACTTCTCCGTTGCAATGCAGTTGTTTCAACCCGTCAAGGGATGCAAGCATTGCATATGACAGTACGCACAATTCATCTTGAATCGCTTGATTCTTTTCCGCTTCTTTCTTTCTGAATTCCTCCATGTCCTTTTCATGAAGTTTTCGCAATGCAGAAATATCGGCGGATTGCTTATTTTGCGCAAGCACCCATTTGATGACGGCTACAACCACCCCGCCGATTCCAAGAATAGCGGTTAAAACGCCGCCGATCAAAATGATCGAATTTGCATCGATGTACATTTGCTCCTCCGTTCCTTTGGTTTAGATTTTGCGCAACGCAATTTCAATTTCGTCAAGTTCGTCATACGCTTGATTCATCTTGTCCGAAATTGTTGCGCCCTCTGCGCCATCGTCCATGATGCACACATCGGATTGTGCGATGATGTTGGATTGCTCCCGCACAAGATCAGCCAAAACGGTCGTGACATGGCACAGTTTGTCAATGATTTCGATCAACGACATCACGCATCACCTTCGTATGCTTCGCCGGTGATTTCCTCATATTCCTCCGCGGTGATTCCTCTGCCGGGGCGTTTGTTGTTGATGGATACCCATCCCGCAAGCGTTTCCTTCGTGATATAACCCATCTTGTATTTCGCATTCAGCGAATCAAACTTTGCACTATGTTCCATGTATTACACCTCCATTCCAAGTGCGATTTCTTCCATGCCAAGTTCGATTGCGGACAAAGATTGCATAATCATCTTTGTCGCGGGCGTTTCAAGCGTTGCAAGATAATCGGCGTATTCTGCCACGGTCATTTCGCGCTCGTCATACTGCCACATGGTTTCTTCCTTGCCGCTCTCGTCCTTTTTGGTGATCTGCTTGATATTCTTACGCAAATACACCGTTGTGGGGGAGGATACCGTATCCACCTCCGCCGGGCGTTCCGCCTGTGATCCTGTGATCTGCTTCCATTCTGTCATGTTTTTTGTTCTCCTTTCGGCTGTGATTGCTGATTGTTCGTTTCATCTTCCGTATGTTCACCCACGGTTTGATGTGCTTCAAATAATAGTTGTATGTGTCCGTATGCTTGAACAACCCCATGCGGGAAATCATGCCCGCTGCATCGTACCATGTCACCTTCGTTTTCTTTCCGATTCTGTGTGCTTTTCGGCGCGATGCGCACAAATTCCGCTTGCGCATGGTTGTCCTGTTATAGTGAAATTGAAATCCCATGAAATCAATAAAACGCCCTTTGGTTTTCTGTTTGCCATTCTTATCAAATACACCTTTGACGGGATGTTCAAATCGGTACACTTGCCATGTGTGTTTGATCTGCAAATGAAGATTGCCCGCAAGATATTCCGTGATTGCTTGCATCGCCGCGTGGATTTTCTTTTTGTTCTTGCCCGTGATGACAAAATCATCCGCATATCGCATATAGTGATCCACGCCCGGCAACTGCACAACAAAATGATCGAATTCCTTCAGCGTCAAATGCCCGTACCACCCGGATGTGTAAAAGCCTTTCGGGATGAATCTGCGGCGGCGCACACCGTTTTCAATCGTGATTTTCTCATGAATGGAAATGACACGGTGATTTATGTGCAAAAATCTTTTGTCGCGGCATAATTTCGCCAACTTCGATTCAAGAATATCAAGATCGATGTTGTCATAAAATCCCTTGATGTCACCTTGTCCGACATAAAATTTCTTGCCGTCATATTTCCGAATCCACTTTGCCAAAACCTTTTTGCCCGCGTGTATTCCTTTTCCCGGAATACTGCCGTATGCAAATTCATATAAACCGTGCATGATGATCGGTTGTAATTGACTAACGATGCAATGATGCAACACTTGTTCATATTTATAGTCCGGCTGAATGATGTTGCGCGGTTTCTTGCTGTTGTTTTCGTTGATTTGATGTTCTTCGTGTTTTATGATTTCGATGGTGTCCGTCTTTACAAGATCAATGAAAATCGGCACTTCGTTTTCGATGTTCGCAAGGACATCGCCAACGCTTTCAAATGGCTGTTTTCGTGGATCTCCGGGGCGTTTACCCCGTGCGCGGCTTTTGTGCTTTCGCTTTGCCGCTTTGTAAAAACATTGCTTCACATTTTCGCATTCAAGCATTCTGTCGAATTGCCCGTTATAACTTTTCATATATTCTTCTTTCTTATCACCTAATGAGTGTTGAGCCTTCCGGCTTACTAACCCATTCCTTCATCGGTCTAATTATCGCCAAGCGGCGCGGAATACACGGCACATTACTCAATTACGATTATGATAAGAATGAGCCGCCCCAATCGTCCAATTCGTGTTGGAAGCCGCGTTGTTCAAGTTCAAGTACGCCGCGCCGCAATTCGCACCGTTGTTGCAGTTACCGCCGACAAGCGCACGAAACACCGAACAGAACGCCGGAACAGCGTGCCGTGTATCCCGGTTATACCGTTTTATGAATGCTTATATGTTTTTATTGCGGGGGATAAATCCCCCGATCCCCCTGCGGCTTACGCCGCTGAAGGCTGTTCACAAGAAAGAGCCGCCCCAACCGTCCAATCCGTGCCGGAAGCCGCGTAGTGCAAGACCAAGCACGCCGCGCCGCAATACGCACCGTAGTTGCAGCTACCGCCGACAAGCGCAACCGCCACGATCTCTGCGTTCAAATAGAGATAATCGCACAGATAGGTTGATGCGCTGCCGCCTGTACCCGTGGGAATTCTGCCGAATTCACGCATTGTGGTTGTCTTTGTATAGCCGTTTGCAACGGCGGAAAGATCAACGCCCGTGTCGGTGTATCCCTCTCCCGTGAGATTGTACGGGGGTGTCATCTTCACCTTCACTTTGCCGTGATCCATAATAAGACCGACAACGCGATCCCATTGATCGCCCCACCATCCTTCGATGTGGAACACCTTGACTTGTTCAACGGTTGTGTTGTATCCGAAAAACTGCCCTTTGTCGTTCAGCGTGCCTGTCTGCAATACGCCATAATAAACGCTTGCATCCTCGACATAACCCGTTGTGTTGCCTTGACCGAAAACGCCCTGTGAATTGTCAGATTTGCCGATCACGGTCAACAGACAGTTCACAAGATTGCGATCCGCCCATGAACGTGTGCGCCAAATGTCCGCACCGTCTTGATTGTTCGCGGCTGCGCGGTTAATTTCGGTCTGTGCGTTCTGTGAATACATCGGCTGCACCCCGGACAGGGAACGAAGGCGCGTGCCGTCATAACTGCCCTTGAACATGGAAAGATATTTCACGTTCATGATCGTGTTATCCGCGCGGGTATGTGCATATGCGTGATAGGAGGAATCATACTGTACGTTGCACAGGATGATATATTCATAGTTTCCGACTTCATACTGCGAAATCCACACAAGGGGGATCGCGGACATTGCGTTTCCTGCGTAATCAGAATTTGCAACATCGGATTCCGTGCCGTCCTCCTTCAGCGTGTAGTCATTCGGATTCAGTTTGTAATCTTCCGTGCCGTCATACTTCACCATGCACGGATAATTGTTTTTCACAAACCAAATGTCACCCCAATCGCCGAAATCGAATGCGCCGGATGCAAAATCCATCTTTGCGGGATTCATGCCAACGGCATCATACAGATATGTCACGCGCGTTGCGGGATTGCTGTCATTCTTGTTGATCTTCACGCCGTAACGCTTGATGCCCGCAAACTTGCTGTCGATGTCCTGCACCGCCGCAAGAATGCCGGTTGTGTCCGCCTTTACTTCGTCAAGTGTCTTTTTGTCTGCAATATAGATTCTATCGCCTGTTGCCATTTGGAATTATACCTCCTCTAAATAAATGATCCCGTTGTCAATTCCGATGGAATAAACGGTTGCCGTGGTATCGTCCGCCATTGAATTGATACCGGCGGCAATGTTTTCGCAAGCCGCCGCGCCCGCGTTGGCGGCATCCGCCGCACTTCTTGCACCCGCTGCGGCGGAATTTGCCGCGTTGGTTGCCTCCGTCATGTTGTTTCGGAACGCAATGACTTCGTTGTACTGTTCCTGCACTTGCTGAACAAGCGCATCGAATGTCGGCACATCGATGACGGCGGGGAGATCATGGAAAAGGTGTTCACCATCGCCAATGCGCAAGATGTATGCGCCGCTCTCCGTCACTTCAACGCCCCATTCATTCACTTCCAAAATGCGCCCGGATGCTTGCCATTGCGCCGTTGTGCCGCATTTCGGTTTGATGGTTGATGTTGCCATGTGTTCATGCTCCTTTCATGCGTTCCGCACTTACGGCGTGCCGCAATTTATTTTGATTTCGTCCGTTGTGAATGGCGTGCCGCCGTCACAGTTTAATGTGTCATGGCTGCCGGGCGTTCCGCCATCGACATTGTGATATATGCCGGTATCCATTTCCCGCATATCGGCATATGCCGCCTCCACCCGCTCCAATGTGTCGTTTAACTGCTCTTGTGTGGAAATGGCGTTTTCCGCCCTCTCCGCCGCGTTGTTGGCTTTGTCAGCCGCCGCCACGGTGTCAGTTATAACATTTTGGTATCGTGTCAATGTCTGTTGGCGCGTGACCTCTGCTGCGCGGCGTTCTTTTTCCGCTTGCACGCGCTCATATTCGTTGTTGATCCGCTCCGATTCCGCCCGCGCCCGTGCCGATTCTGCAATCTTGAACGCTTCCTCCGTGTTCAGCACTTGCGCTTTGGTTTTCAGCAGATCATCAATGTACGATTGTACCTTCTTGTCAAGTGCGCTGATTTCGTTACTTGACAGGATCGCGGATTCATCGCGCATTGATTCTTCAATTTCGATTGTGAATGATGCCGATGACAGGATTTCCGAATTTGATGCGCGGCGGATTTCGATGTCACAATATGCCGTTCCTGCTGCCGCCAACGCTTGATTTGTCAATTCAACCATGACATGGTTGTTTTCAACCTTACATTCGTTGTAACAAAACTTTTTGTCCGGCTTCTTGATGTTGGCATACACAACCGCATCCGCGGGAATCTCAAATTGATTTCCGTACATCATCAATTCGACTTCGACAAATCGTGTTGCTTTGTCACCTTGCTTTGCGGAAACAAGATAAAATTTTGTTTCGCCGTACAATTCAAGTTGAATCGATGTTATCATTTGCATCACACATCACCCCGCTTTCATTCATTTTCATCCGTTGCGATTTCTTCAATGAAAAGCAACCCGCCACGGACACCCAATTTGTATTTTTTGTTTGTGTCGGAATCCACAAGTTCATGTGATTCCGCAATAGCCTTTTCCATTTCTTCCGTTGTGGAAAAGTCCGTCAGCGTTTCCGCAAACGATTCCTCCAATGCCGCCGCCTGTTGATTCAATGCCGTTGTCATACCGGCTTTTGTTGCATATGTGTTTGCCACATCCTGCAACACGGCGCGTTTCGCGGCATCAATCGCGTTGTCGGTCTGCGTTGATGTTTTATAACTTTCTAATTGCTTATCGGTGTATTCTTTTGCCGATTTCAATGTTGCTTCATCGCCGGTTTTGATGTCGGATTTGGCTGCGTATTGCCCCGAAATATCTTTGATGATTTCGGTTTTCATCGCTTCCATTTCAAGTGCGATTTCCTCCGAGGTTATACCTTCAGATTCTTCGATTTGTTCACTTGTATTTCCGCCCGCAACCGCAACCGCTTCATCAACGATCTGCGCCATCTGTTCCGCTTGAATATCCGCAAATGATTTCTTTGTGTTGGATAATTCGCAAGTGTTTTTCTGCGGATCAAACGGGTATTTCGTGATTTTGGCAATGCGCATCTTTGCTTTCACGCCGCTTTGACGGGAAATCAACCACACGACATCACCGATTCCATAATGCAGAATTTCCGAATATACGGGATTCAGCGATGCAAGATCAATGACATCGGTTTCATACACTTCATATGGCTTTGCTTTTTCAGCCAATTTCAGCGTTGCATCCTCGATCAGAGAATCAACCCGCGTGTATCTTTCATCCTTCCAAATGAATGTTTTGACCTTGCTTGAATAACTATGATTTTCGATGTAGTCTTTTCCGTCAATGTCGATCTGCAAACCGTCTTTGCCAATCGGCACGATTCGCGTGTAAAAGTCATATGATGTTTTGTCTGTCTGCAATTTCCGCAAGTTCAGCGATTCAATAAAATAACATCCCTTGTCATCGCCGATCTGTTCATATATGTCGATTCGCTTGTTGATCGTGTCATACATGATTTCACATGAATATGTGGAAATCACTTGCGAAATAATGTCAACGGCATTGCACGCCGAATCTTTCTTGATTGTCCTGCGCTTTGTGATCTCACAGACACCAACCGTCCACCCCGTGCCGTCAAGCGCAACAGCCAAGCACGCGGCGGCGGTCATTTCAGTTGTCTTGAAAGATTTGAAGGCTTTGCCCTCCAAATCTTCCAAGTTCAATGTTGCAACAACTTTCAGCCATTGTGTTTTTGATCCGCCGGAAACGCTTTTGACAACATATTCATCCGTTTTTGTGCGGATGTAATATTCATTTTTGATGTCATCCAAAAACACACCCGTGACAGGGTATTTGAAAGACAGTTCTTTGTCACCGCTTTCAAGTTTTGTTGTTTCCTTCAGTTCTGTGAATCCCGATAAAGTGCCGATGCGTTCTTTGGAATCCGAAAATAATTGCAACATATTTCCGCCTCCTTATATCCACATCGGATTGTACCGCATCACGACAACGCATTTGTTTGACGAAAAATTCAGCACATATTTTTGTCCGTGTGTCAGTTTTGGGAAATCCCATAAATCCACATCGGCAAATTTGTTCACGCCCTCTTGCGTTGCCGTTCCCGCCGCTCCGTCAATGATGATCTTTTTGCCCGCTTCAAGATTCTTGATGATGATCGGATCGTCACCAAAACCATCGATGCGATATTCCGACATATCAACTGTTGGCGTGATCTCAACGATGCAAGGCGCATCGCGCGTTCCCAACACATCGAATTGTGCGGTGTCCTTGTCGATGTATGTGTTTTTGATTTCGTCATCGATCATGTATCCGGCAAAAGTCAAATTGACCGTGTACCGCGTTTTTACGATTGTTTTTGATAAACTGTCATCTGTCAATTTGCCCGTGTAATAACCCTTGTATCCGTCAAGTTGCATCACAACACCATGCGTTAAAAGTGCCATGAAATTTGATACATTGCGGACAATTTGGCTGCGGCTGTCACCGCGAAACAGGATTGACAGTTTGAGTGTTCCGGCTTTGATGAATGTTTCAAATTCAAGCGGAACGGGCGCACCATCAATCCATTCGTTTTCAACGGCAATTTTCGGCGGCTGAATGTCAACGGTCAACTGTTTTGCATTGAATTTTCTGATGTCGATTCCGTCAATTTTCATTCGTTACCTCCTTGATTGAACATCTTTCACGATGTTGTCCGTCACCATTTCTGTTGTGTGTTCCGCAATCACTTCGCCGTCAAGCATCGAAATCGCGGTCACTCTGATGATGTTGTTTTCTTTCAGCTTTTCATATTTACTGTCAAGAATCGCGGACAATCTTTGATAGAAAGGTTCAAGCGGCAAGATCGCCTCCGCTCCTGCTTCGCCGCCCGCCAACAGGCGCGTGCCAACAGCACCGAACACCGTTGGTTGTGTCATGATACCACCGTTTTTGTACCAATCAATGCTTAAATACGGAACGGATGGCGGCGCAAGCGAAAATTCGCCCTTGATGCTGAAATGCGGCAATTTGAGTTTCGGCAACGACCAAGAGAAATTGAACGCCGATTTGATTTTGCTGATGACATTCGTGACCGTGTTTTTCGCATTGTTGATCGGTGTTTCGATTGCCGACTTGATGCTGTTGAACACGGATTGCACCGTGGATTTGATGCTGTTGATGGTGTTGGAAATGCTCGATTTCACGCTGTTGAATGCGTTTGAAATGGCGTTCTTTGCGTTATTGATCGGCGTTTCCATCGCGGATTTGATGCTATTGAATACGGATGTGACCGTGGATTTCACGCTGTTGACGGCGTTGGAAATCGTTGTTTTGATGCTGTTGAACACATTTGTGATGGTGTTCTTTGCGCCGTTCACAGCCGTTTCAATGGCGGATTTGATGCTATTGAAAACGGATGTGACCGTGGATTTCACGCTGTTCACAGCGTTTGTGATGGTTGTCTTGACCGCATTGAATGCCGTGGATACCGCCGTTTTGATGGAATTCAGCACCGTGTCGATTGCCGACTTGATGCTGTTCCAAACGGAGGACACCGTGGATTTGATTGCGTTCACCGCGTTTGTCACGGTTGTTTTGACGGCGTTCCATGCTGTCGAAATTGCTGTCTTGATGGAATTCAGCACCGTGTCGATGGTTGATTTGATGCTGTTCCATACGCTTGTGATGGTATCTTTGCAGTTTTCCCAAATGAATCGGAAGGGCAATGTTATCAAGTCAAATGCCGCTTTGAACAGATTGACAATGAACATGATGCCGACTTGCACGACATTTTTGATGCCTTCCCAAATATTCGCAAGCGTGTCGCGGATCGCTGTGAAAATGCTTGTTGCCTTTTCCTTGATGGAATTGAATGTGTTGGAACAGAATTGCACAATGCTGTTCCACAAATTCACGAAAAAGTCCTTGATACCGTTCCACAGATCGGTGAAGAATTGACCGATTGCCCGGAAAGCATCGCCGAAAATCGTGTTGAATTGATTGCACACATATTCCACATAAAGCACAATCGAATCCCACAAGCCGGAAAAAATCTGCTTGATTCCTTCCCACGCCTGTTTCCAATCGCCCGTGAATACACCAACGATGAAATTTATCAAACCGCTGAAAATTTCCTTCAGCGTTCCGAATAAACCGCCGATGAATTCAAAAACATTTTGGAATATCGGTTGAAAAGTATTCCACAGCCATTCAACAACAGGCTGCAAAACATTCGTCCACAGGAATTGCAACACTTGAATGACCTTGTTGACACGCGGGATCACGACTTCATTGAAAATCTTCATCATGCCTTCCCATGCTGTCGCAAATACGCCGCCGATGGCTTGCGCCAACGGTACAACGACATTATTCCACAGCATTGTCAACACTTCCGAAACGATTCTGATGACCGGCGTGAATACCGAATCCAAGAATGTTGCAAGCGGAACAATAACATTGTTCCATAGATTCTGAAATGTTGCCGTTACTGTCGGAATCACCGTACCCGCCACCCATTCAAGCGCGGGAATAATGAAATCCGTCCAACAACTTGTGAACATACCCACAAGGAAATCGGCAAACGGTTTCAACATCACTTGCAACCGCTCCCACGCGGTTTGCAAATTCGGGATCACGGTATTTGTGAAAAATTCGATTGCCGGCTGTACCGCTGATTTCAGATCATTGATGACCGACAACAGGCTGTTGCGCACATCATCATTCGTTGCGATGACATAACCCAAGCCGACAACCAATGCGGCGATTGCCGCAACGACCAAGCCAACAGGGGAACACACGGCGGAAAGAATGCCGGAAAGTCCGCCCGCGCCCGCTATTGCGCCGGACACGCTTCCGATCATGGATGCGACCGTGGATGCACCGCTTGCAAGTTTTGAGAATGCAAGCAATGCGGGACCAATCGCCGCCACAACCGCTGCAACCTTGATGATTGTCTGCTGTTGGCTGTCGGAAAGTCCGTTGAATTTTTCTGCAAGTTCCGATATTTTTGCAACTGCCGATTCGATGATCGGCAAGAGTTTTTCGCCAAACGACACCGCAAGTGCGCTGATGGTGTTTTTCATCATGGCAATGCGGCTTTCGGTTGTGGCATAACGCTGCGTTGCTTCGTTTGTCAACGCATTGTTTTGATCCCACGCCGCATTTGATGTTTCAAGTGCCGATGTCAGAACACCATCCGAGGATGCGAGGGAAAGCACCGCATTTGACAAGCGCACCTCCGTCAATCCCATTTCGTTCAAGAGTTCAACGGCGGATTTGCCCGTTCTTTCGGTATCGTTCAAGCCGCCAATGAACATTGACAGCGCACCCACGGCATCCGTTCCCCATGCTTGAATAAACTGATCCGCCGAAACGCCCGCCACGTTTGCAAACTGTTCAAGGCTTGATGCGTTTGACATATAGTTTTTCAATTCGGTTGTTGTCAAACCGAGGGATTCCGCAACGCCTTTGAATTCTTTGCTATTCAGCGATGCCATCAATTCAAGTTCGCGGAGGGAATAGCCGGTTGCATTGATGGTTTGGCTTGCCGTTCCATACATCTGCACGGCAACTTCCATCTGTTTCAGCAGTTTCGACACCGCCGATCCGCCCGCTTCGGCTTCAATGCCAACGGACGAAAGCGCGGTTGCGATTGCCATGATCTGCGCTTCCGAAAGTCCGACAACTTCACCCGTGGATGCCAAGCGCGTTGCCATGCTTACGATGTCCGCCTCCGTTGTCGCAAAGTTGTTTCCAAGCGCAACGATGGTTGATCCCAAACGATCATAATTTGCGGCATCCATTTTCACGACATTCGCAAACTTTGCAAGGGCGGAGGCGGCTTCGTCTGCTGAAAGGTTTGTTGCTTCACCCAAATCGATCATTACGCGGGTAAAACTTAATATGTCATCGGTTTTGATGCCAAGTTGTCCGGCGGCTTCCGCCACGGCGGAAATCTCCGTTGTGGATGCGGGCAATTCCTTTGACATATCAATGATGCCTTGTTTCAGCGATTCAAGTTGTTCCGCCGTACCGTCAACCGTCTTTTTGACACCCGTGAACGCGCTTTCAAATTCGATTGCCGCTTTTGCCGAATATGTACCCGCCGCCACGATTGCCGTGGAAACAACGGTCATTTTCTTTCCTGCCGATTCTGCGGCTGATGCAACCTTGTCCGCGCCCTTTGCAAAGTTATCCCACGGCGTTTTCGCCAACTGTGCGTTTAGTTCGCGCAATTCCAATTCCATTTCGGCAAGCGCGATTTTGGATTTGTTGGTTTTTGTTTCGTGGTTTGCAAGTCCTTTTTCCTGCTTCTCGATGCTCGTTGTGCATTTTCCCAACTGCTGTTCCAAATCGGAAATCTGCGATTTCAACGCTTTCGATTCGTCAGAATTCTTGCCGGTTTGTGCCGCGGTTTCGCTGTACGCGGCTTTTGCTTGCTGCAATTTTGCGGTTAATGTTTCGTGTTTTGCCCTCTCTTTTTCAAGATCAGATGTTAACCGCTCATGCTGTTCCTCGTTTGCCTTTACAACATCTTTCTGTAATTCAACCTTCGATGTCAGTTCTGCGATCTTTGATTTCAAAACATCGGAGGCGTTGCCAAGCAATTTCGCCTGTGCCTGTGCCACACCGAATTCAGATGATAAACTTTTCATCTGATTCACCATTTCTTTCATCTTCTGTTGAAAGTCTGATGAATTCGCTGTGATCCTTGCTTCCGCTTTTGCCATTTACAACACCTCCTTCCGTTTATTATTTTTCGTTTGTTGTTTCAAGTTCAAATTTCACATAGTCCAAAAGGCTCATAATGTCCGAATCCATGCACTGTGCAAGCGAATTGTTGAAGGCTCTGATGGATAACTTTGTGACACGATCCATGTTTTCTTTGCAAATGCTCCACACGTTCTGCGGCGGATCATCGTCATCGTATCCTTCCGCTTCGTCATATTCGTCAAATGCGGATTTCTCTTGCGCTTCAACTTCCTGCTTGTCCTTTTCGGACATAAGTTCAAGAAATTTCGGCGTGACAATTTCCTGCATGATGTAATGGATCGTTTTTGCCGCCGTGAAAACTTCCTCCGCATCCATGTTTTCGATGTCACGCGATGACACGCGATTCCCGGATATTTCGCGGATGATCTGCGAATTGATGAAAACGACATCGGATTTGTCGTTCATCCTGTCAGCCTTTTCCATCAATTCACAATATTTTCGGTACATCCTCACGGTGATCGTGGATACCGTTATTTCATCGCCGCTTGCAGTTGTCAGCGATATTTCCGGCATTACTTGCCTTCGGGAAAATTTTCCTTCATCTTTTCGATTTTCTTGTCAACTTCACCGCCGACAATCGCTTCGATCATGGCGAATTCCATGATGATTTCGGAAACGCTCAACCCGGTTTCAGCATCCTTCAACTGCTCAACCGTGAATTGATTGCCGTACAATGCACAAATGGTTTCCATCATCTGCACAAACTGTGCTTTGGTGTACATCTTGTGTTTTTCTTCGGATGTGAAGATGGATTCACGCGCTTCAAGATAATCCATATAGACATCGGGCGCGACCTTTGGCATTGCATATTCAGTTCCGCCGATTGTGATTGTTCTTTTGATTTCGTCTTTCTTTTCGATTCTTGCGTTCATGGTAAAATCCTCCTGTATGTTGTTTTTTATTTTTGAATTTAACTTGCCTGTAATTTGCGAAAACCAATGCAAAGTTTGAAAAATGCAAGCAAAGATCGCAACTGTACTATGAATTTTCGCAAATCACATGGCAAATTTGATTTGTTGGTTTGCAAATTTAACTTGCTGTTAATTTGCGGATCAACCCGCTGTCGGCTCCTTCTTCTCCTGTACAGCGGAAAACCAATCTTTGATCGCTGCGGCTGCCGTGGTATTTGCCGCAAGCAGATTCGATTCATCGACTTGAATATGGTAGTTGCCGTCCTTCTGTCTTTCGTAGAAAGTACCCTTCAGCGTGTTTGTCTGCGTGCTTACCTTGTCCGCCTGCGTTTCGTAGTTGTCATCATTGCCCGATCCGAACACGCCGCAATACAGCCAAGAAAATTCGTATTTGCCATTCAGTTTCTTTGCGCGATAACCGATGGCAACTTCCGGGGCTTTGTCATCCTTGTTCTTCACAAGATAACCATGTTCATACAACTGACCGAACACAAGGGCGCGATCCTGCGGCGCAAGGCTGTTGACCTCGAATTCGACTTCCGTGCCTTCGTAGTTGTGAACAACCTCCTCCACACCGTCATCGCTGTAAATCTTTTCTGTGCTGAATTTGTCAGACACCTTGCCTTTGATTGCGCGGGCAAGTTTCACGGGCGTTCCCGTTTCGTAAAGTGCCTCCGTGTTTGCCGTAACGGGCGCAACATAGAGATCGCGGAACGACTTTGTTCTGCTTCTTACAACGGTATTTGCGTTTTCACTCATTGATATATTCCTCCGTTTCTTCTGCATACTCAAACCGCATGGCATTCACAAACACTTTCGTGTCCGTTTCAAGATTGTCATTGCCGCCGATGTATGCGAATCCTTTTTGTTTTAATAGTTTTTTGATTTCGTTTTTCAAGCCGATTTGATCTTTCTGCGACCAAATATTCACTTGAATTTGCGCCTTCAGCACATCCGCGTTATCGTCTGAATGGCTGTCCTCCGAATCTTCAAGCAACCACAACGTGATATGCAGTTTCTTGTATTCGGCATCGTACCACCCTTGCTGTACTCTGATCCCGCGCGTGCTGATCGGCTGCAAGGCTTCCGCCGCTGTGCTGATAATATCCATTTAGTCCTCCAATGCGCTTATGAATTGCTGATACTCTCTTTCGGCGATCTGCTCCCATCCGGGATCGCACTTGCTGATTGTCTTTTCGACAAACGGCGTGGGCGTGATCTTTGTCGTACCCCAATTTATAAACTTCATATAGAAGTATTCGGAATTATCCGACAAATCCCAACCGACCTCCACATATGGCATTCCGCCGCTGATCTTTACGCCGGACAGCGGAACATTGTCCGCCGCGTGTCCGTGTGCGGGGCGGCTGCTCCCGCCGCCTTTGAGTTTTCGCCCGGATTTGCTGTGATCCTTTGAACGGGGGATTTCTCCCTTCATGACCGGCTGTGCGTACTGTCCGCACGCTTTGACAATCCGTTTGTCAACTTCCAACCGCTCTGTATCGTTCGCAAGTTTTTTCACAGCATCCTCCAAGTCTTTCAACCCATCGAATTGTAATGACACTTGCACACGATCACCCCGCTTTATGAAATGCAGTTGGCTTTCAGCGTAACAAAGTTTTTATCGTTGTTTCCGAAATCCACGGCATATATTTCATAGCGTTCACCATCGTAATCGATCACAAATTCTTTTGTGCGGTGTTTGATTGCTTTGATTTTTTTGCAAAATCTCACTTTGAAAGCAATGGTGTTTTCAAGTTTGATGCTGATTGCATCGTACAGTTCTTTGCCGTACAAATCCTTTGTTTCGCACCAACATGAATAGTACGGTTTTTCCGTTTCTTGACATCTGCCGCCAACCGTTTCGTTGGTGATTTGGATGATCTGTATTTTTGCGCTTGCCATACACACACCGCCTTCATCGCAACATTTCTTTCAAAAGAAGTGATCGCACCGCTTGCCGCATGGTTTCTTTGCCTGTGGCTTGATATTTGTCACGGTTGTCGTATAAATCCTTGATGAACACCAACACCAACAGTTTTTGGCGTGCCGTCATTTCGTCTTTATCAAACCCCGAAATCAAGTCCGCAAGTTCTTCAAAAACGACATTTTGAAAGAATAGGATCAATTCATCATCGTCATCATAATCGATGCGACAATATTGCTTGATTTCTTTTAATTCCATACGATCACCCCGCTTTCATCACCGGGCGGCGGTGATCCGCCCGGTGAATATTCGTTATCAACCCGCGATTTCGTCACCCTCGTCAACGGTTGCAACAGCGGCGGTGTCGATGATACCGCAAACAACTGCGCTTTCGTCCACGGTCTGCACATCGAATCTGTCACGCACCTTGATGCCGGTCATATCCTTTGCCCAAAGATCGCCCGCCTCCGTGGAAAGTTCGATTGTCATCTTCTCACGGTCAAACAGGGTGATCGCTTCCTTCGGATCGCCGAAATAAACAGGATGCTTGTCACCATCGGATTTCAGCGTTTTGTTGGAAAGTTTCACAACAGGATACTTGCCGAGGAAAAGCATCTGTGTCGGCTGCGTGGGATTCTTCTGCATGATATAGTTGCCGAATTCGTCCTTCAACTTGTCGAAATAGTTGAATCCGTTCTGATTCATGAGAACGATGCTCGACTGCTCGATTGCGGGATCAAGCATAGTGTTGAAGATGTCCTTCACGGTGTCAAAACCGCTGATGGCAACTTCCTTGCCGGCGGTGATCTTCTTGAACGCTGCGAGGATTGCGGCGTTTCTCGTTGCGCGGGATTTCTTTGCGATCCACTTGTTCAGATACGCAAGGATGTTCGCCGCGGTGTCGGCAAGCAGTTCGCGGGTGACTTTGAGAATGCCGCCCTTCTTCTTGATCTCATACTTGACCTGCTTGAATTTTGGGGTTTCCTCCTCGCCAAATTCTGCCTCCTCGTCAACATCGTTCCAAGGGGTGGAATCTGCATCCACTTCGATCACGCGGCTGCCGCTCTTTGTGGTGACAGGCTCGACATTGACATACTGCGAAAGATCGTCAGTAGTGCGGCGCAATTCAACGATGTCATTCTGAATGTCCTCCGGCACGGTGAAACCGCCATCGGAAATACCATCTTCATCGGGCGCACCCTCTGTCATGGCGTTCATGATCTCTGCATCTGCATCGTCCATCTTCTTTTTGCGCAAACCGCACACAATGCGATTCACGAAAGCGCGAACAATGTCCTTCTTTTCCGGCTTCTTTTCGCCGCCGATGTTCTTTGCTCTGCCGCTCTCGATCTGATCTTCAATGTCATCGTGTTCGTCATCCTCGATGTCGGCAAGCAGATTCCACTTGTCCTGCAATGCCTTCAGTTCGGTTTTGGCGTTCTTTGCTTCCTCAATCTTGCCTTCATCGACAAGATTCTTGATCTCCGCCTTCTTTGCGTTGATCTGCGCGAGAAGTTCTCTCATTTTCTTGTTCATGGTGTTTTCCTCCGTAAAATAATTTTTTAGATTCCGTATTCGTCCAAATCTTCAAGAAGCATTTCCGCTTCTGATTTTGGCTTTGATTTGCCCGAATCATCGGGCGATTCCGTTTGTTTCAACGCTTCCGGCAAGTTTGCGTATTTATCAAAATAGCAACTTGCACACGCGGCGATGCTTGCGGTGTTTTCGATTTCGACATCAAAATATTTTTGCAAGTCCGCGCCGGTCATCCACGTTTCGGCGTTCACAATGGCTTCAATGTCCTGCTGTGTCACGCCCTCTTTGGTTTTTGTCAGATAGATTCCGACAATGGATTCTTGACATTTATCAAGATGCTTGATGGTTTCCGCCAAATCATCGGCGTTGCCCCAAGTCATACACCACGGCTTGTGTACCATGACTTGCGCACCCGTCATGACGGTGATTTCATCGCACGCCATAAGGATCACGGATGCAATGGATGCCGCAAGCGCATCCACGATGCCTGTTTTGTGTCCTTTGTGGCGTTTCAGAAGGTTATAAATGGCAATTCCCGCAAACACATCGCCGCCACCCGAATTGAAATAAACGGTGATGTTTGCGTTGATGTCGATCTGATTGAGAAAATCGGAAATGTCCTGCGGGCATTTGTCCTCCTCATACCATTGCGATTGCCATGTTGCGGATACGATGTCACCGTAAAAATACAGTTCCGCCGATCCGTCCTGCTGATTTTTGATTTCCAAAAATCCAACATCTTCGATCTTTTTTGTCTGCGGATTTCGCCGTGTGAATTGAAATTTATTCTTCATCATCTTCACCCCCTTCCGTGTCATCGTTGGTGTCATCCGGCGGGGAAGTTGGCGCGGGCGGCGTTTTGTCCTGCCCGTCATCATGCTTGTCCTGCGCCGTCACGCTTGCCGCATATTGCTTTCCGACCTCTGTGATCGGAATATAGTTTCCGTTCACAATAAGCGTGTCACCGCCCTCCGCATCGGTCAAATCAAGTTTGCGCCGTGCTTCGTTTGGTTTATATATTCCGTTGTTGACGGCAACGCCGAATATATCCATCTGTGTTTTGCTGTCCGTTCTCAAAAGCACTTTTTCGTTGAATTTGAAATACTTGCCCTCCGTGACTTCCTGTTCTGTCAAGAGTTTGTATTGCAATTCCTCTTCGTACTGTTTCAGCACAAACAGCATGGTGTCAACATAGAAAGCCAACTGTTGCATTTCGCTGTTGGCGTATGACGATTTTTCATAATCGTTGATTTGGTTTGGCTTGATACCAAACGCGCCCGCGATCTGCAACGCGGTGTATTTGCGCAATTCAAAAAACTGTGCATCTGAAAGTTTGACATCAAGCGGTGTCAACTTCATTCCGAGGGGAACGGGGAGGATTTTGCCCGTGTTTCTGCTGCCGCTGCCGAATTCCTCAAACGCCGCAACAAGTTTTTCCTTCGCTTCCTTGTTCAGATCGCCTGTGTATTCCAATGTTGCTTTTGCCGTCAATCCCGATTCGTACAACTTCGACATATAACTTTGACTTTCAATCGCGCCGGACACGGTTTCTTGAAGGATTGTTTGCACGGGCAATCCCGTGATTCCGTCAAGGCTGTGCGAGGTTTTGAAATGCAACACTTCATCCGTTCCGAAAACATACTGTTTGCCGGAATATCGGTCATTGTAAACATACCAAATTCGCCCCGCTCCGGCGAAATATCCCTTGTCATCAACAATGATCTGCACGCAATCGGAGGGCATAACCCACATATCAAGTGCCTTCAATTCGCCACCGTATTTCTTGCGCTTCAATTTGTAACGCACATACACATATGCGTTTCCGAAATGACAGCGATTCATTTCAACCGTGTTCCAAAACACCGTTGGTGTCATGAATGGATTCGGGCGGTTTCTCAACAGCCGCGAAATATCCGTTTCCGGCGGCTCGATGATGCCGTGATCCGTTTTTTGAAAATACTTGATCGGCATTTTCGCAAGCGTTTCGGACATCATTTTCAAGCAAGTGAAATATGTCACCTCCGATGTCGGTTTCTTGCTCCTGCGCTTGATTCCAAGCCATTCAAGAAACGAAACATCATTCATGCTCCGAACATCTTGATGAATTTCCTGTGCATTCTGCGCGTTCCCGCGCCCGGTGATCTTGTTCCAAATTCTGCGGAATATGTTCATTACTTTTCACCTCCATTCTGTTTGTATTGTGATGCCATAGCCAACCATTCGTTTACAAATTCGTTGGCATCCACCTTGTATTCGTCCTTCATAGCCATAACCCACGCATCAATCACCGCATCACATGGATCGATTCGATCAACGGAAATATCCTTGTCGATCTTGATTTCTCCATAGTTGTTTGAAATGGTTTTTGCGTTTGCCATAGACCACGTTAAAAGATCGTTTGTACCGTCAAATTCCACATTGCCGCTGTAAATTTCAAGCCGGAAATCAACGGTTGCATCGTTCAGATTTTTTGCGCTCTGCGTGATGGATAGTGAATCATAACCCATGCCTTCCAAATCGCCGAGGAACGCCGATGCATTGTGCGGATCGTAACAGATCATTTGCACGGAAAATTCGTATTTCATTATCAACTTTTTCAAGTGTGAAAGAATATACTTGTAATCTGTTTTAATTCCGCCCAATGTTTCCGTGACGGTGCATAAACCGTCATTGATCCATATGTCATATGGCGCATTGTCGGTTTTGATATGCTCTTGAACGCGATTTGCGGGGATGAATGAATGCGAATAAACATAATATTTTTTCACATCGCCGTCCATATAAGGGAATACAAACGCAATGGATGTTAAATCGCCGCCGCTCGACAAGTCCACGCCGACATAACATTTCTTGCCCTTGAAATCCGCAAGTGTCCGTTTGCGCACGCCGCAACGCTTCCACAGCGCAATATCTTTGATATACTGCCGATTTGAAAACTGAATCCATTTGTTCAACTGCTTCACAAGGAAATCGCGCAAATCTTCGCCGCCCATTTCCTTTGCAGTTTCCGCAATCGGGATCATGTTTGCAAGCGCATCGGGATCGTATTCCAAAATCGGATTTGCTTTGATCCAATTTTCGGGCAACCACAGATCATCGGTTTCGTCCATTTGCGCGATGTATATGAATTGCGTGTCGTTGGTTGTCACGCCCTTCAAAACATTCATGCAATATTCGTACAGTTTGAAACACGGTGATTTCAAATCGAATCCGGCGGTTGTGATGACCGAGATCAACGCCGATTTCATTTTCTTGATGCCGCCTTCAAGAAGTTTATACATCTGATTGTTGCGATGCGCATGGTATTCATCTACAATGCCAAGCAACGGGCGGAATCCGTCAATGCTCTTTGTATCGCCGGACAACGCACGGATCACCGAATGTGTCAGCAGACAATCGATTGTGCTGTTGTGTTCATGCACCTTGAAACATTCGGTCAGTTCTTCATCTGATTCAATGAATTTGACAATTTCGTTGAATACGATGACCGCTTGATCCTTTTTGGTTGCCGTACAGTAAATTTGCCCGTATTTATAGGCATCAAAATTGCCGTAATACGCCGCCAAAATACCGTTTAGAAACGATTTGCCGTTCTGTCTGCCAAGTTGCACATATGATGTGCGGAAACGGCGGTATCCCTTATCTTTTACACGCCATCCGTTCAAACTTCCCAAGATAAAGCATTGAAACGGATAGCAAGTGACTTGCTGTTCTTCCTCTCCCTCTGCAATCGTCAGAGTTTCGGCAAAGTCAATGATCCGTTCAGATTCATCGACATCGAAATAATACCGATATACGGCAAGTTTGGATGATTCCAAATCGTCAATGTGCCGTTGACACGCCATGCGCACGGCATCGCCCGCAATAATCTTGCCGGACAATACATCCCGCGCATATTCTGTCACCCTGTCTTTTCTGCCGCTTGCGTTGGTGTTCATGCTGTCACCTTGCAAATTTGGCAAATTTGTTTTCTTTCTTTTCCTCCGCCGGTTTCGGCACAACTAACCGGCAACGGGAGGAAACGGTCAATCCGAAATCCGCCGCGCTCTGTCTGCATTGCTTGAAACAGCGATCTTGAATAATCATCAATCGTTCCCGCTCACCGTTTACGACTTCGATTTCTTCAAAAATATCCTTGCCGTCTGCATCTTTCCTGCCTGCCGGTCTTGATACCTTCAGCATGATCGGCGTGCGTTTGATTTCTTCCGTGATTTCAATGTATTGATCCTGCGAAATAATCAGCCGCGCAAGCGCATCGACATCAAGGTTTGTTACAAGATCGATTGCAAGCAATTCAGACACGATGGATTTGAATTTCGTTTTTTGTTTTGCTGTCAACCATTTCGGCGGCTTGATGTTGTCGTTTGGCGCGTGGATTTCCGTCTGCTTCCGTGCTTCGATCTCTGCTTTCGTCAAGTGCTTTTTTCCTTTGGCTTGCAAAAGTTCAATCGGCTGTCGTTGTCCTGCCATTCTGCAACCTCCTTTCGCCGATTGTGGCGTTTACTTTCTCATGTTTTTTGCCTCCTATTTCTGAATTTTCCGTGGGGAGTTCTCTCCACAGCGAATGGGGGCGCGACTAAAAAGGCGATTTCCAAAACTTTTTGGATACCCCCACCGCCTCCGCCGTCCGCCCTTTGATGCCATCACATCCACCCCGCCACACCGTTCAAAACGGTTGCGATGCCGCCCGCTGATTCAAAGTGTTTGGCGATCAATCCAAGCAACATTTGTTGTGTCCTTCGCTTTGATTCTTCGCTCTGCTTATACAATGCGGAAATAATTCCGTGGTTTGTGTTTGATAGCGGCAACAGATTTGTTGGATCAAGTCTGCGCGACCAATCATC
This sequence comes from Eubacteriales bacterium, assembly GCA_045637625.1. GTDB lineage: Bacteria > Bacillota > Clostridia > Oscillospirales > UBA644 > HGM12619. The sequence continues at coordinate 33,804 of JAZTZU010000040.1, forward strand.
ATCAAGTTCCACGATGTGATGCACCATGTCGGCTGTCACAATTTCTTGCTGCATATAATAGGAATAAATATCTATATAGTCATAGACCTTCAGAATAATATCCCGTGTTGTGCGCCACTCATTTGACACATAAAATGCCGCCGCTTTTTTGTTCCGCCTGTTTCTGTTGTAGTCAACATGGCGTGAAATATATGTTTTCTCACATTCGGCGCATACGCTCAAATTTTGTGGTATCAATTTCCCGCAAATGCACTTTTTCAACAGCATGACCTTCCCACCCTCTCTGTGATGACACCGTAATATAACAAGCGGCACATACCTTTCAGCGTGTGCCGCTCATACAGGAGGCGCGAGGAAATGCAGAAAGCGCACGGACAATGCCGTGCGCTCAAAATACATTTTCTCACGATAAAATTATAACACATGAAAAACACTATTAAAACACCACGATTTCCCCAAGTTTTCCCCCGAAAAGAATCTAAAATCGCGCTGTTTTTTCACCATTTATCGATGCCGTCCACGCCGAACAACTTGACCGACAATATTGACACCATTTCTTTACACCAACGGGCGGGTGAATTTTTTCCGCAATCCAAAACATCGCATATTTGCTCATATGTCTTGCCTTGCAAAAAGTGCATATCAAAAGCATCGAATTTATATTTTGCACCGCTCTCCGATTGCTCTTTGCGCAATTCCTCGATTGCGCGATCTATGTTTTCAAGCATCAACGCCGTTTTTGTGCGGCTTTGGCGCACGCTGTAAAGGCAAACGCCGCCTTCGTCATCGGACACCGCGCGGATGATGTGCTTTTTCATTTCGATGTACTTTTCCATCAAAACCCATGTATTGTGAAGCACCTTTTTTGATTCTTCTTTTTTCATTTCTCTGTAAAATTCTTTTACCGCCTTTTGTGCGGCTGCATCCGCTAATTCGATGATTTTTGGATTCATGTGTTTGCCCTCTCTTTTTCGTGAAATTTATTTTGCTGTTTTTGGCGTTTTAGCCGTAAAAGCCATATACCGAAATCCGCCATTTCCGATATTTTGGTTTTTGAAATATTGCCCGTTTGATATGTACCCGCTTTTTGAAAATATCCCGTTTTCCGCGCCCAAAAAAACGCAATCGCCGTTTTTCTTGTTCGCATTCGGCGGTCAAATGTTGTATTTCGCAAATTTCCTGCGCGAAATCCGATAAACTGTCATTCCAAGATTCAAGAATCGGGCGAAGGCTTGCAAATAGATCGGCAATGTTGCTGATAATCGCATAAATCGCTTCCTTCAGCCGCTCCCACAAATCCATGAATTGATTTATAAATTTTTCACGTTCTTCGTCCGTCATAGATTGCCAAAATGTATAGTTTTCCGCCACAGAAATCAAAGCGGCTCTTTCGCCATTCTGAAAATCGTGTTTTTCACCGCTGCACACTTATTTCGCCTCCCGTCATTTTCGCTGATCTTTGATGCCGCATTGCACATCAAGCGAAATCATCATGGCGCGTTCTATACGCATCATTTCTTCTTTCGTGATTCGCCCGGCAAATTCTGTGATCCGCTGTTTTGACACCGATGTTATTTGTTCGCATAGAGCGGTTGACGGGCGCGGCGCGGATGCAATGAAAACGTGTGTCGGCATCTTGTGTTTTGCGCGGGTAGTCAGAAAAACCACCTCCACAACCTCTGAATGCTGATTGCAAAAATCGTTTGAAACGATGATCGCCGGTCTGCCGTCACTTATCATTTCGCTGCCAACGTGCGCCGCCTTTTGTATGTAGAAAATATCACCTTTTCTGATCTCCCGTGTATCCCGCTCCATCGGTCAACCTCCCTTGATTCTCATATAATCGCAAATCGTGCGAATTGCCGCATCCGCTCCAACGCACAACACGCACATATATCCTTGCGCTGTGAGTTGTTCAAGCCACCATGATTGTTTGCCGCTTGCTTTATTTTTGCCGTATTTCATTTCAATGTATAACCCGTGAAATCCGTGGCGGGGAACGGGTAACACCAAATCGGGAACACCCGGTTTCACGCCTTGCCGTTTGAATCGCGCCGCTTCCGTCTTGCTGCGCTTTCCGCCGTTTGGCACATGATAAATCAACGACAATTCGGGGTAACGATTCGCCATCAATTCACAGAACGAAATCACGGTTTCTTGTTCTGCCGCTTCGTTGCTTTCAAATCGCATTGTCATCCCTCTCGATCTGTTTCTTTTAACTGCTCCACGGCTGTTTTTTCGCCCTCTGTCGGCTGTTTCCATTTTACAATACCGATGATTGCCATGACGAAATTGAACGCATACAACAGCGATTGCGCGGCTTGTCCGTTGGCTGCGTTGTATATGCACCAAAAAGCATTCGTACACAGCCACACATAAAAGCACCATCGCTTTTTGAATGAATTTGCAACCGTGCCGATGATCGATGCGAATGTCACAACGAAAGTGAAATACTGCATCATTCATCATCCTCCGCATCTTCATCGGAATCCGCCCCGTACATTTCCTTCAGCGCATCAATCGTCTGTTGTTCATCCTGCGGATCGGCGTTTTGTGGCGTTTGGTTGTATAGTGTCAATTCGCATTCTTGATACAACGCCTTCAACTGCCGCAACAGCACTTCATCCACGATGTTTTCCGGCGTTACAATGCCATTCACCATGAATCCGCTTTTGACGGCAAAATATGTTTCGCCGGAGGCGGTTTGCCGCTCATACAGCATTTTATCTTCTTGATCTGCAAGCGGCGCAAGGCTGTCACCGTTGACAAACATGATTCCTTGCTGTGTCTTGTATGGGATCAGATATTTGCCGCAATAATAGATTGCAACCCCGCCCGCTCGTTCCACAACAGATTCCGAATCCACGAAATCCGAAACATCAAGATGTGACGGCGTTGCGGGGTAGTGCTTGAACGTGATTTTTTCGCGTTGCTTTTCGTTGATGTCAAGCGCGGCGAAAATGTTTTCTTCTGCATATTTCGGATGGCTGTACAACGGGAACATTGCTGTTCTGTTTCCCAACCATTGAACGCCGTCCGCCGTGTCGTATAATAACAACGCGCGTTCATTCTTGCAGATTTTCACCAACTTTTGCATTTTCATTGTTCGATTCCTCCGTATATCGTGATATATATTTCTTTTGCGGCGGCGGTCACTTTGTCCGTGTAGGAATATTCATAAACGCCGTATTGCCACAAGTTTCGATATGCGCCCGTTGCGCCCATGTTGTATGCTGCAAGTGCTTTCAAATATTCGCCGTCATATCTGTTCAACAGTTCCGCCATAAAATCAACGCCCGTTGCGATGTTGTCATATGGATTGAACAAATCCTTCGCGCCGACCTTTGCCATGCGATCCGCGTGCCAATAGTCATTGATCTGCATGAATCCTTTGCATTTGCCGTCATACGACACAGCGGTGTATTTATACGATGATTCGATTTGGATCATGCCGACAATCAACGGATACGATATGCCGTATTCGCGGCACTTTGCGAATGTGTACGCTTGCAAGCACAGCGGGAAATCGCCGCCGTATATCTTGAATTCGCCGATGTCGTATTCTGTAAATCCCGTCAGATCAATTTCATCCCAATTTTCCACAGGGGAGGGGAAAAGATAAGCGTTTTCCGATTCCTTGATGCGCTCGATCAAATCATTCGTTTTTGGTTCTTCCGCCGCTTCACTCTCGATGATATTTTGCAGCGGTGTTGCCGTTTTGTCCGGCTTTGCGGTTTGCGTTGCCGAAGGAATCGGCGATCTGCCCGCGCCCTCGGATGTGTCTGCGCCATTTTTAATGCCGGATGTCATAAACACCAACAGCATCGCAATCGATGAGGCGATTGCGATGAATAGAATGATCTTGCTGAATCCTTCGGTGAATGATACCGCCGTTCTTCTTTTGTTTGTACCGTTCATTTTGTTTTCCTCCGTAAAAATGTTTTTATGTCCTTTGTTATTGCACCATCAATCCCGCATTTGCTCATGTTTTCGCATTCGCGCGTAAACATAAAACTGCGCGTTGACCTCGTTGTAATATATCTTTGCATCTGTGAAAAAATATCCTTTTGCGCCGTACCACTTTTTCATGTATTCATAAATCGTGGCGTTATCGCGTACCATCTTTTGCACATGATTCCGCTTGAATTTATAATGGTTTTTGCTCTGCTGCGGCTGTTCAAGTCCTTTGGATGCGCACCATTTCTTGATGTGCTTGCGGCGCGGCTGTTTGGTGATGTAATTCGCCATGCCTGTCAAGCCGTATTCATCTTTATGCAAGCGGCGTGTTTCGTTTCGATCACCGTGCGCCCACAGTTCCTCCAAGCGATCCATTGACATTGCACCGTCAATGACAACGTGGTGATGGCATCGGATGCCCGGATGATCGTCATCCGCTTCCAACCACTCTGTTATGTAAACATATTTTGCGTTTGGAAATCCCTCTTTTTTGCGCCAATAGTTCACCTTCCGCATATAGTTTTGAACATTGCGTTGCGCCTGTTCAAATGTTTCCGGCAAATCAGCGTTGCGATATGTCAAAGTCATCCAAATGTCGCGCGTGCCGAAATTCGTGTTGATGATCCGCTCACAAGCCTTTCGGGAATTCTTGTCATTCAGATTGTTCATGGCTTTGCGGTTGTCTTTCTTGATCCTGCACCCCGCGGGAATTTGATCCGCATCCCGCTTTGAAAAATCGGGGTATATCTCAATTTCCAACTGTTCACCGCTTCTGATCTCTTTTGTTGCATACACGGTTTTTGTTTGCCCGCGTTTCAACAACTGTTCCGTTTCCCATTCCTTCAGATTTTCAACGCTTTTTTCATACGCTTGTTCATAATCATACGGAATATATGGATTGCGCTTGCGGCGCGGTTTTGTTCGTGATTTGCCTGTCATGTCAATGCCCCTGTTCATCAATGGTTGTTCGTTCCATATTCGGGGAACGCTGTGCGGAATCCGTTCACAAATCTGCTTTCATGCTCAAACACTTCGTTGTATAACGCCGTGCGGAGGTATGTCTTTTTGAATTTGATGGTGTATTCCGCTTTCTCATAATTTGTGATGACTTCGCGGATGTGTTCCTCCGTCAAGAGGGAATACACATCACGCACCATAGATGCGGGCAATTTCTGCCCGTTGATCTGCACCTCCGCATCGGGCGGAAGGCGGTACATTTCCGCAATCAGCATCATGATTTCATTCACTTGCCTTTGATCGCTTTCGTAGAAACATTCAATGTTGATCTGCTCCCGGACACTTTGCAATGCTTCAAAGAATGTACCCGACATGACTTGACTTTGACTTGACTTTCCCATACAGATATTTTCATCATTGTATTTCATGATTGTCCTGCGCTCCTTTGGCTTTTTCTCTCCCGTGTGTGCTGCCTTCAACGACTTGTTATTATCCATTACAAGGGCGCGAAAGCACCGCATCGGGCGCATTTTATGGCTTGACAATCCGACACAAATGTGATATAATAATCTGTGATGAATTGTCGTTGTTGTTTGGCAATTCCGGCGGCGTGTGCTTTGGACGGACACGCCGCCTTTTCTTTTGCTCTTTTTGTTTATAACGCCTTTCCGCCGTGGCGATATGAACGTGTGCGATTGTATTCATGCTTTATCAGCACGATTTCCTCCATGTTGTACCCGTTATCTGCAAGCCATGTGCGGATATACTCAACAACAGCGCACAAATATCCGTTGCGCTCATATGCGGCGGTTTCGGAGGGCGCGTTGTCGGCGTTCAAATGTGCATCATACGAAAGCGAAATGAGATAATGCAGATTTGCAACCACTTCCGGCAAATCCGCTTTCATGTTCAGACCGGCGCACCAATCTTCGCCGCTCTCGATCATGCTGTCAATGTCAACACCTTCAGCATCCTTGATGGTTGCATCCGCGATGCCCTCATGTCCGAAAAAGTCCAAAATGCGGATCACGCAATCAACCAATTCAACGGCGATGCCTTCCGGCTTGTCCGATTTGGCTTTGCAAATCTTGCCGCCCTCTGTGTCGATGATCCTGCTGCCACAATCCATGTTTCGTTCCGGCTGCTCCAATACGCACACGCCGCCCGCATTGCAAGGGTAGTACATCATCGGGCGTTTCGCTCTGTATTCTTCAAGTGCTTCCGACACTTCCGAATGAAAGAGGGAAACAACCTCCGCAAACGATCTTTCTTTTTCCCACCAACCGTGCGCCACGGCGTTTTCGTGAATTCTTTTTGCCCATGTATTCAAAAACATAATTTGTTCCTCCATTTTTACATATGATTTTATTTGGCGGGGGATAAATCCCCCGATCCCCCCGCGGCTTACGCCGCTGAAGGCTGTTCACAAGAAAGAGCCGCCCCAATCGCCCAAATCGTGTAGGAAGCCGCGAGGCCCAAGTTCAAGTACGCCGCGCCGCAACCCGCACCGCCGATGCAGTTACCGCCGACAAGCGCGATGTTGATGTTGTCGTTATCAAACCAACACCAATCGGGGATGTGCTTTGCATTCTGTTCAAGTTCATTCGGGATTCTTCCCAAGTGCGACATCATGGTGTTTTTGATAAATCCGCTGTTCCAACCGCTCCACGATATGCCCGTGTCGGTGTATCCCTCTCCCGTGAGATTATAAGGCGGGATCATCTTCACTTTCACTTTGCCGTAATCGCCGAGAATGCCGACAATGCGTTCCCATTGATCGCCCCACCATCCTTCGATGTGGAACACTTTCACTTGCTTGTCCGTTTCCTCATATCCGAAAAACTGCCCTTTGTCGTTCAGCGTGCCTGTTTTGAGAAGTTCGCCGGAGGTTGTGTTTCCTGCTCCGAATACCGTTTGAGAATCATCCGATCTTGAAATGACGGTCAACAGACAGTTCACAAGATTGCGATCCGCCCATGAACGTGTGCGCCAAATGTCCGCGCCGTTTTGATTGTTTGCCGCTGCGCGGTCAATTTCGGTCTGCGCTCTGCCATGCACAAGAGAATCGCCGGACATAGAACGGAGGCGCACGCCGTCATAACTGCCCTTGAACATGGCAAGATATTTCACATCCATGATTGATTCATCTGCGCGGGTATGTGCGTATGCGTGGAAATCCTCGTCATACTGTTTTTCACACAAAATGATGTATTCGTGTTCTGCATCCTCATATTGCTTGATCCACACAAGGGGGATCGCGGACATCGCGTTTCCTGCATAGTCCATGTTTGCGATGTCAGACGGCGCGCCGTCCGCCTTCAGCGCATAGTTGTTCGGATTCAGTTTGTAATCTTCCGTGCCGTCATATTTGAGCATACACGGATAATTGTTTTTCACAAACCAAATGTCTGCCCATCCGCCGAAATCAAACACACCACGGGAAAAATCCATGTGCGCCGGTGTCATACCAATGGCATCATACAGATATGTCACGCGCGTGATCGGATTGATGTCACCTTTGCGTATTTTCACACCATACCTTTTGATTTGTTCATTGCTGTTCATGTTGTACCTCCTGTATAACAACAAATTTTTATTGCTGCGGATTGTACCCGCTCACAATCTGCTATTGTGACGGAATTGCGGTTTTTGTCCTGCAATTCCAATGACAAAACGGTTTTGCCGTCCTTGCAGCGATATATCAGCGCGGAAATGCACCGATATGTGATGCCTTGCGATTCAACGGGATCGCCATTGAAAAAGGCTTGTTTTGCTTCATCTGATGTCATCAAAATCCCTCCGTAATGCTCCACACGAAATCAAGCAATTCCTTCGCGGCATCGTTGGTTTTTATGAATACTTTTTCGCCGTGTCCGAATGTCAATGCGTTTTTTACCAACAGGATCAACCGATTCAGATTGCTTTCTGTTTCCGCTGCATCCGCAAGCATCTTTTTGATTTGGTTGTATTGCGATTCTGTGACCTCGACAAATATTTTTATTTCATCGCCGCCCATCGGCGATTTTTCTTTTGCGTTTTCCTTTTCCATCTTGTTTGCCCTCAATCTTTGTATTTGATCTAATAAAAACAATATCGCGCAACTTGATTCTGCTGAACATCAATTTGAAATACACTTCACGCAACATGGATGTGTAATGTTCGCAATATTGCCATCCGTGCTGTTCATCCAAATACGCAATCTGAATGCGATTGTTTTTGACGATGATCGGATCACCCTTTGACAGACACAGGCGGATGCAATGCGCAAGTGTTTTTCCGCAACCTCTGCCGCCGGGCATATCATCACATTCGCCGAAAATATATTTGATCTGCCAATCCCGCAAACGGATTCCCAACGCCTTTTCAAGTTTGCGGATCAATATGTATCGCCTTGATTGTTTTATCATTCGGAACGGCAATGTTATCAACCATTTCAAACCGTCATACACCGCCGCCACGGTGTCAACCATCCATTCGGCGGATGCTTCAATGAATTCGTCAAGCATCTTTGCGCCCTCTCTTTGCTTTGCGTTGTTTTCTTTTTTGATGATATTCCCGCATCCGGGCGGATGAATTTTCACGATGCAGACATCCGCAACTTTTTTGTTGGCTGTATGTGTATGCGAAATGATCTTTGCGCAATATCACGGTGTTGCCGCAATCGCACGCGCATCGCCAATAACTGCGCCGATTCTCCGAATGTGAAAAAGCGATCACGCGCAATCGTCCATATCTATTGCCAACTATGTCAATCGGTTGTCTGCCGCCCGTCACCGCTTCCTCCATTCTTGCGCTTGCGTTTCAATGCCGTGATCCGCTCCCGCAGCCAATATTTGAATATGTAATAAATCTGTTCTATGTATCCGACTTTTCTGTATGACATTTCTATACCTCGTTTTGCTTTCCGCATTTCACGCAATTCCACGTTTTCAATATCGGTTTGCATTCATGTCCGCAATGTTTGCACACAAATGTTTCCGCCTTCGTATTGATTTTTCTCTCACTTATGCCGAAACAGTTTGTCAGCGTATTGCGGATGAATCGCCCGTTATTGTCACGCATTTGTTTTCCGCCGCCGCCCATGCGCTCACCCTCTCTTTTCGTCATAATCTTCAAACCGCTCAACAGTTCTGAAAATGATTCGGTTATTCACATAGCGTTGCAATAGCCGTATTTGGCGCGGCGCGGATGCCTTGTTGTAAATCATGACATAGGGATCAAACCCAAGTTCCCGCAATTTATAAACGCGGTACAAATCCTCCTCCAATGTCGTGTCAAAGTTTGTCAGAACATAAACGCCAAGCCGTCTATAATCTTTGCTTTTGTAATACTTCTTGAATTCTTCAAAATACCGTGTCAAATCCTGTTTTGCGTTATCCCATGCAAAATGAATCCGTTTCACTTTGATTTGGTTAATTAGCGGAACGATGCCTTCCGTCAATCTGATGTCTAACCCCTGCGTGAAATCAACATACGCCTTCGTGTCTGCAAGGCTTTTCAAGATTCTTTCGCGGTCAACACACGCAAGCAGATTCGCATCAAGCAATTTGATTTCTTTTTGACCTTTCCAAAAATCATCGACATCCGCCACTTGCCGCGCGATCCTGCCTTCTTTTTTACCAACGATGCAGAACGGGCAACCGCGCGGACAACCGCGCACGCAAAATCCGTATGCTTCCGAAAATTGTGGATACAGCGAATAATCGGGGCATTGACATTCGATTTCTTTGGGAAGTACGCCTTCTTTTTCTTTTTCGTAAACTTCTTTTCCGTTTTCCAAATGGATTGCGTACCCGCTCCCGCCCTCAAACAGTTCGTCACATTGCAAGATTCCTTCAAAATCCGGCGTGAAAGAAAATATTTTACTTTTATAGATTTTGTCATAATGCTGTATAGGCATCACCCATTCAACATCATCGCCCATCTGCTTGTGATATGCCGAAATTTTCATCAACGGGATATTCGGGAAGTTGTGACCGTCCACATCAAGCAAGCCGATTTTTGCCATTTTCTGCGCCCTCCAACTTTTCAAACATCTTGTCTGTGAATGCGATCCGCTCCGGGCGCACCCTCTCGATCTTTCCGTTTTCGTATTCCACAATTCCGAAGGTGTCTTGCACAACCCCGCCACCGTGTCCGCCGACCATAACAGACGGCGGCACGATTTCGGAAATGTCACACCAACGATGAAACAATGCGGCTTTGCCGTCAACCTCACAGCGGCGCAACGATTCTGTGATTTCCAACATCTTCATACTTCGTTCCCCCAACAATCCCACCCGGCGCGATGCTTACGGGCGTATAGTTCGATTTTGCTTGTGTCGGGATATAACCGCTCGATGATGTTGTATGCGATTTCCGGCTTTTGGCTGTGCCGCTGCACCTTTTCGCGGAATACTGTATGTATTTTCCCTCGTTCATCCTTTGCCACGGGCATCAATTTTCCTTTGTACATATACAGCAGATATTCATGACCGTAACGCACCGTGAATGCCGCGGGAATGCCTGTGACCTTATCCCAAATCATGCGGGCGTGCAATTTATACCCCATTTCCTCCGCCATCTGCTGTGCTTCAAACAGATATTTGTCAATCGTCCACAGAAACAAAATGGTGTCACCTTCCACAAGGGAATCCGCTTGTTTCAAATGCTCTTTGATTTCAGACAGGGAACAAACGGGGTATTCAAGCGGCTTTCCGCTTGAATTCGCGCGGACACTCTTTTTCCCACCGCGGCTTTGTTTCCACGGCGGATCGGCATATATGAGATTGTACCGATTCGCCGTATCAAAAATATTGACCGTCATGCCGTTCACTTCCTTCCGCCGTTCTTTGACATGATCGCAAACACGATGATGACCGTGATGCAAATGATCGCCGTTATCAAAACAGATTCCATGATTCACACCTCCTGTTTCATGTTCTGCGCCGCGATGTCAATGATGCTTGTATCCGGCTTTATGGCTTCATACGCTTCCATGATCGCCGCTTTCGCCTGTTCGGGCGTGATATACTGAAGGAAAATTTGCATCTTGTATGTGTCGCGTTCTTTGCCAATCGGTTGTTTGCGGAAATTGTAATCATCCGAAATGGCTTGTCCGATGTCCTCCCATGTGCGTTTCCTGCAACGCTTGATTCGCAAATCAACGATCTTGATGAAATGGCACGGTGTTGATCCTGTGTACCCGTGCATCGTGGAAATATCCACAACGATGTCAATGGTATCGCCATTGTCGTTTTTAATTGTTTTGATGTGTGTTGCCATGTTTAACCTCCTGTTTTCTTTCAACATCATTTCCGATGCGCCCCGCATAGTAGTCATGGAAATCGTTTTCGTTGTAGAAATACACGCCCGATTCCTTTATGTACGGCAATCCGTTTTTTCGTGCGCGGCGTAACGCATCTTTTGTCAGATTGTATTTATAAATAAAATGTGGCGATATGTGATATTCGCGCCCGCCGCGGATGATGTCACCCGTTCCCATCGGCTTCGTCCTCCTGCTTCAAAGTGATTTTGATTTCTTTGGTTTCTTCATCGAAAGAAACATACGCGCGTTGATTCGGTTTGCCGCCCGCGCCCGCCACATATTCCTTCGGAATGCTGATGCGGCATTTGTCATCAAATCGCTTGATCTCACACAGTTGCATATCCCGTCCTCCTCAACACGCGGCGTTTGGTGTTCGCCCTCTCCGGCGAAAACTGTTTTTCTGCTTACTTTGTCCGATGTCCGCGCTGTACTTCGGCTTTCCGCTTTCGTCCTTTTCGCCTGTGTACCCGCGTTCAAGTTCTCTGTATATCGTGGCGGTATGTACGCCAACCACCGCCGCAATATCTTCGGGGCGTTCCCCCTGTGAATAACGCTGTTCGATCTCCTGCCGATCTTCATATGATAAATAGTGATATGTCATCCCGCTGCCGCCTCCTTTACATTTTTTCTTGATAGGGGATTGACCGCCCCGCGTGCATTGTCGTGAATCCGTAATCGTCAAGCGTTGCCTTCCCGCTCAACAGTTCTTTGAATGCACACGCCGCCGCATCGCCGCTTTCAAATCTCTTTTCTGCTCTGAATCGCTCACCGTGTCTGTTTGTCGGATACGCGGCAATCGTGTCGGCGTGTGCAAGAAATGTATAGTCACCGCTCCAATCCTCAATTTGAATTTTCGTTTTGTTCGGCATCACGCCTTTTTCAAGCACCTTCATCCGCGCAACCTTCCTTTTTGAATAAAAAAATAAAATGCGATCACAAAACCGCCGTTTTTGGGCTGTTTTTGTTTTCGCATTTATTATATAATTTTTTAATTTTCACAGAAAGACTTAGAACCTATTGACAAATCAAATTTTATGTGATAAACTTATATTTGAATAAATAACAACTAAAATCAAAAGGAGATTTTAACTATGGGAATTTTAACTTACGATAAAAAGAATTTTCTTATGGACGGAGAGCCGTATCAAATCATTTCGGGGGCTATCCACTATTTCAGAGTTCACCCGAAATATTGGGAAGACAGATTGAAAAAGCTTAAGGCTTGCGGATTCAACACGGTTGAAACCTATGTCTGCTGGAACCTTCACGAAAGAAAAGAAGGCGTTTTTGACTTTGAAGGAATTCTGGATATAGAAAAATTTGTATCTATCGCAGAGGCTCTCGATCTGAATGTAATTGTCAGACCGGGACCGTATATCTGCGCAGAATGGGATCTCGGAGGTCTCCCCTCATGGCTGCTCACATATTCAAACATTGCGATCAGATGCAACGACCCCGTATATCTTGAAAAAGTTGAGCCTTATTACAATGAACTTTTCAAACGTCTCAGACCTCACCTTTCAACAAATGGCGGCAGAATAATAATGATGCAGGTTGAAAATGAATACGGAAGTTATGGAGACGACAAGGAGTACTTACGCAAAGTCCGCGACATTTACGTTAAAAACGGTATCGACTGCCAGCTTTTCACATCAGACGGAACACATCTTTGGATGCTCAGCGGCGGTACTTTGCCGGGACTTCTCTCAGTTGCAAACTTCGGAAGCAATCCAAAAGGCAATGCGGAAGCACTTAAAGCGTTCAGACCCGACGAACCCTTTATGTGCGGCGAATTCTGGTGCGGTTGGTTCGACCATTGGTATGCAGGACATACAAACCCCAGACCTGCGGAAGTTGCCAGCCTGGTTCAGGACTTCTTTGATATCGGAGGTTCCTTTAACTTCTATATGTTCCACGGCGGTACAAATTTCGGATTCCTGAACGGCGCAAACCACACGGGAGAAGAATATCAGCCAACCATTACAAGTTACGACTATTGCGCACCGTTGAGTGAAGCAGGTGACATGACCGAAACATATTTCGCAATAAAGGAAGTTATCGAGAAAAATACAGGCAAAAAAGCTCCTGAGCTCAATGTTTCAAATTCACCCAAAGCAGCTTACGGCAGACTTGAACTTACAGAAAAAGCAACTCTTATGGAGAACCTCGCCAACATCTCCACACCCGTTCATGCGGCTTATCCCCAGACAATGGAACAGCTTGGACAGGATTTCGGATACGTGGTTTACGCTACGGAGATTCACGGTCCTATTGAAAAGCTCCCTCTCCTCTTCACAAAACTCCACGACCGCGCACACATCTTCATAAACGGTGAACTTGTAGGTCAGAGAGAACGCTCACGCCGCAATGACGAAGTATTTTTGGAGCTTAAAGACGGAGAGACCGCAAAAGTAGAAATCCTCGTTGAAAACATGGGCAGAGTTAATTACGGATTGAAACTTTTTGACCAAAAGGGAATTGTCGGAGGTATTCACCTTGGACAGAGATTCCATTTCGGTTGGGATCATTATTCATTGCCGATGGAAGATCTCAGCGGCTTGAAGTGGAACGAAGCGTCCCCCTGCAATGTTCCCACATTCTATAAAGGAACATTAACGGTTGACGGCGAACCAAAAGATACATTCCTGAAAACAGAAAACTTCACAAAAGGCTGTGTTTTTGTAAACGGATTCAACCTCGGAAGATTTTTCAATCCAGCAGGTCCCACAAAAACCCTGTATGTTCCCGCACCGCTGCTTAAACAGGGCGAAAATGAGATAATTGTTTTTGAATCCGATGTATGTACAGAGCCCGTTGTGGAATTCCTTGCAGAACCCGATTTAGGTTAAGAACAGTAATAGAAACTGAAGGTGAAGAATTATGAAAAAATTTTTAGCAATACTGCTTGCGACGTCAATGCTTCTGACTATGCTTGCAGCGTGTAACAATGAACAGCAGGTTGAAATACCTGACGAACCCGATGAACCAAGCCAAGGAGATGTGACTGAAATGCCCGAAGAACCCAAAGATCCCGCAATTGAAGAACCTGTTCCCGTACCCGAATACAAGGAATATGAAGTAAGTGCTGAAAACACTCTTACAAGCAAAAACGAAGAAATTTCTTTAAACGCAGCCGAAAATATTTTGTATGTAACAAGTCTTTCGACTTCAGCAAACAAAGAGAATAAACTTGCGGAAAACTCAAAATTTTCTCTCCCGAAATATATAAAAATCGACAAGAAGAAAACTGAGCTGAATTGGGAATACGTATCTGCTTTGAAATATGAAAACAAAGAAGTAAACGGTGTTCTCACCAACGGACTCGTTTATAAATTCCATGAAGCAACTCAGAATCTCGATCTCAGAGTTTACTGCGTTGTCCGTCCCGAACTTTCAGGTCCGTTTGAATTCTACATGGAAGTTGACAACCTCAACGAAAGCGAAATCAGAATCTATCTTGAGGGTGGTTTTGCATCTCTCTCAACAAAAATCTTGGATCATGCAGCTACTGATGTTATCAGAATTGCAAGTGAAGGCTTCATTGCAGAAGGTCATGTTCAGAACGCAGATGCTTTGAACAATCCGAACTATAACAACGGTGTAATGTACGAGGGTACGGGTATTGAAGTTTTCAACCTCAGTAATGCGAAGCTGATTTCAAGTGAAAGACCTGATTTCCAGAGCAACGGCGGTGACTACACAGCACAATTCATAGACAGAGAAAACGACGGTATTTTCTACGCTCTTGCATGGACAACAGGTCGTGTATGGTCAAAAGTTGAAAAAGACGGATACATCGAAACAAAAGCCTCTTTGGATAACGATGAAGGTAAATTTGAAACACTCATCCAGCCAGGTGACACATTCATAATCCCCTCTGTATATGTTCTTCCTTATGAGGGAGATATTGATGACGGATCAAACATCTTCAAAGCATGGTTCTTTGACTGCAAAGTTGTTCCCACACTCAGAGATGACCCTGCATTGCCTTATGTTCAGATAGACATTCAGATGTCACCCGAAGACGCAAAGGCTGCAGGAATTGACTCAATGAAACGTGAATACGGCTGGTGGTCAGGAATAGGCTTCAACGCAGAAAGACCTCTTCCCTATGAGGGTTCATGGACGCTTATGGCAGACGGCATCGACACTCCTAATTATACCCATGAAGATATGAAAAATTACGGAGCAAAACTTGACGAGCTCGGTCTGAACTACGCTATGTATATCCTGCTCCACGAAACAGTTGACGAAAACGGAAATCCCACAGACCAATACGGAGAACTCAACGCTGTAACACATCCCGAATGGTTTTCAAACCAGAGACATCCATTCTGCAGGCTTGCAGACCTCGGTAATGTTGAATGTGTTGAATATTTAAAAACTACACTTGAAAAATTCTTCAAAAACAACAATGTCGATCAGTGGAGAACAGACTTTGAGCCTATCGCAGTATATTCCGACCAGAAGAACAGACATGACGCTAACGGTTCAGACGTTTCATATTGGTGTACGGTAGGATTTGCCGAAATTGTAAATCATCTTTATGATACAGTTGAGGGCTTCAAGTTTGAAAGCTGTAACTCCGGCGGCGGTGACAAGAACCTCTACATTGCGGAACTCACAACATTCTTCAACTGCGACGATACCGCAAACTATCTCAGTCTGAGAACTTCTTTCTACGACAGCTCATACATCATTCACCCTGCACAGCTCGAAATCCCCTGCAACACAGAGACATTCAATCCCAACTGCAAGCAGTATTTCTTCCCCGTTGTACCTAAACCTGAAGTTGCGGCAGAAGACACCTATGACTTCACAGATGCAATGATGGATATGGGCTTCAGAAGTACTATAATCGGTATCCCAATGTGGGCTCCATGGACAGGAATTGTTCCTGCTGAGTATTACAACGAATACGCACATATGTACAAGGAACGTGTCAAACCCCTTGTTCGTGACGGTGAACTTTATCACATTCTGCCCAGACCTGACGGTGTGAACTGGGACGGTATCATGTATGCTGATCCCGACAGTGCAAACGAGATCAAAGGCGTTGTTTTCCTCTTCAAACCCTCTGCTGATGTTGAAAATGTGAAGAATATCGTGTTTGACGGCCTTGACGAAAGTACCGTATATCAGCTCACATTTGAAGACAGACCCGAGCAGAATTGCACCGCTACAGGCGCTGACCTCATGACTAATGGCATCGACGTTGAGATAAAATATGTCGGTTCTGAGATGATCTGGATCACCGAAGCGAAATAAATTAAAAAGGAGCAACGATCATGAAAAAAATAATTACTTTATTACTTGCGATGTCAATACTCTTGACCATACTTGCGGCGTGCAACAACACACCAACAGAGACGCCAAACGAGCCTGACACCCCTGAAGTGATTGACCCCGTCGAGCCAAATGTTCCTGATGAGCCGGAAATTGTCGAACCCGTTATACCCGAATATTCCGAAACGGAAGTTGGCGCGGAGAACACAATTACAAATGCTGGAACAACAATCACATTGAATGTTTCCGAAAACAAGCTTCTTATTACGAATGTGGCAACGACTGCTTCAAATGAGAATATGCTTGCTGAAAATTCAGTTTATGCGTTACCCAAATACTACCAGACGGAATTTCCCTCAAAAGAGACATTCGATCTGAACTGGAGTTTCACTTCCGCTGTAAAATTTGTAAACAAAGAAGTTAAGGGTGTAATGACTTCCGGCTTGATTTACAATTTTGAAGATACAGCTCAGAATGTAAAGCTCCGTGTTTATTGTGTTGTACGTGATGACCTCAGCGGACCTTTCGAGTTCTATACAGAACTTGAAAACTGCAACGACACACCTTTCAGAATTGCGCCTAATGATATTGCATCATTCAGCATAAATTTGATTGATGAGACCACGACCGATTTCATCAAGATTAACAGAGAGGGTCGGGTTGCAGGCGGATTTGCACTCGGGAATGAAAGCATTAACTCAGTTAAGGGTTTTCACCGAACAAACATCAGCCAAATTAAAAAGTGGACAACAATCTATACAACAACCGACGATGGAAACAAAGATGATTTTCCTGCAATATATGTTGACAGAAACGGTCAGGACGGTTTGTTTATTGCACTTGAATGGACTCACGGAAAGATAAAATTTGTAAACAACCACGACAACACAGCAGATGCAACCATAAGCATTGACGACAGCACAGAAAAACCAAATTTCTTTACTACAGAAGTTCCTGAAAATGAGATATTCCTTCTCCCATCAATATATCTTTTGCCTTATGATGGCTCAATAGATGACGGAAGCAATATTTATAAAAAATGGTTCTTTGAATGTAAAACAATCTCAACCCTCAGAGATAACCCCAATGAGCCTTTAACTCAAATAGACAGCCAATTACATCCCGAAGAATGCATTGAAACAGGCATTGAATCCATAAAATGGGAATACGGATGGTGGACAACTCACGGTTTTACAAAACCACATTCACTTGAAGGCTCCTGGGTATTCAGAAGTCAAGACTATAAAAATTATATAAACTATATTGGTTGCGAAACCCTTGAAGATTACGGTAAAAAGCTTGACGAATACAATATAAACTGGACGCTTTACCTGTTACTTCATGACACTGTAGATCTTGAAGGCAATATAACGGATCAACACGGGGAATTCAACTCCATAACACATCCCGAATGGTTTACGAGCGAATCACACAATAATAAATTGGCAGACCTCGGTAATACAGAATGTGTAAACTATGTAAAAAACACATTAGCTGATCTTTTCAATACTAACCATATTGATACTTGGAGAACAGACTTCCAACCTATAGCCTCTGAATCAGAAAACAAAAATAGGCATGATGCCAACGGCACAGACGTTTCGTATTGGGCAACGAGAGGATTCTTTGAAATTATAGACCATTTATACGACACAGTCGATGGATTCAGATATGAAAGCTGTTCTTTAGGTGGTTGCCAAAAAGATATTTATACAGCAACAAGAGTTGTAATCTTTAACACGGAAGACTCAGCAAACTACCTGAATATGAGAGCCGCATTCTATGACAGCAGCTATATTTTACACCCTGCACAGCTCCAATTCCCATGTAACCCAGATTTCTGGGATCCGATACAGCCGAGTTTTACCCCGAACATTCCGGCCCCGACAGTTGCGGAAGGAGACAATTACGATTTCCGTACTGCAATGCTTGACATGGGATACAGATCGACAATTTTAGGTGTACCACATTGGGGTTCATGGACAAATACACCTCATGTTGATTACTATAAGAAATATGCAACTCTTTACAAAGAAAAGGTTCGTCCTCTCGTACGTGAAGCGGAACTTTACCACATTCTCCCCAGACCTGACGGTGTGAACTGGGACGGTATCATGTATGCTGACCCCGACAGTGCAAACGAGATCAAGGGTGTTGTTTTCCTCTTCAAACCCTCTGCTGATGTTGAAAATGTGAAAAACATCGTGTTTGACGGCCTTGACGAAAGTACCGTATATCAGCTCACATTTGAAGACCGACCCGAACAGAATTGCACCGCTACCGGCGCTGACCTCATGACAAAAGGTATCGATGTTGAGATAAAATATGTCGGTTCTGAGATCATTTGGATAACAAAAGCCGAATAATTCGCAAAAAATTTCTTTATTTTCGCCGTTTACCTATTGTTTTTTTCGACGGTATATGTTATAATAAGACATATGAGCATTTACCGCCGTTCCGACTATGGTAGGCGGCGAAAAATTTTGCCGTACATATTTGCTCGGTTCGGCTTAAAAACGGATAATATTGAAAGGATTGATATGCTGACATGGAAACAAAAGAATTTGCCAAAGAAATGCGTAAATTGATTCTGGAAGCTATTTACAACTCAAAGAGCGGTCATCCCGGTGGCTCTCTTTCATGCACAGATATTCTCGCTGTGCTCTACAACGAAGAAATGAGAAGAGATGCAAAAGATCCCAAGAACCTCGACAGAGACAGATTTGTTCTCTCAAAAGGTCATGCTTGCCCCGCCATGTATGCGGCTCTCGCACTCAAAGGTTACTTCCCTGTTGAAGACATCAAAACATTCAGAAAGATCGACAGTTACCTTGAAGGTCATCCCGATATGAAACATATCCCCGGCGTAGACATGAGCACAGGCTCTCTCGGTCAGGGCGTTTCTGCTGCTTGCGGTATGGCTATCGCAGGAAAAAAACAGAATAAGGATTACAGAGTTTATACAGTTCTCGGCGACGGTGAGATCGAAGAAGGTCAGTGCTGGGAAGCATTCATGTTCGCTGCACATTATAAACTCAGCAACCTCTGCGTTTTCATCGACTCCAACGGTCTCCAGATCGACGGTGATGTAAACGAAGTTATGTCTTCTGCTCCTCTTGCAGATAAAATGAAGGCCTTCGGATTCAATACTCTTGAAATCGACGGACACGACTTTGACGCTATAAGAGGCGCTCTCAAAGCAGCTAAAGAATGTACAGACAAGCCCACTGCCGTTATCGCAAAAACAGTTAAAGGCAAAGGCGTTTCCTTCATGGAAAACCAGGCTGGCTGGCACGGTATAGCACCCAACAAAGAACAGTACGAACAAGGTATCAAGGAGGTCGAAGCAAATGGCTGAGATGAAAGCTCAAAGAGATGCATACGGTGAAGTTCTTATTGAACTCGGAAACAAGTACGAAAATCTTTTCGTTCTCGATGCAGACCTTACAAAATCCACAAAAACTGCAGATTTCAAAAAAGCTTTCCCCGAAAGACATATCAACTGCGGTATCGCTGAAGGCAACATGATGACAACAGCAGCAGGTATTGCTACTTGCGGAAACATCGTTTTTGCTTCCACTTTCGCAATGTTTGCTGCAGGTCGTGCTTACGAACAGATCAGAAACAGTATTGCATATCCACACAACAACGTAAAAGTCGTTGCAACTCACGCAGGTCTTACAGTAGGTGAAGACGGTGCTACTCACCAGTGTCTTGAAGACATAGCACTCATGAGAGCTGTTCCGGGAATGATCGTTCTCGCTCCTTCCGACGCTGTTCAGACAAAAGAAGCTTGCCGTTTTGCAGCAGAATACGACGGACCTGTTTACATCCGTGTGGGCAGACTTCCCATTCCTGTTGTTTACAAAGAAGAAGATTACAAATTCGAACTCGGCAAGAGCGAACAGTTGGCTGACGGTAAAGATGTTACTCTTATGTTCTGCGGTCCCTTCTACGCTTTGGCGTGCGAAGTTAAAGAACTTCTTGAAAAGAACGGTCTTACAGCAAGAATCGTTGATATGCCCTCAATCAAACCCCTTGACACAGATGCTGTAAAAGCGGCTATCGAAGATACTGGACTTATCGTTACCATTGAAGACCATAATGTTTACGGAGGTCTCGGAAGCGCAGTAAGCGATGCTCTTGCAGAACTTGACATTTGCAGAAAGAACGGAACAGAGATCATTAAGATCGGTGCTCAGGACAAGTTCGGAACATCCGGAACACCTGCGGAGATCCTCAAGGCTTACGGATTTGATGCAGTTGAAATTGCAAAAAAGATCATCAAAACAAAATGCCCCGAATTCGCCGGTGAATTCAACTTCTAAGAAATTTATATTTTAAATAATATGGGAAAAACTTTCTTTTCACGAAAAAGAAAGTTTTTCCCATACCCTTTTCAAAAAACCGGTTCCCCGACAAAATATCATACGCCACTATGACACAAAAATTTCATGAAACATATTTGATTTTTCATCGTCTAAATTTATAAGAGGGACAGAAACCCCTCCGTTTCACGATATTGTTTGAAATTTCCCTTAATTAGCACCTTGATTTTTCATAGGTTTTGTGGTATAATTACGGGTGGTTCAAACTTCATCAAAAAACGACACGGTCGGAACCTGAGTCACAACACATTCTGAACCGTGTATATTCTTCTGAAAACAGACTATGGAGGCTAATTTTAATGCAGACAATCAAAACAAGAACAAGATTTATGGCGCTGCTCCTTTGTTTCGTAACGGTATTTTCGCTTATTACCGCCTGCGGCAAAGACGAACAGCCGGAACAGAAACTTGTTAAGTCCATAACACTTAACATGACAGAATACACTTTCACAAGCTATGACACAACCGTTAAGCTTGAAGCTTTTGCAATTCCTTCAGATGCCGACAACGCAAACGACCTTGTATGGCAGAGTGCAAATGTCAACATTGCATCTATCAACGCAGATCACGAAGTAGTACCGATGTCCAACGGTAAAACAGTTATTACTGTTTCCACATCCGACGGTACAGTAACTGCGATGTGCAACATTACAGTTGACGTTGAAGAAGTTGTTGAGATACCCAATATCCCCGTTGAAAGCGTAAGAATCAACTCAGAATCTTATACATTTGACGAGATCGGTGACACATACAGATTAACAGAAGACGTTCTTCCCTTCTCCGCAACAAACCCCTCTGTAGTATGGTCATCCTCAGACGAATCAGTTGCGACCGTTGATGCAGCAGGTCTTGTTACTGCAATCAAAAAAGGTACTGCAACGATCACAGTAACAACAAATGACGGAGGATTCACCGCATCCTGTCAGATCACAGTTGAACCCAAACCCGAAACACCGGCAGTAGATCCCGACAACGGAAACCAGAGTCAGGGTAACAGCGGTAACTCCGGAAACACCGGAAACAGTGGCAACTCCGGAAACACTGGAAACAGTGGCAACAGCGGCAACTCCGGAAACACAGGAACTTCAACAACAAAATTTGACAGAGAAAAGTACTTTAAACCCGTTATTGACTCCGCAGGATATCTTGTAAGCGACGGTCTTGAATATTTCAACAGCTACAACCCCGACTGTGTTGCATGGCTTTACATCCCCAACACTAAAGGTTCCGACGGTCTCGGTGAGATCAACTTTGCGGTAGCTCAGGGCAATGACAACGAATTATATCTTTCCGTAGGTCTCGATAAAAAGTGGAAAGACGAAGGTTCTGTTTTGGTTGACTACCGAAACTCAATCAAATCCTCAGGCGGTAAGATCACAGATAAAAACACAATCTTCTACGGTCACGCAAAAGGAAAAACAACTTTCGACAGACTTGAATTTGCAACAAGATCCGATGAATGGTTCAGCAAAGAAAGCAACAGATATGTATATCTGAACACCCTCACAGAAGAAACTGTATGGAAAGTCTTTGCATGCTACTACACAGACTCTTCTCAGCACTATTACCTCGATATCAACTGGCTTTGGGATACAGAAACATTGAGCGCTCTCCAGGAGACCTTGACAACAGATGAAAAGCTCGAACTTATTCTCGACGAATCCGGAAAGAAAATGATGAACTTTATCAATGACGGTAAAACATTTGCTTCTTTCGCAAACAACTGGAGACAGAGAATCAGTACACCTGAAAACGACAAGGAATACGAAACAACTTACAAGCCTTATGCTCCCATTCTCAGAAACAGAGATTACGGAGTAACTGTAGGTCCCGATGATCAGATCATCACTCTTTCAACATGTTCTTCCGACGTAGGTAATATGAGATATGTTCTTCATGCTGTTCTTGTTCAGTCAAGACCCAGAACAGACAGAGACTAAGATAAAGAATGGAGTAAAACAATGGCAGATATCGATAACAAAAACGAAACAGCGGTAAATGAAGCCGCAGAAACAAAAGCTCCCGCAAAGAAAAGCGGAGGCAAAAACAATATAATCAGAATCGTTATCCTTGTACTTTGCATCGGAGTTTTCGCTTTCTCCGTGTTCAAGATCGGAAGTGACCTTGTGGACGACAACTCTACAGGAGATGAATACAACGATCTCCACGAACTCGCAGGAAGAGATGAAGTAAACAACGATACACCAACAATTCCCGATGACTCTCAAAACAACAACGAATCTCAGGGTTCTGAAAACAACAACGAAAAAGATCCCGTTGAACCGACTGATCCCGATCCTGTTGAACCAAATGTTCCCGATGATTCTCAGTCTTCCGAAAACACGGAAACACCCACAACACCCGAAAATCCCGGCGACAGCACAGAAACACCCGATGATAACACAAATGTTCCCGACAACAGCACGGAAACACCTGACAATACACAGACTCAGACACCTTCAACTGATCCGATGAACCCCAGTTCATACAACGACCAGACTGCTGCTGAAGCTGAAAAGGATAAAACTCAGAATGCAATTGTTACAGTAACAAGACCCAATGCATCTCTTGACAAAACAGACCTTTCAGTTATCCACCCAGACAACATCAAACTTGAAGATATTGCATATCTCAGCGGAATCGACTTCAAAAAGCTTGAACAGAGAAACAGCGATACAGTTGCATGGATCTGCATCCCCGGCAATGACTCAATCACAGGTCTCCCCGTAGATACTGCGGTTGTTCAGACTACAGACAACAGCTACTATCTCTCCCACAGCTTCGATAAGTCCGACAATGTAAACGGTTGGATCTACGCAGACTACCGCAACAACATGTCAAATATCACATCAAACTACAACACCGTAATTTACGGACACGCAAGAAGCTACCGTATGTTCGGCGGTTTGAAGAACCTCAACGCAACACCTGAATGGTACAAAAACGGATACAACCACTTCATCAAGATCTCAACACCCAATGAAGAAACTATCTGGCAGATATTCTCATGGCACGAAACAAACGTTTACTATAACTACATTCAGACAGAATTTACAAGTGCTCAGGAATTCATTGATTTTGCAACTGAACTTCAGGACAAAAACGAACTGAAAGGTTATTTCTCAACATTCGAATTCTCTGAAAACAGCAGAATCATTACCCTTTCAACATGTAAAGGTTCCAACCCCGCAAACAGAGTTGCCGTGCATGCAGTTCTCGTTGCAAGAAACCCTCTCAAGTAATTTAATACTTATTTTATGGGAAAAACTTTCTTTTCACAAAAGGAGGTTTTTCCCAAACCTTTTTCGGCTGAAACCACAGATACTCACCGTATCACGGATTTTCTGAGCATAAAGCGATTTTCTGCACAAACCAAACAAATTTAATATATTTTCTTCAAAACCCCCTTGTTTTTTTTGACTTAATGTGTTATAATAATGAATGATAGAAAAGAAGGTCTAAAAATATATGAATCAAATGCTCGCAATAATCTCCTCGGTAACGGTTCTGGGGCTTTTCATGGCCATAGGTTTTATCTCGGTAAAATCAAAATACGTAAAAAAAGAAGCCACATCGTTCCTTTCCCATATAGTAACAAGAATAGTCTTCCCCATCTGGATAATGTCAAAACTGCTGTCAAACGATGTAACCATCGAACAGCTGACAGACAGACTCCCTTTATTTTTGGGTGGATTGATCTTTACACAGTCAACAATGCTTCTGGGAATACTCATAACAAAACTGCTGAAGCTTGAAGACAAAAGAAAATACGTATTTGTGGCTATTACATATACAGTCAACAGCATATTCATGGGTGTCCCGGTATGCCAGGAACTTTTCGGAGACTCAGGTGCTTTGAGCTGCACAATACTTGCCCTCGGATCAAACATAATCACCTGGACAACAGGCGTATCTTACGTCTCCGCAGGGGGAAGAAAGGTTCTTGGAATAGAAAAGGAAAAGGGGAAATTCAGCATAAACCCCATAATGGCAACTTATGTTGTATGCCTTGTGCTTAAATTCTGCGGTGTGAACCTGCCGTCTCTGATACTCGGTCCGTTCACAAAATTAGGCAGCGCACTTTCATACCTTGCAATGATATACCTCGGTATGTCTCTTACAAATCTCAATGTCAAAGAACTTTTCAAGCACAAGCTGATGTATCTCTATTTACCGCTGAAACTGTTCATAATCCCGATAACAGTAAATGTCATCGCAAAGCTTACGGGACTTTTCACAGAAGAATATCTTGGAGTGTTGACGGTAGTTTATGCCGCATCCCCAAGCATCTCAATGACAATGTTCTACAAAGAATACGGACTGGACTACGAATTGGGGAATTCCCTGACCTTCATATGCGTATTGCTGAATATAGTTACGATCCCCTTTGTATTCTGGCTCTGCGGACTCATTACAGTCTGAAAATGAAAGGATAACCGATGAAATATACAACTTTTACACCGGAAGAAACCGCTGAATTAGGCAGAAAATTCGCATCAAAACTCCAAAAAGGCGACA
This sequence comes from Eubacteriales bacterium, assembly GCA_045637625.1. GTDB lineage: Bacteria > Bacillota > Clostridia > Oscillospirales > UBA644 > HGM12619. Next base: position 59,217 of record JAZTZU010000040.1, read on the forward strand.
CGGTATGCCTCGACGGTGAAATGGGCGCGGGAAAAACCGTTTTTGTCCAGGGATGCGCACAGGCTCTCGGATACTCAGATGCGGTAACCAGCCCGACTTTCACGCTATGCAACGAATATATAACCGATAACATAAAAATTCTCCACTACGATCTGTACAGGATAATGGACGAAGATGACCTTTTCTCCGTAGGTTTTTACGACAACGACGGTGACATAGTGTTTGTTGAGTGGGCAGGAAACGCCGATATCACAGACAGAAAATGTATTCATCTGAAATTCTCCTACGGAAGCGGAGACAACGAAAGAAACATAGAAATTCCCGATTAAGGAAGTAGAAAAATGACAACACTCTGCATTGACACATCATCCATAACATGCGCTTGCTCCGTCATAAAAGATGACAGCATTCTCGCAGATATTCTCATAAACAACGGACTGAACCACAGTCAGACATTGTTGCCCTCGATAAAAAAAATCCTTGAAGAAAGCCGTTTGACAATAGCTGATATTGAAAATATTTCCTTGACGGTGGGACCCGGGTCTTTTACCGGAGTCAAGATCTCAGCTGCAACGATCAAGGGCATCGCATTTGACAGAAATATTCCATGTACTGCAATATCAACCCTTGAAGCCCTTGCATACAACAGAACTTCCGACGGACTCGTTTGTGCCGTTATGGACGCAAGACGCGGAATGCTTTATAACGCAAATTTCATGATCCGGAACGGAAAAGCCCAACGCATCACAGAGGACAGACAGATAAGCTGTGAAGAGCTTTTCAATGAGATAAACGGAAAAGATATATTTATCACAGGCGACGGAACGGAACTTTTCAAAAAATTCTGCGAAGAACGAAATTTCACCCCGCAGGCGGCTGAAGGAGACTTCAGATTCGTAAGAGGTATCGGAATCTACAACGCAGCAAAAAATTGCGGATTCAAAGAAACCTCCCATGAAAAGCTTGTACCGGAATATCTTCGTCTTCCCCAAGCTGAAAGAGAAAGACTTGAAAAAGAAAGAGGAATAAAAAATGGAAACTAAAAAAATCGTTATAGCCTCCGACCATGCAGGCTATGATCTGAAGGAAAAAATCAAAAAATACCTTACCGAAAACAATTACGAAGTTACTGACTGCGGAACAGATTCCACAGCAAGCTGTGACTATCCTGTATTTGCAAACAAACTCTGCCTTACGATTAAAGATAACCCTGAAATGAAAGGAATTCTCATCTGCGGTACAGGCATAGGAATGAGTATGGCAGCAAACAGACATGAACACATCAGAGCAGCTCTCTGTCATAACGAATTCACTGCAAGACTTACACGTCAGCACAACAACGCAAATGTTCTCTGCATGGGTGCAAGAACCATCGGCGAAGAGTTGGCATTTGAAACAATGAAAGTCTTCCTCGAAACAGACTTCATGGGAGACAAACACGAACGCAGAATCAATATGTTTTCAAAATAAAAAAACAGATCAAAATACAGAAATGAGGCAATAAAAATGAAGGTTAACGTTACAAACCATCCCCTTATTCAGCACAAAGTCAGCATTATGAGAAAAGTTGAAACAGGTTCCAAAGAATTCAGAGAACTTGCAAGCGAGATATCCATGCTCATGTGCTATGAAGTCACAAGAGATCTTCCCCTTGAAGAAATCGACATCCAGACTCCCGTAGCTATGACAAAAGGCAAAATGCTTGCAGGCAAAAAAATGGCTGTTATTCCTATCCTCAGAGCAGGTCTCGGAATGGTTGACGGAATAATTAACCTTATCCCGGCAATCAAAGTCGGACATATCGGTCTTTACAGAGACCCCGAAACTCTCAACCCCGTTGAATATTACTGCAAACTTCCCTCAGATATCAGCGAAAGAGATGTTCTTTTGGTTGACCCCATGCTCGCAACAGGAGGAAGTGCTTCCGCAGCTATTCAGTTCCTTAAAAACTACGGTGTAAAAAATATTAAGAGTGTTCACCTCATTGCAGCTCCCGAAGGAGTTGAAAGACTCAACGAAGATCACCCCGATGTTGAAGTTTACTGCGCAGCCCTTGACGAAAAACTCAACGAACACGGATACATAGTTCCCGGTCTCGGTGATGCAGGCGACAGAATTTTCGGCACAAAATAATAAAACAGAATAAAAAAAGAGAGACCGTTTTGTATAAATCGGTCTCTCCGAAAAAATTTTAAAATCAAACCATATCCGGTGGTGTAAACCAAAGAGGCGCAGGGAACCATGATTCCGCAACGGCGGGTAATCTGACTCCGAGGTTGAAATTAGAACCACCATGCGAAAAGAACTTCTGAACAGCAACAAGATACGGCATCTTAACATCTGCCTCACCGTTGAAATCTTCAACAGAAACCGAGTTGTTTTTAACCGTAATCTTGAAGGGTTTATGACCCTCAACTTCAAAACTGCATTCGCCGTCAACGAGGTTCTTCACTGAAGCTTTGACAGAAAGAAAGGCTTCCAGTACTGACTTAAAATTCAGTATCATAATAAGTTCTATGCAACCTATACCGTACCCCTCAGAATTATGCATCAAAAAGTTTGCCTTTTCTTCGTTGCAGTATTCAACAAATCCGACATTCACACTATCGGTTCCGTAAAAACGCATCATATCGTTAAGAACATGACCGAATTCAGAAAAATCAAAAAGTTCTATCTCATCGGTGTTTATGTTATTTTTGACAAGTCCCAAATACCCTTTAAACTCTCCGTCTTTAGTAATAGCAACTATCCTTGCCCCTTCATTGCAGATACAGTCAAAGAATTTATGCCTTGGACGAAGGACCTTCATAGGCTTACTCATATAAAGATCATATATTTTATCAAGTGTTTCTGTGTCTTCGCGGTCAACATCCGCAAAACGGTATCCGAAATCGGCATTTTTCCCGTAAAGGTAAACGGCATTTTGCTTTCTGAAATAAGCGCACATATTTGTTCCGGCAACAGTATATCCGAAATATTCATAGCGCTGTCTTCTTCCGCCGAGAATCGCGAAATCCACACCGTCCTCAAGCATACGGTCTTCCGCATATTTCATCAGACCTTTCATATACCCACGGCTCCTGTACTCGGGCAAAACACAGACAGTTCCGATTCCGCATGAGCGAAGCTTTTTCCCCATAATATCCATATCAGCATTATAAGCGCAAAGAAGTCCGACAATCTTACCTTCTTCACGCACGATGTAATGACTGTCCATGGTATCATCTGTTCTGTAAAGTTTAGGCTGAATGGTTCTGAAAAAATTCTCTTCAGGAGAATGTCCGAAACCATAATCCGCAGCGCTGACAACATCTTCATAATCAGCGGCGGTAGCTCTCATATATTCAATATTCATAATAATCCTCCTCATTCTTTCGGCAAGTAATTATTTTCACGGATAAATTATAACACTATTTACGAGATATGTCAAGAGGTTTCGGGCATAATTTTGAAAATTAGCCGAAAAAATCGGGGTTCTTTACGAAAACATATTGCATTTTCTCAAAATTTGTGCTATTATAAGATATGATTGTAAACCCGTCTTCCACATAGAATAAAACATACATAAAGGAGTAACATTATGGAGAACGTATACACAGTAAGAATCGGTGGATTCGACCTTTCCCTTTACTCTTCCGAAACAGCGGAATACACAAATAAGATTGCAGAAGAAGTTGACAGAAGAATCAAGGAGATCACCTCTGTCAATCCCAGTGTCTCCCTCACAAACGCAGCACTCCTCGTTGCGATGGATCTTGCGGATGAACTTCTTAAACTCGAAACAGGTACAGACAATATGAGATCTCAGCTCAAAGATTACCTTGACGACACAACAAAAGCTATCGCAGAAAGAGACGAAGCTCGACGTATGTCTGAAAGACTCAAGGACGAACTTCTCACCCTCAAAATCGAACTCTCCAATAAAAAATAATCTGATATGGAAATACTTGCTCCCGCAGGCTCATACGCCGCGCTGAAAGCTGCCGTTGAAAACGGTGCAGACGCGGTGTATATGGGTGCGCCTCAATTCAACGCGCGTGTCAATGCGCAGAATTTTACCGATGAAGAATTTAAGAACGGCATAGAACTCTGTAAAAAGAACGGTGTTAAGGTCTATGCCGTCCTCAACACGCTCATTTATGACAATGAGTTCAAGCAGGTTCTGACTCTCGCAGAAAAATTAACAGACATCGGTGTTGACGCGTTCATAGTTCAGGATATAGGTCTGGCGGAAGCATTGAAAAAATGTACCCTGGGAACAGTTCCCCTCCACGCAAGTACTCAGATGTCAATAGGAAACCTTGACGGAGTACTGAAAGCTGCTGAAATGGGATTCACCAGAGCAGTTCTTGCAAGAGAACTGTCCCGAAAGGACATGGAATATATCGCAAAAAACTCACCTATAGAACTCGAAGTTTTCGTTCACGGGGCTCTCTGCGTTTGCTACAGCGGACAGTGCAGAATGAGCGCTGTTATCGGAAACAGAAGCGGAAACAGGGGCGCTTGCGCCCAGCCATGCCGTCTCCCCTACGAAAAAGGATATACTCTCAGCCTGAAAGATAACTGCCTGCTGGAATATGTAAAAGACCTCGAAGAAATGGGAATATCCTCTTTAAAAATCGAAGGCCGTATGAAAGGTGAATCATATGTAGGTTCCGTCACAGCAGCCTACGCAGATGCAAAACGGGGAGAACCCTACACCGAAAGCAAAAAAGAGGAACTTGCCAAAATTTTCAGCAGAGATGGGTTCACAGACGGATATTTTCTGAACCGGACAGGTAAGGCAATGTTCGGAACAAGAAAAGAAAACGAATCTGTTCCACCGTACGTTCAGCAAAAAAAGGAATACAAAAGATTTTATATTGACTTCTCAGTTAAAGCGGACGAAAACAGAAATATAATTTTTTCCGCAACAGACAGTGAAAATCATTCTTCGGAAGTTTCCGTAACCGGAGAACCTGCGGCAAATGCCCCCACAGGAGAAGAGCAGTTGAAAAAGAACCTGAACCGTCTTGGCGGAACTCCTTATGAACTAAGAAGTCTGGTTTGCGATACAAAAGATAATTTTATTCCCGCTTCAAAAATAAACGACGCAAGAAGACAGTTGATAAACAGTCTTGATGCGATGAAAAATATAAAAACAGGATCGTTTACACTTAAAATTCCCGAAAGAAAAGTTTATCCCAAAGCGGAAAACACAAAACTCGAAGCTCAATACACGGTATTGAAAAATGCGGTCATGGATGATAGACTTTCAAAGGTCTGGCTGCCATTGACTTCCGTTAAAGAAAAGAAATTCAGAGAACTCTTTGAATTCTACGAAAGCAAAACGGGCGTAGTCCTGCCCATGATAATTCGTGACGAAAACCGCCGCGAAGTCAAAAGCCTCATAGAAACAGCATTGAATATGGGAATCTCCGACTTTCTTTGCGGAAATATCGGACATATTTATGCACTCAGCGGCTATGATACAAACCTTTACGGAGACACCGGTCTGAATGTGACAAACGCCCACTCAAGAGACGCATACATTGATATGGGACTGAAAAACGTGACCCTTTCATTTGAACTGAGTATGAGAAAGATCCAGGACCTTGCAGACAGTACAACGGGCATACTCGTTTACGGAAGACTCCCGTTCATGACAATGAGGAACTGCATCAAAGGCAACGGTCACGGCTGCGAAAATAAAAATAAACCTTATTATTTAAAAGACAGAATGAACAAAAATTTCCTTGTGACCTGCGGTTATGACTGTTCCAATGAAATCTGGAACTCTGACAAACTGTGGCTTGCGGATAAAGAGCTTCCGAAGCTCGCTTTCGGCAGACTTCTTTTTACAGACGAAACTGAAGCAGAAGTGAAAGATGTGATAAACGCTTACACAGGTGCAGGAGAAGCGGAAAGAGAAATGAAAAATCTGACGAGAGGACTGTATTACAGATGATGTCCCCAAAACTGAAAATAAAAAGACTTGAACGCAACGGAGAAAAACCTCCTATGCCGTTTTATGCCTCAAAAGGTGCAGCAGGTCTCGATCTGACATATTTCGGAGACGAAGAAATAACTCTTATCCCCGGAGAGATCGAAAAGCTGAATACGGGAATCTGCGTAGAAATACCGGAAGGTTATGTGGGGCTTATCTACATCAGGTCTTCCCTCGGTGCAAAACACGGTATCACCCTTGCAAACAGCGTAGGAGTCATTGACTGCGACTACCGAGGTGAACTTATGGTGTTCATCACAAACACCTCCTCAGTCAAGCACACGATCCGACCGGGAGAAAGATTTGCCCAGCTGGTGCTTACTCCATGCACGCAGTTCCCAATCGAAGAATGTGAAGAGCTTTCCTCCACAGAACGTGGAACAGGCGGATTCGGCTCGACAAATAAATAAGAATATAATTACTTAACATACAGAAAATAAAAAAGGAATGAAGATTCAATGGAATCAGTTATAAAACATCTTACAAACAAAGTATCCGACGCATTTGAAAAGTGCGGATATGAACGCCGTCTCGGACAGGTTTCTGTTTCCGACAGATTTGACCTTTGCCAGTTCCAGTGCAACGGATCCTTCGAGGGTGCGAAACTTTACAAAAAAGCGCCCCTTATGATTGCGGAACAAATCGCAGAAATACTCCGTCAGGACAGCGAATTCAAAGCTGTTGACGCAGTTCGTCCCGGATTTATAAATATCACACTCACCGATGAGTTTTTGACAAAAGCAGCAAACGAAGTTCTCGCAGATGAAAACCTTGGTATTCCCACACCCGGTGTCGGAGAAACTATGGTCATCGACTACGGCGGCGCAAACGTTGCAAAACCCCTCCACATCGGTCATCTCAGAGCCGCTATCATTGGTGAATCCCTTAAAAGAATCGCAAGAACCCTCGGCTACAATGTTGTGGGTGACGTTCATATGGGCGACTGGGGTCTCCAGATCGGTCTTGTAATTGCAGAACTCAACGAAAGACATCCCGAATGGTGCTGTTTCAAAGAAGATTTTGATCCCGAAACAGAAAAAGTTCCCGAACTCAATGTTGATGACCTTAATGAAATCTACCCCTTTGCAAGCAAAAAGAGCAAGGAAAACGAAGAATTTGCAGAAAAGGCCCACAGAATCACCGCAGAACTCCAGAAAGGCAAACCGGGATACATCGCTGTCTGGAAAGAAATTATGCGTGTTTCAGTTGCTGACCTTAAGCTGAACTATGGCAGACTTAATGTTGACTTCGATCTCTGGTACGGCGAAAGTGACGCAGAACAGTATGTTGACGAACTCGTAAAAACCCTTACAGAGAAAGGTCTTCTCAGAGAAAGCGAGGGTGCGCAGGTAGTAGATGTTGCCGAAGACGGAGACAAAATAGACATTCCTCCCGTTATCATCAAAAAATCAGACAATTCAAACATCTATGCAACTACAGACCTTGCAACTATCATTCAGCGTGAAAAAGATTTCCATCCATCCAAGATATGGTATGTTGTTGACAAACGTCAGTCCCTCCACTTCACACAGGTATTCCGCTGTGCGAAAAAAGGCGGTATAGTACCTGAATCCACAGAACTTGAACATCTCGGATTCGGAACAATGAACGGAAGCGACGGAAAGCCCTACAAAACAAGAGACGGCGGCGTAATGAGACTTTCAGACCTTCTCACAACAGTTACAGATGCAGCTGAAGCAAAGATGAAAGAATCAGAATTCGTTTCTGCGGAAGAACGCAAAGCTACAGCTGAAAAAGTAGGTATTGCAGCCGTTAAATTCGGCGATCTCATCAACCACAGAACAAAAGACTATATCTTCGATATTGATAAATTCCTTTCATTTGAAGGAAAAACAGGTACTTATCTCCTTTACACCGTAACGAGAATCAACTCCGTCCTCAAAAAGACAGAGGGTGCTGATGCTACCGAAATTTCAGGTATCTATTCCGATACGGAAAGAGAACTTATCCTCAACCTTATCCTCAGCGGTGAAGCATTCATGCGTTCATTCAACGAAAAAGCACCTAACTACGTTTGCGATAACGCTTATAAGCTTGCCTCCCTCTTCTCAGGATTCTATCACGACAACCACATCATCAACGAAGCAGATGAAACAAAGAAAGCTTCCTGGATCACACTTTGCGGACTCACAAGAAAAATGCTTCTCAAACACTTTGACGTTTTGGCTATCGACTCCGTAGAATCCATGTAATGAAAGGACATTGAGTTATGTACGACAGAAAACCGAAAAAGAAATCCATAAACGGTCAGTCAGTAAGAAAAAACGACAGACCGATAAAGGTAAATAAAAGAATCCGCACTGAAATAAGCAGTGATTACAGCGAAAATGCAGTTTTCGGCAGAAATTCCGTAATGGAACTGCTCCGTTCCGAAAGAACAGTGGACAAACTTTTTGTTCTCAAAGGTGACAGAGAAGGCTCGGTTACAAAGATAATTGCTATGGCGAAAGAAAAACACATTGTCGTAGTTGAAGCGGAAAAAGCAAAACTCGATAAAATGTCAGGCAACGGCAACCATCAGGGCGTTCTTGCATTGACAACAGAATTTGAATACTGCGAAGTTGAAGACATCCTTGCATATGCGGAAGAAAAAGGCGAAAAACCTCTTATCCTCATAATTGACGGTATCAACGACCCCGGAAATCTGGGTGCAATAATCAGAACAGCAAACGCATCAGGCGTTCACGGAATAATTCTCCCCAAGAGAGGCTCATGCGGTATGACCTCTGCGGTATTCAAATCCGCGGCAGGAGCTTGTGAATATGTAAATATCGCAAGAGTTACAAATATTAACGACACAATAAAAATGCTTCAGGACAACGGTGTCTGGATATACGGTACAGACGGAAGCGGATCAGATGAACTTTACTCAACAGACCTCACAGGTTCTGCGGCAATAGTTCTCGGTGACGAAGGAAAAGGAATTTCCAGACTCACTTGCGAAAAATGTGACTATCTTATGCGTATCCCCATGAAAGGCGAAATAACCTCGCTCAATATCTCCGTTGCGGGAGCTCTTGCAATGTACGAGGCCCTCAGACAGAGAAACATCAAGGACGCAAAGTCCGGAGGCTTTGATCTGTAATGAACGATGAAATATTCAACGAGCAATATTCAGCAGCATTGTCGACAAGAGATTCTATAAGCGTAAAAACCATCGCTGCAGGAGTTACTGCATGTGTGATGTTTATACTGTCCCTTCTCTCCTTGCCTGCAATAGTAAGTGGCATCACAGGGCTCGTTTGTGCGATAATACTTTTCATAATTTGTCTCAACGAATTTTCCGACGGTATTATCTCCGTATTCAGACTCCAGCCATCCAATGACAGTCTCAATTCTCTGGCAGTTGTTGCAGCGGCAGTACACAGCTTATATCAGATAATCGACGGTGGGCAGGTTTCGCAGACAGTTTCCTGGGTAATTTTCCTTTCTGTTTTCTGCTCTATGCTGATGAAACTGCTCTACGTAAATGAAATAGTGATCAACCTTAACATGATCAAAAAAGATAAAATGTACGAAGTCAGCGCTGAACGTATAAGTCTCACAAAACGGTATGTGGAACAGGTCTGCATGGTAAATCCTGTCGTAAATTTCCCGAATGTATTCGATACATCCTATGAAGGAGATCCGTCAGAATCAAAAAGCAGATATTTCGTACCCGTTGCTGCCGGTCTTGCGTTGATCCTGTCCGGTGTAATGGCAATATTCAACGGATTCGGAGGATTCGCACTGGCGCTGGTATCACTCTTTGCGATCACAGCTTCATTCACAAGTGAAACATCCTTTGTTTTGCCGTACATTGCAACACAGCGACGTTTGAGAAAACTTGGAAGTTTGCTTCTCGGATACCACTCAATAGACGCACTCAAAGATATTGAGACACTTGTGGTTACCGACGTGGAGCTTTTCCCACCGAAACGCGTAAAAATAAACAAATTCAGATTCAGAAACAAAATGTACATGACGGAAGCCATTGAATATACTGCGGCACTTCTCCTCAGAGCGGACACACCGCTGAAAAGAGCTTTCATGAAAATGGTTTCATGTCCAAAAAAACGTCTCCCTCCCGTTGATGAATGGAGATATATGAAAAACTACGGCATCACGGCAACGATATACGGAGACGAAGTCCTTCTCGGAAACAGAAATCTGCTTCTTGCTTCCGACATAACACCGCTTCCCCAGGAAACCGAAGCGGCAATGGTCACAAAAAACAAAAACATGCTCTATCTCGCAATAAACGGAGAGATCGCAGCATACATACTCTTCACCTATAATTTCGATCCGGCAATGAAACAGGCGGCTGAGAATGTGGGAGAAGACTTCAACATTATCGTCGAGACGAATGACTGCGTCATAACAGAAACAATGGTACAGAAGCGTTATGACCTTCAGACGACAAAAATAATCGTACCCGATGCGGATGAAGTAAATCTTATCTCAGATATCCGCGACAGCATTGCAGACGGAAACAATCTGCCCGTAATGATAACAACCAAAAATGCCATCGGTATTTTGTCCTCTGTAAAACAGGCGAAAAACCTTATGCATATAATCGACCTTTGCATACTCACAAAACAGGCAAGTGTGGGCTTCGGACTTGTACTTACAGCAATAGCCCTGTTCCTTGCGCCCACATATGTTACCGGACTGTGGCTGTTTTTGTTCAATCTGCTCTGGACGATTCCGGTAATTTTCATTTCCGCGTTCGGGAATAAATAAATCATGTCAATAATTTTACTTAATTAAATTTTGGAGGAATATAATTTTATGTCAGGTCACTCAAAATGGAAGAACATTATGCACAAAAAAGAGAAGTCAGATGCTCAGAAAGCAAGCGTCTTCACAAAAATAGGCCGTGAGATCACTCAGGCAGTTAAAGAAGGCGGTCCTGATCCTGCTTCAAACTCTAAGCTCAAAGATATCATCGCAAAGGCTAAGACAAACAACGTTCCCAACGATAACATTGAAAGAGTTATCAAAAAAGCTGCAGGCGACGGCGACAACACTTCTTACGAAGAAATCACATACGAAGGCTATGGCCCCGCAGGTATTGCCGTAATCGTTGAAACTCTTACAGACAACAGAAACAGAACAGCAGGCGACCTCCGTCACTACTTCGACAAATACGGCGGCAACCTCGGTCAGACAGGTTCAGTTAACTGGATGTTCTCCAAAAAAGGCGTTATCGTAATATCCAAAGAAGAATATGACGATGAAGAAAAACTCATGGAAGAGCTCATGGAAGTTGAAGCTGAAGACTTTGTTATTGAAGAAAATGTATACGAAATATACACCACTCCCGAAAACTTCTCATCCGTAAGAGAATTCCTTGAAAGCAAAGGCTACGAATTCCTTTCCGCAGAAGTTGAACAGGTGCCTTCAAACTACATCACACTTACAGACGAAGATCATATCAAAAATATGAATAAACTTCTCGAAGTTCTTGAAGACAACGACGACGTTCAGAACACATACCACAACTGGAACGACGAGGAATAATACGCCTCAACATTGAAAGGATAAAAAAATGAACAAAGATTTCTGCGAAATGCTGCAGAACGAAAGAAACAAAAGAGGTTTGAGTCTTCGGGCAGCAAGTGCAATAATCGGAATCAGTCATACATATCTTTCGGAGTTGGAAAACGGCCATGACCCCAGATCGGGGCACAAGCCGTTTCCATCTTCTGACGTTATATACAAGATATGCAAAGCCTATGAAATAGACGCAGAAAAAACATCCACTCTTTTGGGGTTCAAAGATGAAGACGCAATGTTTATTTATGTGGCTGACAGACTGCGGAAACTCAAAACAGAAGATCCTGCAAAATACCGCAGATTTCTCAATATAATCAACGAGGATTGATACAGTGGAAAGTAAAATCATTTTAGCATCCGCATCTCCGAGAAGAAAAGAGCTTATGGCTCAGATAGGACTGATATTCACGGTTGAACCTTCTGACGCAGATGAAAATATCGGAATAGAAGACCCTGAAAAATTGGTAGCGGAACTTTCCAGAATAAAAGCTGACGATGTATGGCAGAAGCATCCCGAAAAATGCATTATCGCAGCAGACACAGTTGTTAGTATTAACGGAAAAATATTGGGAAAGCCTTCCGACAGAGCTGAAAGCGAGCAGATGCTGAAGCTGCTTTCCGGAAACAAACATACCGTATATACGGGAGTTACAGTACAGGATGAAAAAGGCTCATTAACCGAGGTTTCAGCAACGGATGTTTACTTCAAAGAGCTTTCCCAAACAGATATAGAAAAATATTTAAATACCAATGAACATGCAGATAAAGCAGGTGCTTACGGGATCCAGGGTTATGCAGCACGCTTTGTTGAAAAGATCTGCGGATGTTATTTCAACGTGGTAGGACTTCCCCTGTCACTGCTTGATAAAATGCTTACCGAAAAGGGGGTTATGTAAATGGGCGCAAACGATATAGGCATAGATCTCGGAACAATGAATACTGTTATATACAACAAAAACAGAGGTATTGTTCTCAATGAACCGTCAGCCATAGCTGTTGAAAGTTTTTCAGACAAGATAATGGCTGTTGGCAGAGAAGCGAAAATGATGCTGGGAAGGACTCCCGACACAGTTGTTGCGGCAAGACCGTTGGAAAACGGAGTAATCGCGGACTTTGAAAAAACTTCTCTGATGCTGAAAGAATATATAAAAACAACCAAGAAGAGCTGGGGTTCAATAACCGCAGTGGTAACAGTGCCGTACAAAGCGACTCCCGTTGAAAGAAGAGCTGTTGAAGATGCTGTCGTTTCGGCAAAAGTAAAAAAAGTTATTATGATCGAAAAACCCCTGGCAGCGGCTATCGGATGCGGTCTTCCGATATTTGAACCGAAAGGTCACATGATCGTTGACATCGGAGGCGGAAGTACTGAGATTGCCGTAATTTCCCTTGGTGGAATCGTTGCGGAAACAACCCTTGATGACTGCGGTCTTACAATGGACAGAAATATCATTTCTTTTATACGTAAAAATTACAATATCCTGATCGGAGACCAGGTTGCCGAAGAACTGAAAATACATCTCGGCTCCGTCACAGAAAAGGAAGTCATGGATTTCATGACAGTCAGCGGAAGAGATCTTATCGAAGGTCTCCCTCTCAGTGTTTCAGTATCATCGGATGACGTACGTGAAGCTATTATGGAAACCGTTTACAACATTATTGACGGAATTAAAATGACCCTTGAAAAGATCGACCCGGAACTTGCGGCAGATATCATAGAAAACGGAATTGTTCTTGTGGGCGGAGGCTCAATGCTTGACGGCTGGAGCGAACTTATATTCAAAGAAACAGGTCTCAGGGCAGAACTCGCGGCAAGCCCTCTCGAAAGTGTTGCTGTGGGAGCCGGAAGAGCTCTTGAACTTCTCGGAGATCTTAAACGGGCAGCTACAGTCTGACGAAAATAAACTATGGGAAAGGAGGCATCACCACCGATGAACAATTTTTTCAGAAGCCGATTTTTTGCGGTACTAATAATAATTTCCTGTTTTCTTGCGGGATTTATGCTTAATCTTGCTGTTGACGGCGGAGTTATGCCTCACAGAACCATCGTAGGACTGATAACTACCCCTTTCACAACCTTGGGCACAAACATAAAACATGGGGTATCAAACTTTTTTGCTGCATATACAAAATACGAAAAATTACTTGAAGAAAACGAATCATTAAAAAAAGAAAATTCAGAGCTGAAAAAAAGGCTGGAAGACTCGTATTCTTTGGAAGTCGAGATCAGCAGGCTTGAACAGCTTACAAATATTTTAAAAACAACAGAACCTCTCGAACTTGTGGCGGCACAGGTAGTCTCTGTTTCGACAGACGGCTGGAACTCCACATTTTCAATAAACAAAGGATATCTTTCGGGGATAAAGGAAAAGGATGTTGTCATTGCGTCCACAGGGCTTGTAGGTAAAGTTCGGGAAGTTGGACCCAACTGGGCAACAGTTGTTGCATTTACCGACCCACAGATAGCCGTTGGCGCTATGATCTCACGGACAGAAGATACCGCAATGACAGAGGGAACTATAGAGCTGAAGGCAAAAGGTTTGTGCAAACTCTCTTACCTCAACAAAAACTCTACAGCGATCCGCGGAGATCTCGTTGAAACTTCCGGTCTGGGAGGCCTTTATCCGGCAGGGATCATCATAGGAACGATCAAGGATATCAGCATAGACGACAACGGCCTGACAAAATATGCGGTAATTCAGCCGGCTGTTGACTTCACAAATTTGAACATGGTATATATTTCAATAAATTACGCATCGACAGAAGTCGAATAAACTAAATTTTCGGAAAGGATGAAGTACAGTGATTAAAAAAAGCTTTTTATATTCTCTGTGCTTTCTCCTTCTTTTTTTTGTTGAAGCAGTGCTTCGCCCTGTGACAGTATTCGGGGTATCGCCGCAATATGTGCTGTGCGGAATCGCAGCCATCGGAATTTGGGAAAAAGAACGGTTTGGAGCGATATTCGGACTTATTTTCGGACTTTTATGCGATTTTGCAAGCGGATCGGCTTTCGGCTCTCAGGCTCTTGTGTTCATGATAACGGGCATAGTTGCAGGATTGCTGGCGGAAGTCACGCTGTCAAAGGGGCTTGTCAGCACATTGCTTATTGCAGAAGCATCTATTATCATTTTCGGAGGTCTAAGAGGCTTTTTCTACATAATTTTGAATGACGCAGATCTGATATCAGTACTGTTATATATCATGCTTCCGAAAATACTTCTTTCCATACCGTTTGCAATACTTATATATTTTATGATAAAATTCATCTACTGGTACACATCCCCTGACCGAGAAAGGAAACGGAAAAGACAATGGTAGAAAAAAGACCCCGCATTTATGTGGTTTTTGCCATTTTCATCTTAGTTTGCGCAGTATTTGTTCTTCAGCTTATAAAACTCCAGCTCATTGACGGAGAGGAGTATGCAGAGCGTTCGAGGAACAGTGTTATCACAAAAACCGCAGTTAAAGCCTCACGAGGAGATATTCTCGACAGATACTGTTCCCCCATAGTTCAGAGCGAAACGGTAATGACTGTTGAGATCGACCGCTCCGCTGTAAAATCTCTGAACGTACAGATAGGTGACCTGATCAGAATTTTTGATAAAACAGGCGATGCTTATTACGATACTTTCCCCATATCAAAAACAGAACCATATATTTACAACGAGAATTTTCTGGCAAGTGCCTCGAAAGTGAAAGCTTTCAATAAATATCTTTCAGCAAAAAAAATAGACTCAAACCTCACAGCTGCAGATACAGTAAAAGCCTTGATAAAATACTACAAGCTGACGGACCTTCCCGTTGAAGAGGCATTGAAAACAGTAGCTGTCAGATACGAAATGGAAGCAAGAGGTTCAACAAACTATTATACTTTTGCAAGTGAAATATCCATCGAAACAGCGACCATAATCAAAGAAAACGGTGAAGATCTTCCGGGTATATACATAAATGTGGAGCCCGTCAGAACATACACAGAAGAATATTTTGCCTCTCATATCATCGGAAATGTCGGCATAATTTACGCGGAAGAATATGAGACACTTAAATCTCAGGGATACTCTTACGATGATTATGTTGGTAAGGACGGTATTGAAAAATACGCGGAAAAATATCTGCGCGGAACGAACGGATACAGGTACATTGTCCGTGACGCAACAGGAAGTGTTGTTGACACCATAGAAGATATTGCGGCAACACCGGGAAATGATGTGATACTCACCATATCCAAAGATATGCAGAAAGTCACGGAGCAAAGTCTTGAAAAGATCGTTGCAATGCTGAAAGCCCAGAACGGTGAAGAGGCTGCGACCTCGGCAACTGCAATTTTTATGGATATAAACACAGCCGAGATACTCTCAATGGCATCATACCCGACATACAATCTCGAAACATACAACCAGGATTTTTCATACTATACAAACAGCGGTCTCCGACCCTATGTAAACAGGGCAATCTCAGGTCTTTATCCTCCGGGTTCAACGTTCAAAACAATCGTTTCGGTTGCGGCCTTGGAAGAAGGAATTATTGAACCTGATACAATATTCCTCTGTGAAGGTAAATATACCTACTACGAAACATATCAGCCCTCATGTTATCTCTACAGCCAATACGGCTTGACACACGGAAAAATAACCGTTAAAGAGGCTCTTATGAAATCCTGCAACTGCTTCTTTTTTGATGTGGGAAGACAGCTTACCATTGAAAACATATCGAAATACGGCAAACTGTTGGGATTCGGAGAAAAAACGGGAATAGATCTTTACGGAGAAAGCAAAGGTATCCTTGCAAGCCGTGAAAACCGTGAATCTGCAGGTGAACAGTGGCAGTACGGCGAAACACTCATGGCTGCTATCGGTCAGTCAGATAATGCGGTAACTCCCCTTCAGCTTGTAAACGCAATAGCAACAATTGCAAATGGCGGGACAAGATATAAACCCCATATAATAAAAGCCGTAAGAGACCGTGAAAACGGAGAGCTTATCATGGAAACAGAGATTGAAGTTCTTGAACACATCGACCTTAAATCATCTACAGTTGCCGCAATAATCGAGGGACTCAGGTTAAACGTTGTATCAGGAGGTTCCGCTTACGACGGATTCAAAAACTTCGATGTTGTAACAGTCGGTGTAAAAACAGGTACCGCGGAAGTTTCAAACGGACTGCCGACAGCACTTATGGTAGGCGTTGCTCCCATAGAAAACCCTCAGGTAGCTTTTGTTGTAGTAACCGAAAACGGCGGAACAAACGCAGCTGCAATCAACGCAGAGCTTGTAAAAGACGTATTGTCTTACTACTTCAGAGCCGATAACAGCGATGAAGCAACAACTTCGGGTTCCCTCATACAGTAAAAAGCAAGAATTTCAGAGAAAAAAATCGAAATATTTAACAAAAGACTTGATTTTAATCGCAAAATCATATATAATGTAAGGTGCAATGTTGTTTTTCAAAAAAGAAAAGCAGAGAGAAAAAAAGATATACAGCATCGGAGGCGGGACATTTGGGAAGAATAATAACTGTAATTTCAGGAAAAGGCGGAGTAGGAAAATCGACCTTTTCAGCAAACGCAGCAGCATATCTTACAACAATGGATAAAAAAGTTCTGCTTGTTGATGCTGACATAAATATGAGCAATCTTGATATCATAATGGGTATTCAGGATGAAGTCCTTTTCAACGCATCAGATATTGTAAATAAACGCTGTGACAAACAGAAAGCTGTTATCAAAAATGTTTTTGATAATCTGGATTTTCTTTCAGGGGCAATAGGACCTAACGATGATCCGACAGAAGTGATCAACGGAATGTGCGAGCTTCTGAAAGGCATGAAACATGATTACGATATCATTCTCATCGACTGTCCGTCGGGAATTGACTCAACAGTAAAAGCTTTGGCTAAAATTTCCAATGCTTCCGTTGTAATAACAACTCCGGATATTACCGCAATAAGAGATGCAGGAAGAGCTGCGACAATGATATACGGTGAAAAGACTGACGATGTCCGTCTTGTTGTAAACAGAGTAAGACCAAAACTCATTGAAAAAGGACTTGCCCCGGACATTGATGAAATAATTGATAACACAGAAGTCAGACTTCTCGGACTCATTCCCGAAGATATAAAGATCCAGATATATTCAAACAAAGGAATCATCTCACCGGATATCAGGAAATCCCGTTCAGCAAAAGCCTTTGAAAACATAGCTGCAAGAATCGTCGGACAGGATGTACCTCTGTATAAATTCTGGTAAATGACTGAAAATATAACGAAAGGTGGTAAAAAAATGATAACTATCGCTCTTATGGCGCATGATAAAAGAAAAGAACTGATGGTTCAGTTTTGTATAAATCATTGCAGAACACTTGCAAAACATAAAATATTCGCAACAGCAGTAACAGGGAAAGTTGTCAGAGAAGCCACCGGATTAAATGTTGAAAAGCTTATGGCAAGATCGAACGGAGGCTCGCAGCAGATAGCCTCTATGATCGCAAACAATGAGGTCGATTTTGTAATCTATTTCAGAGATACTGCTCATTCGGGAAACGATTCCGACGATGATTCAAATCTCCTCAGAATATGCGATGTGCATAATATTCCCGCAGCCACAAATATCGCCACCGCAGATATAATAATAAGAGCTCTTGAAATGGGCGAATTTGAGTTTAAAGATGTTTACGGTCTTTCGCTCAGAAAAAACAGTGAATACTACACAGAATAAAAAAATAAAACTCAGCGCAGTAGACAGCCGTATTTTCTGTCTGCTGCTGCGAAAATTGATAAAGCAGTAAAACAACGAATTTAAATATATGCCGTCAGGCACATGAAAGGGTAATTACCATGGCAGTTAAAGCACCAAGAGGAACTCATGACGTTCTCCCCTCAGACTCCTATAAATGGAGATACGTAGAAGAAACAGCGGACAGAATTTGCCGTTCCGCAGGCTACAAAGAAATAAGATTCCCCACATTTGAAGAAACAGAACTCTTCCAGAGAGGCGTGGGCGATACAACAGACATCGTGCAGAAAGAAATGTACACATTTACGGATAAAGGCGAAAGATCTTTGACTCTCCGTCCCGAAGGTACAGCTTCAGCAGTAAGACTTTGCGTTGAAAACGGTCTTCTCACAGGAGCTCTTCCCGTAAAAGCGTACTATAAGATCACTGCATTCCGCTACGAAAAACCTCAGCAGGGCAGATACAGAGAATTCAATCAGTTCGGCATGGAGCTTTACGGAGCTTCCGCACCCACAGCAGATGCTGAAATGATCAGTCTTGCAGAAGATTTCATAAAAGCCCTCGGTATCAAAGGTGCAAAATTGAGAATAAACTCCATCGGTTGTCCCGAATGCAGAAAAGGCTACCACAAAGCTTTGCAGGAATACTTCTCCCAGTACAAGGAAGAACTTTGCGAGACATGCAACACCCGTCTTGAAAGAAACCCCATGAGAATCCTTGACTGCAAGAGCCCAATCTGCAAAAACATCACTAAAAACGCTCCCATTATCACAGACTTCCTTTGCGATGACTGCCGTGCACATTACGAAGAGCTGAAAACACTTCTCAATAACTGCGGCACAGAATACGAAGAAGATCCCGGTATCGTAAGAGGTCTTGACTACTACACAAGAACAGTATTTGAACTTATTCACGATAAAACAGGTCTTGCACTTCTTGCAGGCGGTCGTTATGACGGTCTTGTAAAAGAAATCGACGGAAAGATGGATGTTCCCGGAATCGGTTTTGCAAGCGGTCTTGAAAGACTCGTTTCCGTTATGGAAGAAGAAGGTCTTTCTTTCGGAACAGAACCAACCACAGATCTTTACATTGCATCCATCGGTGAGAACGCTCTCAGATGTGCTTCCGCTCTTGCAAGAAAGCTCAGAAATTGCGGTATAAATGTTGAAACAGACATTATGGCTCGCTCTCTCAAGGCTCAGATGAAATATGCTGATAAGATTACTGCAAAATATTCAGTTGTAATCGGTGACAGCGAAACAGAAAACGGTGAAGCAGAACTGAAAAATATGCTTACCGGAGAAAAACAGAAAGTTAAGCTTGACGAATCTCTTGCTATAATAATCAAAAAAGGTTAAACCCTGATACATCCTTAAGATTATACAAAACAAAGACACAAATCTGACGATAAGATAATTTAAAATAAAGAAGGTAGAATTATGGCTTATATAAACAGAACCGATTACTGCGGAAATTTCAACGCAAATGACATCGGCAAACAGATTACCGTTGCAGGTTGGGTACAGAGAAGAAGAGTTCTCGGCGGTCTTATTTTCATTGACCTTCGCGACAGAACAGGTATTCTTCAGCTCACATTTGACGAACAGCTCAACAAAGAACTTTTTGATATTGCATATACTCTCCGCTCCGAAGATGTTATCACAGCATCCGGTACAGTAAGAAGCAGAGGCGAAGGCGCCATCAACAAAAATCTACCCACAGGTGAAATAGAAGTTCTTGCAGACACACTCAAAGTTCTCGGAAAAGCTGAAACTCCGCCCTTTGAGATCGTTGAAAACTCCAACTGCAACGAAGAACTCCGACTCAAACACAGATATCTGGACCTCCGTCGTCCCGATCTCCAGAAAAATATTCTTTTCAGACATAAAGTAACAAAGGTTACAAGAGACTATTTCGATGAAAACGGATTCATTGAAATTGAAACTCCCATGCTTATCAGATCCACACCCGAAGGTGCAAGAGACTATCTTGTTCCCAGCCGTATTCACAAAGGTGGATTCTACGCACTTCCCCAGTCACCCCAGCTTTACAAACAGCTTTCAATGGTTGCAGGCTTTGACAGATATATGCAGATTGCACGCTGCTTCAGAGACGAAGACCTCCGTGCAGACAGACAGCCTGAATTCACACAGATCGACCTTGAAATGTCCTTCGTTGACGTTGAAGACGTTCTTAAGATCGGTGAAGGTTTCATCCAGAGAGTATTCAAGGAAACTCTCGGTGTAGATATTCCCCTTCCCCTGCCCAGACTCACATACAAAGAAGCTATGGAACGCTTCGGTTCAGACAAGCCCGACACACGTTACGGAATGGAAATCGTAAACATTTCCGACCTCGTTAAGGATTGCGGATTCTCAGTATTTTCATCCACAGTTGCAAACGGCGGCAGCGTTCGCGGTATAGTTGCAAAAGATGCAGCAGGAATCCTTACAAGAAAAGAAATTGATAAGCTGACAGAATACGTCAAAGGTATCGGCGGTAAGGGTCTTGCATGGATCAGAAGAACAGCTGACGGAGACACCTCTTCCTTTGCAAAATTCATGAGCGAAGACGAAATGAACGCTATCTACGAAAAAATGAACGTAGAAAAAGGCGACGTTGCAATGATCATCGCTGACACAAACAACAACCACGTTCTTTCCCAGCTCGGTCTCCTCAGAATCAAAACAGCAGACAGACTTCAGCTCAAACTCGAAGGATTCAATCTCCTTTGGATCGTTGAATTCCCCTTCTTCGATTTCGACGAAGATACTCAGACATACGTTGCAATGCACCATCCCTTCACATCTCCCATGGATGAATGTCTTGAATACCTCGAAACAGATAAATCAAAGGTTCGCGCAAAAGCGTACGACCTCGTTCTTAACGGTATCGAACTTTCAAGCGGTTCTATCAGAATCACAGATCCAGAACTCCAGAACAGAATGTTCAAACTTCTCGGTCTCAGCGAAGAAGAAGCCCACCTCAAATTCGGATATCTGCTTGACGCATTCAAATACGGCGCTCCTCCTCACGGCGGTATGGGTATCGGTCTTGACAGACTCGTTATGCAGATGCTCCAGTGCGACAGCCTCCGCGATGTAATTGCTTATCCGAAGGTTCAGAATGCTTCGGAACTCATGACAATGTGTCCTGCGGAAGTAGATCCCAAACAGCTCGAAGAACTCCATATTCAGCTGCTCGACAACTAAGTAACATTTCAGATAAAGTAGGTATGCGTATTATATCTACTTTATCAAGTATAAATTAAGACAAAACTCATTTAGGAGGAACTTTCTATGATATCGGTTTCCGGACTTACCAAACGGTACGGAAAGAAGATTGCCGTAAACAATGCAAACTTCACCATAAACCGCGGCGACATAGTAGGTCTTCTCGGGCCGAACGGTGCGGGAAAGACTACAACAATGAACATGATAACCGGCTACATATCATCTTCCGGAGGTAAAATAACCATCGGAGGTTACGATATTTTGGAAAATCCCAACGAAGCCAAGGCAAAGATCGGTTATCTCCCCGAACAGCCTCCCCTTTACCACGACATGACCGTAAAGGAATACCTCAACTTTGTTTATAACCTCAAAGGCTGCTCAAAAAAAGAAAATGTAAAAATAAAAAGCGAACACATAAGAGAAGTGTGCGAAGTTGTAAAGATCACAGACGTTTACAACAGAATGATCAAAAACCTTTCAAAGGGTTACAAGCAAAGAGTAGGTCTTGCACAGGCTCTTATCGGAGACCCGGAGATACTCATCCTTGACGAACCTACCTCAGGTCTTGACCCCAAAGAAATAGTTGAGATAAGAAACCTGATCAAACGTCTCGGAGCAAGAAGAACAGTAATTCTCAGTTCCCATGTTCTTTCCGAAGTTCAGGCGATCTGCGAAAGAATTATCATAATCAATGAAGGTTATGTTGTAATGGACGCACTTACGGATGAGCTTTCCGAAAATATGGGTCCCAACAGCCGTTACGGTATCCGCCTTGCAGCACCCGAAGAAGATGATGTTGCAGGAGTACTCGGTTCCCTCATCGGCGTTTCAAAGGTCGAATATGTCGGAAGCTACGAAAAAGGCACCAGAGATTTCATCGTTGAAGCGGATAAAAATGTCGATATACGCAGAATACTCTTTGACGAATGTGCAAAGAGAAACTGGTATATCCTGATGATAACACCTCTTGGCATGTCCCTTGAAGATATATTCATCCAGCTCGTAAACAAAAACTCCGAAGCTAAACAGCTGGCGGATAAAAAAGAAGTTCCCGAAGAAGTAAAGGAGGAGATCGCAGATGACAGCAATACTGAAGCGTGAACTTGTGGCGTTCTTTAAGAACCCCATCGGTTATTTCGTAATAATGATCTATGCATTCCTTTCGGCTATAGTTTTCACACTGTTTGTAGTGTGGCAGAACACAAGCTACCTCGGCAACTATTTCGGAATGTGGCTTTTTGTCGTGGATATTGTAGTAATCGCAATATTATCCATGCGATTTTTCAGCGAAGAGAAGAAAAACAAAACAGATCAGCTGCTGCTGACCTCTCCGATAAGTCTTTACTCTCTTGTTGCGGGAAAATTCCTCGGCGCATACATAATACTCCTTATATGCACAGCACTTAACATCGTTTATGTTTTGATAATTGATGCTTTCGGTGTCATGGACTACGGTTCATTGCTGACAAATACAGTAGGAACACTCCTTATTCTTGCGGCAATGACATCTATCGGCATTTTTATCTCATCACTCACAGATAACCAGATTGCAGCGGCTGCAGGATCTTTTGCAGTACTTTTCATGATGATGATAATTGATTTCTTTGCAATATTCATGCCCACATGGCTTGCAAAAGCAATAATCCACCTGAATATCTATTCCCAGTATGAAGATTTCACAAACGGTGTCATCAGTCTGCCCCCTGTTATCTACTACCTCAGCGTTACGATCATTTTCCTGTTCCTTACAGTAAAAGTTATCGAAAAACGCCGCTGGAACTGATCTTTCGGCCAAATGTAAGAAAGGAATGATGATATGAAAAAGGACAAAAACGAAAATGTTCAGGAAACTGAAGTTCATGAACTTTCAGAAGTTGAAATCAAATCAAATGTTCAGCTTTCCGCAGACCTTGGTCAGCCCCAACAAAAAGTAAAGATCAACACAAAAAAGATAAAATATAACTCCCTCACAACAGTTTCAACAGCTCTTATTCTTGCGGTAATAATCCTCATTAACGTAGCTGTAGGACTTGCGGGAGAAAGATTCAATCTCAGCATTGACCTTACGGAAGAAAAGGTATTCACCCTTGACTCCGAAACTATCGAATATCTTAAAACTGTTGACTCCCCTGTTGAACTCATAGTTGTAGGCGAAGAACAGGCCTACAGTACCGCAGTTTCAGCATCCAATGCAATTTCACCGGAACGATATGTCTACGAAACTCTCAACAACTATGCACGAGAAAACGAAAACATAACGATCCACTATATTGACCCAAGATATAACCCATATTTCTTCAAATCAAGAGGAATTTCACTCAACGACGGTACTGAAACAGCCGAAAATATTTTCCTTGTTGTATACAGTCCCGAAACAAAGAGATTCCGTTACATCAAGGACACTATCTTTGAAGATCTCCAGTACGTTGGTCTTGAGAGACGTGTTACATCCGGTATCCTCTACACAACAAAAGAAGATATCCAGACAGTTGCATTCATCAAGGGACACGGAGAAAGCGATCATGCTTATTTCCAACAGACCCTTATCGAAAACGGATTTGATGCAAAACTTATAAACATCCAGGATTTTGACACTCTCATGGGCTATGATATCGACATTCTTGTTATCGCAAACCCCACAAGAGACTACAGTGTCGACGATATCAACAAAATTGATGAATGGCTTTCAAACAATGAAGAACTGGGTAAACACCTCATGGTATTTACAGACCTTAACACGGGCGCAAATAAATATCTTGAAGAATATCTCCTTGAATGGGGACTTTCACTCGGTACTGAAAGTATTTTTGATACAAGCAACAGCTATACTTTCACAAATGCGGTATATCCCCTGCTTAAAGTTCAGTACGGTGAAGCAACTTCCGTTATAGCGGAAGAACTTGCAACAGGAAACTACAACCAGTTCATTCAGCTTGGTACGGCAAGAGCTGTATATGCAGAATTTGAAAACAAAGACGCAAAGAAAACTTACCCAATGATAGTTACTGCGGATACTGCTTTCTCAAGATTTACAACATCTACAAATCTGAGCTCCTCAGACTGGAAAAACTTCAAAAAACAGGAAGGCGATACTGTAGGTCCCTTCAATCTGTCAGTTCTCTCACAGAAAACAAGATATGAAGGCACTACCCCGTATTCCTCAAGCGTTTACCTCTGCGGCTCAACCTCATTTATCGATGATTACTTCATGAGTAACATCGACGGCAACAACAAGCAGACAGCAGAATACATGATAAAACTCATCAAATACCTTGTTTCTTCAACTCAGGGTTATGATACTGAAATTCTGCCCACTCAGCTGATATTCAGTTCTCTCAACTTCACAGAGACATATCAGATCACAGCAGTATTCCTCGGACTCGTATTCGGTATACCCCTCGTATTTGCGGTCATCGGAATAATTGTCCACAGGAGACGTAAATTCTTATGATAACTAAAAAGAAAATTATACTTATCCTCGTATCGCTGCTCCTCCTTGGAGCTGCGATTGCGGGAGTAATGTGGATATCAACATTCGAGGTCATTCCGGAAGAACAAACTCCGGACTCTCAGCTGACTATCGAATATCAGAGAAAAACCTTGCAGATATACACCTGCAGCCTTGAAAACGTCAACTATATCAGCGTTTCCAACCAAACGGGTGAATATAAAGTCAGCAGAAACGAAGAAGGAACCGTATATTTCCACGGTCATGCAGAAGTTCCCCTGCTGCCATATTCATCAGCAGGTCTGTTTGAAAGTGTTGCAAATATCAGATGCGAAGCCCTTATTGAAACAGATTGCGCAGAACTTTACAAATACGGTCTGGAAGAGCCCTCAGTTGTCATTACAGTAAAAATGAAAGACGGTAGGGAAAACATCTTCCACCTTGGTGACGCAGCCCCCCAGGGAGGCGGTTACTACTTCAGAGACACAACCAACAATGACGTTTATCTTTCAGATACGTACTTCTCTGAACGTTTTGTAAAAAACCATACTCAATACTATCAGACATCCATCTCAAAGGAATTTGAATACACAGGGTTCCAGTCATTGAGTATCAAACCTCATGAAAGCGAAAATATTTTTGTCAGAACCACAACTGAAGAAGAAGCGAAAGACATCCGTTTCATGGGCGGAACTATTGTTGAAGAACCCTTCTTTTCCGCAGGCGATTCAACACCGATCCAAAGTATGATTGAAATAATCGCAGCTCTTAAGGCTGAATACGTCGCAACAGACGTTCTCAGCGCTGAAAACCTGACAAAATACGGTTTTGATACCCCCACAGAACTCATCATAACAGCTCTGGTTGACACTTCATCAATATTGAGCAATGTTACGGGACTTGAAAACCCATACTACGATCCCAAGGGCAACGGAGAACCGAAGCTTATAACAATAAAATATGTTCTCGGCGCAACCGTTGACAACATAACATACGTTATGTTCGACGATCAGTCGGTAATTTACGCTGTAAACAAAAACGATCTCGCATGGGTAGCGGAAAACACCGTTGATGTTTACTGCCAGAGAATGATCTATCTCAAATACCTCAAAGAACTCGCAAAGGTTGTTGTTGAGGTTGACGGAGAAAGACATCACTTCGATATTACAGACCCCGAAGGCGGCGAAAATATGGAAGTAATGTATAACACATATACAAAAGTGGATCAGGCGCAGTTCAGAAACTTCTACACATCAATAATCGGTGTTACACATGACGGTCTCGCTTATGAACCTGAGGAAGGCTCCGAACCTTACCTCAAAATAACATATATTCCAATCGAGGGTGAAAATATTATTCTTGAGTTCTATCAGATAGAACCGAGAAAATATGTCCTCAAAGTTGACGGTGAAGGAAGATTCTTCGCGTACTCAACAAAAATAGATAAAATCGTAAAAGACATGCACAAGCTTATTAACGGCGAAGAGATCATGAACTGATCTCCACCTCAGAATACAAAAAGAAAGGCAATGAAAAGAATATGGTAATTGAAAATCTTGAAGAAATGAAAGTGTTCTGGCACTCTACTTCTCACGTACTCGCACAGGCAGTAAAAAGACTCTACCCTCAGGTAAAACTTACAATCGGTCCCGCTATTGATAACGGATTCTATTATGACTTCGACAGTGATGTTGCTTTCACTCCCGAAATTCTCGCACAGATCGAAGCTGAAATGAAAAAGATCACAAAAGAAAACCTTAAGATCGAAAGATTCGTTCTTCCCAAAGCAGAAGCGCTTGAACTCATGAAAGACGAACCCTACAAAGTTGAGCTCATCAACGATCTTCCTGAAGGCGAAGAAATCAGCTTCTACAAGCAGGGCGAATTCGTTGACCTCTGCGCAGGTCCTCATCTCAACTATGTTTCCAAGATCAAAGCATTCAAGCTCACACAGTGTACAGGTGCATATTGGAGAGGCGATGCTTCAAAGAAAATGCTCCAGAGAATTTATGGTATTTCTTTCCCCAAGGCTGCAGACCTTGAAACTTATCTTGCAGATGTAGAAGAAGCAAGAAAACGCGACCACAACAAGCTGGGCAGAGAACTTGAACTCTTCACAACTTCCGATCTTATCGGTCAGGGTCTCCCCATTCTTCTTCCCAAGGGTGCAAGAATCATCCAGACTCTCCAGAGATTCGTTGAAGATACAGAGCAGAAGAACGGCTGGCTCCTCACAAAAACTCCCTACATGGCAAAGAGCGACCTTTACAAGGTTTCCGGTCACTGGGATCACTACCGCGACGGTATGTTCGTTCTCGGAGACGAAGAAAAGGACGACGAAGTTTTTGCACTCCGTCCCATGACATGCCCCTTCCAGTATCAGGCATACCTGAACAGAGCAAGATCCTACAGAGATCTTCCCCTCAGATACAACGAAACTTCCACACTTTTCAGAAATGAAGCTTCCGGTGAAATGCACGGTCTTATCAGAGTACGTCAGTTCACTATTTCAGAAGGTCACCTTATGTGTACTCCCGATCAGCTTGAACAGGAATTCAAAGGCTGCCTTGAAATGGCTATTTACATGCTGAAAACTCTCGGTCTTTACGAAGATGTAAGCTACAGATTCTCCCAGTGGGATCCTGCTGACAAAGCTAAATACATCGGCACAGAAGAACAGTGGAACGAAGCTCAGGGAATCATGGAAAAGATCCTTAACCACCTTGAGATCCCCTACAAAGTAGGCGTTGGCGAAGCTGCATTCTACGGACCCAAGCTTGACATTCAGATCAGAAACGTATTCGGCAAAGAAGATACACTTATCACTATCCAGATCGACCAGCTCCTCGCTGAAAAATTCGGCATGGAATACGTTGATAAAGACGGCACAAAGAAGAACCCCTATATCATCCACAGAACATCCATCGGATGCTACGAAAGAACCCTCGCACTTCTTATTGAAAAATACGCAGGCGCATTCCCCACATGGCTTGCACCTGTTCAGGTAAAACTCCTTCCTATCGCAGACAGACATCACGAATATGCTGAAGAGCTTTGCAAAAAACTTACAGCTCTCGGTATCCGTGTCGAAAACGATACAAGAAGCGAAAAAACAGGTTACAAGATTCGTGAAGCACAGCTTGAAAAGATTCCGTTTATGCTCGTAATGGGTGACAAAGAAATTGAAAACGGCGAAGTTGCAGTAAGAAGCCGTAAAGACGGCGACATCGGAACAATGTCCGTAAACGATTTCATCACAATGATTCAGGGCAGAATCGAATCCAGAATCATCGACTGAGATTATGATAAAAGAACCTAAGACTTTAGAAACAGAGAGACTCGTCATAAGACGAGTCTACTCTACTGATATTACACTTTTCAGCGCAACTTCAGACCCTGAAGTTACAAAATACGAACCTTGGCAGCCCCACGAAGATGTAACCCAACTGATGGAATACATCAATCAGGTTTTTGACCGCTACGAAGAAGGAAATATTACTGAATGGACCATTGAGATAGAGGAAACGGGAGAACCTATCGGAATGATAAACATTCATAACATAAACAAAACACATAAACACGGTGAATTGGGTTTTTGGCTCGCAAAGGAGTTCTGGAACAAGGGCTACGCAACAGAAGCCTGCAAAGCGGTAATTTTATATGCGTTTACAGAACTTGACTTCCGCAGGATCCACAGCATTACAGCCTCCGGAAATGAGGCGTGCAAAAGAGTTCTCGGAAAAATAGGGATGTCTTACGAAGGAACTTTCAGAAATTATATGTATCTGAATTCCACAGGACGAAAGGAACTTTCCGATGTGGAAATGTATTCTGTACTTAAAAATGAAATTAACTAATTTCTGACACATCTATGTTAAGACACTCACGAAAATTTAGTATATAATAGACCTATAGAAACAAATCACTTACCCACAGAAAGGAAATTCAATATGGACAACGAAAACAACGTAACCCCTGAAACTTCCGCAGATCAGTCTGTAAACACTGAGTATGAAGTAGTTCAGCCAAACAGAGCTGCAACTCAGGGAATTTATGACAACATCACAAATGACCCGTTTGAAACATCAAATGTCCACGTTGAGACAGTGAAAACAAAAAAGAGATCGGGAAAAGGCTTCTGGGTAGCGGCAACCGCGGTTTTGCTTGCACTTTGTATATTTACATCCTCTGCAGCAATTCTCGCAATAAGAGACAATGGCGGACAGTTCAAACTGCCCAAACCCCAAACTCCTGAATACGCACCTCTTACAGCATACACAACAGAAGACAGACTCTCCGTATCTCAGGTATACGCAAAAGTAGAAGCAAGTATCGTTGATATTATGATAAAAACAGCCACAGGCGGAGGCTTTGCAACAGGAATAATCTACACAACCGACGGTTATATCGTAACCAATGCTCATGTTGTAGATTCCGCGACCTCAGTTATGGTAAGACTTGTTGACGGTTCTGAATACAATGCGGAGATCATCGGATACGATTCATACACAGAAGTTGCAGTTATAAAGATAGACGCTGAAAACCTTGTACCGGCAGAATTCGGTGAATCCTCAAAGCTTGTTGTAGGTGAACAGATCGTTGCTATCGGTACTCCTTACGACCCCTCCTTGACACACACAACATCTGACGGCATTGTTTCCGCAATCAGAAACGACTTCACATTTGCAGACCTTGGTCTGACTTTGAATCTGATCCAGCATACAGCTTCAATCAACCCCGGAAACTCAGGTGGTCCTCTGCTTAACCTGTACGGACAGGTAATCGGAATCAATACGATAAAAATCGCAAACGATTTTGAAAATATCGGTTTCGCTCTTCAGATAGAATCAGTACTGCCAATTGTGGAACAGCTCATGAACCACGGCAAAGTTGACAGACCTCAGATAGGTATTTCCGGTTATACGGATACAACGGTCGGAGGCGTTGTGGTTGCAGAGATAACACCGGACGGAGCTGCTTCAAAAACAGATCTCAAAGTCGGTGATATCATCACAAAGATCGACGGCGTAAGAGTAAAAACTATCGAAGAACTTATCACACGTCTTGGCGGTTACAGCGCAGGTGATACGGTAGAACTCTCCATTCTCAGAGATGTTGATGTTCTCACTATATCACTCACTCTTCAAAAAGCCGCTGAAACAAACGAATAACGCTTATTCCTCAAAATTCTTTTCATAAAATTCTCCCCTCGATGCCCCACATGAGTTTCGACACTTGTGTGGGGCATCAACCTGTTCAAAAGTAATTATTTTCGTCAGAAAGTCATATCATTTAAATAAAATAAAAAGAACGGATTGACTGTTTTGAAGAAAAATAAATTTATTTCAGATTTGATAATAACCACAGCGGTGTCAATACTTTTGACAGTTATCGGTATGGGATTCAGAGTTTACGTTTCAAATGAAGCGGGTGCTGAATGTATGGGGCTGTATCAGATAGTATATACACTCTATATTCCGGCCTGCACAGTAGCCGCTTCAGGAATAAATCTTGCCGCAGTAAGGCTTATCTCAGCAAACGAAGCTAAAGGCTCATACCGTAGTGAAAATATAATGCGATGCTGTTTCGGATATTCTCTGTTTTTCGGAACAGCCGCGTTTTTACTGCTGTTTTTTCTTTCTGAACCTGCGGCAAAACACCTTATAAAAAATGACAATGCTGCTTTATGCCTGAAAACACTTTCATTCGGTCTCCCGTTTTTGTCTGCAGCAAGTGCTGTAAACGGATATTTTACAGCCCAACGGAAAACGGTCAAGACCCTGTTGATTCAGATCACAGAAGATTTAGCCAAAATTTCAGTTACGGTTACCGTGCTGATGATCTTCAAAGGAAGTGACTCCGAAAAACTTTGCGAAATACTTGTTTTCGGTTCAGCTTTTGGTGAAATATTTTCATGCTTCATAGCGATTTTATTCTATTTTTTTGAGAAAAAAACCGGCGGAAAAGCCAATAAAAAAATACACGGCCCGTCTATGAAAGAATTGATTTCAATTGCCTTGCCGACAGCTGTAAGCTCCTATATCCGTTCAGGGCTTTCCGCGTTGGAGAATATGCTGGTACCTTTCGGCTACAGAAAATACGGTTACAGCGAATCTGAAGCCCTCTCACATATCGGAATATTCCGTGGAATGGTGATACCGCTTATGATGTTCCCCTCAACCCTACTCGGTGCGGCGGCAAAGCTTCTCGTTCCGGAAATATCCTTTGCATATGAACAAAAAGACATGAAAAAAATCGAATCTATCGCCGTAAAAGCGATCTATTCGACCTTGTTGTTTTCGTTTTTCGTTTTCGGTGTTTTCCTGTTTTTTGCAGACGAACTTTGCGACATGCTTTATAAAAACGAGGAGGCAGGGATCTTACTGATGCTTCTGTCCGCGCTTGTTCCCATAATGTACCTTGACGGAATAGTAGACTCAATACTGAAAGGTGTCAACCAACAGCTCGCAACGATGCGTTACAGTATCATAGATTCAGCGCTGAGCGTAGGGCTTATAATTCTCCTGCTACCGCGTTTCGGAGTTTGCGGATACATCATAGTCACATATCTCAGCAGCGCTGTAAACGCATTTCTGGGCATCTCGCGCTTTCTGAAAGTAACAGATATAAAATTCTCCGTATACAACTGTATAGCTGTACCTTTTTTCTCCGCTGCCGCTGCACTTTTACCTGTTTTTGTTTTCGGCAAAGTAACCGAGATCTCAACTCCACCCGCAGCTGATATACTCATTTCTGCGATTCTGTACGTTGTTTTTCTGCTCCTTACAAAAAGCGGAAAATGGGATATTTCAAATTTTTGCAAGCATTTCCGTGGTCATACGGAGACATTCTCCCCTTTTAAGGTTTGGATCAAGGGTGAGTCCACCGATAGATAGACGTTCCAGATAAGTAACTTTGTTTTCAGTTGCGGCAAACATCAGCTTGACCTGGTGATATTTCCCCTCGGATATCTCAACAAGCGCAGCTTTTTCGCCATCAGGACGAAGTTTCGCAGGCTTGAATTCTGTTCCGTCACGTAAGGTTATACCTTTGGAAAAAAGCTCTATATCAGAATCGGTTACAGATCTCTCAAGCTCAGCCCTGTAGGTTTTAACAACATTTTTATTCGGAGACATCAGCTCATGGGAAAAATCTCCGTCATTGGTAATGAGAAGGAGCCCTTCCGTATCTTTATCAAGCCTTCCCACGGGAAACAGTCCTTTTCTGAACATTTCGGGCGGAACAAGTTCGATAACGTTCTTTTCACCTTCGGTGGCACTGATGTACCCCGCAGGCTTATTCAACATGATATAAACAAACTTTTCCGTATCGAGAGGCTTTCCGTCAACGGAAATGACGTCTGATTCTGAAACTTTAAGAGAATAATCTTTGACCGTCTGTCCATTCACGGACACACGGCCTTTTTTTACCATAATTTTAATTTCGGAGCGACTGTATGCTCCCGAACCGGAAATAAGAGCGTCAAGTCTTGTCATTTTACAATTCACTTTTTTCGATATGATATTTTTTTCCGCAAAGCTTACAGCTGACCTCTATCACATCTTCCATATTTGAAGTATCTTCACCTGAAAGTGCTGCAACGAGAGCCTTTTTTACGCTTCGTTTGGTACATGTACAGCCGTATTGCAACTCGGACTCCTCAACAAATCTGAATCCGTTCTCTTCTGTAAGAGCTTCGGGAGTGCTGTTTGTTTCAAGAACTCTGAGAGCTTCGGCACCTTTTTCGATTATACTTGTAAAAGGTAATTCCTCAGCAAGAACCGCGCAGTTTCCGTACACTTTCAGAAGAGCTTTTCGCTGCATACTTCCTGTGATGTATTCTTCTATAACGCTGTCAACTGTCGGACCGCAGACAACACTGCTGTAATCTCTGCCGATACCTGAACGGCGAACCATTTCAAGTATAAAACCGTCCTTAAGCACGCCCTTTGTGTAACCTCCGACAGCACCGCAAACTCTGCCGTCCTGCTGTGCAGTAACGCTGTAAGAAACGCATTTTTCAACATTTCTGAGCATAACCGTAACAGAAGAATTAGCCTCTTTCAGATCGGAAGCAAGAACAGCCGCAATGGATGCGGCAACAACAGCTTCAGCTCTGTTCTCAGGAGAATCAAATTCTTCCGGGAAGTATATTTTTTCGGGAATATCATTCATGACCGCCATATGAATACGGAGGTCATCACAATAAATTATCTTATAAAGTTTATCCATTATTTTTTCTTTCCTGTTTTTTCGCGCCGTGCAGTGATCCATACCTGTCTGCTGCCGATATTGAACCTCTTGACCGTATCGAATCCCGCTTCGTTAAGCATAGTTTTCAACACATCAACGCTGTAATAACGTTCCTCGATCTCACTCTCGTATTTTTCAAAAAGACCGTCATCTCTTGCCTCAAAAACAGAAATAGCATAATATGCAATATCTGAGGAAAATGTACCTTCAATCAAGGCAACAGAACCGTCTTCATGTTCAAAAGTCTGCATTCCTACGGTCTTTTTAAAAAAAGCATTTGTTTTTACATCAAAGACAAAGAAACCGTCAGGTTCAATAAAATTATAAAGCTTTTTAAAAAATGATTTCAGATCACGCTTATATAGAATATGATTCACCGTATCAAGTGAACAAAATGCAATATGATACGCCCCGTAAAGATCCAGATCCTGAAGTTCCTGACATACAAGATGAGGCTCAAAACCTGCGTTTTCGATCTTCTCGCGGGCGATATTCAGCATTTCGGGGGACATATCCACACCTGTGCAGTTAAATCCGCGCTCACTCAATTCGCAAATAAGCGTACCCGTTCCGCTTCCGCAATCGAGAGCGAGCCCGCTTAGGGGAAGAGCTTCACAATTTGCGAAAACGGAATCGAGATATTTTTTGTAATCAAAACCGTCTGTAAAGCCGTCGTAAATGGCGGCAAGACTGTCATATTTCATAGAGATACTTATTTTTTGCTGAGCTTTTCGATAGCTTTCTTGTATCCGTCAGCACCGTAGAGAAGAGCACGGTTTACTCTGGAGATAGTAGCGGAGGAAGCACCTGTTTTAGCAACGATTTCTGCATACTGACAGCCGTCCTTGAGCATACGGGCAACTTCAAAACGCTGCTCCAAGCTCTTCAATTCGGAAACAGTACAAAGGTCATCAAAAAACGCATAGCATTCTTCTTCTGTTTCAATGTTGAGGATAGCCTGCATAAGGATCTGCATCTGTTCATTCTTCAATTTTTCGTTCATGGTAGCATTCGCCTTTCTAAATATACAATTATTTTTTTATATAATCAGCGTTTCTTCGCTGAATGATTTACTTTTCTTTTCTGTTCTTCGCGGATTATCATGTCGCTGCGATGTTCTTCATACATTGCCTGACGGCGAAGTCTGCGCATTCTGTCTCTGCGTTTGCGTTTTGCATTGGAAACAAGGAACATGATTATAATGATACCGATCAAGATCAGTATTACCGCAAAGATTATAAGGATAACCTTAAGAAATACCGGCATTTTGAAAGTGTTTCCGGAAGGAGATGTGGATGCCTGAGTATCAGGATTCAAGGGCGTGGGAGTATCGTGCTGCTGAGTTGTAAATTTCAAAGCAACATTTCCGATATTCGCATACATCGGAGTGGATGTATCTGTAACAGTCAACGACAGCGAAGGCTGAATATTAAACTGACTGTATGTTTCAGGAATATTTTTCGTTACACTTACTGAGGATTCGGAAATGTCATTATGAAGAAAATAAACCACCTCACTGTTCGTATATACAGTAACGGTTGCAACAATGCTGTCATTTTCAACCACATTTACCGTGCAGGGCTCAAACATATCGGATGTAACTGTCTTTTTTGAGAAATTTGCAAAACCGTAATCAAGAAGCGCTGCAAGGTCAGCAAATCTGTCATTTGCGGAATCAGCTTTAAGAGTAACGGCAATCAATGTCGTTCCGTTTCTTTCTGCAACCACAACACCTGTGTATCCGGCATCGGGAATATAGCCTGTTTTACCGCCGATAATTCCCTCGTAATAGAGCGGATTTGTCGGTTTGAGAAGTTCCATTCCTGTAGCTACGGGGAAAACTTCTTTTCTGATGTTATCAGGAGCGATCTCGTAACGGACTGTGCCGAAAACCTTTTTAAACGCAGCATTCTTTATAGCCTCACGTGTAATAAGAGCCATATCGTAAGCTGTGGTATAATGATCCTCACCGAAAAGTCCGTTTGCATTTGAGAAATTAGTATTTTTCGCACCAATAGCAACGGCACGTTCAGTCATTTTCTTTGCAAACTCCGAAATAGTTCCACTTACAGACTCTGCAATACCGTTGCAGGCATCGTTTGCCGAAGCGAGGAAAGCACCGTAGATAAGATCTTCCATTCGAACCATCTGACCTGTTGTAAGGGCTATGTGAGAAGAATCTCTCGGAACAGTAGTGACTGTGGCATATTCAGACATCGTAACAACAGTATCCGGATTTGCCTCTTCACAAGCAAGCAGAACCGTCATTATTTTGGTGATGCTTGCAGGGTACATTCTTTGATTCATACCCTTTTCCACAAGAACCTGCCCTGTCTCAGCCTCCATTACAATGTAACAATCGCTGTTTATACTCGGGAACGCAGTTGCGGCAGATGAAATACCGCAGCATAAGACAAGCCCCAAAGACACAGCAAATGTCAGAACGAAAGAAACCGCGCTTAAGAAAAATCGCTTGGTAAACATAGAAAAATATCCTTTCTGAAAATAGTATTTATTCCGTCATTTATACAACCTAAAAAATACTACACCTATATTATACACTACTTTTCTCTTTTAGTCAAGTAGTATTCTGAAAAAATATACAAATAATTTTTTAAACAACACGCAAAATCTTATTTTGATTCAATTCTGCTGATCATCCACTTGCCTGATCTGATATAAATAAGACCGATCACAGCAGAACCGAGAGATGCAATGGGACCTCCGAGGCCAATACCCAACATTCCAAGATTACACAGTTTTCCGAGAATGATGGCAAAGGGAGCTCTGAGAAGGATAGCGGAAAGCATTCCGTTGAAAAGAGAAAATGCGGTATGTCCTGCGCCGTTGAGAAGACCGTTTACGCTGAATACAACGGGAACGATTATGTAATCAAACGAAAACGCACGGATATACTGAACACCGTATTCAATAACAGCAGGGCTGTCATCAAAAATAGCAATAACAGATGCAGGGAAAAGCTGAACGAACAGGAAAATAACGCCGCCGATAATGAAAGAAATCTTGATTGATGTTTTCATTGTGTCAAGAGCTCTGTCATAAAGTCTTGCGCCGATATTCTGACCCGCCATTGAAGCGACAGACATGGACATTGCAATAATGGGAAGAATTGCCACGCTGTTAAATTTACCTGCAATACCCGCAGCGGCGGAAGCATCAACGCCGTAACCGTTTACAAGAACGGTAATAACGATAAAAGAAAGACTTGTTACTACATTCTGGATAGCTGAGGGGAATCCGATCTTAAGTATCTTCAAGAAATGATCTTTATACATTCTGAAGCTTTTCAGCTTGAAATCGAACATGAAGTTGTTCTTTTTCAGATAAATAACGGAAATAATAACACTGATGGCCTGAGAAGCGATAGTTGCCCACGCAGCTCCTGCCGCAGACATTTTTAAAGCGCCGACAAACACAAGGTCAAGGACAATATTTACACCGCAGGCGA
This sequence comes from Eubacteriales bacterium, assembly GCA_045637625.1. GTDB lineage: Bacteria > Bacillota > Clostridia > Oscillospirales > UBA644 > HGM12619. The sequence goes on from JAZTZU010000040.1 coordinate 95,892, forward strand.
TGGCCACGAAAATGAGCGGATGCTTGGAATCTCCGAGACCTCGCATTACACCGCTTATGGCGTTATACAGGAACGTAAAGACAATACCGTAGGAACAGATCCGAACATAGTCCAAAGCTTCCTTAAAGCTCTCCTCAGGGGTCTGAATCAGACGCATGATAGGTTCGGAGAGGAATGCCATAATAACAGAAATGGCAATACCGCTGACAGCCATAAGTGTAAAGACTGTGGCAATTGTTTTCTTGGCATCCTCATGGCGTTTTGCCCCCATATGCTGGGCGACAAGAACAGTAGCACCGACAGCAAGACCTGCAACAAAGTTAATTATCACCAAAGTTACCTGTCCACCATTGGATACACCCGAAATACCTGCAGAGCCGTCAAATTTACCGACAATAAACATATCGGCGATATTATACAGCGCCTGAAGAAGATTTGAAAGAAGGAACGGTATACAAAATTTTAAAAGCTGTTTACCGACGCTTCCGCCTGTAAGGTCATTTCCGAAATTATTACTCATATATTTGTTATTTTTCCTTTCACCTTTTAGAAATTAAAGATTCCGAAGAAGCTCTTCCGCAATGGAAAGATCTTCGGGGGTAGTGATCTTGATATTGGAGTATGAACAGAAGAAGAGCTTGACTTTATAACCGAGAGCTTCTGCCATACCGCTGTCATCCGTAAATTTTTCAAAACAGTCTCCGAATTTCTCGACCATTTCTCCGTAAATCTGCTTTGAAAAGGTCTGAGGCGTGGAAACGGCAACAAGAGAAGAACGGTCAAGTGTTTTTTCCACAAAACCGTTTCCATCCGCTATTTTTACAGTATCCTTTACTTTCGTAGCACATATAGCGCTTCCGCAAGCAAAGGCTTCCCTGTTGACTCCGTCAATCTCATCAGGAGTAATAAGAGGTCTTGCGCCGTCGTGAACAGAAATAAAACTGTATGAGTCACTTGAAGCCAAAAAACCCTTAGCAGCTGAATCCTGACGGCAAGAACCGCCCTCAACCGACTTTTTATATTTACTTATTCCGTATTCCGCAGCAAATCCGTCCATAACAGGAATAAGATCGCTGCGTGTAACAACGATTATCTCTTTGACTGTCTCAGCTTTTTCAAAGGCAAGAAGAGTTCTGCAAATGCAGGGAATCCCCGCCAAGGGCAGAACGATCTTATCCTTCTTCATCCGTGACGCACTTCCTGCGGCTACGATAACCGCAGTTACAAAATTATTTTCAGCCATTTTATTCTATAACAAGTTCAGATGCGGGGATATTTGCCATACCCTCACGGATCCTCTTATCAGCTTCCATAGCAATGCAGAAAGCCTTGAAAGCATCTTCGATCGTGGGTGAACCCTCTGTGTCATTTTCGATCATTTCGATGAGAGTCTGAAGCTGCGCATACATATTCTTGTACTGAGCGTTGATATTGATAAACGAATAGCTTCTTGTAGTGTCATCGTAAACCTCAAGAAGGTCTCCTTCTTCTTTGTGTTCCTCACGGAAATCACGGAGGATAAGTCTGATACGACCCTTTGTACCAATGAATTCCTTGATATTCTGAGAAGATGTGGAGTTTGTCCAACCCGCTTCGTAATACGCCATACCGCCGTTGGAAAGACGCATTGCGATCAGACCGTAGTCAAAACCGCCTTCGGGAACATTTTCCTTGTTAACAACAGCTCCCATGCCGTTTACACTTACAATGTCACAACCGGAGAACCACTGAACAACATCAATGTAATGAACGCCGCAGTCAACAATGGGAGAGCAGTCGTTGAGAAGAGTTGCATATCTTTCTCTGTTCATAATATGGTGATTCTGGACCATTCTCATAAGTCTGATATCACCGATAACACCGCTGTGGATAAGCTCCGCAGCCTTGATATATGTATCATTATGACGGAGAATATGAGCGATAAGAACCTTCTGCTTGGAATTTTTCACAAGCTTATAGAATTCTTCGCCCTCTTCAATACTTGAAGCGATAGGCTTTTCGCACAAAACATGTTTACCAGCTTCAAGACAATCCTTAAGAATCTGAAGATGTGTATTTACATAAGTCGCAATGATAACAATATCAACATCATCACGCTTTATCATTTCACGGTAGTCTGTACCGTGAAGGACTTTTTCCCCGCAGGAATATTTTCTTGAAAACAGTTCTGCTCTTTCGGGGACAAAATCCACAACGCCTACGATCTTGACATTTTCCCTGTAATAAATGTTTTCGATATGCTCCTGGCCGATGTGTCCACAGCCGATAAGAACAACTCCGTATACTTTACTCATACCGTATACCCCTAACATATAAAAAATATTTATGTATAAACCGATTTACCGAGACATTACATCAGTACGTATTGTCTCACTATAGATTATATCATAAATCGACAAAAATATCAACGGGAAAATTAAAGGTTCAAATTATTGTCAATAAAAAAACCATTACATGGAAAAAAAATACTTTAAAACCACTTGATTTCTATCGAAATTTGAGGTATAATGTGGTAGAGAAAATATTCAGAAGGATTTTCAGTCAATGATCATAGATTTTCACGTTCATACATTCCCCGACAAACTTGCTCCGAGAGTGATTCCAAAGCTTTCCGAAGCTGCCGGAATTGAACCTCAGACAGACGGAACGATAAATGACACTCTGGAAAAAATGAAAGAGTGGGGCGTTGACAGAGCTGTGATCCTGAACATTGCAACAGCACCGACTCAACAGAACACGATAAACAGCGTTGCAGCTGAGAACAATCATCTTCCGCTTTATACTTTCGGCTCGGTTCATCCCGACGGAGAGGATAAAATATCCGAATTAAAAAGAATAAAGGAACTTGGACTTTACGGAATAAAGATGCATCCCGAATATCAGCAGTTTTATGTGGATGACGAAAAAGCTCTTCCCATTTACGAAGAATGTTCAGCACTTGGTCTTCCCATAGTTTTCCATGCAGGATGAGACCTCGGTTTCGGACCTCCGGTACACGCAACACCCGACAGGATAAGGAAGATAATAGACATGTTCCCCAAGCTGACAGTTATTGCGGCACATTTCGGAGGTTACAGATGTTGGGACATGGTCGAGCATTTCCTTGTCGGAAAAAATATCTACTTCGACACATCCTTCACGGCCAATGAGATTGACCCCGAAAGAATGAAAAAAATGATCCTGAAACACGGCTCAGACAAAATTCTTTTCGGCTCTGACTGCCCATGGAAAAAGATGTCGGACTCCATCATACAGATTGAAAAAATGAATTTGCCAGTATCGGATACAGAAAGAATTTTCAGCCGGAACGCATTGGAGCTTTTGGACAGATGAGAAACACAGACAGACCCTCAGCGGGAATAGTCGAAATAGATATTCACGGAATGAACAAATATCAGGCAAAGACATTCATTGAAAGCCGCTTGAAAAAAGCAGAAAAATCAGTATACAGACTCAGAATAATCCACGGATACCACAGCGGAACGGAACTGAGGGACATGGTTCGCAAAGAGCTCGGAACAAACAAAAAAGTTCTGAGGATCGAAATGGGATTAAATCCGGGAGAAACAGATCTTATTTTAAGAGAACTATTTTAAAAATATAAATTCAGTAATGAAAGGAAAAAACTAAGATGGCAGAAAAAAGAATTATTGGTGATTACCCCGTTATCGGCATCAGACCCACAATCGACGGAAGAAGAGGCGTTCTGAAAGTACGCGAAAGCCTTGAAGATCAGACTATGGGTATGGCTCTTGCCGCAAAAAAACTTTTCGAAGAAAATCTCAGATACTCAAACGGAGAACCCGTAAAAGTAGTTATTGCAGACACAACTATCGGCAGAGTTGCAGAAGCTGCTGCGTGCGCTGACAAATTCAAAAAAGAAGGCGTAGACATCACTCTTACAGTTACTCCCTGCTGGTGCTACGGCGCTGAAACAATGGATATGGATCCAATGACGATCAAAGGCGTTTGGGGCTTCAACGGAACAGAAAGACCCGGTGCGGTTTACCTTGCATCCGTTCTCGCAACACATGCACAGAAAGGACTCCCCGCATTCGGCATCTACGGTCACGATGTTCAGAACGCTGACGACAAAAATATTCCCGCAGACGTAGAAGAAAAACTTCTCAGATTCGGTCGCGCAGCTGTTGCGGCAGCATCCATGAGAGGCAAATCATACCTGCAGATCGGTTCTATCTGTATGGGTATCGGTGGCTCAATTATTGACCCCAACTTCATCGAAGACTACCTCGGCATGAGAGTTGAATCCGTTGACGAAGTTGAAATTATCCGCAGAATGACAGAAGAAATCTACGATAAAAATGAATACGAAAAGGCTCTCGCATGGGTAAAAGCAAAATGTATTGAAGGCTTCGACAAGAACCCCGAAGAATATCAGAAATCCCGTGAAGCTAAAGACGGTGACTGGGAATTTGTTGTTAAAATGATGTGTATCATCAAAGACCTCATGAACGGCAACAAGAATCTCCCCGAAGGCTGCGAAGAAGAAATGGTTGGTCACAACGCTATCGCTGCAGGCTTCCAGGGTCAGAGACAGTGGACAGACTTCTATCCCAACTGCGACTTCCCCGAAGCAATGCTCAACTCTTCCTTCGACTGGAATGGTGCTCGTGAACCCTACATTCTCGCAACAGAACACGACGTACTCAACGGTATCGGCATGCTCTTCATGAAGCTTCTCACAAACAGACCTCAGATGTTCGCAGACGTAAGAACATACTGGAGCCCCGAGGCTGTTAAAAATGCAACAGGCTACGATATCGAAGGTGTTGCAAAAGAATCCGGCGGTTTCATCCACCTCATCAACTCCGGTGCTTGCTGCATCGACGCTAACGGCGAAGCTAAAAACGCTGACGGTGAAGCTGAAATCAAGCCCTGGTATGAAGTTACTGAAGCAGATCAGGAAGCTATCCTTGCAAACACAACATGGAACTACGCAGACCTCGGCTATTTCAGAGGCGGCGGTTACTCTTCCAGATTTGAAACAAAGCATCAGATGCCTGCCACAATGATCCGTCTCAACCTCGTAAAAGGTCTCGGACCCGTTCTTCAGATCGCAGAAGGCTGGACAGTAGGTCTTCCCGAAGACGTTTCTGACAAACTCTGGAAGCGTACAGACTACACATGGCCCTGCACATGGTTCGCCCCCAGAACAACAGGCGAAGGTGCATTCAAGACCGCATATGACGTAATGAACAACTGGGGAGCTAACCACGGTGCTATCTCCTACGGTCACATCGGTGCAGACCTTATCACACTCTGCTCAATGCTCAGAATCCCCGTTTGCATGCACAACGTACCCGAAGATAAGATCTTCAGACCCGCTGCATGGAACGCATTTGGCATGGACAAAGAAGGTCAGGACTACCGCGCTTGCGAAACTTACGGTCCTTTGTACAAGAATATATAATCAGATAAAATGATTTGTGGGGAAAACTTCTTTTCACGGAAAAAGAAGTTTTCCCCATACCCCTTTCAAGAAAACCGATGTTTGGGCAAAAAATAATTTATTTATGCACTCTTTCAAAAAATTCAGTGTGCTTGACACAAAAATCTTTTTAACCCTCAATCGTAACAGCTGACGCCCAAACTGTTTGATGGAAATTATTTATTTTCCCAAGCTCGCTTTTCTTTTTCGGGGATCAAAGGGATAATCAGAATAAAATGATTTGTGGGGAAAACTTCTTTTCACGGAAAAAGAAGTTTTCCCCACACCCTTTTCAAGAAAACCGATGTTTGGACAAAAAAAATTTATTTATGGAGGAACATTTTTGTAAAATTGTTCCCTCACGCTCCTTCTAAAAACTTTTATGTAAAGCATTTTATGTTTTACGGGGATGATAAAAACAACGAAAAAAGATTTGCAACGAGTTTTCCCACTAATAAATTGCCCCCCAATTCGGTTTTGTTGGAAAGGGGTATGGGGAAAACCTTATTTTTTCGTGAAAATAAGGTTTTCCCCATATTATATCCAACTGTATTTACTTATCTTGTGGAAACATTCATGATGCCGTCAACTGCCTGGAGTTTTGCAACGATTGCAGCTGCGTCAACTTTATCTGTAAGGTCGATGATAGCATAGGAGATATCACCTTTACTCTTACTCTGCATATGTTCGATGTTAAGACCCAGTTCACCGCAAGCGGAAGCCATAACACTGATCATATTGGGAACGTTCTTATGAAGAACACAGATTCTTGTACCATTGCTTCTTTCGCAAGAAACATTGGGGAAGTTTACACTGTTCACAGTATTACCGTTTTCAATAAAGTCTGTCAGCTCTTTAACAGCCATTACAGCGCAGTTATCTTCGGACTCCTCTGTGGATGCACCAAGGTGAGGAATAGCGATAACGCCTGCCATACCTGCTGTACGTGCATTGGGGAAGTCTGTAACATAACGTCTTACCTTACCGGATTTAAGAGCTTCTTCCATATCATCGTCGTTAACGAGAGCATCACGTGCAAAGTTAAGAATGATAACGCCGTCTTTCATGAGAGCGATAGTATCTTTGTTGATCATGTGCTTCGTTCTTACCTTCGGATCGGGATTGTCGATGAGAGGTGTATGAACGGAGATGAAATCGGATTTAGCGAAAATTTCTTCTCTGGATTCAACCTTTGTCACAGCGCTGTTGATCTTAAGAGCAGCGTCAACAGACATATAGGGGTCACAACCGATAACTTTCATACCGAGAGCTACCGCAGCATTTGCAAGAGGACCACCGATAGCACCGAGACCGATGATACCAAGAGTTTTGCCTGCAACTTCTGTACCTGCAAACTTGGATTTTTCTTTTTCAACGAGTTTTGCAATACCCTCGTCTTCTTTGTTTGCTGTAACCCAGTTGATACCGCCTACAACATCACGGCAAGCGAGAAGCATACCGCAAACTGCAAGTTCTTTAACACCGTTGGCGTTTGCACCGGGTGTGTTGAAAACAGCAATTCCCGCTTCTGTACATCTGTCGAGGGGAATATTGTTTACACCTGCACCTGCACGGGCGATACCCTTAAGTTCGGGGTTAAATTCATAGTCATGCATAGCAGCGGAACGAACAAGAATACCGTCAGCAGCTTCTTCGTTGTCACCGCATGTATATTTTGTAAGATCGAGGTTTGCGAGACCTACTTTGGAGATCTTATTGAGAGTTTTAATTTTAAACATAGTATTCAAGTCCTTACTTATTGTTCTTTTCAAATTCAGCCATAAATTCAACAAGCTTTTCTACACCTTCAACAGGCATAGCATTGTAGATGCTTGCTCTCATACCGCCGACAGAACGGTGACCTTTAAGGTTTACAAAACCTGCGGCTGTAGCTTCTTTAACAAATTTAGCGTCGAGTTCTTCGTTGCCTGTAACGAAAGGAATGTTCATGATAGAACGGTCATCGGGGTTAGCAACTGTAGCGCTGAACATTTCGGAATTGTCAAGGAAGTTGTAGATCATTTCAGCTTTCTTGTTGTTGATCTCTGCCATTTTTTCAAGACCGCCAAGGCTCTTGACCCATTCAAGCACCAATTTGCAGATATAAATTGCATATGTGGGAGGTGTGTTGTACATAGAACCGTTGTCGGCATGGATCTGATACTTAAACATTACGGGAGTAATATCCATAGCTTCGGTGATAAGATCTTCGCGGATAATAACAACTGTCAAACCTGCAGGACCCATGTTCTTCTGTGCGCCTGCGAAGATGATGCCGTATTTGGAAACATCAACGGGTTCGCTGAGAATGCAGGAAGAAAGGTCTGCAACCAGGGGAACATCGCCTGTATCGGGAAGATTCTTGATTCTTGTACCGTAAATGGTGTTGTTCTGGCAGATATAGAAGTAGTCTGCATCGGGGTTGAATTTGGAACTGTCAAGTTCGGGAATGTAGTTGTAAGTTTTGTCTTTGGAAGATGCCACGACGTTTACTTCACCGTAACGGGAAGCTTCGTCGCAAGCTTTTTTAGCCCACATACCTGTGAGAACAAGGTCGATCTTCTTTTTCTTCATCAGGTTAAGGGGAATCATCGAAAACTGGGAAGATGCTCCTCCCTGAAGAAATAATACTTTGTAATTTTCCGGAATGTTCATGATTTCACGGAGCAGGGCTTCAGCTTCGTTGATAATGCTCTCATAAACTTTAGATCGATGGCTCATCTCCATAACGGACATGCCGCTCTCCCCATAGCAAAGCATTTCACTCTGCGCTTTTTCCAAAACTGCCTCAGGCAATACTGAGGGACCTGCTGAAAAGTTATAAACTCTTTTCATGAGAAATATCCTCCTGTTTTAATATAAAAAATAAAAATAATTTAAACCGCTAAAGAAATTTAACGATTTAAACTATTATACCACCACATAGGCACTTTTGTCAAGTACCTATGCAGTAAGTTTCCAAATATTTCAAAATATTCGTACCGGGATCTGCGAAACAACGCAAAACCTGTTATTTTTTCTTGTTTTTCTGCTTTTTCATCTCCGTAATTTTTACCCGATCGCGTTTTTTTCGAAGTTCTTCACGTATTTTCTTCTTATTTTCAACAAAAACAACGACCGTATATCCGACAGTAATTATAAGAAGGATTGCAATTACAGTCCAGACATAAGGATTGGAAAAGAAAGCTGAGATATAGCCCGTATACTGCCCCACAATATCGAGGGCAACGTCTGTCTGAGCAAGGAGTTCCACAGAACCCAACAGTTTCCCATCGTAATAATATTCCGCAACACCGATTTTCTGTCCCCTGACTATAGGTGCCTGAATAGACTGCGGCACATTATACACAGCCTGAATCGAACTATCGGGAATACTTTTAGGCATGGAAACTTCCAAAGTTCTGTCTGCGACGGAAGTAACATAATCTCGGTCCTTACCAAGAACAACTTCGACTTCTGTAACGGGAGAATTTGCCTGAACAACCGTTCTGAAAGCATATTCATTCACGGAAAAAGCAAGCATATTGGTAACATCCGTCAAAACACCGCCAAAAGATTCTGTTCCGATGGCAATGGAAACCAGACGCATATTTTTATTTACAGCAATACTTGCGAGAGCATAACCCTGCTCCGCATTTCCTGAAATCGCAAGACCTGTGGCTCTTTTAGAATAGTAGGCACTTCCGGGATCTATCAGCAAATTTTTCGTATACATAGTCCGTCTTGAACTTCCAACGGAAAATTCAATGAATCTGCTGTCGGAATAATCTTCTATGTAGTCGAGAGACAGCGCATGGGTAACTATCTTAGCGATATCTCTCATCGTAGTAAGCTGCCGTGTTCCCGCAGAATAATAACCTGTTACATTTGTAAAAGTAGTCTGCACCGCACCCAGTTCAGCCGCTCTGACATTCATCTGAGCGACAAACTCATTAAGTCCACCTGCAATGGTTGTGGCGATGGCTACAGCACATTCCTGAGAATTGGAAACCAAAACACATCTCATAAGATCACGCAGAGAAACCACGTGACCGCCGGCAAGATTTGCAGAACTTTTTTCAGGTGTATTTTTCAGCATATCAGAGGTTATAGTCACCTGAGTTTCAAGGCTCACACCCGATTCAATAAGCAGAATGCAGGTCATGAGACGGGGCAAAAATGCACAATAAACATAATCATCGGGATTTTTGGAGTAAAGCTCGTAGCCTGAATCAGCATTGATTATTATAGCGTGCTCGGCGTTGATCTCCAAAAGCTCAGAAGACTCCCCTTCCGCAGATACAGGAACAGCAAGGGAGGTTATAAGAATAAATATAATCAATAAAAATGAAAAGCAGCGATTTTTTAAACTGACGGTCATTTTTTCGTTTTCCCCATAAAATAAAATACTTATATGATCAGAAATCTCTCCGCAAAAACCTGACAGAGGGACGAATGCGGCAAAAAACTGATCATAATTATTATATCATAAATACAGAAAAAACGCTATACCGTGATTTCGAAAGATTTGAAAACTTTCTTGAATCTAACAGTATTTCAATGACTATTTATCGGAATTTTCATGCTTAAGCCCAAGGACGCATTCTCCGCAACGGTGGTCATGTCTGCACGACACGCAGGTTTCTTCATGTTCTGCCGTAGCCGCCACGCGAACTATAACATTTTCACCTCGCATAGGACAATATCGTTCCTTAACAGTATATTCTTTTCTTCTCATTTTGAACACCTCCCGTCTATCAGGCTGTTAACATATGCCCTCATTTCCGCCGAACTTCGGATACTGTGGGCATTTTCAATAAAATCCTGCTGCTGAGGTATAGTCAAAGCCCCAAAAGCCTTGAAAGCCTCCGTATTCTGGGCGAGCGCCATACCAAGTCCCAACGGGATATCTCCGTTTATTATATTATTATCCATTTTATCTGACCTTTCTGTTTGAAATTCGTGGTGCAGATATTTTATTCCGAAACACGGAAAATATTCACAATAAACAGAAAAAATCATATTTTGTTAATGACCGCGGTACAACAGAATGAAAGGAAATATGCTGTATGTTTTCATCCAGAAGTTCCAATGACAGCTGGTGGATAATCATTATCGCAGTCGTTGTTTTATTTATCATCTTCAAAGATAACGATAACGACTGCTGCTGTGAAAAACAGCTCCCACCCTGCTGTTAGAGGTGTAGTTCTATTTTTGCGGGGAAAGAAAAAACTTTCCCCGAAGCCCAATATTATTAAGTTAAGATTTTAATTACATACACGAGATTGTTTCGCATTCTCCCTCAGTCGGCGTACGCCGCCAGCTCCTCTCCCAACCACAAGTGGCGCAAACACGGCTTTGCCGTAGTTTGGAGGGAGCTCGTTTACACCAACTGGCTCACGTAGTGAGACTGTGCCCTCCGGGAGGTCACAATGTCACAAAGTGACATCGCAGGGACCGCGATTAGCGGTGGAAGGAGCCTTCGTTATCAATGTCAATACCTTTATTTTTTGCAAAAAAATAACCGCTCCGATTTATACTATATGCATAAATCGGGGCAGTTCAAAACAAGCTATATTAAAGAAACTAAATCTCCGCAATGATAACTCCGTTAAGCATCATATTGTAGAGTGCGAAACGGTGCATGGAATTTCCGTCATGAGCTTCGGTAGTAAAGGTCTGAGTTGCGTTTTCAAGAACGACAACATTCATTTTTTTGTTGTTCTGATTTGCATAAGCTTTCAGCGAAAGAGCATACTGCATAACGCAGATATCCGTCATACCGCCGCCGATGACATAATTCACAACGTCTTTATTTTCCGCTGTCCAACGCAGATATTCGGGACAAAAGAACGGATTTGTACCGTTTTTTGGAATAACCGCAGCTCCGGGAAGAAAGCGGTCAAGCTCTTCGATAACAGTACACTCTTCCTTTGTATCGCAATGCTCGGGGAACGTTTTGAATTCCGCACTCTGAAAGCTGTGAGCATCATGAATAAAAAGCTTACGGCTATGCAGAAAATATTCATTCATCTGAATCAGGCGAGGAATTCTGGAGGCAATAGCGGAAGACGCAAAATAGCCGTCCTTGAAATACCCGTTCACGGTGTTGATGTTGACAACAACCGTTTTGGCGGGATCAAGGGGTACTTTGCGGATATTCACTGTCATTTCGTCAAGAATTTTATCGGCGCTTCGTGAAAATAAAGCCATTTCTGTTTCCTTTCACTACATTTTCTGAATCTTTTCTATATATGAATTTCTGTCATTCTGCGCAAAAACAGCAGAACCCAGAACAGCCACATCAACGCCGCTTTCAACGGTCATGGCAAGAGTCTCATCGTTTATTCCACCGTCAGCCTGAACAACCGTTTTCAGACCTCTGCGGGAAATCTCAGCCTTAATGGTCTTAATCTTATCAAGGCACTCGGTGATCATTTTCTGTCCACCGAAACCGGGCTCAACGGTCATAACAAGAACCATATAGAGCTTATCAAGGTAAGGAAATACCGCTTCTGCGGGAGTATTGGGTTTAATTGAAAGAGACGGTTTTGCACCGAGTTCTGTAATGGTATCAATGAGTTTTCCGCAATCTTCCGAAGCCTCAATGTGGAAAGTTACAATGTCAGCGCCTGCTTTTACGAACTGCGGAACATATTTTTCGGGATCAGAGATCATAAGATGGCAGTCGAGAACCATATCGGTTGCCTTTCTGATACTCTGAACCACAGGGATACCGATGGAAATATTCGGCACAAAATGTCCGTCCATAACATCAAGATGGAGCATATCTGCGGAAGATACTGTTTTTATTTCGTTTTTAATGTCGGCAAAATCGCACGACAGAAGAGAGGGAGCAACCTGCATATGTAAAACCTCACTATTCTTTAATTCTGATTATTGTTTTCTTTTCCGTATCAACGACAACGCCGCAAACAACTCCGACACCGTCGATGTGCTCAAAATTAGTATTCATTCCCGTAACGAAACGACGTATAGAGCATTCGGGTTTTGCACCGAGAACGGAATCCTGAACGCCTGTCATGCCGACATCTGTAATATATGCCGTACCTTTGGGCATGATCTGTTCGTCAGCGGTCTCGATATGTGTATGAGTACCGAAAATCCCGTCCACCCTGCCATCAAGATAGTAAGCCATTGCCTTTTTCTCGCTGGTAGCTTCTGCGTGGAAATCCACAAAAATAAAATCGCAGTCGTCTTTGACCTTTTCGATTATTTTATCGGCAGCTGCAAAGGGATTTTCACAGGGATCCATCCCTACCTGACCCATAAGATTTATGAAGCAGACCTTACCGCGACAGCAATCGAGTATTGTATAACCTGACCCCGAAGCCGCTGAGGGGAAATTTGCGGGGCGAATAATAAACTCGTTGTCCTCAAGGAAACCCGCAAGTTTTCTCTGCCTGAAAGCATGATTTCCGAGAGTTATAACGTCAACTCCGAGATAGTGAAGGTCTTCCGCCTCGGTCGGAGTAATTCCGTTATAAGGATTCATATTTTCGCCGTTTGCAGCGACGAAATCGATATTATATTTTTTTATGAGACCGTCTATGCTCCTGCGGACTGCCTCCGCACCCGGAACTCCGACAATGTCTCCCATAAATAAAAGTCTCAAATTATTTCTCCTTTTAGAGGAAAGATTTCTTTTTGGTGGGGAAAACTTCTTTTCGCGGAAAAAGAAGTTTTCCCCACACCCCATTCAAGAAAACCGGATTTAGGGTTTTCTTAAATTTATTTTATATTTTCAGCATGGGACGGAGTCTTGAAAGTGTGACTCTGTTACGCATGAATGCGTGGTATTTCATTGCAATTTCGTACTGTTCTTCAGACATTCCGATCTCTTCGATGGTGGTTGCAGCATGAACAGTATTCATGAGTCTCATCAATTCCTCATCGTCGGGAAGAGTATTGTTGATAATCTCTCTGATCTTGGGCCAGCAAGCCTTAAGATGTTCGGGATCGATATCGTCGATAACTGAATTTTCGTTCATTTTCATCATAGAAGGCGCAAGTTTGGGACCGTAAGCTTTCTGAATTTCATCCCAATCGAGATTTTCCTTTTCGGGGAAAACTTCTTCGATCTTGGCAAGTTCTCTGTAAACTTTATTGATATGTACTGTTGCAACACCGACTTTTTTGCCGTGATAATCTGAAAGTTCACCCTTTTCGATTTTTTGGATTTCCCAGAGGTGAGCGATCATATGTTCAGCGCCGGAAGCAGGTCTTGAACAGCCTGCAAGAGCCATTGAAACGCCTGAAAGCACAAGGGCTTCCATAACAGCACCTGCGGCAGTTTCGTCGTTTTCGGGGATCATGGGTGCAAGTCTTCTAAGCTCTGCAACAGCCTCATTTACAAGGGCTGCGATCTTCTCGCAATAATACTCGCCTGTAACGAGATTTGCTACCTGCCAGTCTACAGAAGCGATAAGTTTACCGATAACATCACCGAAACCTGCGGCTTTCAGCTCTGTGGGAGATTCCGCAAGAATTTTTGTATCGGCAATAATCACCATAGGTTCGCGGGCAACACGGGATTCCTTGAAGCTGTCCTTGATTATGGGTGAAATATTTGAAGCGAAACCATCCATTGAGGGTGCGGTTGCAAAAATAGCAAAGGGTTTGTCCTGACGTGCGGCTGTAAGACGGCTGATGTCGTTTACGGAGCCTGTACCAACAGAGAAAATACCGTCGCAGTCAGCGGCAATTTCTTCGAGTTCTTCAACATCGTGCATCCAGGCTTCTTTTTTAATGCCGTAAATATGAGTCTTTACCTGAAAACCGCCCTTTTCGAGAATTTCAAGGATTCCGTCAGCAGCTTTGATTGACGCAGAGTCAGCAGTTACAAGAATTTTTTTTGGAAAGCCGTTTTTATCAAGAATTTCAGCAGCTTTTTCAAGCATACCGTGACCGATCTGAACGTCTTTTATGCCGACAGTATGATCCCTGCCGCAAGGACAATTTTTCAAAGGTTCCAAAAGTTTGTTTATATCCATAGTTAATACCACCGTAAAATATATTTTATATAATTATACCACCAACAGGCGGCTTTTGTCAATAGAAATCCTGTTAATTAAATAGAACAAATAAAAGAGTTTGATTCATTAAGATACTTTGCGGGACAAACCTTTTCTTTTCGGATGTAAAGTAAAAGTTTTTCCCACACCCATTTCAAAAAGAAAAGCAGCTTAAAATATGTTTAGAAAAAGTAACGACTCGTACGCATAATCCTTCTGATATCCTATATTTTGATCTGATATTTTTCCATAAAACATTGAAAATGTTTTATATAAAAGTTTTTGGGAAAAGGGTTCGGGAAAAACCTATTTTACAAAAATGGTTTTTCCCGAAAAAAACTTAAAGAGCTATTCTCTTAATTTTTTACTTTACAGGCTCGGAGCTGACCCAATAATAACCTGAGCCGTCCTCTGCAAGTTTGAATGTATGTTTGTATTCAGCGCCGTACTGCTCCAGAGCTTCATCGTTTGAAAAGGCTTGGGGCAAATATGATCCTACCTGAAATTCGTTAACATAACTGTCTTCTGTCTTGTTTATATCGGAATAGAACTTGATGATTCCCGTACCCCAACGGTCGTGGTCGCAGAAGAGAACTCTGTCGTATATGTACAGATAGTCGCCGTCGATTTCATATTTGCCGAAATAACCAACTATTTGCCCAGCAGGATAGTCATCTCCAAAGGCAGGTTCACCTGCAAATGTACCTTTATCTTCTTCATAAACAAAAACTTTGCCATCTGCTACCCATTCTTCAGTACCAACTTCAAATCCGGAGCCTAAAACCATTTCAACTGTAATGATTAAGTCATCCAAATCATAGAATGTTCCACTATAGGGTCTGTTTCTATTATAACCATAAATATCTTTACCGACACAATACGCAAAAGCTTTTACCTCTGACATTGATAAATCTGAAGCTTTTACAGTTTCAGCCCTATAAAGCCAATCTTCGGGCTGTGCATCAATAATATAATTATATAAACTCTCAACAAATATATCCGCAAGAGCATCTTTTTCGCAGTGAATGTAAACTTCCTGAATAACAGGCTTTTCTACGATAATCTCTACGGGATCGGGTTCTTCGGTACCCACCTCAGAAGATCCGGCGTCGTTGTTCTGATCTTTGACCTGAGTATCGTTAGAATCATCATTGCCCTGCTCAACTGACGCATTACAGCCAAACAAACACAAAACCATACTAATACTTAAAAATAAAATCAAATAAATCTTCTTCATGTTGAAATACCTCCGTTTTTGAATATTTTTTATTTTGTTTTCACATAGACACTACCCGCAGCTATCCTCCTTTTCAGTACAACTTCTATGTCAATTATATTGTAACATATTTACTTAAATTTGTCAATATACAAAGAGTTGATTTTAAGAATTCGCCATACTTTTTACAAAAAAAACAACTCCCACATTCATATGTGAGAGTTATTTCGTAAATATATATGTATGTCAGATCCTCTTTCCGTAGATGAGGCGTTTTTCCTGATAGAAATCCTCAAACGTATCATTTTCAAGATGGAAACGGATATCTTCCATGAGTTTGTTGTAGAAACGCAGGTTGTGCATGACTGCAAGGCGCATACCCAACATTTCCCCTGCCTTGAACAGGTGGCGGAGATATGCTTTTGTATGGCTTTGGCACAAAGGACAGTCACATTCTTCGTCAAGGGGTGTGAAATCCTGAGCATATTTTTCGTTCATGATATTTATAATACCATTGCTTGTGAAAAGATGTCCGTGACGGGCATTTCTGCTGGGCATTACGCAGTCAAAGAAGTCAACGCCCCTGTGGACTGCTTCGAGAATATTGACAGGAGTTCCCACGCCCATGAGATAACGAACTTTATTTTCGGGCATAAAGGGCTCAACAGCTTCAATTATGCGGTACATATCCTCTGCGGATTCTCCTACAGCGAGGCCACCGATTGCGTAACCGTCAAGGTTAAGAGCCGCTATATCACGCATATGACGAGCCCTGAGATCCTCGTATGTACTACCCTGGTTGATACCGAAAAGAAGCTGATTCGGATTCACAGCCTCTCCCGAAGCGTTCAGTTTTGCCATTTCAGCTTGACAACGGGCAAGCCAACGGTAAGTTCTTTCAATAGAACGGCGTGTATATTCATATTCCGCAGGGTTTTCGATACATTCATCAAACGCCATGGCGATCGTGGAACCGAGATTTGACTGGATCTGCATACTTTCTTCGGGACCCATGAAAATTTTTCTGCCGTCGATGTGGGAATTGAAGGTAACGCCTTCCTCTTTGATCTTACGCAGTCCTGCAAGTGAAAAAACCTGAAACCCGCCGCTGTCCGTCAGAGTAGGATGCTTCCAACCAGTAAAGCCCTGAAGGCCGCCTGCATTGTGAACAAGTTTATCTCCCGGACGGAGGTGGAGGTGGTATGTATTGCTGAGCATTACCTGACAGCCGACAGATTCAAGGTCGAAAGCGGAAACGCCGCCCTTTATCGCCGCTGCGGTGGCAACATTCATAAAAAGAGGGGTTTTCACCGTACCGTGAACAGTTTCAAATTTACCGAGACGGGCATTGCCCTGTTTTTTAATAAGTGTAAACATAATAATATCCTATTCGTTATTCGTCTTTTTCGGCAGCATCAACATATGCCGTTTTATAGTTAGTATAAATGACCATACCGGGTTTTGCTCCGGAGGGCTTCTTGACATATCTGACTTCGGCGTAATCCACAGCGATCTGCTTTCCGTTTGCTTTGCTGTTAGTTGCGGCAAGAACTGCGGCTTCTGTCAGTGTGGAATCGGGAACCGTCTCTCCGTTTGCAGCCACAACAACATGAGATCCGGGATAATTTTTAACATGGAACCAAATGTCACGTTTATCGGCAAACTTCAGGGTCAGATAGTCGTTCTGAATATTATTTTTTCCGTAATAAATGGTAAATCCGTCGGATGAAACAGTTTTTTCCAGTTTTACAGTCTCTTGTTTTTTCGGTTTTTTACCGTTATTTTTCTGCACCCGAAGCTTATTTTTAAGATAACCGCTCTGAGCAAGCTCTTTGCGTATTTCGTCGGCATCTTCGCGGTTTTTGACACGTACGAGTTCTTCAAAAACGCTGTCAATATATTTCAGCTCGTCTTCCGCTTCTATGATCTGTTCCGTCAAAATTTCTTTTGCGCTCTGAGCCTTTTTATATTTTTTATAATACTGCTGGGCATTTTTCGCAGGAGTAAGCCTTTCGTCAAGGGGAACTTCTGCCATTTCGGGAGGGTCAACGCTGTAATCCGTAAGCATTGCCTTTGTCATACCCTGCTTTATTTTATAGATCTCCGCAGTTATCATGTCTCCGTAGGTCTTGAAAATCTGAGCCTTTTCGCTGTCGGCAAGTTCTTCCCGCTGAGATTCGATCTTTTTCAGCAATCGGCTCTGCGCATTGGAGAGAAGTCTGAAAATATCAGCGGTTATACGTTTTGTATGTTCCGCCTCGTCTTTTTCGATGTAAAATTTATCCATTGCCGCAGAACACGTTTCGGAAGTCAGAACGGGGTACATAAATCCGTACTGACGGATGGGAAAACAGTAGAACTCCCCTGCTTTCGGAATTACACAGGGTTTATAATTGTGTTCTGAAAGATCTGTTTTGAATTTCTGCAATTGATAAACCAGTTTTTCACGCTGTTCGGGTGTAAAATTGCACAAAGGAAGATTTGTATCCCCCGTAGCAAGGAACGTAAGTTCACGAACAAGAAGAGGTGAAAAACCCTGATATTTTCCCAAAAGGTACTTATCGGCACGCTGCTCGGAAGTGAAGTCTATATCAAAATCAACCTCTTCAAGAATCGACATTTTATCCTGTTCGGGAGGCATTTTATAATAAATACCCGGAAGGATCTGCCTCTTGGAGGATGTTGTATAGTCTACCTGTTTTATTGCATCGTGGATGAGATATTCGCTGTCTGTCAGGATTATATTGCTGAATCTTCCCATGACCTCGATAATAAGTTTTTTCTGAGTCAGGTCAAACATTTCCGTTGTACACTCAAAAGTGATCTCAACAGCACGTTCAAAACCTTTCTGCTCTACTGAAACTATTTTTGAAGGCATGAGGTGCTTGCGCAGAAGCATGCAGAAATTGGGAGCGAACGCAGGGTTCTCCTTTGTCGCTTCCGTAAGGTGTATTCGTGAAGATGAGGGATTTGCGGACAAAAGAAGCTTGAAATTTCCGTTATTTCGGATATTCAGAACTATTTCATCCTTTTCGGGTTGAAGAACTTTGTCAACCCTGCCGCCCACAAGAGCATCGGAAAGCTCCTTCGTGAGGGCGTGAATCATTATACCGTCAGATGGCATAGTGTCTCCTAATATATATTAAACTTTTTCAGTAAATTTGCAGTTGAAAATCTCAACAGAAACATCGTTGAGAGTTGAAAGTATGTAATCTTTGAGCGGTTCAAGAACCACATTTTCTGTATGGTAATGACCTGCAACAACAAGATTCATTCCCATTTCCAAAGCATCCGCAAAATGATTGTACTTAGCCTCTCCCGTCACAAGAGTGTCCGCCCCTGCTTTTTTTGCATCGAAAAGAGCACTTCCACCGGAACCTCCCACAACACAGACATACTTTACGGGAGTTTTACCCGAAAATTCCACACCGTCAGCGCTGAGAGATTTTTTCACATGAAGAGCAAAGAAGCGAACATCTGTCTCTGAAACTCTTCCGATTCTGCCAAGGCCCGATTCTTCAGGGTCAGAGCTTTCAACAGACTGAATATCTCCAAGACCAAGCTTTACAGCAAGAGCATCGTTAACACCGCCCTCAGCCTTGTCAAGGTTCGTATGTGCGGAAATAACAGAAATATCGTTTCTGATAAGCATATATTGCAGCGAATCATCGGATATTCTTTTCATCGGGTTAAAAATCACGGGGTGGTGAGAGACAATAAGCTCCGCACCTGTTTCAATAGCCTTTTCAACCGCTTCACGTGTAACGTCAAGTGTAAGAAGTATCTTTGAAACTTTTTTATTTTTTCCGCCGATAAGTATTCCTGTATTGTCAAAACCCATTGAAGACTCAAACGGGGCAAGAACATCAAGAAAATAAAGGACATCATTTACGTTAGACATGGTGTATTCCTCTAATCAAATTTTTACAAGATCCAATATTGTTTTAAGCTCCGCAAGTTCACGCTCGATTTTTAATATTTCGTCCTCTTTAGGAACCGTAGCATGACGGAGACCTTCAAGAACCCTGGTCTCCTTGCGGATATATTTCATTATATAAGCCTCTCCGTCGGCACTTTTTTTGCTGCAGAAGCACGGAGATGCCAACACATCACGGTATGTATAGCTTTCAGTAGTTCCGCTTTCGGCAGAAATGACAGTATAAATATGCCCCGGTTCGGAAACCGCAGTTTCGTCAGTAATCTTATAGCCGTGAGTATACAGATATTCTCTGAGGGTCTGCTCCTCGGTCATTGGCTGAAGAACAAGCTTTGCATTTTCGGGAGGGCGTTTTGCCTCAAGGATAGAAACGATCGTCTCTCCACCCATCCCAGCAATTACGAGAGTGTCATAGTCTTCGGGAATATCCAGAATACCGTTGCTGAGAAAAGTTTCCGCACGGTCAGAAAGACCGCTTTCAAGAATTATACTCTCAGCCTTTGCAAGGGGCAACTCCCTGATATCTGAGGCGTAAGCCCTGCTGCAAAGTCCGTTTTCAAGCATATAAACGGGGATATATCCGTGATCTGTACCGACATCGGCGAGGATATTACACTTCCCCGCCGCGTCAGCTACTGTTTGAAGTCGTGGTGAAAGTTTCATCAGTCTTCGTTAAGAGCTACAAGGAGTTCATCAACATCGATATCGTGAACGAGGCAAGCCTCTTCGATGGATTCATTTCTTGCAACAGCACAGCCCACACAGTGCATACCGAAATCCATGAGGATCTCAGCCGCATTGGGACAGATCTTCAGTATATCACCGATGAGCATTTCTTTTGTAATTTCAATTCTTTCCATAGTTTTTCTCCTGAATCTGATTCCGTATTCCGGTTATAGAATTATTTTGTAATAGTAACTTTATTGAGGCCTCTGGGAGCATCGGGATTTCTGCCCTTAACTTCCGCAAGGTTGCATGCAAAAAGCTGTGCGAATGTTGCGTAATAGAAAGAAGCGATCATATCTTCTTTGTCAGCAAAAGGAAGCTGGAAGCCTACATCGCCTTCAGCAATAAGATCTTCATCATCTGTTACCATGAGGAGATCTGCACCTACAGCCTGAAGTTTTTTGATCATATCCATAGAATCCTGAGCAACGGGACCTGCAGGCATATACATGATAACGGGCATGCCTTCGTCAACCATAGCAAAAGGACCGTGGTGGAAGTCGGAAATGGGGTAACCTTTTGCAAGAACATAGTTTGTTTCCTGAATTTTAAGAGCACCTTCAAGCGCAAGGGGATAGTTTACACCTCTTGAAAGGAGGAAAGCTTCTTTCATGAATCTGTAACGCATTGCAAGAGCTGCGATCTCGTCGTTTCTGAGAAGTATCTGGCAGATCTTTTCGGGGACTTTGTCGAGCTTTGCAAGAAGATCTTTTCTGTCAGCCCACATAGCAACAATATGCGCAATTGTGTAGATCTGAGCAGAGAAAGTTTTTGTTGCGGCAACGCTCTTTTCTTCGCCTACATTGAGGAAGAAGTTGTAATCACCGATAAGTGCAAGAGGTGAAGTATTGTCGTTTGTGATCGTTACAACTATAGCACCGGATTCTTTTGCCATTTCAACGTATTCGATAACGTCAGCAGCTTTTCCTGACTGAGAGATCGCAAAAACAACTGAATCTGAAAGATCAAGAGTTGCACCGTAACGTGTAACAACGGACATTGCAGCCAGGGAAACAGGTACACCAACGAGACTTTCAATTATATATTTGCCGTATGTGCCTGCATGGTCAGATGTACCTCTTGCGGCAACAACAACATTTTTGATCTTGGTGCTCTGGAGCTTTTCTGCAAGTTCAGCAAAAAGCTTTTCATTTGTTTTGAAGCAAGTTTTAAGAGCTTCAGGTACTTCAAAAATTTCTTTTTCCATTAATGTCATAATAGTTTTCTCCCTTTTATCTTTTAGTTTTTATCTTTTAAATATAGTTACAATGATAACAATAACGAGAATAACGATAAGCACAACAGCGGTAAGAACCACACCGTTGATTATCGCATCCCAGATGTCGATCTCGTCAACCACTTCAACAGGATCTGTTCCCGTAGAGACATGAGGCTCAATTCCGTAAGCCTGAATCGTCTGAAGTTCAACCGCGGTAAGAGCGTCGTCTGAGATGTATATCTCGTCCACAGTTCCCTTGAATAAAGAACCGCCTTTTATACCGCTTTTGCCCACATAGTTATAGTTCGGCTTGATGTCTGAGGGCTTTATGGATGTTTCGCCTGAAGCAACTTCTGCCCCGTCAATGTAAAGTCTTACGACACCATTGTTCAATGTTACCGAAACTCTCACCCACTTTTTGGTCACGCAATGGTCTGTTTCGAGAACAAATTCGGAAGTTCCGTCACTCATAACAAATTTTAATCCGTCAGAGCCGTTCCCCATATCAAGGTACATATATGCTGTCGGTGCGGAAACGGAATTCTCCTTCCGAGAGAAGTCAAACAGACGGTGATTTGTCCCTGAAGTACTTCCTGCCCAGTTATAAGCAATACTTACAGTAAACTCGTCTGCATTGTCCAGAATACCCAAAGGATAACGGATATAGGAACTCATACCGTCAAGAGCAAGACCGTAGTTTATATTACCCTGCGCAAGAGAAGCATTTCTTATGAGAGCAAAAACAGAGTTATTATAATCTGCACCGATAAGCGACATATTATCGAAAGTAGTACCGACGAAACCGTTGATAACTGCGGTTTCACGAACCCCGTCTTCAAGTTCGTCAGTAGAGTCGGGACGGAGATCCACCTCAGAAGAAGGATCTTTCGGAGCTTCTGTTTTATCGTCGGGATTCGGGTCCGCAAGGACTTCTGTTACAAATCTTGAAACACCGTAGTGTTCTATCCTTCTGATATCAGCAGCCTCAAGAACTCTGGACGCTACATAAACATCGTCTATGTAATATCTGCTCTCATCTGTTTCCGAAGAGCCTGTCATAAGCTTAAGCTCAGTCAGATCAAGATCCGTAAGAGCAACACCTGTTTCAAAAGTATTTGTCAGGACTCCGTTCACATAAACATTAACCGTACCTGTCGAACTGAACGTAAAAGCATAATGAACCCATTTTTTATTTACGGAAGACAGCGAAGTCTTTGTCAGATCGTAAGTTTTTTCGGGCGTAATGTCAATATAGAACGGATCGTTTCCGTAATCCTTTTCGGTATCAAGAACTACTTTTGAGGCTTTCTCACCTGCTTCATCAGTCTTGAACGGTGAAAACACAAGAGAACCTTTTCCTGTAAATTCAAAAAGATTCATATTTGAAAATTTATAGCTGTCGGATTCTTTATCCGTCTCCCTGTAAACTTTCATAGCGATGGTAAACTCTTCCGCATCGAAAAGAAGTCCGCTGTCAAGGGACATATACTGTTCAGGGAAAATCGCAGAACGGCGGGTAAGTCCTCGGCCTCCGCCCTGTTTTGCATCCCCGACAGTAATAAGCGTTGAATCAAAGGAATTTATCTTTGCGTCTACCTGTTTATTCAGATCTTTTTCCGCATTAAACGAACCGTCAAAAGTATACGCTATCCATGTGAAATCCGTTTTTGTCAAGCCTTCCGGGAAAACCCAACCTTCGGGAAGAGTCGGAACCTCGGGAATAATCGGCTCGTCAGGTCCGATCGGATCATCAGGATCAATTATGGGCCAATCGACGGACGGCTCTTCAACTTTATTACCCCTGTATTCCATGAAGTCGGCAAGCTCCATGATCTGCATCATGGCAACATCATTTTCAGGCAAAGCCTTACTCGAAATAAACAGGTCATCAATGAAGAAGTTTGTCATATAGGAGAATCTGCCTGAAATTCGGGACAGATCAACATTTGTACGAGTCTCACCCATTTTTATGCCGTTGTAATAGATTGCAAGAGTATTTCCACCAAAATAATTAGACTTGAATGTGACCGCAATATGAGTCCAGTCTTCCGTCATCGCAGTAAATGATACCGTTGCAGTTTCAGTTCCGTCGTAGAAATTAACAGTATAAAGTCCTCCGGGAGCAAGCTCAAAAGATATGTGCGGATAGATATCACTCTCAGCTCCGGCATAAAAAACTCTTTCATTATAACTCACAACATGGTCAAGCTGAAGCCAGAACGCAAGAGTAAAATCAGAAAGTCCTGAAAACATTTCAGATTCAAGCTGAAAGAAGGAGGATATACCAAAACCGCTGTGTCCGACCTCCGGGGTAAAGGGGTCAAAATTGTATTCAATCAACGGAAACTGTCCACTCAGATCCCTGTTCATGTCCGCAATTTCATTAAAGTCGTATCCTGACTCATAAGAAGCTGCGGCACTTGAGGAAATTGAAGGGATGAACCCCACCGCCAACACTAAAGCGGCGGTGAAGCTTATTATTTTTTTAAAAGTATTCTTTAAATTCATACCAGGTTACCTTTTCATCAGTTTAGAAACAGAGGCATTAGCCCTGCATTATACGAGGCGCTGAACCCTCCGTTCCATGCCGAAAACATGAAAAACAAACTCAAATTTACGGGAATATTATCGGAAAATCAGGTACCTCAAAGATTTCCCCGTTTTCATCCTCGGGAATAAGCTCTTCAGGTGCAACCATTTCCAAAGTATAACCGTCAAGAAGTATTTCATGCTGTGCATAAACATATTTAGCCAACTCAAGAAGTTCTTCAGGAGTCAGTCCGTCAAGAATGATCTGTTTTGTATCATAAACATGTTTTGCCAACTCGAAGTACTGTTCAATGGTGATTTCTTCCATAACCGTTTCAGTTGTGTCGTAAACGTGCTTAATGATCTCCATGAGCTGTTCTTCGGAAAGACCTTCAACAAGTTCCTGTTTCTGGTCATAAACCTGAATTGCAACTTCAAGGAACTGCTCGTCAAGACGAAGCTGATTGAGTTCATCGGGAGTCATCAACGGTTCGGGATAAATGATCTCCGAATCATCCTCAGGCTCAGTATTTGTAAACTTAGACATATACGGATGAGGCGTTGCACTGGGGGTATGGGTCTGACAGAGACAGTTTGCATATTTGCTCTTTTCTGTCTGAGGCAAACACGGATACTCCCCTTCGGGAATCATATAAGTGTATACGGGAAGGATAGTGCTGTTGTAAAGGATCTGATCGTTATCCAACGGAGGACAAACGTATTCCGCATCACGAATCTTGATATAAGCATTTTCATAGCTTCTGTCAATATCTATAAAAGTCTGAAGATAAACACTCGGGCAGTTTTCGTGCGCGATCTGACCTGACTCGGAGCAGACATACAGCTGATGGTGAACGTCACAAGTCTCTGTGGGCTGTGTACCGCTCTTGAAAAGTCCTGTCTTTACTCTTGAACCTCTCGGGTCAGAACTGCAGTATGGGCCTGCGAGCTTACCGCTGATATTGCAGTAGGTGCTTGTTACAATACCGTCAGGCTGAATAAACTCACCCTCGGTAATACCTTTTATTGCATGGATCCTGAGCATTACATCGTGCCACATCTGAACATGATGAGTGTTCTCGTTGGACTGCGGGATATCGTAGCCCCACCAGATACCGCCGAGGTAGTACGGAGTATATCCGATAAACCAACGGTCCTGGAAATTGGAAGTAGTTCCCGACTTGCCTGCTGTGGCTATGGGAGCAAGATTTGCAACGTCACTGGAGCTTCCGTTTGAAACAGCCTTCATGAGTATATCGGTCATGATATAAGCCGTCTGCGGAGTAAATACGATAGCTCGGTCAACGTCATTTTCAAGAACGACCTTGCCGTCGAAAGTCTCAATTCTTGTAACACATCTGGGAGTGGAATAACTGCCCTGATTTGCATAAACAGTGTACGCAGCCGTAATCTCCTGCAAAGTCACACCGTAAGTCAGCGAACCTACTGAAAGAGGAGCAAGGTCCATATCCTGCTTGACAAGAGATTCAAGTCGCATCATATTTTTCGCAAAATTAAAGCTTTCTTCAACCCCTATCATCTGCAGAACCTTTACCGCAGGAGTATTGTAAGAGTTATAAAGTGCGTTTTTAGCGTCAAGTATACCGTTATATTTTCTGTCGTAGTTTACTGGCCATGAAACGTATGAAGTATATTTCAAACCTTCAAGCTCGTAATCTTCCTTGGGAACTTTGTTTTCTTTTGTTTCAACATAAAGCGGTGAGTCGTCAATGGCTGTAGCCGCTGTTATGATGTTATTTTCTATAGCGTAACCATAGATAGAAATAGGTTTGATCGCAGAACCGGGAGGTCTTGTAGTCTGAGTTACACGGTTCAAAAGAAGTGAAGCTTTCTTTTCTCCTCGTCCACCGATTATACCGAGAATATTACCGGTTTTCGGGTCAAGGACTTCCATCGCAACTTCTGCCTTGATCTCAGAGTCCTTATCAATATAGTTATTCTCATCCGCAAAATATTCATCCATAATTTTCTGAATATCGGGGTCGATTGTAGTGTATATTCTCAGACCTGCGGTATAGATATAATTGATAGATTCATTTCTTGTGTACCCCTTCTGTTCCATAAGCTCGTTTATTACCCATTCAAACACAAGGTCTGAGAAGTAAGAACGAACCGAACTCTTGGATGAAGAAGACCCTGATGCAGATCTGTCTCTGAGGATAAGAGGCTCATCAATAGCTGCCCTGTATTCCTCTTCAGAAATATACTCCTGATCCCAGGCATTCCAGAGCGCAATAACTCTTCTGTTATAGTTTGCATCGGGTTTATTATACGGGTCAAAGTCTCTCGGGTTATTTGTAATTGAAAGAATTGCAGCGCATTCGTTCATTGTCAACTCAGAAACTTCCTTGTCGAAATAATACTTAGCCGCAGTATACATACCGTCGCAGCCATTGCCGAAATGGGCTATATTCAGATAGTACTCAAGAATCTGATCTTTATCATATCTTCTCTCAATGTAGAAAGCTCTGAGGATCTCCTTGAATTTACGTACGATACCTGCCCATCCGCTTGTTTCATTATCTTTGGTGATATTTTTAATTACCTGCTGAGTAAGCGTTGAACCGCCACCGCCTGAGCCTACACCGTCGTTACCCTTCAATTTGTTTATTGCATATTGAAGTGTGGCAGACACAGTTCTTATGGGGTCAAAGCCTTTGTGCTGATAAAAACGCTTGTCTTCGACAGCAACAGTTATATCAAGCAAATGCTGAGGCATATCGTTGATAGAAAGCCATACACGGTTTTCCGTACTATGCAGCTCTTCGTAAACAACAAGTTCGCCTTCCGAATTATATGCCAAGATCTGCGAAGTTGCCGCAATCTCAAGATTTGCAAGCTGAGCGTCAAGTTCAGGGTCAGAATATGAATACAGAAGTGTTACCCCCGCACCGAGAACAATAACACCGATCATTCCGAATGTGAGGATCCAGAAAAATATGAACGCCCACAACCCACCGAGGAAGCGAACAAACAAGGGTCTCTTTTTTCTGTACTTACCCGGATTTCTCTCCCAAAGAGGTCTCGCATCAGGCTCGGAGCGAACAACGACTTCGGGTGATGTCTTCTTTTTGTTCTGAGGTTCAGAGTCTGTATCCTGTTCATCCTCTTCAGATTCAATAGTCTCAGCTGCAGGGATCAAAACCGCAGTTTCATCGGCATATGAATCTTCAGTTTCTGAAGTATTTTCCGATGGGACATTTTCAACGGGAGCTGAAACAACCGTATCTTCTTCGGAAGTTTCTTCAGCCGAGGATTCCTGAACTTGGGGTTTATCGATCTTATATGCTCCACTGTCAAATCCGTATCTGTTTTCATCCGCACTGACTTCCGCAGCCTTGAGTTCTTCGTTTTCTTTTGCTGTCTCAGCAAGATAAACAGACTCACGTCTGCGTTTTTCTCCTGTATTTACATTTTTGCGTTTTTTCTTACTTTTATTACTGCGTCCGTTGATATAGGTAAAAAAGCTGTCCAACCAATCAAGATTGCTTTTTTTCGTATGCTTGTTAGTCCTTCTCAAGTTTCCGCCTCCGAATTTAAGATTAAAATAGGCAAAGAATCTACCTACTCCATTATACCATATCTATTATACTCTATTTTTTGTGATTTTTCAAGTCCTTTTAGCAAATATCTTAAAAGTCACAGTATTTCCGTATTTTAACGTCATTTTAGCCACAACTTAATGGGATTTAAAGGAAAAAACCTCCCCAAAACAGGCATGAAAGCGCCGACAACAAAAAAACTCCCCTTGCAAAAAGCAAAAGGAGCCATTAGTTAATTATTTCTCTCTGAAGACAAAAAATCTTTGACCAAGATAGTTCAACCCAATGAATAAGCAAGTTCCTATCAGCATCGCAATATTTTCCTGTACTTGCTGAGACAA
The DNA here is from genome assembly GCA_045637625.1 of Eubacteriales bacterium. GTDB lineage: Bacteria > Bacillota > Clostridia > Oscillospirales > UBA644 > HGM12619. The sequence continues at coordinate 123,886 of JAZTZU010000040.1, forward strand.
ATCCGCAAGGATACGAACCGAAACAGGTCTGGCAACACCGTAAGTCACTACGTAACACAGGACTATATTGACCACAAATCGCGGTAGTGTCTTTTTGGTTGCTGATTTACTTTGAAAAGTAAAAAATCGGTTCAATATATAACTTAAAATACTTCCAAAAAAGTAATTGGAAACCGAAGATACCCAATAATTGAAATGAAATACATTGTAGAACATAAACATTATTCCCGTTCCAAACATCGTATTTGCAATGCCGACTAAAATAAATTTCCAGAATTTGGCATCGAAAAGCTTCTTAAACAGATCTTTCATGAGACTTTTCCCCACAGGTGGCTGAAATGATATACTGAGGTCTGCCCTGAACTTCTTCGTAGATCTTCGCTATATAGTAACCAATGATACCCAAACTGATCATCACTATACTACTGGAAAAGAGCTGAATAAGGATAACTGTAGTAAACCCTTCCAAGGCATAGCCCAAGAACTTTTGAATCAATGAATTTCCTCCGAGAAGGACGGAAACCACAAGCATAACTATGCCAAGAGCTGTAACAAATTGCATTGGAACCGTGGAAAACGATGAAATATTATTGATCGCATATTTCACAAGAGATAATGTTGACCATTTGGACTCGCCAGCCTCTCTATCCCGGACATCGAATTCAACGCTTGTTGTCTTAAAGCCGATCCACGAGGAAAGAGCTCGGAAGAAAGCATGCTTCTCCTGCATATTGATCAACACATTTATGGCTTTTCGATCCAGAAGCTTAAAGTCAGAAGCGTTTGCCATATCAATACCGGTAGCCTTGCTGATTAAAGAATAAAAAGATTTTGCCGCAAAGGAATGCATTTTTTTCTCTGTACCGCGGCTGGACTTCTTTCCTTCCACGATCTCATACCCCTGCTCCCAAAGACGATACATTTCAACAATTTTCTCCGGCGGATGCTGCAGATCACAGTCGATAACCACACAGCTATCACCAAACGCATTTGCAAGACCTGCCATAATAGCTGCTTCTTTCCCGAAATTGCGCGAAAAATGCAAGCCTCTTACAGATGAATCTTCCGATGACACATGAGAAATAATCTCCCAGGACTTGTCTTTCGACCCATCATCAACAAACAAAATTTCATAAGAAATATCAGCCTCTTTTAATATTTCCCCAATAGTATGGGCTGTTTTTTCTATCATAACCTCTTCGTTATATGCAGGGACAATAACCGACAACAGTTTTTTATCCATTTTAAACACCTTGAATCATATAAACTAATTTAGATAAGTATAACATGAAAATATGGATTTTTCAAGGCTTTTGAAGGTCTTTATCGGCAAATGCGAAAAATATTCATTTGAAGCATACCATACCGGTTCAACCACAACTTGAAAATGCTAAAAGAGCCGCACCCTTTCGGGTACGGCTCATATTAGTTGTAACGTTTAATTTGTTTCGGTATCAATTAAGATACACAAGGAGGAAAACAAATTAGTCGCAAGTTGTGGGGTTTTCAACAACTACAGCTGCGAGGCTTGCTTTAGCGATGTAAGCGTTAGCGATGAGTTCGAGAAGAGCGTCATCAGCAGCTACGTCGTTGATACCAGCCTGGAGAGCTGCAACAGCTGCGTTGAATGCTGCAACGGATTCAGCTGTGAAGCCTTCTGTAGCAACTGCTTTGAGTTCAGCGAGTTTTGCAACTGCTGCTTCAAATGTCTTTGTCATAGCGGGAGCTACAGGAGCGGGTTTGAGTTCGAGTGCATCGTAAGCAGCAGCAACTTTTGCTCTAGCAGCAACGTATGCGGAAGCTTTGAGGGATGCATTCTTGGAGAGTTCGAGAGCTTCGCCCCATGCAGCTACAAGAGCGTTCTTGGAAGCATCTGTGTAGGATTCATGGAAGGGAAGGTATGCATTGTAGATGAATTCTACGTATGCGTAGAGGTCATCAGCAAATGTCTGAGAAGCGTATACGTTGTCGATAGCTGTCTGGATCTTAGCGATCTGAGCATCGATATCAAACTTGTTGTAGTTTGTTACGTATTTGAGATCTTTGATAACGTTCTTGGAAGCTTCGATAGCAGCCTTGAGTTCGTTAATTCTTGTTACCTTAACAGCTGTGTCGAGGTCGTCAGCGCGAACGATGAGAGCTTCAGCTTCATTGATCTTAGCTTCGAGATCTGCGATTGTAGCAGCGGAGTCGGGTTTCTTAACGAGTTCGAGGGAAGCGAGAGCGTTTGTAAGTTTTTCAACTACAGCATCGATCTGAGACTTAGGCATTCTTGTGTCGTATTTAGCTGCTACTGCTGCTGCGTAAGCTTTTTCGTAGTTAGCCCAGATATCAGCACCTGCGTCTGTCTGTGTGTAATCGTAGTAGTTCTTACCTGTAGCAGCGTCAATTACGGGATTGAGAACTGCTACTTTGTAAGCTGCGAGAACGTCGATGTGGTGATCAGCCTTAGTATCAAGGAGTTCATCAAGTTTAGCGATCATGCCGAGTACATAAGAAAGTGTGATGTCTGCAGGAATCTCAGCAGGAACATCAATCTTGTGGTAGAGGTAACCAGCTTCAGTTCTGAGATTTTTGAATAAAGTGGTCCATTCTGTGTCGTACTGAGAAACTTCTGAAGCTTCAATTGTTTCCAAAGCCTGAGATTTCTTTGCAAGAGGATCAAGAATCATTTCAGCATACATACCATTAGCTGCGTTGTACTTGTTAGCAGGAATGTTATGTTCAACAATGTGTTTAAGTGTGAAGTTGAAATAGTAGTAAGGTTCTGCAGCATCAACAGGAAGTGTAAGAGCCTTGCAATCATCAACATCACCGAAGACAGCTACGAGTTTTTCGTAGAGTTCGTAAGTATTATTGGAAGCTGCTGTGTACTTTGTATTTACCCAGGAGATAACGTCAGCGATGAATTCGTCAACGAGTTCGTCACCACGGTCATCTGTGAGAAGGTTCTTAACGGAAGCGATGAATGCATCACGAGCGTCGTTAAGAGCTTTTGCGTTAACAAGTGTGCCGTACTTAGGAGCATAGCCAACAGAGGGAACATTGTCACCAGAAATGAGGGCAGCAAGTTTGAAGAAGTTAACCATCATATCGTAGTAAGCACCGCCAGCAACAACAGTGATGTTCTTGTCAACGCCGGGTCTTACGAGTTCTTTGATAACGATGTCGCCATAGTTAGCTGTGAGTTTTTCCCAGATCTGATCAATGTCAAATGTAGCGTCTACTTTGTAAACGTCTGTGGGGAGGAGTTCGAGAGCTTCAACTGTGTATTCGCCAGCGATGTTAGCGTTGTACCAGTCGATGAGGTCGTTAGCTGCTACGAGAGCTTCGAAGAGAGCTGCGGGTGTATCGATAGCTTCAAGCTTAGACTTGTAACCATCAATAACTTCTTCAATAGCATCCCATGCGAGATCTTTGATAGCTTCAAATGTAACATTACCATTAAGGATTGCCTGGAGTTTTGCAGGATCATCGATATCTACATATTTAAGAAGTTCTGTAGCATAAGCCATAACTTCAACATCAGTATCTGTGTAGCCTTCATAAAGTCTCAAAACGCCCAATGCAATAGCAGCATAACCCTGCAATGTTGTGGGATCGTTGAGATCGATTGCTTCGATAGCTGTCATGAGAGCAGCTTCTACCTGAGCATAAGCATCAGCGATAGCAGCTTTCAATTCATCTTCGTTTTCAATGTAGAATGTGATAAGATCTTCAACATCCTGAGTTGTGATTTCGATTACGGGAAGTTCGTAAGAACCTGCAACGTACTCGTTGTAGAAACCGATAACTGTGTTGATTTCAGCAAGGATTGCTTTAACAACTTCGTTTTCGATAGCTGCTGTACCGTTAACGAGATCGAGTGTATCGTCAGAGTCAACGTATTCAGCGATGATAGCAAGGATGTCAGCGATTGTTACAGCGCTGTCAACGCCTGCGATTTTAACTGTGCCTGTTTTGTAACCGAGGTAGTTTGCGGGGTTCTGGTAGTCAGCAGCACCAACGTTACCAACGATTACGCCAGGAATACCGAAGAAATCAGCAAGAACTGCTGCTTCGTAAGCATAGATGTTGATAAGTTCAGAAAGGTTTGCTGTGAGGTAGGGGAGAAGAGCTGTGATAGCATTAGCAGCAGCAGCGAAATCTGTTTCGCCTACTTTACCATTTTTGTTTGCATTATAACCTGCTTCGAATGCATCTTTAAATGCTTCGTACTGATCACATGCAGCATCATCTTGAATATTGAGTTCATTGTCGCCTTTGAGAACGATTTTAGCTACGAATTTAGCTGTGTAATCTTCAGCAATAGCTTTGAATGCATCGTCAGATGTAGCGATACCATCTTTAACGGAAACGAGTTCACCTACGAGGAAGCCGTAAGTTTTAAGTACCTCAGCGAGGTTAGCTCTGTCTGTGCTTGTTTTACCAGCAGCAGGACCAGCAGCTACAACACCATCACCTGTGGGATCGAACTTGCCGCCAACTTCTGCGTTATATTTAGCGATGTTAGCAACGTGTTTTTCAAGAGCACCTTCAAGTTTGAAGAGAAGGTCAATATACATGCTGTAGTTGGGAGCAAAAGCGATAACGATAGCATCGTTGTCTTTTACTTCTTTATCGTTAATGTCAACAACCTTGCTAGTATCAGCGTTAGCAACTACTGTATATGTTGCCAAGGATTCGGAATCATAAGTGATAATAACTTTGAGTGCATCAATAGCAACTTTAAGGTTGTTCCAATCAACATTGTAAGGCTTCTTATCGCCAGCAAACTCATTAATGGTTGCATATGCATTGTAAAGAATCTGAGCTTCATTGATGAGAGCTACTGCAACAGCGATATCTGCATCTGTAACTGCGAGGTTAGCAGCGGCAGGATTGAGAGCTGCGATACCAGCAAGAATCTTGTTTGTAAGATCCTTGAAGTAATCAGCACCAATAGCACCGATGTATACTGCCTGACCCTTTACGAAGTCTACAACGCCATTAGCGAGAGCTACGTTAGCAAAGAGATTTGCATCAGCAGGAGCATATACATTTGTGTAATAGGGTTTGATATACTTTTCGAAGAAGCTAAGAACTTCTACCATGTTGTTGTATTCTTTGATTGCAGCAGCAACAGAATCTTTTTCGGGAAGATCCCATTTGATTTCTTCTTTCTTGAAGGAACCGATGAGTGCGTTCCAAGCAGCTTCGAGTTTAGCTTTATCGCCGAGTACGAATTCATAGAAGAGAACGCCTTCAACTTTAGCTACCTGAGCAGCTCTGTAAAGTCTTTCAAATGTATTGAGAAGATCAGCTTTTGCGGAATCAGCTTTGATTGTATCGAAAGAGATCCAACCGAAGAAGTGACCGTTGTAGTTCTGGAGAATCTGATACCAGTCAGCGTTGCTGTATGCTTCGCCGTAAGGATTGATACCGAAGTTAGGGTTATAGCCCTTATCAGCTTCTTTCCAAGCTTCATAAACCTTAGCGTAATCAGCAGGTTTGTCTTCTTTAGCGCCGATTTCTTTCTTAAGATCAGCCATGTAATCGTTGATTGCTTTGAGCTGAGCTTTAACTTCAGCATTTCTGCCTTCGTTGAAAGAAGCGTCAACGATAAGAGTGTCAGCGGACTGACCGAAGTAGTAAGCTGTAGCAGCTTCCTGAATCATTGCATTGTAAGCTTTAGCATCGAATTTAGCTTCATCTTTGAAGAAGTAGCCAGCATCTGTGCCGTCATACTTACCAGTGTTGTCAATGTACTTGTGGCCAGCACCACATTTAGTACATGTAGCTTCTGCTACTACGAAGACTTTGTTTCTAGCCTGTTCTTCTTCTGTAGTAACAGCTGCACCATTACAGTCATATACAACTGTAAGGATACCTGCCTTTGTAAGGAAGTCGATTGTGTCTTCGCTTACAGAAGGACCTTTAACAAAAAGTGTTTTGATAGCGTCTTTAAGTGCAGCTCTGTCAGCTTCATAGTTTGTAGCAGCGGATGCGCCAACTGTGAAGAGAGAAGCACAAAGAGAAACTACCATCGCAATAGCAAGTACTGCGGAGAGAATCTTTTTGCTCATTGTTTGTTTTCCTCCTTAAAATATAAGAAAAATAATAGTGTTGTAACTCTTTCCGGTTCATTCTCTCTACCTGCAAGTAATTTTTTGAGAAAAATTACAGCCGGTATACGCAAAATTCCCTTGTTTGAGTTCAATAACATTATATTACAATTCTTGTGAAAAATCAAGCCCTTTTTTGTAATTTCCAAAAGTTTGTAGGAATAACCAAATAACGGGGCATTTTCCAATCGCATCGTTGTGCAACTTGCACAAAAAAATCAGTATATCCCACCCACACGCAAAACCTAAGTGTACTAAATTCGGGACAATGAGCCTGTAATTACAGAGATTGAAATAATTACAAATAATTACAAACCACATACATCCTGTTATTTTTACCGAAAGACGCCCCTTCACAGGCAAAATTCCCCCGATACACAGCGGCATCGAGGGAAATTATTACAGTTTAGTTTACGCCAATTTCTTCGGCGGCACGGTAAAGAGCACGAAGAGACTCGCGGAACTTATTCATATCGAATTCTACCTTATTAAATGATTTGAAACTGCGTTCGCAAAGACCGTCTGCAAGAGCCTTGTTACGATCTCCGATGTATTTCAAGATCTCGTAATCCTCAAGACCTTCGCGGTGCTGCTCAAGGCGCATGGAAATATAAGGATGACCGTCACCGGGATATAAAAGATGAGTATCCCCCGCAGGAAGCGTACACTCGGAGTCTGCGTTGACGTGGTGAGGACAGCTCTGAACCCAAGGATCCTGACCGGGTTGATAGAATACTGCAGCCCAATGAAGATAACCGGAAAGATCATACTTGTAGTTTCCCCAGAACTGGTAACGGCTGCAGATCAAAGGATAATCCGTAAATCTGTTCATAAAACCATCAGCACGGGGACCACAGCAGACATATTGCCAGATCTCAGAACCGTTTTCGCGGTAAGAGTCAAGTTTGGCTTTATTTTCCTGATAACTCTTATTGAGAGGAATCCAGATATCAAGAGCTCCGTGAACCTTATCATTATAAGAAAGGGCATCGTAAAGCTTGATTTCGGGAGCATAGCTTCTTATTAAATTAGCAAGCTCTTTGAACTCCAACGCATTAGCATCGTTGGGCTCATCGGCAACCCCCAGGAAGAAACGGTCAAGCCAACCTTTTTCGCTGAGGAAGTTTCTCAATGCGGGAATGTACTGCGAAAGGAAATTTCTGCCTTCGGGGCTGAGGGCATCCTGACCTGTAAGACAGATCATAATAGTAGGCGCCTTCCAGCTGCGGCGGAAACCGACACCGTTCAAAGCAAAATACTCAAAGCCAAGATCAAGCGCCTCTTTTGTATTCTTTTCAAGAGCAGAAAAATCAAAATCATATTTTCCGTCGCCCTTATCAATAACTTTCATTCCGCCCATATAGAGCATATTCTGTCTCATACGGCGAAGAGCCTTCATATATTCAATTCTGATGCGGTCATATTCCTCAGAACCCGATGCAACATTATGGAAAGGTGCGGCAGTTCCAAAAGCAAAGCCCATTACAACCTTCAATGTCTCTTCAGGTATAGCAAAGTCATACACCTTTACAAACGCATCAAACTCAGCCTTCTCCCCTGCACTTTCAAGAACGATACTTCCCTTGAAATATCCTGCGCCTCCGAGGGCTTCCGCATTTATACATACATAGAAAGCACACACACCGTTTTTAGTCTTCACAGCACCATCGTACGGCTTAAGAGCATCATATACACGGAACGGAGCAAGTCTTGAAGGGAAAAATTTATTTCTGTTATCGCGATTGAATCCGACATTCTCCTCAACGGGGATATCGATCTCTTCGTAGATCTCAGCCTCAAAGCCGTTGACACGTATTGAGACCTCCTCCCCTGCGTCAAAAACGATTATCTGAGCACAAGCCTTTCCGTTTTTTGCACAGAAACGGTTAAAATAATTGATCGACGTTTCGTAGTCAGTTCTGTCAGGATACAGCCATTCACTGCTGTCTACAACATGATATTTCATAAGTAATCCTCCTTATTATAATACAAAGATACTTTAATGAAATTATAGCACAAAAAAAGACCGATGTCAATCCCGAAATAAAAAATATTTTTGCTTTATAAAAAACGGAGCTGACCCGTTAAAGTCAGCCCCATTTTATTACCTCTTATTTATCAAAAGAGGGATTTATAGCATAAAAATTCTTGCAGTTCAATCTGTCCTGAGCAAGCCTGATACACTCCCCAAACCGCTGATAATGAACAAGTTCACGTTCACGGAGGAATTTTATAGGATCACGGACATCGGGATCATCAACAAGACGCAAGATATTATCATACGTCAAGCGTGCTTTCTGTTCCGCAGCGAGGTTCTCGTTGAGGTCAGCCAGCGTGTCTCCGGTGGACGATATAGACCACGCAGAAAAAGGTGTTCCCGCTGCCGACTGGGGATATATTCCCGCAGTATGATCCACAAAATAGGTTTCAAACCCGGCGGCTTTCACATCTTCTTCGCTGAGATTACGCGTAAGCTGATACAGGATAGTACCAACCATTTCAAGGTGAGAAAGTTCTTCGTTGCCGATATCGGTCAAAGCAGCCTTCAATTCTTCGTACGGCATTGAAAACCGTTGGCTGAGATAACGCAGGGAGGCACCAAGTTCACCGTGAGGGCCACCGTACTGAGATGCGATAAACTTCGCGATCTTCGGATTAGGATTTTTTATTTTAACAGGAAACTGTAATTTTTTCTCATAAACAAACATTTACTCTATCCTCCTTTAAAGTTCCCAAGGCCAGGAATTTTCGACCCAAGACCACTTATCTGCGCAATTATTCGGAGAATAAATGTCGATCATTCCAAATTTATCTTCGTAGCGGTGTTTGAGCTCATGGTACTTGTCAGTGTAAAGCTTCATTGCCTCAAGCGCCTTTTTATTTTTGGGATGAGTATCCAGAAACATTCCGACCTCAACAGCCGCAAACTGAACCTTATTGAGTTCACACATAAGTTTTTCTTTTTCTGTCATTTTACGCATCCTCGTCTTTCCGCTTTACCTCCGAGAAACGGCTTATCGAGATCCTTAAAAAGAGTCCCCGAACAAAGCGCCTCATCTATACCGTAAAGATTTTCAAATTTCTGCATTGGGATATAAGCCATTGCCAAAGGGAAATTATCCACATATGAGAAATCACATTTATTTATAGGACAGCTGTCACCTTGCCGATCGTCACCGCAAAAAGAATCATGAATGCAGCCTCTGACCGAGTCAAAAGCCGCCTCAAAGCAGTCCTGAGAAAATATTTTATGTTCCATTGAAATTTTTTCCTTTCATAACATTCGTTGAGGTTTCCCTCACTACATTCTATGCTATTCGACAGGATTTGACAATGGGATATATATTCAAGTTGAAATTTGGGGGAACAAAGATAAAGAATCTCCCAATGAATTTTGAATATAAGGGTGCGGAGGAAGACGCTTATTTCATAAGGTCCTTCCCCCGCAAAATCTCACCAAATATTTATTTTTTCTTCAATACTAAAATAAGAGACAACGCCGCAGCCACGGCAGAGAATGCAAATGAACCGATTATCAACACTACAAAGACTTTATTTGACAGAATTTCATCTTTCTCCTCAAAAAATTCCCGATCCTGACACTCATGATCCGCAGAAAATCCGCCTTCAGCCTTTTCAGCATCCCGATTTTCCTTATCCTCAAGCTCTTTTCGGAGATAATCATCCCGTTCGACCTGCGCCTCGTCCAAAAGTTTTATGAGCTCATAATCAACTACGGGTTCAACCATCATATAATCATCCAATACAATGTCAAAATAAGGCAATTCCCGATTCTGAACATCAAAAGTTCTGACCGAATTACCGTCTCTGTAAAGGTCGATTAAAACATATTCTCCCACTTCGTTTTTCACAAAAGTAAAATAATCATGAGAAAGGTTCTCAGATATTCGCATATTGGGATACAGCTTATTATAATGAGAAACTTTACTGAGTATTTCAAGGAATAACTTTCCGTCCCAAAACTGAATTTCATATAATTCAAATTCATATTTTGCCAAAGCGACTTCTTCGCCGTACCGTTTAGGTGAATTTTCGTAATATGCGATCTTTTGAAGATATGACTCAAGAGTTCCGGATCCGATTTTAAGTTTATGTTCAAAAATACCGTCAGTCTCGTCCTGAGTATAAAGCTCATCATAATAATTCGTCAGATAATCAATAGCAAGCTCTGTGCAATAGACCTCGTCGGCTTTGATCTGCTCTTTATTTTCGCTGTAATATGCGAGTTTTTCTTCAAAATCGACGGCGAAGGTATTCAATTCGTCAGACATATCCGAATAGATCGTCGGAAGCCCGATGCCGTACCTGTCATAGCCTCGAACAGAGCGATCAACAATATCAAGAGTATACACACCGTAAATTTTCAGTTCACTGTTGGCTTCGACAAAAGTAAACACACACGGCCCCACAAGCATCAGGTCTTTTCCATCTGAATTGTTGAATGTTCCTCTGATATAGATAGTTGCATCGCAAAAACTTTGGTGGCGATAAGGTTCGGTTGAACCTGTCCAGAATATCTCGACATTATAATCAACGATCTCACCAAAATATTTTTCCGTCAAGCGATAGACATCTTTCTTGGCTTCCATATAATTTATAAGGTCTTCATTATCCACAAAATCACTGTAATCCACTTGAATATTTTCATCAACATAAATTGATTTCAGATACGAATCAAGAAAATTTCCTGCAATATCTTCCATCAATCTCCAATTATCGAACAGTTCAACCTCTTCCTCTGCCGAAGCAAAAGCAGGGATCGCAACAGTCAAAGACATCGTAATAAGCATTAAAAAAGATAAAATACGCTTCATGCTCAAGTCCTCCGTAAAAGTTTTATTATAAATAGGTACAGATAACCTTCTTCTATTCATATTTTAGCATATGTCACAAAATAATTCAACCCCGATGTTGTATGAACATCGGGGAAAATCTGTTAAATTTTTGTGGGATTGAGAATGATTTCAAAGAAGATCAGTCTCCCATGATCTCATTGAATGCCTTTTCAGCATCTTCGATAGCTTTGTAAGCCTCTTCAGCAGTTGTACCTGTCATCATGTAGTAAACCTTGATTTTAGGTTCTGTACCGGAAGGACGAATTACAACAGTATTCTTACCTTCAAGACTGTAATAAAGAACATTTGAAGCGGGAAGTCCGTCGATTCCGTCCATATAGTCCTTAACTTCAAGAACCTTGAAAGGACCGATCTGAGACGGAGGATTCTTGCGGAGATCGTCCATAGTTTCAGCCATTTTCTTGAGACCGTCAATACCTGTCATTACGATATTTGCAGTCTTTTCTCTGTAATTGCCGTATTTTGCAAAAATCTCGCAAAGTGCATCCCAGAGAGTCATGTTCTTAGCTGCATAATAAGCCGCTGCTTCAGCAACGAGAAGTGAAGCCGCAACAGCATCTTTATCCCTTGCATAAGTACCGGGAAGATATCCGTAGCTTTCTTCGTAGCCGAACATAAATGTATGCTTACCTGTTTCTTCAAACATCTTGATCTTTTCACCGATAAACTTGAAACCTGTAAGAACATTGAAGAGTGTAACACCGAAATCTTCGCAGATACGAGCCGCAATTTCGGAAGTAACGATAGTTTTTACAGCAGCAGCATTTGCAGGAAGATTTCCTGTTTCTTTGCGTGAAGTAAGTATGTAATGGAGAAGGATCGCGCCTGTCTGATTACCTGTAAGAGTGATAAACTCGTCATTTTCTTCTCTTACAACGATACCGATTCTGTCGGCATCGGGGTCAGTACCGATAATAAGATCCGCACCGTTTTCCTGAGCCATTTCGATAGCCCTTGTGAAGCCCTCTTTATTTTCGGGGTTGGGAGATTTCACTGTGGGGAAATTTCCGTCAAGGACCATCTGTTCGTCAACAGTTGCGATGTTTGTAAAGCCGGCTCTTTTAAGTACTTCGGGAACAAGTCTGTAACCTGCGCCGTGGAACGGTGTATAGATAATACTGAGATCAGAATTTGCCTTGACAGCATCGGGATTGATCTGCTGAGCAAGAACAACATTAAGATATTTCTCATCAAATTCTTTTGTAAGAGGAATTATTTTTGAAGATGCTTCCGAAAGAGGCATCGTCTTGATATCTTCAAACATATCCATTTCGCACATTCTCTGGAAAACATCGTCTGCCTGTTCGGGAGCAAGCTGTGCACCGTCCGCCCAATAAGCTTTATATCCGTTGTATTCCTTGGGGTTATGGGATGCAGTGATATTTACACCGGCAATACAACCCAATTCAAGGATAGCAAAAGAAAGCTCCGGTGTAGGACGCAGCTCGTCGAAAAGATATGCAGTAATTCCGTTTGCGGCAAATACGCAAGCCGTTTCCTCTGCAAATTCTCTGGACATAATACGGCTGTCGTGAGCAATGACAACATGAGGATCCTCCACTCCGTCAGCATTGATAACATCCGCAAGAGCCTGAGTTGCATGACGAACGGTATAGATATTCATATTGCGCAAACCTGCACCGAGAGTTCCTCTGAGCCCCGCAGTACCAAATTCAAGCAGACCGTAAAACCTGTTTTCAAGTTCTTTAGAGTCTGTGATCGCTCTGAGCTCAGCCTTTGAAGCCTCATCCACATGAGGGTTATTAAGCCAGCCTTCAAGACCGTATTTTTCCTTGTTGTTCATATGTAAACTCCTATCTACTCCAAACGGCAATGATTTTACGACCGCTGGGGTTATTATTAAATATCCTTTTCATAAGAAAGGTTTGCGGAGAAAACCGACTCTTTGAAAACGGTTTTTTCCGCAATTCCCAAATTTTACCGACTTAAGCCAGCGCTTCTTTAAGAGCAGTTGCGATCTGATCAGGGCAGGATGTACCCTTTGAGCCGCAGTTTACGCCCTCAAATCTTTCGATAACGTGAGCGGCATCCATGCCTACAAGTATTTTTGAGATACCTGCAATATTGCCCATGCAACCACCGATTATTTTAACTTCCTGAATGATATTGTTATCATCAAGAACAATGTTTATTTCTCTTGAGCAAGTGCCTTTTGTTTTATAGTGAATATTTTTCATGCCGTATACCTATCAGTCAATAATGCTTTCTTCCCAAGCTTCGGGCTTTTCAATTCCCATGATCTTAACTGCTGTAGCAGCTACGTTTGCAAGACCGAAAGAACCTTCCTTGATCTTGTGATCGGCATTCTTATCATATACAATGAAGGGTACAGGATTAAGAGTATGAGCTGTCTTTGGCTTCGGAGCCTGACCTTCTTTAGCCTTTTCGTACATTTCGTCAGCGTTACCGTGGTCAGCAGTAATAAGAACCACAGCATTTGCTTTATCTGCAGCATCGAGGATTCTTCCGAGGCACATATCAACGGACTGAACACCGATAAGTGTAGCCGCATAGCTTCCTGTATGTCCAACCATATCACCGTTGGGGAAGTTTACACGGAGAAAATCGTATTTGCCGCTTTCGATAGCTTCAACAAGAAGATCTGTAACTTCTGCAGCCTTCATCCAGGGTCTCTGTTCAAAGGGAACAACATCAGAGGGAACTTCAACGAATGTTTCGAGTTCTTCGCTGAATTTATCGCTTCTGTTACCGTTCCAGAAATAAGTTACGTGACCGTATTTCTGAGTTTCGGAAATAGCATACTGTCTTACTTTATTTGCAACGAGAAGTTCGGAAAGTGTATTTTTGATATCGGGAGGGCTTACAAGATATTTTGCGGGAAGCTTGAGGTCGCCGTCATACTGGAGCATACCTGCGTATACAACCTTGGGATAACGTACTCTGTCGAAGTTATCAAAGTTTTCAAAGTCGAATGCTTTGGAAATTTCGATAGCTCTGTCGCCTCTGAAGTTGTAAAGAACTACGCTGTCGCCATCTTCGATAGTACCAACGGGTTTGCCGTTTTCAGCAATAACAAAGGGAGGAACATCCTGGTCGATAGCGCCTGTTTCAGCTCTGAGAGTTTCAACAGCTTCGGAAGCTGAAGCGAACTGTCTGCCGTCGCCGAGAACATGTGTGTGCCAGCCTTTTTCAACCATTGCCCAGTTAGCTTCGTATCTGTCCATTGTGATCTGCATTCTGCCGCCGCCGGAAGCAATTTTTGCATCGAATTCGGAATCGCTGAGTTTTGCAAGAAGTTCTTCAAGCTGACCGATGTAAAGAGGAGCAGATGTTGCAGGAACGTCACGACCGTCAAGAAGGATGTGAACTCTGCAAACTTTTACGCCGTCTTTCTTTGCTCTTTCAAGCATAGAGAAGAGGTGCGCGATATTGGAATGTACGTTACCGTCGGAAAGAAGACCGATAAAGTGCATAGCGGAATTATTTTCAAGGCAGTTAGCCACGAGAGATTTCCAAACTTCACTTTCGTACATTTTGCCGGAAGCAATGCTTTCGTTTACAAGACGGGCACCCTGAGAGTAAACCTGTCCGCAGCCGAGAGCGTTATGGCCAACTTCACTGTTTCCCATATCGTCGTCGGAAGGAAGACCAACAGCTGTGCCGTGAGCCTTGATGTAAGTGTAAGGACAAGTTTCCATGAGCTTGTCAAGTACGGGAGTATATGCGTTTGCAACTGCGTTGCCGTAAGTTTTTTCGTTATAGCCGATACCGTCCATAACTACAAGAATAAGAGGTCTGTTCATTGTGATCCTTTCACGCCGTCAAAAGCGGCTCTAAATATATTATATGATCTTAAGTTTTAAATTATGCAAGAAGAGCATTAAGTCTGTCTCTGATGCAAATAAGAAGCTCTTTACCGTCAACAATTCTCTTGTTTTCGATTGAGGAAAGAATTGAAAGGCTTCTTGTCATGATACCGGACTCAATAGTTTCGATACAAGCCTGTTCGAGTTTGTCTGCGAAATTGCAAAGTTCGGGAATTTCATCAAGTTCGCCTCTCTTACGGAGAGCACCTGTCCATGCAAAAATTGTTGCAACGGAGTTTGTTGAGGGCATTTCACCCTTAAGGTACTTGTAATAGTGAGCTGTAACTGTACCGTGAGCTGCTTCATATTCATAGTTTCCGTCGGGAGAAACGAGAACGGAAGTCATCATAGCAAGGTCACCGAATGCAGTAGCAAGCATATCGGACATAACATCACCGTCGTAGTTCTTACAAGCCCAGATAAATCCGCCTTCTGAACGGATAACTCTTGCAACAGCGTCGTCGATAAGTGTATAGAAATAATCGTCAATACCTGCAGCCTTGAATTTTTCAGCATATTCAGCATCGTAGATCTCTCTGAAAATATCCTTGAATCTGTGGTCATATTTCTTGGAAATGGTATCTTTAGCAGAGAACCAGAGAGGCTGCTTTGTATCGAGAGCATAATTGAAGCAGCAACGAGCGAAGCTCGCAATACTTGCATCGGTGTTGTGCATACCCATTACAATACCGTCACCGTCGAAATCTTTAATTGTAAGACGTGTTTCTTTGCCGTCCTTTTCAGTAATAACAACTTCTGCCTTGCTGTCTGCAGGACATCTGGATTCAACAGCGCTGTAGATATCGCCGTAAGCATGACGTGCAATAGTGATAGGCTTTTTCCATGTTTTTACATAGGGTTCAATACCCTTTACAGTAATGGGAGCGCGGAAAACAGTACCGTCAAGGATAGCTCTGATAGTTCCGTTGGGGCTCTTCCACATCTGCTTGAGGTTGTATTCTTCAACTCTCTGAGCATTGGGAGTAATAGTTGCGCACTTTACTGCAACGCCGTATTTCTTTGTAGCATAAGCCGAATCTTTTGTTACCTGGTCGTCTGTTTCATCTCTGTGTTTAAGTCCGAGGTCATAATATTCGGTTTTAAGATCGATGTAGGGAAGAAGAAGTTCTTCTTTGATCCACTGCCATACGATTCTTGTCATTTCGTCCCCATCCATCTCAACAAGAGGGGTTTTCATCTGAATTTT
>JAZTZU010000041.1:0-12392 GCA_045637625.1 Eubacteriales bacterium
TAATATAATTAACAGTATAGATGGAATACGATAGCGTTCCAATAGGCGATTGTAAAATCGCTTTTAATACTGGCAACTAACGGTATAGCATAAAGGCGGATTGCTAACCGCTTTTAACTTTAGGCCAATAATAGTATACCATAAGGGCGGATTAATTGCAATAGATTCTTCTAAATTTCACAAAAAATTGCTTCAGGTCGTGAAGTACATAGGATTTACGAATTAGGATTCTACAGCGAAACCCGGTATACTTAATATGAAATTCAAAGAAAGGAGAACAGTTTATGAAGAACAATGAAGTTATCAAACGAACATTGCTTAAACTTGCCGAAAAAGGCATGATTGAAAGTCGATTTGAAGACGGTGTATGCGTTCCTGTTGAAGGTATCTTTACCAAGAATGCATGGCGTAAACAGGGTTTCAAGGTTAATAGCGGCGAAACACCTCTTGTCAGCATTCCGATTTACATTCTCGTACCCAATAGTACGAAAACGGAGAAAGAACCTGAAAAGAAGCACAAGATGATACTTGTAAATGCGAATTTTTACAAATTCTCTCAGGTGTCAGCAATCAACAAGGTTGCCTAAACAATGATCGGTACGTAATGTACCAACTATACTAATTTTTATTATAAGGAGTCTAATTATGCAAATTATCGAAGAAAAGCGTGTGATTACGTACAAATTTAAAGGAGAGAAAGAGATGTTTCGTGTTGACGTAGAAACCTCTGCTGAGAACGACACTATTGATATTAATTTCTATTATCCGGGTTGGGGTTCTCCCATGCTTATGGCTTCTCTTACGGAAGCTGAAATGATGGAAAAGAATATGACTGTCGAATCTATTATTCGTGCAAATATCAACCACTATTCGAATTTGTTCTATGAGGAAAATTTGCTGAGTATGGTGGATTGAGGCTTACATGAAGTTTTAGCATAACAACAATGCCGGAGAAGTAGTCAGTTTCTCCTACCCAAATTTAAGATTGTCGTAAACTCAATGTGAGATTACTTCTCCTTAATTATCATAAAGGAGAAACACACATGAATGAAATACTTAAAACTAAAGACTGTATACTGATGAATGCAAACTGTATGGATATTTTTAATAGTATCATAGAAGAGTATGACAATGTTATTGTCGTATCAGACCCGCCATTTAACATTGGCTATCACTACAACAAGTATGAAGATTCAATGAAAGACGAAGAGTATTTTGAAATGCTCGTCTTTTTGTTCGGCAAAGCACCGAGTGTGGTAGTTCACTATCCCGAATCTTTGTACAAGCTGTCTTTTGCAATGGGCAAATGTCCCGAACGTGTTGTGAGTTGGGTCTACAACTCCAACACGGCACGACAGCACAGAGATATTGCCTTTTTTGATGTCAAACCAAATTTTAATGCAGTTAGACAACCCTACAAAAATCTTAACGATAGGCGAATTCAAAAGCGAATCGCTGAGGGTAAGACCGGAGCAAAACTGTATGACTGGTGGAATATCAATCAGGTAAAGAACGTATCCAAGGACAAGACGGCTCATCCATGCCAAATGCCCTTAGAAGTTATGAAGAACATTATTGGTATTCTACCACCTGATGCAGTTATCGTAGATCCGTTTATGGGAAGCGGGACAACAGGCGTTGCTTGCGCTGAACTTGGCAGAAAGTTTATCGGCATTGAAATGGATACTGAGTATTTCCGAATCGCGGAACAACGAATTTCGGAGATTACATAAAGTTTTTACAGTAAGATATAGTAATGACGTTCCAACTACTTATACAATACACCTAATAGCAATGAATAGTTCTTGCTGTTCCTTGCCTCCACCAACAAAACAGGGCGAAAATTTTTAAGTCCGGCGATACGCCCCGCCGGCAAGAAAAGGAGTTATTATTTATGGGATTAGACACTTATTTTTTCAAAACAACAAAAGAAGAGAGAAATGAAAAGATTCTGGAGATACTTGATGGTATGCAGAAGAACTTAGACTCTGGTATTAAAGTCGGAAATACGAACATGAGGCTTTATATTTGTGATGATAGTAGCTATGAAAATAAATTTTTAAAGGAACTACACCCCAATATTTATTGGCGAAAGTTTAATCAAGCTACAGCGTGGTTTTCGGAAAAAGTTTTTCATAATCCTAAGGGAACACTGAAAGTAAATTGGGGGATTCTTGAAGTAGAAGACTTGAAACGTTTTCGCAATGATTGTAAAAAAGTATTGGATAAATGCGAAATGGCAGATGGCTCAATCAAAATTGATAAGAAGTTTTGCAAGAGCATTTTTCCAGATTTATATACAATACCATTTGCAGGAAATCATGAATATGATAAGGAGTTCATACATGACATAAAAACGGCTCTGAGCGATGTTGATAAATTGTTACTCATGTCTTATAATTCAAATGTTGAGTTCATATTTTTTGCGGATTACTAATATAGAGTTCTTTTACGCAAACATAATTATTCCTAAGTTTTATATGATTAAACCTGTGGGTTTTTACCCATAATATTAGAGGAAAGGACGGCTTCAATTATGGAATTTAAAGTGCGAATATTCTTGGACGAACAATTAGTTGAACCGTCCGAACTCTCAAAACTTGTTATCAGCAATCCTACCATAGATAGGATCGTAAATGACATAGTTGACACTATGGAGTTTAAGAAAGATAAACACACTATGATTGAACATACAGAAAAAGAGGCATGCTCCGCATAGGGGTATGCCTTTTCCAAATTTCGCCATAAATACGACATTTGCATTAAATAGCTTGATTAAGTCGAAATTTTATGCTATACTAAAGCAACAGAACATGTACAGAGGTGATATAGATGTCAACAGCAACTAAAACATATAAACTAAAAAACATACTTGACCTTAGTCATTATATGAAAATAGT
This sequence comes from Eubacteriales bacterium, assembly GCA_045637625.1. Classification (GTDB taxonomy): domain Bacteria; phylum Bacillota; class Clostridia; order Oscillospirales; family UBA644; genus HGM12619. The sequence continues at coordinate 2,901 of JAZTZU010000041.1, forward strand.
TAAAGATAATGCCGTTCATATTGATGCTGATGGCAACTATTTGATTAATGTCGGTTATCTGAGAGTATCAACCGACCGTCAGGCAGACCTCGGCTATGGTTTAGATATACAAGAGAATAAGATAAAAAAATATGCCGATGATAATGGTTTGGAAAATTTAGTTCTCTTCATTGATGACGGTTACACGGGAACTAACATGGAAAGACCTGCGCTGCAAGGACTTATTTCATACATCCAAGATTTTAACCATAATAAATCTCGTATTCGAATAGAAACGATTATCGTTTCAAAAATCGACCGACTTGGCAGAACTCTTCTCGGTACATTGCAGTTTATTCAGGATTATGTTGTTGCAAAAAAAGACAGTAAACACAGTACCGTAAATTGCAACAGAGAAGATATTAACTTTATTTCCGTCGATGAAAAGGAAGTTCGTGTAAATACGAATGACCCACAGAGCAAATTTTTGATGATGTTATTTGCTACTTTGGCTGAGTTTGACAGAGATTTAATCGTTAAAAAGTTGAAAGACGGGCGAAAAGCCCGTGTCGCTTCAGGCAAATGGATGGGCGGTGGAAATGTTCCTTATGGTTATCGTTACGATAAGGAAGTCTCGAAGCTGATAGTCATTCCTGAAGAAGCAGAAAAAGTTCGTGAGATTTACCGTCTGTATATCGAAGAAAAAATGGCTCCCCAAAAAATTGCAGATCGTTTAGGTTTTAAGGGTGATAGGATTATCACACAAATTCTGAAACGGAAATCTTTAACAGGTTGCATTATATATAACGATGAAGAATATGAGGGGGAACACGAAGCGATAATTCCATTGAAACGATGGCAAGAAGCTCAAGATGAACTTGAAAAGCGAAGTGTACATCGTTCAGAATCTAATTATTTATTATCAGGACTTTTGGTTTGTGGCGAGTGCGGAGCAAAAATGCGCTATCAGAAATGGAATAAGTCAGGGGATTGCAAGGTTGTTTGTTACTCAAAACAAAAATCAAAACCAAATCTTGTGAAATCTGATGATTGTCAAAGTGAATTGTTTTGGGCTTGCGATATTGAAGATGCCGTGGTTCAGGAACTGTTTAAGATGAAATATCTTGGAGATTCCACAAACCAAAAGGAAGCATATTTTGATTATACTGCAGCAATAAAAAATGAATTGAAAGATGCAATGACTCTACTTAACAAATATTATCAAAGGAAAGAACAGATTGACCTAGGTAAGAGCTTGGAAATTCCGGAAATAGTTGAAGATTTGATTCAGAAGCAAAGTCAGAAGATTCGCTCGTTGCAGTCACAGTTAAACAGCGAAGAAGAAAAGAATAATATCTCCCGCAGAATTGAACGTGCAAAAAATATATTCCGTAATCTTGAAGGTACATGGAAGTATATGACCGACAAGGAAAAACAGTCAGTATGTCAAGAGCTTATAGATCGTGTTGAGATACACAAAGAGGGTATTATTGATGTGCATCTGAAGCTTCGCAGTTATCTTATGAATAAGTAAATAAAAAATGCCCTATTTACAGGCATTTTTTAATCAAATAATATTTCCTCTACTTTCTCATATCATTGGAACCGCGTAGGTTGAAAATTTTACAGACTGGGTTATGTCGAAATTGTCGATGGATTTTATAAGACCTATACAGCCCACCTGGAAAAGGTCGTCGGGGTTTTCGCCTCGCGAAGAAAATCTCTGTACTACGCTGAGTACAAGTTTGAGATTCCCTCTGATGAATTTTTCCCTTGCAGCCATGTCTCCCTGCTTAATTTTGAGCATGAGGTCCCGTTTTTCGCTGTCGGGGAGAACTTTCAGTTCCGATGTGTTTATGCCGCATATAACAACTTTATTTATCATTTTTTATACCGTACTTTCCTCGATTTCGGGGTGTTCCCGTAAAGTCATTATTTGCCGTAAGTGAGGAAATTATACTTTTGAAAAGGAGATGCGTTGCTGTTGAAACTGTTGAAAAGTCCTGTTTTCAGAATATTTGCATATGTCTTACTGTTTCTGATATTTGTTTTTCTGGACAATTTTTCCTTTGAGCAGCTCAGTATCTGTCCTTTTGAGCGGTTTTTTGATGTGACCTGTGTCGGCTGCGGTACCACAAGGGCGTTTGTTAAGATCATGCAGTTTGATTTTTCAGGGGCTTTTGAGCTGAATCCGTTGTTTACTGCGTTTATTTTTCCTGCGTCCGTTTTGGTTTTTATTCAGGATATTATTTGTTCTGTTATGAGTTTTTGCGGTAAGATACGGTTATCGTTTGCTGATTTTATTCTGTTGACTTTGTTCGGTGAAGAAAAATGATTGAATATTTTTATTTTGTACCCATAATTCTGGGGTGGATGATGTTTATTTCTGCGTTATTTCAATATGTTTTTTATTGTAAAAATAAACGGTTTTCCCAAACCTGCCGTATTGTATTCGTAATTGTGTTTGTGTTATGGCTTGTATCTTTGGGAATATGGGCTGTTATCCGTAATTTGTGAAAAGGAGTGTGAAAAAAATGAAGCTTGATCTTGTTTTGGGTCCGTCAGGAAGCGGCAAATCTGCGGAAATACTTCGCAGAGTTAAGGCTTTGCTTGAAAAGGGCAGAGATTTGACGGGGGATATTGGCAAAAAAATTATCGTTCTTGTTCCTGATCAATATACCGTTTCTACCGAAAGGTACTATCTGGAAAACCTTGGTGAAAATGCCATGCCTTATATTAAAATACTTTCAATGAAGAGGCTTGCATCTTTTATTTTTACTGAGTTCGGGATCGGAAAGCAGGGATTTATCAGCGGCGGTGGCAGAAATGCTCTTATGATGAAAGCCATTCACAGTGTCTGCGATCATTTTGTGTATTATCCTTCCGAACGTATAAATCCTCGTTTTATGACTCTTATGAGCAGCGCTGCTGCTGATCTGAAGCAGTCCCTTGTCCGTCCGGAAGACTTCCGCAAGGCGGCGGATGAGGAAAATGATCCTAAACTTCTGGATATTTCTCTCTGTTATGAGGCTTATTCCGCATTTATGGAACAGGGCTCTTACGATGATGCCGATATATTGTCTGTTTTCGCTGAACTTATTACAGAAAAAAGGCTGTTCAGGGGAACATATATTTTTTGTGAGAGTTTTAAAATTTTTACCCCTCAGGAGTTGAAAGTTCTTGAAGCGTTTTTGCTTTCAGGTTCTGAACTTACAGTTTCTTTGCCGTCGGAATCACGTTCGGAGAGTCGTCTTTCTCTGTTTTCTGTCAGCGGTGAATGTGTACGCAGGCTTTTGGGTATGGCTTCACGTCTGGATATCCGTCCGGAAATTACTGTGCTTGAAACTGTTTCGCGTTATAAAAGTCCTGCTCTTGAATTGCTTCAGAAGGGTTTTTTTCGCGAGGAAAAGTTCGTTTTTGACGGTGAAACTCAGGATATTTCTTTATATAAAGCCAATGATAAATACGACGAGGCAGAATTCGTTGCTTCAAAAATATGTGAATTTGTGGGGGATAAGGGGTATTCTTACGGGGATATAATGGTCATTGCCCGTGAGATGGAAACTTATGCTTCTGTCCTTGAGCCTGTTTTTGACAGGTACGGAATCCCTCTTTTTTACCACAAAAAGACACCTCTTAAAAGGAAATCCGTTATACTGTTTATACGAAGCCTTTTTGATATTCTCATTAACGGTATTTCACGGGAGTCTGTTTTGACATTGCTGAAAACGGGTCTGACCGGTATTTCCGTTGAAGATATTTCTCTTTTTGAAAATTATACTGTTCAGTGGAGTATCAGTTATGACCGTTTGCTACGTGATTTTACATTGAGTGTCCGCGGTTTTTCCGAAACAAAAGACAGCGAAGAAGATACCTCACTGCTTGAACGTATAAATGTTACTCGTCGGACGATTACGGATATTATCAATTTCTTCAAATCTTCCGCAGAGAAGAACGGGGAAACCGTCAAGGGTATTTCGACGGCGTTGTATGAGCTTTTTATGTATATAGAGCTTCCCGGACGGTTGGAAGAGCTTGAAAATGAGTACAGGAATTACGGTGAAGAGGAGCTCGCTTCTGAGCAGAAGCAGGTCTATGAGCTTGTGATAGACAGTCTTGATGAATTTGTTCTTACTTCGGGTGAAGATAAAGTGACTCCCGAAGAGTATGTGGAAATTTTTATGTCTGTTATTGAAAGCGGTAATATCGGCATAATTCCCGTTTGTTCAAATGCTGTCGTTGCGGGCGGAGCAGAAACCACCCCATATTCTTCGCCGAAAATTGTCTTTGTCATCGGTCTGATGAACGGAGTTTTTCCAAAAACGGAAAGCCCTGTTTCGATAATAGACGGAAGAGATAAGATAATGCTTGAAAAATACGATATCTCTGTTGGCAGATCCGATACTGAAAGAATTCTCTATGAGCGTTTTCTTGCGTATTATGCTGTTTCAGCGCCGTCTGAAAAGCTTATACTCAGCTATAATACAGGAGGTTCGGATTCCGTACCGTCAGCGGTTATTACCGAGATCAGGGGAATGTTTCCTTGTCTGAAAGAAGAATCTTTCCCTGCAAAAACCGATGCTGACGGGTTGATCTCCCGTTTCAGAAGTCTTGATTCTGCGTATGAGATCTGCAAAAAATACGATATACATTCGCTTGACGGTTTTTTTGAGTCCAAAGGTTTAAAAAATGATGCTTCATTGCCTGAGACAAGCCTTTCAGGCGAAAGAGCCGCTGCTCTTTTCGGGAAAAATCAGACTCTTTCAGCCTCCCGTGTTACGAACTTTTATAAGTGTCGTTTCGGTTATTTTTTCAGTTACGGCATGAATCTGAAAAAGAAACGTCTGGCTAAGCTGGATTCCATTGAAACCGGTAATTTTATTCATGCGGCATTGAATTATGTTTTTGAAAACGGTGCTGAGGGTTCGGATGAGGAACTTAAAGCCACATTAAGTACATTTGCGGAGATATATCTTAAAAATCTTTTTGGCGATGAAACTGTTTCGGTCGGACAGCAGAAGCATTTTGAAGAGCTTGTCCGCAGGGTTTTCCGTCTTCTTAAAATGTTCCGTGAAGAGCTTGAAAATACACGCTTTGAGCCGTTTAAATACGAACTTGAGGTATCTTATGACAGCGGAGTCCGTCCTGTGAGAATTCCTTACGATGACGGTTATGTGACCATGGTTGGCAAGATCGACCGTGTGGATGTATACGAGCGTGACGGCGAAAAATTTGTCCGTGTCATAGACTATAAAAGCGGCAGTAAGAGTTTCAGTATCGAGGAGCTTTATTATGGGTTGGATATTCAGATGTTGGTTTATCTCTGTGCTCTTAGTGAAAACGGGGCTCCGTTATTTGGTTCAAAACCTGTTTCCGCAGGATGTATGTATGTCAATGCAAACCCGATAACTGTTCCGATCCCACGTGACGGAGATCTTTCTTCCGCGCGGAAAGCTTTGGAATCAAAGAGAAAACGCAGCGGTATTTTCCTCAACGATGCTGATGTTTTACGTGCTATGGATCCTGAACGCCGTGGAAGATATATTCCCGTTAAGGAAAATGATCTGAAATCCCTTGCTACGGCCGAGGAATTCGGAAAACTTTTCCTGCGTATAAAATCTCTTTTGAGGACGGTTGCCGAGGAGACTTCAAAGGGTGAAATATATAAAAACCCTGTGAATCACGGACTTCTGGATGCGTGCAGATTCTGTGATTATGCTGAATTCTGCGAACATTCCGGTTGTGAACGCGGGTTGAGTAAAGTGAATTACGATAATATTTACGATCTGATAGATAAAGAAACGGAGGCAGATTCATGAATTGGACACCTCAGCAGGAACTTGCTATAAATACCCGTGGCGAGAGTCTTATTGTCAGCGCTGCGGCAGGCTCAGGAAAAACAGCTGTTCTGGCGAACAGGGTTGCGGAATTTATCAAAAACGGCGGTTCATGTCAGCGTTTGCTGGTTGTTACGTTCACACGTCTTGCCGCAAGGGAAATGAAGGATCGAATCATTTCTATTCTTGACAGCGAACCTCAACCTTCCGAACATATCAGGGAACAGAAACTTTTGCTCCACAGTGCAAGAATTTCTACCATTGACAGCTATTTCGGTGAGATCGTCCGCAGTAATTTTAAGGATATCGGTGTTTCTCCCGATTTCGGAATAATTGATAATGTTGAGTATAATTACATAAAAACAAAAGCGCTTGCAGATGTTATTGAGTATTACAGGAATACCTATGCCGACGGATATGAGCATCTTGAAAAGATCTTCGGCGGAGAAACAAACGATGATAATCTCATCAAGACTATAGAATCGGTTTACGGTTTTATGCAGTCTGTCCCGTTCGGTGAAAAATGGGCGGAACTCTGCGAAAAACGCTATGACAGCGCAGATTTCTGGACAGATGCTGTTTGTGATGAGATACTGTATGTTCTCGAAGACTATCTGCGTGTTTACGAAGATGTGCTTGATGCTATGCCTTTTAAGGAAAAGGGAATGGCTGTTGTTGAAGAGGAGTATTCCGTTCTGAAAAATCTTTATGCCCATGCAAAAGCTCATGATTGGGATGGATGCTGTCGTGATTCAAAATATGTTTTCCAAAAGAGTCCGTCCTGCGCAAAAACCAATATGATAATGCAGAAATACAGCCTTTTCCGTAATGAGTTCAAGGATTTCCTTTCTTCTGAAATGTTTTTGATCGATAAAAACGAGGCTTTGGGCGATGCGTCCTATCTTAAAGGCGCTGTACATTGTATTTTCAGCATGGTCAAGGCTTATGGCGATAAAATTTTTGCTGAAATGAATAAAAAAAGTGCCTTTTCATTCGATGCCGTTTCAAAATGTGCCCTTAAATTAGTTGTTTCAGACTATGATCCTCTTACAGGGGAGTTTGTTCCTACTGAGCTTGCGGAGAAAATTTCCGAAGAATTCGATGAGATCCTTATCGACGAGTATCAGGATGTCAATGACCTGCAGGATATGTTCTTTTCTGCGATTTCAAGAGATAATTGCTTCTGTGTTGGTGACGTAAAGCAGAGTATTTACCGTTTCCGTCACGCTAACCCGAAGAATTTCGTTAAAAAAAGAGGGATATTCCGCAATATTCCTTTAAATATGAACTTCCGCAGCCGTTCCGGAGTTCTTTTCTTTTCGAATTTTATTTTTTCACAGCTTTTTTCGCCTAAAATTGGTGATACTGCCTATGATGATAATGAAAAACTTAATCCCGGAGCGGTCTATCCCGATGTTGATGAACCTGATGTTGAAGTCAAATACCTTACGTATCTGAAGAATGCGGAGGAGGACAATTCTGAGGTTCAAGCCCGTTTTGTTGCGCGGGAAATAAAACGTATAATTTCAAGCGGAATGACTGTCAGCGGAAAAAACGGTCTTCGTCCGGTGACTTTCGGTGATTTCGCGGTTCTCCTGCGTAAGTTTAAAGGTACGCTTTCTGTCTATGAGAGGGTTTTTTATGAGGAAGATATCCCTTGTTACTCAAAAGAGGGAGGTTCTTTCCTCGACAGTATTGAAGTCAATACGGTTCTTGCGTACTTGAAGATCATTGATAATCCCTACGATGATGCGGCGCTTTTTGCTGTGATGTATTCCCGTCTTTACGGTTTTTCCACAGATAAAATCGCTTCACTTCGTACGGATTCAACTGTCGGACGTAAGGGAAGGCTTTATGATGCACTTATTGAATTGGGTGAAAACGATCCTGATTTCGGAGCTTTTATTACGGATCTGAAGCGATTCCGTCTCCGTTCCGTTGGTTTTCCTGTCCATACTCTGATATGGGATATATATACAAAAACCTCATATCCCGCAAAGGTTTTGCCGCTTCCCTTGGGAAATATCAAGCGTGACCGTCTCATGTCCTTCTATTCTTTTGCACGTACTTACGGGGAAAGAACCGGTGGCGGAACTTTGGGTGGATTCATTGATTTTGCCGAAAAAACAATCGCTTCCGGAAAACTCAGTGATTCCGAATCTATCCCCAACGGTAATTTCGTTAAAATATTGACGATACATTCCTCAAAGGGGCTGGAATTTCCTGTTTGTATTGTCCCTGAGCTTGAAAAAAGGCTCGATCCGATGGATCTTAAAAATCCGATTTACATTGATGAGGAGTTCGGAATCGCCGCGGACCGTCTTTCCGAGGGCTTTGAATATCGTCAGACAACATTGATGAAGGAGCTTTTGAAGCTTCGTATGCTGCGTTCCAATATGTCTGAAAGTCTCCGTTTGCTTTATGTTGCATTTACCCGTGCGAGGGAAAAACTGATTCTGGTTTCGCCCGGAAATTCCGTTTCGGAAAAGAATCTGCTTGCCAATGCGCTTTTGGCTGACGGGGATGGGCTGTACAGGTCTCAGGTCAATGGGGCTTCAAGCTTTGAAACTCTTATAACTGCTGCCTTGTGCAGACATAAAGCGGCAGTTGCCATACATTCGGATTTCTGCGATGTTTTGCCTTCGGATTTCCCTGTTAAAGTTGAAGTTCTGAGTTCTCCGCCGTGTGATGACTTTGAGCTTGAGAACAAAAAAGAATCCGAAATCGTTCTTGATGTTTCCGTTGAGGAGCTTGAACGTCGTTTTTCACGGAGTGAAACCCCGTCGGGAGGTAAGATCCCGCTCAAGGTAAGTGTTTCCGAGCTTTCCGATAACGATGATTCTATGCAGATGTATGCTCAGGAGCTTACCTATAAAGAACCTCTTTTCATCAGCGGAAAACCTCTTATGGGTGCGGGAAAAGGTTCTGCGGTTCATCTTTATATGCAGCTGTGCGAGCTTGGTAAAGGTGTCCACAGCGAAGCAAAACGAATGCGTGATGAAAATCTCCTCACTGCTGATCAGTTTGATGCGGTTATGTCTGAAAGTTATCGTATTGAACGTTTTGAAAACAGCGTTCTTTATGCAAAAGTTCTTTCGGCAAAAAATATTTTCCGTGAGGAAAGTTTTGTTACACGGATCCCTGCCGTTGAATACGATGAAAATGTCTCAGCTGAAGAGACTTTACTCATCCAGGGTAGCCTTGATATGCTTTGCGAATATGAGGACGGATTTGTGATCGTCGACTATAAGACCGACAAGATCAGCGAGGAAGAGCTTATTCAGCGTTACGACAAACAGCTGAAGCTTTACCGTCTTGCAGTTGAGAAAAACTACGGCATGCCTGTTAAAAAGTGCCTTATCTGGTCTTTCTGGCTGTCCAAAGAGATTGAAATTTAGATATATGTTGCTTATGGGGGCAGGGTACCTTTTCGCGGAAAAAGGTACCCTGCCCCCAAACCCCCATCCCGGAAAACCGGACGTTGGGTTCTATATGAATGATGTTCAACTTTGCATTAGCTGTCTATGTTCCTTTTATGTTTCCCCTTCAGTGCGCTTTTCTTGAAATGGGGAGTTCTGGAAACACTTTTGTATAAAGCATTTTCAATGCTTTATGTGGAGTTAATAATAATTTAACAGCTAATGCAATGATATTTCTATATGCGTTAGCTGTTGAT
>JAZTZU010000042.1:0-2740 GCA_045637625.1 Eubacteriales bacterium
CTCAGAAGCCCAGCGACGCCATAAATATACCGTTTGCGTATCAGGTAGCCTTCATCAATGAGCAGCTTCAAGCGGCGGTCACAGGCACGAACCCCGTCAAAGCCGCACAACATTTGGACTTGTCTTCCAAGAATTCCTCTCGGCTGTTCGGGTTCATTAGGTTCGTCAGGTTCATCAGAAGAAGTACCTGCCTTAAAATGAGCAGTCACAGTAACATCATTATTCGGCATAGTAAAGAATGTATAGGCTTCTTTCAATTCCACGGACTACAGATAAATAATATTCCACACGCACGGTACTGAGATCAAGACGGTACTCGGAAAACCGGAAATCCTGTTTTTTCTGTGGCATCAATTCTGATTCGTCGGAAATACCCGCATATTCCAGAAGTTCATTGACTGCGGTTTTGAAATCCATGTCAAAATACAGCATAAGGAAATCAATGCTGTTGCCCTTTTCTGACCGCCCATTCCAGTAGAAGGAGTTACCGGTAAACACCAGACTGTCATGCTGGATATGCCGGTAACGTGTGCCGTTACGTTTCAAAGGCTCGCCTTTGGATAGCAGATATTCTCCTAAATTTACCCGTCTTGCTTTTATGATTAATTCCTTTTCCATTTCTACCACCATCTCAAGCCGACAGTAATCGGCTTTTGTTTTTTAGATCACTTTGTATATATTATGATTGTGGATATAAATTTGTTACTGGTATTTGAATGAATGTACACTTTACCACAATACATCATTGAATTGGGTGAGGAAATATTATAAAGCAATTTAAAAAAATAAAATGCCTGAAAACATTAGCTTTTGCTTTCAGGCAATTTTTTATTCCGTAGATATTGGGTCGGGTATTTCAGTTAAATTCAACCCTTGTTATTTCGCAGGTACTCCATTTTCCTTCTCTTTTGGTATCAATTATGATCTTCTTTACAAACTTTTGCAGGAACATCATTCGTTCGTTGTTGTTCAAATATTCCCAATTTTCTTTCAGGTTCAAAATAACGTCTTTTTCGGTTAGTTCCGGTGGTGTCTGTTCGGAAATTTTTGATTTTGCGATTTCGATTTCCTGTTCCAGACCGGCGCATTTTTGATTAGATATTTCAATCAGCGTCCGATACTCATCAAATGAAATGTCCGCGTTCATATACTGCTCCATGACCTGTTTTCGCTGTCTTTCCTGATTTTGCAGTTTGGTTTCACACTCATTGATATAACGGAGCAGTTCCGTGTTTTTTGCATCCTGACCATCATCGTTCAAAATAAGAGTTTCGTCCTGCTCTAAATCCGCGATTTTAGAGATATAGGCAAAAAATAGTTCTTCTATTTTTTCGTGACTGATATCGGGTGTTTTGCATACCTTATATACTTTTCCAGTGCATCGATACGCATTGTGACATCTTACTTCACCGTCCGCAACTTTATGATAGGAATGATGAGTGGAAAATTTATATCCGCATTTCGCGCAGTACAGAAAACCGCAGAAATACTGATCTTCTTTCGGCTTTTTCGTTTTGTAGATCGTTTTGTTTTTCTCCCATCGTTCCTGTGCTGACATAAAGGTTTCTTCATCAATGATGGCTTCATGATGACCTTCATTTTCAAAATATCGCTCTTTATCCTTTGTACAATATCTTACTTTGCCTATATATGTAGGATTTTGAAGGATATTTCGCAGTCTGGTTGCACACCACCATTTTCCGTTTTCCTTTGTCGGAATTTTGCGGTCGTTCAGAATCTTGGCAATATGCGTTAAGGATTCATTCTGATTTACATACAAATCAAAAATTTCGCGTACAATAACGGCTTCTGTAGGGTTTACGGTCTGGATTTTCTGTCCCGTTTCACGTTCATAGCCGTAACTTGGCGTTCTGGTTGCTAAAGTATAACCTTCCTTTACTTTTCTTTCAAACCCCAATCTTGTACGGGTGACGATATTTTCGCGTTCAAATTCAGCAAAAATACCGATGATTTTCAAGAACATTCTGCCGCTCGGGGTTTCGGTATCAATGCTTTCCGTCAGAGAGTTAAAAGAACATTTATACTCGTCGAATAGTTCAACAAGCTCCATCAGATTTTTGATGCTTCTTGTTAAACGGTCTACCTTAAAAACCAGAACATTATTGACTTTACCGTCCTTAATATCGTTAATCAGACGGTTGATTTCCGGACGGTCAACGATATTTTTGCCGCTGATACCTTCGTCACTGTAAATGTCGTATAATTCCCAATCCTTCAGAAACACATAACTTTTCAGTTTTTCTGTCTGTGCGCGGATTGAGAACCCTTCTTCAGCCTGTTCTTCTGTAGATACTCTTACATAAATTCCTGTTTTAACTACCATTTTGATTGCTCCTATCTGTCTTTTTGTCAGATAGTGAACAAGCTGTCTTTTGTTCTTCTTTCAGCTTTTTCTTTCGTGGAATGGAGGTTTTGAGAAAAAACTCCAGCATTTCTTTTTGCAGTTTTTCTGATAATACAATTTTTCCGTGATTATCCTCATTCATTGCAAAACCGCCTTTCGTATGTATCTATTATATTCAATAGATATTGTTCGTTCGACGGTTTTATTCATACGAAATCAAGCAGAAGATTTTATATATATCAAACCCACAAAATAACGCATCAGTTGACATAGGTGGTAAAATAACAGCAGAGGTGAAAAAGAAATGCTGAAAAAAGAAACAAGACTCCTGCTGTTGAAAACGATCGAAAACGGAACCAAAGTAACCGATGCAGC
>JAZTZU010000043.1:0-56089 GCA_045637625.1 Eubacteriales bacterium
CAACGCAAAGATAGAGACTAAGTGTCTTCATTCGGGTTATACACCCAAAAACGGAGAACCCAGAGTAGTTCCCATTGTTCAGAGTACAACATATTGCTTTGATTCCACAGATCATATTGCTGCTCTTTTTGATATGCCCACAGAATATATGTATTCAAGATTTGCAAACCCAACTTGCGATGCTGTTGAAAAGAAGATTGCAGACCTTGAAGGCGGTGTTGGCGCTATGCTTACATCAAGCGGACAGGCTGCATCCCTTCTTTCTATCCTTAACCTTTGTAATGCAGGTGACAGCTTTATCGCAGCTACAACAATTTATGGTGGTACTGTAAATCTTTTCGGTGTTACTCTCAAAAAACTCGGTATTGAATGTATCTGGGTAGACGCAGAAGCTTCAGAAGAAGAACTTCAGAAGGCTTTCAAGCCCAATACAAAAGCTGTTTTCGGTGAAACTCTTGCAAATCCTGCTCTCACAGTATTTGATATTGAAAAATTTGCAAATGTTGCTCATAAAAACGGTGTTCCCCTTATTGTGGATAATACCTTTGCAACACCTATTCTTTGCAGACCTATTGAATTCGGTGCCGATATCGTTGTTCATTCCACAACCAAGTATATGGACGGCCATGCTGTTCAGGGTGGTGGTGTAATCGTTGACGGCGGTAAGTTTGATTGGAAGGCAAGTGGCAAATTCCCTGAATTCACCGAACCTGATGCAAGTTACCATGGTGTGGTTTATACAGAAGCTTTCGGACCTATGGCTTATATCATTAAGGCAAGAATGCAGCTTATGAGAGACTTCGGTTGCTATCCTGCGGCTAACTCCGCATTCCTTCTTAACCTTGGTCTTGAAACTCTCGCAATCAGAATGAAACAGTATTGCGAACAGGGTCTTGCTGTTGCAAAATATCTTGAGACAAAATCTGAGGTCGCATCTGTAAATTATCCCGGACTCGAATCTAATAAACATTATGAACTTGGTAAAAAATATCTTCCCATGGGTACAAGTGGCGTTATTTCATTCTCTATTAAGGGTGGAAGAAAAAATGCTGTAAAATTCATGGACAGCCTCAATCTTGCTTCAAACGTAGTTCATGTTGCTGATATCAGAACATGTGTTCTTCATCCTGCATCCGCTACACACAGACAGCTTACAGATGAACAGCTTGTTGCCGCAGGAATTGATGGCGGTATGATCCGTCTTTCCGTAGGTCTTGAAAATGTTGAAGATATTATCGCGGATCTTGAACAGGCTTTTGCTAAAATAGACTAATACAATGAAAAAGGCTAAAATTGTAGTTGTCGGAAGTTTCAATGCCGATATTACAGCTCTTACCCCCAAGTTTCCCGTTGGCGGAGAGACTATAATGGGAAAAAGTATCTCATTCGGTGCAGGTGGAAAGGGTACGAATCAGGCGGTTTCCGCGGCAAAAAACGGTTCGGAAGTTGTGATGGTTTCTAAAATCGGAACGGATGTCCTTTCCGATATTGCCCGGAAAACATATTCAGAAACAGGAATTGACAGTACTTATGTTTTTACAACAGATGAAGCTCCAACGGGGTCGGCTGTTATTGAAGTTTCCGAGGAAAGCGGCGAAAATAAGATAATCGTTCTTCCAGGGGCTAATGCGCTTCTTTCAGCCGCTGATGTTTCTTCTGCGAGAGATAAAGTGTCTGAGTGTGATGTTGTGCTTACTCAGCTTGAGACCTCCCACGAGAGCGTATGTGAGGCTCTGAGACTTGCGAAAGAGTACGGAAAGATATCAGTGCTAAACCCTGCGCCTTATTCTGAAATCCCCGAAAATTGGTTCCCCTTGACAGATTATTTTATACCTAATGAGACCGAAACCGAGTATTTCACCGGAGTAACGGTTTCAGATGAAGCATCTGCCAAAAAGGCTGCTGAAATTCTTTTGTCTAAAGGCGTTAAAAACGTGATAATAACCATGGGGAAAAAGGGCGCGTTCTTCTGCAATGGGAGAGACTCCTTCGTCATTCCGTCAACAAGCAGCAAAGCAGTTGATACGACAGGTGCAGGGGATTGCTTCTGTGGTGCGTTCTGTACAGCATTGGCAGAAGGGAAGTCTGTAAAAGATTCTATCCTTTTTGCAAATTGCGCAGCAGGAATATCCGTCACCAGAATGGGCGCATCCTCCTCTATGCCAACCCGTGAAGAAACTGACAGCATATTTAATTCTATAAAATAATAGTAAAACACCTACCGAGTCAATGGTAGGTGTTTATGCTTGAATTCGTAATTGTTTTTTATTTGTAACTATTCTGTGATTGACAAATTAAGTATTGTCTGTTAAAATGTTGATATACAATATATGTATTATAGTTTATTTAAATTATTGAAGTAGGGATATATATGAACGACAACAGCCAAGATATTATGGTTGAATTGCATAAAAAACACTATATATCATTGGTTAATATATGTAATAGCCGAGGTTTGAACCGTGCCGATTCCGAAGATGTTGTTTCGGAAGCTTATTGCAGATTTTGGTATAATATTGACAAACTAAGGGGTTTACAGCCATTACAACAACGAGCCTGGTTGTATAAAGCAACAGATAATATATTTCATGAAAAATTGAAATCTAATATACCGAGAACAGATGATGATATAGGAGAATATGAGGATTCTATCCCCAATAAAAATGATGATATCGTAAAAGTAATAGAAGATGAGGCTTTTGAATCTTTGGTGAGGAGCTTGGAGAAAGAATTGACAGACAGCGAAAAAATTGCATTTCAGGTCCTGCTTGATGTCGATTCAGGAATGAGCTATAAAGAAGTTTCAGAAAAGAGAAATATTAAGGTTTCAACACTTACTTCCATGACATCAAGGTTGAGAAAAAATATCCGCACCACGGTAAATGAGTTCCTGCACAAAAAATAATTGAAAATATAAATCGTACAAAAATTTGAACTGTTTTATTTTGTGCAGTAAAATATGTTGAAAATAACATCTATATATGAAAGGTGGTGATTTCATGTATAGGATGCAAAAATGGAGAAAGAAGGTATACGGTTTTGGCTAAGTATAAAAACAAAGAACAACTCACTCAATGGCTTTCAGAGGCCATAATGATTGAAATGAAAAAGCCGATTGATGAGATCAATGTAGAATTCGTAGATTCTTGTGAAGCTCTTCTAAATACATTGATGGGAGAGCCTCAACTGACAGATTCGGAGATTCAGAAACGTATAGATAAAATAATGAAGAAAAAAGGTGCGAATACTCATAAGCTTAATTTCTTCCGCAGAAGTAAGGGGTTAATTGCTGCTTCAATAGTTGCGGTATTGTTTATTGGCAGCAGTATTGCCGTTTGTGCAAATAATCCATCTATTCTGAATATGATTCCGAAAGCTATCGAAGCAGGAATCGGAAACAAGGTAGAAGAAAGCGGTGTTACTTATGAATATCTTGGGAAAGCAATTATTTATGATACGGTAGAAGATTTGGTTGAGTCTGAAAACCTTGATATTAAGTATCCAAGCGAATTTCCGTATAATGCGAAAGTTGTGGAAGTTCTTAGACCTGAGGGAGATAACATTACAGTATTCTGTTTTGATGATTTACGAGTATCTTTTCACATAGAACACAATACATTGGCGACATATAATATGTTAGATTATGATGAAGTTGTTGCTAAAAATGAATATGTATTTTATTTATGCTATAAAGAAAGTTATGTTGCAGCTTTTTTATTCAGTCAAAATGATTTGTATACTTTAACGAGTGATACAAAGGAAGATTTAATGATAATGATTAATAGCTTTAATTTTGAATAATGAAAGGATGAAATTTAAAATGAAGAAACTTTGTGTAATACTTATATTTGCTTTAACTTTGTGTTTGTTCGGGTGTAATTCTACGGTAACACCCAATGACGGGCAGAGTGAAAATATACAGGATAATCAAGATCAGACAGAGTTTGGTGATGACTCTTTAAATGATGAACAACTTGAGAATGAGGGCATGGGTACTGATGAATTTGCTCCGGATATTCCTGATGTTGTTGAAATAGACGAAAATGATAAACTCTCTGATTTATACGTAAAAGATCTTTACGATGAAATTATTGCAAAAGCAGCTAATGCTGAAATTCAAGGAGGACTTTTCCATTCGGCAGAGTTTAAAGATTCTTCAATGTTAGATGTTAATGATATGATGAGAGTTGCATATTGTATTGACCGTGACATTCATGTTCATAGGGTCTATAATGAAGATTATGGTTATTGTTATGATAGAGCTGATTTGAGAGAAACTATTAAGCGAGTTTTCGGTATTAAAGCCAAAATTGGTACTGAAGAGTGGTCTGCAGGCGGTTTGGCGTTTATGTATTTCGGAAAAGGTGATTTCTTTGGAGGAGAACCTGCATACGGCGGTGATTTTCCCATAGAGAAAATCTTCGGTTACTTCGGCAAATATGAGTTGGACGGTGACTATCTTTGCATTTATGACAGAGTTTTGTTCTGTGATCATGACCGACAGGATTCAGGTATTATCAAGTTCTATTCAGATATAACCAAAACAGAGGAAAGTTTTGTTAACGCATTCCATACCGAAGGTTATTTGCCGTTGGATTTTTCAAATGAAGCGTTGGAACACTTAGGAGCTGAATATAAGCATACTTTCAAGCTTTCAGATGATGGCTCATATTATTATTGGGTAAGTTCTGAACCTGTTAAATAATCAGCAATGGGGCTGGCTCATTTAGCGCAGAACAAAAGCCCATATTAGGTTTTAAGACAAATATTAACTAAAAATACTACCCCAAAGCTTTAAGATGTCGAAATCCACCGAGAATTTTCGGTGGATTTCCTTAATTTTTTAGTCGCGATTTAGCCATCTACCGTACCCACGTACGCCGACGAGTGCTAAATCCCGCCTTCTGCATCTAACTGAGCCACCCCCATTCATTATGTCTGTTTCATTTTTTTTCGGTATTTGCCTCTTTGACAACGATATTTGAAAGAGCTATCAATGCCATTACGTTTGGTATTACCATAAAATTATTGAACATATCTGCAAGTTCCCACACAATGTCGTTTGGAAAGATTGAACCGAGGAAGATGAAAACTACCGCGAGTGTAGAATATATTAAGGTTGCTTTTTCCCCGAAAAGATACTGAACATTTATTTTTCCGAAAAAATTCCATCCGATTATGCTTGAAAATGCAAAGAAAACCATGCTTATTGCTACAAAAATACTGCCTAACGTCTCTCCGAAAACAGACGAATACGCTATTGTTATCATGTTTGATTTCGAGATTCCGTCCTCAATTACTCCGCCTGAAAGGGGACCGTTCCCTGCGTATAAGGTTATAATAGCAACAAGGGCTGTCATCGTAAGAACTATGAAAGTGTCGATAAATACTCCTATCATGGCTACTACACCCTGGTCGTGAGGTCTTGATACATTTGCCATTGCGTGTGCGTGAGGGGTTGACCCCATGCCTGCCTCGTTTGAAAACAGCCCTCTTTTAGCTCCTTGGCTTATCGTTATTTTAATCGCTTCACCAAAGCTCCCTCCAATGATCGCTTGGGGTTTGAAGGCGTATTTGAATATCATACCAACCGCTTCCGGAAGTTTTTCGATATTGACCGTAATAATGACTGCTCCAAGGAAAATGTAAAGTATTGCCATTGCAGGTACAAGCTTCTCTGTGACGGAGGTTATCCTTTTTATGCCTCCGATAAAGATAAATGCTGAAACCGCAGAAACGATAAGACCGATTTTCCATGCCGGAATATTGAATACTTCACTTGAAGTTTCAGCAATAGAATTCGATTGAACCATAGCTCCTGTAAATCCGAGGGATATGGTAATTGAAATTGAAAACAGCACTGAAAGAAATTTCCCGAACTTGTTGTTGAAAGCTTTTTCTATGTAATAAACAGGCCCTCCCGTAACAGTCCCGTCGTTCAGGATTTTCTTTGTTTTTTGGGCGAGAATTGCCTCGGCATAAATTGTTGCCATACTGAAAAATGCGATGATCCACATCCAGAAAATTGATCCCGGACCGCCCATTAGAATTGCTCCGCATGCTCCGATAATATTTCCTGTACCTACTTGAGCGGCAAGTGAGGTCATAAGTGATTGGAATGGTGTTGTTCCTTGTTCTTTTGGTCTTGTGTTTCTTGGGTTTCCGAATAGTTTTTGTATACCGTCACCGAAGAATCTGATCTGGACGAAATTTGTTTTTACGGAGAAAAATATCCCTGTCCCAATAAGGAGGAAAATGAGCAGATAATCTGAGAGATAGTTATTGATTTTCTGAATAATTGGAAGTAAAAGCTCCGTGACTTCTTGCATTTAAAGATCCTCCCGACGTTTTATTTAATTAAATAAATTTATTGCTTGGTATGAGTCTCTGATGTATCAATTTTATGTGTATATTTGAATAATATTACTTTGAATTTTGACTGTTTTGCAAATTGTGTCGAATTCGCTTGCTTTTTTTGTTTTTATGTGGTATAATTTATTGTTTTCAAAGAGCACTTGAAAAATATGGTTGAATGGGGATTTCTTATGTTTAAAAAATTAAAGACGGTTTCGGTCTATGTTTTTTTGAAATGGCTATTACTCGCTGCGGTTTCAGGCGCGTTGGTTGGTGTTGCAGGTGCGGCATTCCATCATTGTCTCGATATTTCCTCGGAAATGTTCGGTAAATTTAGTTGGTTGCTTTTTTGCATGCCGTTGGCAGGGCTTGCGATAGTTTTCCTGTACAGGCGTTGCGGTTTTATTGAGGATAAAGGTACCAATATGGTCTTTACCGCAATACGTGACGGTGAACAGATTAAGTTCAGAACTGCTCCGTTGATTTTTCTTGCAACTTGTCTGTCCATTCTTACAGGCGGATCTGCAGGCAGGGAAGGGGCAGCCCTCCAATTGGGTGGAAGTATTACTTCGTTTTTCTCGAAAGTATTCCACATGAGTGAAAATGATTATAAGATACTTATAATGTGCGGTATGGCTGCTGGTTTCTCGTCTCTTTTCGGAACTTCCGTTGCTGCAGCGATTTTTGCTATTGAAATGATCAGTGTTGGCAGTTTTTGTTTTGCGGCGATCGTTCCATGTGCAATATCCTCTGTTATGGGTCTTTATGTTGCAGGCCTTTTAGGGGTTCATCCGACTTCTTTTGTTATAAGCGGTGTTCCTGAAATTTCAATAACATCAATTCTTTTTGTTGTTATTCTTTCCGTTCTTTTCGGTCTTTTGGGTATTGTTTTTTGTGTTTCAATGCATTCTGTAAAACATTTGGCAGTTAAGTTTTTCAAAAATCCCTATGTGCGCGTTGTTGTAGGTTCTATTGTTATAATTGCCCTGAGTCTGATCCTTCGTACCTCTGATTACAACGGTGCCGGAATGTCTGTCGTTGAAAGGGCTATTGAGGGAGAAGCTGAGATTTTCGCTTTTGTGTTGAAACTGCTTTTCACTGCGATTACTCTTGCAGTTGGCTTTAAAGGTGGAGAAATTGTTCCGGCCTTTTTTGTGGGTTCCACATTTGGTTGTGTTATTGCTCCTGTTTTGGGTGTCGATCCTTCTTTTGGCGCAGGACTTGGTCTTATTGCTGTATTTTGCAGCGTTACAAACTGTCCTATAACTGCACTGCTTCTTTCCGTAGAATTGTTCGGAGGCTCAGGTGTTTTGTTCTTTTTGATTGCTGTTTCAATCAGTTATATGGTCTCCGGATATTACAGCTTATACGGAGAACAAATGTTCACAGGATCTAAATTTGAACTCGGCAATTTTGAACTTCATTCTAAATAAAAAGATTTCATAGTAAATGTTGAGCCTTATCCAAATCTTTATTATAGGATCAGATCCTTGAACTGAACCAATAAAGAACTCTCCCGAGTAGATTATTATTCGGGAGAGTTTTTCTGTTTACAGTTTTGAAAGTGTTACAAGTATTGTTGAGTACAGCGGGAATTTTATAATGTGTGCGCCGCTTTCTCCGAAAAAGACTTCTTCAGAAACTTCTTCTGCATTATGTTCAGCGTCAATCATTTTATATGTTACGCGGACACCTTTTTCAGACGCAAAGTCAGTCCAGTTAATTTTAAGTGAAATAGTTTCTGCTTCACATCCTGTGCCGTCGACGCTCTCGTTGTCTTTATAGTATGACGCAAGTATGGATGCTTCATTTCCATCCTTTGAGATTGAAGCAAGTGAATATACATTTTCTGCGTCGCAGTCACATTTGATTTCGTTGCCTTGCAGGTAAAGACGTGAGAAAGTCCAAAGTGAGTAGTAGGGTTTCAATGCTTCGTAGGTATCTTTATTGAAAAGTCCGTTCCACATTGCAGGCATAGATGCATCGTAATACATCAGGTGATCAAGTGACGATTTCTGACAGGAAATCATTGTTGAAGTTATAAAGGCTGAACCTTTAAGGGATGGAATAACCTTTTTGTTGTACAGCATTACAGCGCCGGACTCCCATCCTCGAACGTAGTTCCATTCGTTGAGAATTGTTTCGGTGTTGAAATATCCGTATTTATTAAGCATATTTCGTCCGATCTCACAATGTTCTGCTATTTCTTTGGGGTCAGTTCCGTACCAATGGAAAGAGAAGAAGTCCATGGGTGTGGGGTTATTTTTATCTCTTGTAAGATATTCAAAGAATGGCTTGAGGAAATGATCGTTAGTAGATCTTGTAAGTGCGGGGCCTCCGATTTTCAGATTCGGAAAACATTTTTTCAGATGTCTTGCAGTTATATCGTAAAGTTCAAAGTACTCTTCCTGTTTTCCTTTCCAGCAAGCGGGGTAGAAGTCCGGTTCGTTCCAAATTTCCCAATATTCGATACCGAGATGAGTTCCATCTGCCCAGCCCTCATTCATGTGGCGAATAATATGTTCGCATATGCGTGCGAATTTATGGAAGTCTTTTGGTGGGAGCGCACCGTATTTTTTTGATTCGTGTTCGATCTTATTACCCAAGCGGTAGAAGACCTTCGTGCCTGTGTCGGTGATTGCTTTGTTGTATTCGTCAGTCAGCCAAAAGTCGTATGAATCGGGGTCGTTTTCGTCTGCGTCAAAGTTTGGAAATATCGCAAGAATATCAACCGTGTGCGGTGCTCCGTAGCAACTGAAAAAGTTTGCATCGTGGTTTCTTGCGTAGGGAATGGCTGCTTCCGTGAAAAGGTGTGCGTTTGAACTACCTGAAGAGTGCGCTCTTCCTCCGACAGGTCCGTTGTTTACGGAATGCATGGGTTTGATCTTTCCTGTGATTTCAGAAAATTTTACGTTTATATTTGATTGTTCCATAAAGGATCCTCCGATATTTATTTTTTTATTATTATATCAGAATAAAGTGCTGTTGTCAAGAGTTTTTATATAAAAAAGCCCTCTTTTTTTCAAAGAGAGCTTTTGGCTTTTTATGTAACCTTATTTAATGATTTCGCCGTTAACTGCGCCGGAGATAGCAGCTGCGTTAGCTTCGTCTGTGTCAATGTGCATAGCTGCTGCGAAGTTGGGATGAACTCTTACTACAACGTCACCGAAGATTGTTGTTCTGTCAGCAGTTTCAACTTTAACGCTTACGATCTGTTTGTCTGTAACGCCCATTTCTTCAGCATCTGCAGGTGTGAGGTGGATGTGTCTTTTTGCTGCGATTGCGCCAACGGGAATTTCAACTTCGCCTTTGGGGCCAACGATTTTGAGTCCGGGTGTGTTTGCGATGTCGCCGGATTCTCTTACGGGAACTTTAATGCCGAGAGCTCTTGCGTCTGTGAGAGAAAGTTCTACCTGAGTAGCGTTTCTTTCGGGACCGAGAATGGAAATGTTTTTGAGTTCGCCTTTGGGACCTACAAGGTTGAGTCTTTCTTCGCAAGCAAACTGACCGGGCTGGGAAAGATCTTTTTTGTTTGTGAGCTGATAATCCTTACCGTAGAGGATGTCAAGGTCTGCTCTTGATACGTGGATGTGTCTTGCGGATGTTTCAACGAGTACTGTGTTTTTCATTGTTATTTTTCCTTTCTTTTTACACGCCAAACTGTTTGGGCTGTGAATTTTATTTTTTGGTATATAATTATAAAGTTTAATTATACGCTTTATTTTTTAGCTTAATGCTGCTCCTAAAGCCGTTGCGTATTCTGCGTGCTCCGGCAAATGGAATCTGATGCCATGA
The DNA here is from genome assembly GCA_045637625.1 of Eubacteriales bacterium. Classification (GTDB taxonomy): domain Bacteria; phylum Bacillota; class Clostridia; order Oscillospirales; family UBA644; genus HGM12619. Next base: position 10,150 of record JAZTZU010000043.1, read on the forward strand.
AGAGCGCTTATCGCTCCGAAGAGTTCAGCAGTCTTAGGAACTGTCGTCAGGTTTCCGCAAAGGATTACATCTTCTGTTTTTTCTGCACGACAAGCAAATACAGCCATCATGCCGATCGTCTGAAATACCATGTTAATAAGACCTAAAGCTATATCGCCTTTGTTGGCGTAGTCGGAGATCTTGCCGAAGTTTGAAGCTGTCGTATGTAGCGGCAGGGTAGACGTAGAGTTCTTTGAAATATCACCTACTGTAAGGTCTACATTTGAAAGATCACCGGTTTCTGCAAGCTCGCAAATGCTTCCGAAATGGTTTATATCAAGCAGTTTGGATGATAAACCTATAAGCGTACCACCACCGACACCGGAGCCTCCGAGATGTGCTGTTTCAATGATTCCGTTTTCTTTATGTGCTTTAACAAAAGCGGTACCTGTTCCCATGCTTATGATAATGGCCTTGTTGAGGTTTGCCAACTGAAGACCGCCTTTGCCTATGGCTTTAAATTCCGTTACAGCTTCGGTAGGAATGCCGTACATATCCTGTTTGATATATGAAGAGCCTACACCTGTTATTTTAATTTTTGAAATATCTGACAGCTCAAGATTGTTTTCGTTCATATAGCGCCCGAGAGCTCCGTAAAGAGAAGTTACAGGGTCTGTTGCTTTGACCTGTAGGGGGGACATCTGAATACCGTCTTTGATACCAATTATTTTTGTTATCGTTCCTCCGATATCTATACCGATTACGATCATGTAATTCAAATCCTCTCAGAAATAATACGTTCACTATATATAATAACACTTTGTGTTCAATATGTCAAGTACCTTTTTATGACTCTTTCATTTAAATGGAATAATTTCATTAAAATTAAGAAATCCCAAAGCTGAAACCGTAAAATCTCAGCTTTGGGCGATTTGTTTTTTTATTAAAGCGGTTCTGCCCGGAACAACTTTTCGGTGTGAAGGCAGATTTTTTTACTGCGACCCTTAATAATTATTTTGTGTAGTTATCAAAATAACCTTTTATAAGAATGATCGGTGTGCCTTTGTCTCCGCTTCCTGATGTGAGGTCGCTGAGTGAACCGATAAGATCTGTGAGTCTTCTTGGAGTTGTACCCTGAGATTCCATCTTGCCTACAAGATTTCCGTCTTTGGATTTGATTCTTTCGGAAATAGCTTTTTTAAGTTCTTCGCCTTCGAGATCTGCAAAATCATTGTCTGCAAGATATTTAATCTTGATCTCATTGGGCTGACCTTCAAGTCCGTCGGTATAAGCAGGGCTTACAACGGGGTCTGCGAGTTCCCAGATCTTTCCTACGGGATCTTTAAATGCACCGTCACCGTAGATCATGGCTTCAACTTTAACTCCTGTACGGGCAAGGATTCCGTCCTGGATAGCTTTTACAACAGGCATACATTCTCTCGGGAAAAGTTTTACTGTTTCTTCAGTTGCTTTGTTGCTTCCGAGAAGACCGTACTGTTCGTTGCATCCGCTTCCGTTTACAGGGGCGCTGAGGATATCATCGAGACCGAAAACTTTTTCAGCTCCTGCAGCTTTGAGAAGTCTCTTTGATCTTTCTCTTGTGTGGATGTCGCATGTAAGTACTGATTTTGTGTAGTTCAGGATCGTACGGCAGTCGTTTGCGAGAATAACTTCAACTTCGCAGCCTTCATTCTGAATAAGTTCTTTGTAGAATTCAATATAGTCTACACCTGTGAAAGGATGCTTTACAATACCGAAAAGTTCTCTGTATTTAGCCTCTGTGAGAACATCTGTCCAAGGATTTACACCCTTTTCGTCGAGAGCATCAAGACTTACAAGGTGGTTACCAACTTCGTCTGAAGGGTAGCTAAGCATGAGGACGATCTTTTTTGCGCCTCTTGCGATACCTTTTAAACAAACGGAAAATCTGTTACGGCTGAGGATGGGGAAAATAACACCGACGGTGTCGTCTCCGAACTTATTTTTGATGTCTGTTGCTATGTTATCAATGGAGGCATAGTTGCCCTGTGCTCTTGCAACAACTGCTTCTGTTACAGCAACAACGTCTTTTTCCATTAATTTCATATCTGCCGATTCAACAGCATTTATAACGCTGTCAACAACTATCTGAGCGATATTATCGCCTTCTCTGATGATAGGTGCGCGAACACCCATGGATATTGTGCCGATTAAACGTTCGTTCATTTTTATATTCCTCCAAAAGGGTAGAATTCCGAAGCGGAAGAGCTTCGGAATTCAAAGTATGATGTGCAATGGAGCTGGTAATCGGATTTGAACCGATGACCTGTTCATTACGAGTGAACTGCTCTACCTACTGAGCCATACCAGCACGAGGTAAAACCGAAGTCTCAGCTACCGTGGTTTTTAAATACAAGCTATTATACCACAAATTCTCTGATAATGCAACAGGTTGAGAGAAAAAATCAAAAAAAAACCATATTTAATTTTTTTAGTATTATGAATTTCGTTTTGTAGACGGCATCAGTCCGAATTTTGGACTTAGTTTGAGTACATAAATGCCTATGAAACCTCTGAAAAGTCCGAATATTATCATCAATATCTGTACGCCTAAAAGCGATTGACCGAATATATTGAACTCCATGTTTTCAGTCAGGGCTATGAACGCAGTAGCCGTGGATGAACCTAAAAGGGAAGTCACGTTAAGCAGTATCGTGTAAAAAGTCAGGTAGTTGCTGCGACCTTCTTCCGGAAGGGCTAAATATTGCACATTTGCATACGCAAGGTTTGCCCCAACACCCAATGCGTGTTGTACAAGGCGGACAGAAAGCATGAGCCACATATAGTTTCCACCGGTAACGAATCCGTAAAGAATATTTGTTGGCATATGTAATATCTCTGCAATCGCAAAAGTTTTAAGCCAACCCCATTTTTTTAATATTTTTACCCAAAACGGTGAAAGTATTATAAGAAACAGTGAATAGCTTGCATCAATACTGTTTATGAAAATATAAGGTACTTTACAGTCGTTTAACAGGTAATATGAAAACAGGCTTACGAGAGAATATGAGAATTGCCATATTGCGATTATGGACATAGTGAACATGAATTTTTTGTTCTTTAATGGCAATGCAAAAACATCTTTGAGTTTTACTTTTGCGGCTTGGGGATACGGATATTCTTTGGGTGTCAGCATAATAATCATTTCGATTATTGCAAGTGCGTAAGCTATGTATCTGAAAGTTGTTATTATTTTAAGTTCGTGAGGTGTTCCTGCAAGAGCGTCTGCAATGGAGCTGGATGTCAGTAAAGTAACCGCCGCAAATATCATGCTTGTTATCTGCTGGAAAGAGAAATATCTTGCGCGTACTTCGTCGGGTATAAAATTCAGATGCCATACTGTATATCCTGATGTTATCAATGCATTTATAAGGCTTGCTGTGAAGACGATGCATCCGAAACCTACAACTTTCAATGTCGGGTCTTTTACGAAAACAGGTAAAAGGGTTATACCCATTATATTTACGGTGAAATATAATGTTCTCATCCAGAAGAGATACCATTTTCTCCGTTTGAGTTTTTCAAGTATTATTGGGGCAAAGATACTGAAACAGCTTGCAATGTACGGCAAAAAGGATATAATACCAACATTTACAATGTCTATATTGTTCCCGATAAGAAAACCGGTATAAAATACGCCTGCCGTCAGATAGCTTATAACCATATCCATTACGGCACTTGTAAGCATTACAACTCTGCCTCGTGACTGGTCTGTTTTGAAGTTAAATACTTGGAAAAATGGTAAGGATGAAAGTTGCATTTTTTTTTGCCTCGATTTTTTTCTCTTAATTTTTATCTGATTCAAGAAGCCCGAATTTGGGCGCGACTTTAATAACATAAAGTCCTACAAGTCCCTGCAGAACACCACCGGTCATTCTGAGGATCTGAACGCCTACGATTTCGGAACCGAAAATATTGAAAGTCATACCTTCTGTCAATGAAAGTATCATTGTGACTGTTGATGTTCCGAGAAATGCTGAGAAACTTAAAATTATGGAATAGAAAACAAAGAAATTGCTTCGTCCTTCGTTGGGCAATGCCAGGTTTGGGATATTTGCATATGCAAGATTTTGTCCGACACCGATGCAGTGAGCTGTTAATTTTGCAATAAGTAATATTACAATATAGTTTGAAGCGTTTGCAAATGAATAGAATATTTCGACAGGGGCTATCATGAAGGCTGTAATTGCAAAGGTTTTAAGCCATGATGTTTTTCGCAGGAACTTTATCCAAAGCGGTGATAAAACTATCAAAAACAGCGCGTATACCGCGTCTGTAAGGTTAATGAATGTATACGATACGTTACAGTCGTTGAGCAAGTAGTATCCGAAAAGACTGGAGAATGTTGCTGAAAACTGCCACATTGCAATGATAGACATTGTAAACATGAATTTTTTGTTTTTCAATGGGAGCATAAATACGTCTTTGAACCGTACCTTTGCAACGGGAGGGTAGGGGTATTCTTTGGGTAAAAGAAGCAGAATCATTTGGATGAGTGCCAATGCAAAACCTATATATCTGAAAGTTGTTATTATTTCAAGTTCTTTCGGTGTTCCTGAAAGGGCATCAGCAATTGTACTTGAAGTCAACAATGTGATAGCTGCAAATACCATAGAAAAAATCTGCTGTACAGAATAGTATTTTGCACGAACTTCATCTGGAATAAAATTCAGATGCCAGACAGTGTATCCTGATGAGATCAAGGCACTTATTGCGCTTGAAAGAAAAACAATTATTGCGAATCCGATGATTCTTATCTGTTTATCGTGTACGAATACCGGCAATAAAGTTATACCAAGTATATTTATTGTATGGCTAAGGGTCTGCATAATGAACAGAAAGACTTTTCTTCGTTTCATTCTTTCAAGTATCATGGGCGCAAACAAACTTAAAAAACTTGACATATATGGGACAAATGTCAGAATTCCCATATCAACAATATCAATATCGTTTCCTATAAGAAAACTTGTGTAGAAAATGCCTGTTGTCAGATATCCGAAAATAGAGCTTAGTATTGCACTTGAAAGCATTACAATTCTGCCGCGGGATTCAGGTGTTTTAAAATTAAATACTTGAAAAATTTCCAGAGATGATAGTTTCATGTGACAAACCTCGTTATGATTTTTTTTCGAGAAGATTATAGCACAAAAAAGATGATTTGTCAATGCTTTTTTAGTTATTTGATAATAAAAAATTTTCAGTTGCGGCAAAGAATATAAAGGCAAGTTTTTGCCTGTATTTTTCGTCAGAAAGCAAGTCGAAATCTTCCTTATTTCCCAGGAAACCGCATTCGATCAAAACGGACGGATTTTCCAGATGTTTCATCAGATAAACTGTGTCCGGAGTCTTTTTGACTTCTCTCATGCGTGTAGCCAATGCGTTTTCCGTCATTTTTTCATGAATGTTTTCAGCCAGAATTTTGCTCTTCTCGTTTTTTATGCCGTAAAAGACCTGAAAACCTTTATCACGGGAAGCAGGGGAGAAGTTCATATGTATACTCAGAAATACTGCATCCGGATATTCTTTCCCAAGAGCTTCTCTGTTGTGAATATCTTCTGTTTTACTGAACCCTTCGTGACCGTCAGTATCGTCGTCGGTTGTTCTCGTCATTTTGACGTCATAGCCTGCAATCAAAAAAATATCTCTGAGTTTCAATGCTGTACTCAGATTAAAATGCTTTTCCGAAACATTGCATAATCCTGTGGCTCCACCGTCGGCACCTCCGTGTCCTGCATCAATAATTACTGTTGTGGAGGGCGTAGTATTTGTTTCATTAAATGTAAGAATATGTGGCGAAAGCAGTATAAATGCTAAAAGACACAAAATTTTTCTCATTTCGGCTCCTTTTTTTGAAGTTAGGTATTGAAATTTCCACCTTTTTGTAGTATAATTACTCGGTAGATATTATTTATATTATTATTCGGAGGTAAAATTTATGTTTTCTGCAGGCGATTTCAGAAACGGTGTTACATTTGAAATGGAAGGCAACGTATATAGCGTTGTAGAATTCCAGCATGTTAAACCCGGTAAAGGTGCAGCTTTTGTAAGAACAAAGATCAGAAACGTTGTTACAGGCAGTGTTGTTGAAAAAACTTTCTCACCCACAGACAAATTCCCCACAGCATTTGTTGAAAGAAAGGAAATGGAATATCTTTACACAGATGGTGAACTCTACTACTTCATGGACAATGAAACCTATGAACAGATTCCCCTTAACGCAAATGTTCTTCCTGACAACTTCAAATTTGTTAAGGAAAACACACCTTGTAAGATCCTTTCCATTAAGGGTAACGTATTCAGCGTAGAACCCCCCTTCTTTATTGATCTTCTTGTTACAGAAACAGAACCCGCTGTAAGAGGCGATACATCTAACAACGCAATGAAGAATGCTACACTCGAAACAGGCGCTGTTATCAAAGTTCCCCTCTTCATCGAAGAAGGCGAAAAGATCCGTATCGACACAAGAACTTGTGAATACATGGAAAGAGCGTAAGCTTTATTCCGTATTCGCAAAATATCCGACAGAGGTAAAGTTATGAATTATAGCGACGAAATAGCAAAGCTTGCAAAATTAGCAGCTCTTCAGCGTGACAGCGGCAACGTTGATCCGGTTACAGAGGAAATAATAGAGGGCCTTTTGACTTTAGTCAAGAATCTTTCTGCTGATTATGCAAACCTGAATGAGAGACTCAAAGATAACGAAGAATTAGCGGAAAATTTGAGTATGGATATTTTCGATATTCAGTCGCTTGTTGCTAAGCAGACCAATGCAGGGGATGTCGGAGACCTCTCAGGTGTTGATCTCGCGCAGTTCTTTGCTCAGATGAATTCCGAAGATGATGAGGACGACGATCATGATCATTGCGATTGCGGTCACCACCATCACAGTATCGAAGATTCTTACGACGACGATGATGAAGAGAATGAGAATTCAACATTTGTCCGTTGCCCGTTTTGTAATACTTTGATATTCGGAGATACATCTGCAAAAAAATTTCAATGCCCATTCTGCGGCGGAACATTTACTCGTGACGATATAGTTTAATTGAAAAACAACGAACCACCTCATCAAAACGATGGGGTGGTTATTTCTTATGACTTTCGGATGGTATACTCTAATGATCCAGTTCATTTCCCACGTGTTGAATCATTAGAATTGCTATGTGCAAAGCTGTTATCAGGAAACTTACAATATTGTAGTATGCATTTCCGTACAGCAACGGCAAAACTGATGTTACTGTTGCCAGTATCGCAACGAAACCGATTATGTTATTCATCTTCTTTTCGCTGAAATTCGATACGAGTATAAGTATCGTCAACACACATGATAGTATTGCCGTAAGGAAGGGTCCGAAGTTGGCGTAACCGAATGGTGTAAGATCAAAGTACGAATATGTGTATTTCAATATGGTATTTGTTTCGGGATCCCCCATAAAATTACAAACAGCACCATAGGGAAGTATCTCAAGAATAAGAATTGCTATAATAAATATCAAGCTTAGTATTTTTGATTTTTTCATTTATTGTTCCTCCTTAAATAATATTTTGTCAATGATTTCCGCCGCATCTCCGATAATTTCTTTGCAGGGACGTTTTTTGTAATATTCTGCAGTTCTGTCTTCAGGGGTAGGGTTGTCTGCGCCTTTTATGTCTAGACCAAGTAATTCTCTGCAAACAATGCTTCCGTGAATATCTTTAAACTCTTTAGCCAAAAGCTGAACAAGCTCATAGTGTTTTTTCTTGGCTTCTTTGTCTTTAGGGTCGCTGTAACCTTTTTTTATTCCCGCAACAAGAAACATTCCGCTGACAGCTCCGCATACTTCTCTAAGTCTGCCCATTCCTCCTCCGAAAGAGCAGGAGAGCATTGCAGCTGTATCTTTATCAAGACCCAATTCTTCGCAGTATGCAATGAGTACCGCTTGGGCACAATTATATCCTTCGAGAAAATTATCCATGGCTTTTTCTCTGTGAGTCATATCTATCATCTCTTTTTTATTTTATTATACATCATTTGAGGCATTTTGTCAAGTGTCTGGGTCTAACTTTCAACAAAGTAATGAACTCATGATTTCTACCTTGACTTTTTCAAGTTTATGAGGTATAATATTTAGTATGAAAATTAAACTCACATAAAGAAGGTAATAATTTTGAGCGAATGCACACATAATTGCAGTACATGCAGTCAGAAATGTTCTTCAAGAGATCTCAGAGAACAGCCTCACAGCATGTCAAGTGTAAAAAAAGTAATCGGTATCGTAAGCGGTAAGGGTGGGGTAGGTAAATCCCTCGTAACTTCACTTCTTTCCGTAATCATGAAACGCAGAGGATATAATTCCGCAATTCTTGACGCAGATATTACCGGTCCTTCCATTCCCAAAGTATTTGGTATGAACAAAGAAAAGGCTATGGGTGACGAAAACGGTCTTTATCCTGTCAGAACTGCTACAGGAATTGATATGATGTCTGTAAATCTTCTTCTTGAAGATGAAACAGAACCTGTTATCTGGAGAGGTCCTGTAATTGCAGGCACAGTTAAACAGTTCTGGACAGATGTTATCTGGAGCGATATTGATTGGATGTTTGTGGATATGCCTCCGGGAACAGGTGATGTTCCTCTCACAGTATTCCAGTCACTTCCCATTGACGGTATCATCGTTGTAACATCTCCTCAGGAACTTGTTTCAATGATCGTTGGTAAAGCTGTTAAAATGGCTAACAAGATGGATATTCCCGTTCTCGGTCTCGTTGAAAATATGTCTTATTTCAAATGTCCCGACTGCGGAAAAGAACATAAAATTTACGGTGACAGCCATATTGAAGAGGTTTCTGCTCAGTATGGTATCCCCAATATCGCACGTCTTCCCATTGATCCCAAGCTCGCTGCAGCTTGCGACAAAGGCGCTATTGAGCTTTTTGACGGAGAATGGCTTGACACAATTGCGGATATGCTTGAAAAGCTTTAATTTAAATTCAAGGGAAATCTTTGCGGATTTCCCTTTTTTCATAGAAGGATGAAATTATGAATGTTTTAATTGCCCCCGATTCATTTAAAGGCAGTATGACTGCTGATACTGTTGCGAAAGTAATTGCTGAAAATCTTGTCCTGCCTCCTAAAAGCGAGGCTGTCAGACTTCCAATGTCTGACGGAGGTGAAGGCTTTTCCGAAACCGTAACTGCGGCTTGTAACGGTGAGACTGTGACGGTTAAAGTTAAAAATCCTCACGGAAAACTTATAAAGGCTTCTTACGGCATTCTAAAAGATAGTGTTAAGACAGCTGTAATTGATGTTGCTTCTGCTTCGGGACTTATACTTATAAGTAAATTCGACCGAGACCCTGTTACTTCTTCTACGTACGGAACAGGTCAGATGATTCTTGATGCTGTCAATAAGGGCTGCAAAAAAATAATTCTCGGTCTTGGCGGAAGTGCTACAAATGATTGCGGAACAGGAATTTTAAGTGCTTTAGGGGTACGTTTTTATACTAAAAACAATGTTGAAATAAAAAATATTTGCGGCGGAAACCTTTGTGAGGTAGAGGTTATCGATGATTCAGGTGTCTCTGAAAAAATTCGGGGAACAGAATTTTTAATCGCCTGTGATGTTGATAATCCTCTTGTCGGTGAAAACGGAGCTGCATATGTTTACGCACCTCAGAAAGGCGCAACAAAGGACGGAGTAGTGTTTCTGGACAGAAATCTACGTCATTTTGCAGATATTATTCTCCAAAGGTACGGCAAGGACATTGCTACAATGAAGCACGGGGGTGCAGCGGGCGGTATTGCCGCAGGGCTTTCGGTATTTTTTAATACGGTTATTAAAAGCGGTTTTGAGATCGTTGCATCGGTTACAGATCTGGAAGAAAAAGTCAAAAGGTCAGATCTTGTCATAACAGGGGAGGGCTGTACGGACAGTCAGTCTCTCCGAGGAAAATTGCCTGTACAAGTGGCGAATATTGCCGCAAAATACGGTAAAAAATGTATCCTTATCAGCGGAAATGTAATTCTTTCCGAAGAAGAGATTGCTTCAAGCGGTTTTGTATCATGCCATAAAACTATGCTTCCCGATGATACTGTTGAAATTGCTATGAAAAATGCAGAATCCCGTCTTTCCGAATGTGTAAACAGACTTGATTTGAGGTAACAGTTATGAATAATAAATGGTTCGAAAATTCTCTTCTCGTTGCGAGAGATCCGAGCTGGCAAAAATTCGAAGACATAAGCACAAAAGAAAATGCAATAAATTCAATCCGCAAGTATTTCGAAGAGTATGTTGTCGGCTATAAAGTAACAGATTTTTTGCTTTGTGTTTATGAACAGCTTTCAATGATTCCTTCCGATGTTTTTGAATGGCAAGGTAAAAAGTATTTGCTTAAAGAATATAGGGGAGAATCCGTTGATTTCAGTTGGATGGAGCCTGAATATAAAACATGGGCAGAATACGGACTTGACTCCGTAAATATATGTCTTGATGTCATGAAGGAAAACGGAGTTCGTCCGTGGCTGACTCTTAGAATGAACGATGCTCATTACAGAATGGACAACAGCGAAGCTCCTCATATCTGGGAGAAATATAAGTTTTATTATAAGTCTGATTTTTATTATGAAGAACTTGAAGCTGGACACATCATCGGTCTTGATTACGGCAGATACATGGAGCGCTGTTACAATTTTGCTTATCCGCGTATCAGGGAAAAGTTTATTTTGTATATCAAAGAATTACTTGAAAAATACGATGTCTTCGGCATTGACCTTGATTTTTTGAGAGAGATACACTGTCTCGATTATAAAAACGACCCCGATTGCGGGAAATACATGACTGATTTTGTGCGTCAAGTTAAAAAAACAGTTCTTGAGGCTGAAAAACGTCTTGGACATTCGATTAAGCTTATGATGCGAGTTCCAAGGTCTTATGCCGAGTGTCTCGGTTTTGGATTCGATGTGGTTTCATGGTGCAAAGAGGGTTTGCTGGATGCAATATCTCCTTGCGCTCGTTGGGAATGTGTTGATAGCGGTATTCCCGTACGTGAATGGAGTGAACTCCTCGGCAACGACGCAGCATTGTTTCTCGGTATTGAAACGTTAAATCTTAAATTTACGCAAACAACCGTAGATCAGGTCAAGGGCTATGCCGCTGCGGCTTTTGCCCAAGGCTCAGACGGTACATATCTTTATAACTACCACAATAAAACCGATAGGGATAAGAAAGCATGGTCATTGCGAAAATCAGATTGTCTGGCTGGAAAACGTGAATTTACCGTAACATTCCAGGATATTTCTTCAGGCAAAGTTCCTAAGTATAAACCGTTACCCATGTCTGTTGACGATTGCGGCAAAATAGATCTTGAGATAGGTAATGTAAATTCCAATGATAAGGTTAGCCTTAAAATTGATTTCGAAGGTTCAGAGCCTCCTGTATTGTCTGTCTGCAATTTGAGTAGTATCAAGGCGGTGCCTGCAAACAAAATTATTGTAAGAAGCGAGGACGGATTAAGCGATGTTGAAATGACGTCTCACGGTTCATATGAATATATTCTTGATGGACTCGAAACACAGGGAAGTGTACTCCTCACTTTTGAAGGGCAGGGAATTATCCATTACATGAGTTTTATCATAGAAAACTGATTTTCAATTTGTTTTTCATTAAAATTATACGGGAAAACTCTCTTTTACTAAAGAAGGTTTTCCCGTTATTTTATTATCCTTTCAATCCAATACAGTCAACTGTTTTCCCTCAAGTGCGGCATCCACGGCATCGGGTATCTTTTCCATGATTGCCACCAATGAATTTGGTTTTTCAATGGGGTCATCCTGTTCAAAGGGTACAAAATAAATATTTTTCATGTTCATCAGATATCCAAGGTTTTTTGCATTGTTTGCCAGGGCATCGTTTGACGAGACCGCAATTATCACAGGTCGGTCGTTTCTTAAATGTGCTTTTACTGCCAGAGTTACCGAGGTGTCGGCAATTCCGAGAGAAAGTTTTGCCAATGTGTTTCCCGTACAAGGAGCTACAACGATGGCATCAAGGAGTTTTTTCGGGCCGAATGGCTCAACTTCTGATACTGTGTGCAGAACTTTTTTACCGGATATCTTTTCCAGCTCCGAAACGAAATCCGCAGCTTTTCCGAATCGGGTGTCTGTATGGTATGAGGTTGCAGACATTACAGGGACTATGTCATATTTTTCTGCAAGTTTTTCTGCTGCTTTAAGAACTCTTTTGAAGGTGCAGAATGAACCGCACATTGCAAACCCAACCGTTTTTTTATCGTTATGTTCCATTTCTTTTCGCCTCCTGTTCAATAATATTCAGGATAGTGTCTTTTACGAATTCTCCTGCTGTGGCAGGCGCAACTTTTCCCGGAAGGGACAGTGACCATACTGTATCTATTCCGCAAAGCCTTGCTTCTTCAAAGTCTATTCCTCCCGGTTTTGAAGCGAGGTCAATATACAGCGTTGATTTTCTGGAGTTTTTCAAAACGGCTTTATCTATTACCGGAGCAGGGACTGTATTGAAAACTATGTCGAACTGACTGATTATGTTTTCAAGATTGCCTGTGAGAACAGGATTCATTCCGTAAGCTTTGATCCATGCAAGGTCTTCAAATTTACGTGCTGAGACAGTAACATTTACGTTCAGACCTTTCAGCATCGTGGAAAGTACTTTTCCGATCCTTCCGTAGCCTACAACAAGGCAGTTGCTTCGGCTTAAAGTGTAAGGCCTTTCCTCCATTGCTGTCTGTATGGCGCCCTCAGCGGTTGGTATGGCGTTTAGGATCTGAAGTTCTTCACGTTCAAAATAATCAACGGTTTTAATTCCTCTTTTGTTGAGTTCATGACTTGTGAATTTTCCTCCCAGAACCAACATATCCTTAGTTGTCAGATCGTAGATTTCATTCATTTTCGTTGTTTTTTTTGAGTAAGGTGCGTTCAGTGCTATACCGTCAGTACTGTATGGAAGCGGCAGTACGACATAATTGCAGTCTGTCAGAGCGTTTTTCAGATCATTACACATTGAAACACCGTCTGCGCTATCCGAATATCCGTCAAATCCGTAAAGTTTTACGCTGCAGCCCGATTTTGATAGTCCCGAAGCCATGTGCATCTGTCTCAGATCTCCACCGAGAACCGCAAACCGAAGGGCTTTATATGTAGTGTTATTCATGGTTTTTTCGTTCCTTAATATATAAAGTTTGGTTATAAAATGTATTCATATCCACTACTATAATATGCGCTTGTCGTTTTTTGTTGAACTGTTCAGAAAAAAGAGACTCAACAGCTTTGATCTGCTGTTGAGTTTGTTTTTTTATGATTCTCCGTGGCAAGGTTGAGCAAAGAACTCTGTCGTGTTTATTGTTGCGGTTTCACCGTTTACCGTAAAACCAACTTTTTCCAGTTCGGAAAATATTTGTTTGTTCCTGCATGTCACAGTTGTGACACCTCTCAGGTCAAGAGAGTTCAGCACAGCTCTTACGACCCCATCTATTCTGCTGAATTTGCATCCTTTTTCAAATATCAACTCCGTAATTTCTCCTCGACCGGGGGCAGCTTCATAGATGCATTTTGCTATTTCTTTTTCGTCTTCACAGAGAGTAAAAGAGCCTCCGTCGAATGTGTATTGCGGTAAAATAGTAATCATGGTTAGTTCTCCTTAGTGTCTTGCTTTGTATTTCTTTTTGAAAATATTTCTGATATCGAAATCAATAATGAATCCAAAAAGATTGTTTTCCCTGTATTTTTCAAGAAAGATGAAAATTGCTTTAGCTATAAAATAAGCAATTATCGCTGAAATCGTTCCTACAACAGCTCCGGCAAGAACATCTGTAGGGTAGTGTGCCATGAGATAATTTCTTGAAATACACATCAGCGCCACATAGGGGATAGCCGCCCATAAATATTTTTTACCCTCACTTAATACGATAGCAACCATTCCCGCAGCCGCCGCTGTAGCGTGTCCGGAGGGAAATGAATATCCGCTTTCTTTTGGGGAACCTATAAATTCCCACCATTCCCTGAATATCGGGTTCTCTGCTACAAGTGGTCTTGGCCGTGCAACCGTATCTTTCAGAATAATATTAGTTATGAGTGCTCCACAGCAAACCGCTCCGAAAAGACATACGCCGGTGCGTCGTGTTTTTTTGAAAAGCATCAAAATAAAAGCTAATAAGAACATCCATAACCCCTTTTCTCCAATGAGAGTTATGATCTCCATTATCGGTGTAAGTACAGAGCCTCCGGATTCAGCCAGTGTGTGGTAAAATTCAAGAATCTGTAAATCGAAATTTTCCATGTTTTTCTCCTTTTTTATTTTATCAGTGTTATAGTCTCGTTCTTTTTCAAAAATCCGCCGCTTCCTCTGAGGTATGAGCCTGTGTCATGGAGTAAAAACGGTACGGTTTCTTTTGCTGTAAATGTATAGTCTTTTTCTGTTTCAATAACGCTGTAAAGAGTTTCTGTCTCTGTTGGATATTTGAATTTCATTCTGTAATATGCTGTTGGCAGATAGAATGCTCTGTCCTTGCCCGCACTTGAGTCTGTATCAAGAATCAGAATCCATTCGCCGTTGTCGGAGAGAATCTCTTTGGGTATTTCACACATGAGCCTGCTTTCGTTGCAAAGTGAACTGAAAGAGACTTGTATAATCGTTTCTTCCTCGCCCGTTACAATGTTGTACTGATAAAGTCTTCCGATGCCTGAAGCCTGCTCTTTTCCTCTGTGTGAGAGGTAGACTCTTATCTGGCCGTCTTTTTCTTCCATTGAGCCGATAATAGGCTGAGCACATCTTCTGAAGACATGGAATGCTGGTTTTGCATTTCCGTAATAGTCGATCTGGGACCAACTGTTTGCGGCTGGCCAACAGTCATTGAACATCCAGTAAATTATTCCCGATGCATACCATGCGTTTCTGCGGAAGAGTTCCATTGTAATACGTACCCATTCACAATGGAGAAGCTGCATTTTGTATACTCTGTCGAATCCGTCTTTGTAGTCGCCAAAAATGCCTTTTGCAAGCCTTTCTACATATCCGTAAAGGGTTACAGCTCCAAGGCCTGGGTTGTTTTTCGTGTGATATTCTGAAAGTGCAGTATCTTCTCCGAAAATGTCTTCCTCTGTAAGAAATTTCCTGAGAGTTGAAATATATGGCATACCAAGAGCAGGCTGTTCGGCACAGAATCTGCTGAGGTAGGTGTCGAATACTTTGCGGTAGTCTTCAAATCCGTTTTCTTTTTCACATGCTTCCCGCACCCATTTGAAGAATATCCCTAAAAACTGAGTGTTGTGCGTAGTTCCTCTGACAGCCGATGCGTAGGGTTCTCCACCATACGGACTTGAGGGTAAGAATCTGCGGTGTGGGTCAAGTTTTGCGAGTATGGGGGCAATTCCTTCGTTTGCTGCACGTCTGCCGTTATAATTCTCTTTGTTTTCGTCTCCGTTTACCGCGTTTTCATTGTCGCCCGACCACCAGACAAGTGAGGGGTGATTTCGGAGCTGTAATGCTGCGGCTTTTGTTTCAAGGCGAAGCTTTGCAATAAAGTCTTCGTTGTCTTCGGGGTAGTCACCGCAAGCCATAAGAAAATCCTGAGTTACAAGAATTCCGTATTTGTCGCAGGCGGAATAGAATGAATCATGTTCAAAAATACCTCCGCCCCAAACTCTGAGCATGTTGTATCCGCCCTCAGCGGCTGTTTTTACAAGTGAAATCAGTTTTTCATCGGTTTCATCTGATGGGAAAGGTTCTGCGGGAACCCAGTTTGCGCCGGTACAGAATATTCTGACACCGTTAACGAGCAGAATAAAAGATGATGAGACTTCGTTTCTATCCCACTCGATAAGCTGTTCGTATTGCTTCAGTTCTTTTGCAAGCTTGGATTCTTCAGATCCTTGCTTGTCTTCTGTTTCAAGTATCGTTACTGTTCTGATTCCGAATTGAGTTGTGTTGACTTCATTTTCGTCAACGGTTATTTTTAAAGTATAAAGAGGCTGTTTTCCGTAACCGAGAGGATACCAAAGCATCGGTTCAGTAATGTCCGCAAGGAAAGAAATGACGGTTTCTTCCGAACCTTTTTCCGTTGCAATTATTTTGCGTTTGCGTTTGTATACCTCTTTTCCGTTGGGGTCGAGGATCGAAAACTCCGCCCAAGAATCGCCCGAAATATCCGAGAATTCAGCTTTGATACCAATCTGAGCTGTGTATGGGTTTATATTGTCTGTGTATATGTATACATTTTCGAAATTGTCCTTAGTCCTGGACTCAAGATAAACAGGCTTCCATATCCCCATAGTGACGAAACGTGCCACCCAGTCCCAACCATAGGTGCATTGAACACGGCGAGTGTGAAGTCTTTCTTTTGTAAAGGCTGCACCTCTTTCAGGCAGACCTTCAACTTCTTTTACGGGTGAACGGAATCTGACTTCCAATACGTTTTCACCCTTGCAGAGAATTCCGTCAACGGAAAATTCCCATGGAATAAACATATCGTCTGTTTCACCAATTTTTTTTCCGTTGAGAAAGATGGAACAGTATACATCAAGTCCCTCGAATACAACAAATGGATTTTCAGGTATTTCCTCAATGACAAACGTTTTCGTGTATGTTGCGTTGCAGTTTTCTATCCATTGGCAAGAATCTGCGTTATCTCGCCAAAATAAATCTCCGAGGATACCTGCTTTCTGCAGATCTGTATGTACACAGCCCGGCACGGTTCCGTTCATGTTATAATTTATATCTGATCCGTTTGTTATATTGCAATTCCATTCTCCGCAAAGGGAAAGTACTTTGTTTTTCATGCTGGTCCTCACTTTTTATTTGTTTTCTATGGTAATTTCTTTCCGCATTTATTGCAGAATTCAAAATCGTCTTGTGCTTTTGCCCCGCAATACGGACAGAAATTACTTTCGTCATTTTGGTCTTTAGCTTCGTATGTATTATTTGTTTTATAGTACTTGTCGAAAGGGTCAGACTCTTCATGATCTTCTGTTATATCATACATGGAATATCTGTTTTTGCTTGTTGCGTTTTTGAAATTATATACGGCGTTAACTACCGCAATTCCGACAAATACAAGTCCGAAAATCGTGAAAATCGGACCTGCACTCATGGAGCTTGCCGTTATCGTCCAAATTATCCCAAAAATGCCGACGATGATACTCATTACACCGCTCATCATAGAGGGTCCACGTCCCGGTTTTATGCTTTTCATAAGTTATTCCTTCGTTACAGATATTTCTTTATGAATTCCAGGTTTTTTCCGTCTTTTGCAAATTCGTGTTCGCCCTCAAAAAGATGAATTACACAATTGTCCGGAAGGTTCATTTTTTCTTTATAGAATTCGTATTCTTCTTTTATCTTGGGATAATTTTTTGCATCGAAAAGAGCATCTTTTGTTGCCATTTCCACATAAAAATGACGGGGGGACATGAGAGTAAGGACTTCGGGATCAAAGAAGGTGTTTGCTTGATTAACGTAGCTCCAGTCACCCCATGCATACTGTTTTCTGTCGTTGACGAAGCATGAAGATACCGCCACCTTTATTCTCGGTTCTACTGCCGATGTAATCAATGTGTACATTCCACCGTAGGAAAGTCCTGCCATGCCGATTCTGTTGGGGTCTATTTCCGGCTGTGTTTCAAAATAGTCGATGGCTCTTGTAAGACAGTATACTTCAAAGGCTGTTTTTGAGCCTCCCAACTGCTTCATGGAGATGTCAAAACCTCCTCCGTCATACGGGGAACCAAATCTGTCAGTGTACCAAAGCAGAAGCTGTGGGGCAAAAACGCAGTATTCTGATTCTATAAGACCTTTTCCGAAATCGTTGTAGTTATCTGAGCTTATGAGACCAGAAACGAGCTCCGGAACACCTGCACCGCCATGCTGCAAGATTACGAATGGTAGATTTTTCTTTTCGGTTTTGGGCTTGAAATATATTCCGTAAAGTCGAACTCCTTCAATCACTTCGAGCTGCATATCGTATGATGTGAATTTTTCGTCTTCGGTCAGAACCTTTGAAGTAACTTTGATTTCGTTTTTTTCAGGACTGTTGCAAAGAGGGAATCCAAGTTGTTTTTTCAGTTCTTCACGGCGTTGTTCAATTGGAGTATTTAATGTATATTCAATTCTGGTCGCTTTTGCTTTTTCATGTTGTTTATCTATCCAACTGAGGAGATCAGAATAATATTCCGCTCTCTGAGGCTTGTCTTTTGTCTGTGTTTCAGGTATTGTTTTCATGGTAATATCTCCTTTAAGTAAAACATTCTATATAGGCTACAGTTTTTAAAGCTGTGAAGTTTATTTTATCTTTGCCATAGGCGTTAAAAAATATTTCGGCATATTTGTCTGTTTTAAGATTGAATTCCAATGTCCATGCACCCCAGAAAATATCGAAATGTCTGTCAGAAACACCGCTGTTTCCGAGGTCGATAAATCCGGTAAAATTAAAGTTTTCAGCCATTACGTTAGGTAAGCAGTAGTCTCCGTGAATAAGTGTGTCCTCTTTCAGCAGATGCTTGTTTTCCTCAACGAAACTCCAAGCCTCTTCAAGTGATGCGGGTCTGTATTTTTCGGGAAGGTGAAACTCGCAGGAGAAATTCCCGTTTTTCATGCTGTTTTCCGCATATTCAAGAGTTTCTGAAAGTCTGTTTTGAATGGGGCAGTCAGAGTAGTCTCTATCGTGGAGCTTTCGGAGGAGCTTACCTGTAAATTCCGCAAGTCTGCAAGGGTCACTCAATGCTTCCTCGTGGATCAGGTCTTCACCGAAAACGCGTTCAGTCAGCAACCAGTCGTATTCGTTTGAAATATACGTCACGACTTTTGCACCAAGTCCGATTTTTCCGAAATAGTTAGTCATCAACGCTTCACGTTCAAGAGAACCTTTTTCGGATCTTTTCAGATAATAACCGCTTTCAATATCTATAAAATACACTTTTGCGGCTTTTGAGCAGCTGCTGTCGTAGATTTTATCTTTGATTATATACTTTCTGATTTCGATTGGAAAGTCTTGTGGATTTACGTTTATCGGGGTTCTTTTCATGGCTATTTCTCATTCTTTATAAACTTGATTATTGGGCTGATGTCATCTTCGAGTGAATGTGGGTGATGCTTGCAGTTTGGTTTTACATAATATTCAAGAGGTATATTATGCTCTTTGCAATAGTTTATCATTTTTAATGCGTTTTCTTCGAATGGAACAATTTCGTCTGAATCTCCCGCAACGAGAAGGGTAGGGATGTTTAAATTAAAATATTCCTCAAGATTTTTGATTGGATGACCTTTGAATTCTTTTATTGTTTCAGGTGTGAGATCAAATTCCTTGTATACCTGATCTCTTTCTTCCGAGCCGTCCCATGGCCAGGATCTCATGTCGAGAACAGGTGCATCAAGGTAAACCTTTTCTACATATTCGGGATATGTAAGCGCATAGTTGAACGCGTAAAGTCCTCCTCTGCTGAATCCGAAGAGGAAACATTTTTCTTCAAGCTGAAGTTCTTTGATTATATGGAGATGAAACCGGTGCATGAGTCGTATTGCCTGATATGAACCGTATTTATTGCTGACGCTGTAATAAACTCTGGTATACCCGTCTTTGCAAAGTTCTGTTTCTGCTTTGTCGAAGGCATAAAGAAATTCCGTTTTCCATATCCATTTTCCGTTTGGCTTTTCGGGTCTGACTATAATGGCGTCTCTTCCGTCAAATTTTAATTTGATTTCTCTCATCTTACTGTTTCCTCTGCTTCAGAAATGCTACACGGCAAGCCCTTGAATAAGCTTCGGCAATGTAGTCGTTTATATCCATTTTTCCGTATTTATCGTTGTCGTGTCTGTTTGGTTTACTTTTTGTATTAAGCTCAAAAGTGAGTATTCCGTCATATCCGCATCGGTTCAGTCTTTTCGCTGCATCCTCCCAATCAATTATGCCGTCAAAGGGGAGCAGGTGCAGGTCGTCTGTCCAATATGTCTGACCGTCAAACCTGCTGATTCCAAGATTGTCATTGAGGTGAGTTGCAATAAGCTTGTTTCCGTAGAGATTCAGCAAGTCTTTGCCGTGGTTGTAACACTGTTCGTGTCCTGAATCCCAACAGAAACCCACATTGTCGCAGTCTTTGAAATGCTGCATCAGGGCATCAAGGTATTCTTCACCTTCGGTATTTTCAAAGGCTATTTTAATACCTTTTTCAGCGGCATGGCTTACTATTTTACCGTAATTTATCAACCCCGCTTCTGTCGGTCCTTCACTTGGTTCAAACCCTATATAGGTATGCATTACTAAGATCGGAACATTTACACTTGCGCAGTCGTCAACGCATTTTATAAGCTCTTTAACCGCGTTGTCAGCTTCTTCGCTGTTCGTCCAAAGAGTGGCCGCTTTATCAAACGGTGCGTGTATAGATTGATAGGTCATCCCCAGTTCATCGGCAATTGATCTGTATTCGGTTATGTTTTCATCGCAATCGGAAAAAAATCCTTCAAATCCGGCTTTTTTGAAGAGTTTTATCTGCTCTGTTGCGCTGATGCCGAAGTTTCCGATACCAAGGCATAATTTTGTTTTATACATTTTGATTTCCTCCGTTTAAAAGCCAAATGACTTTATAAGAAATTCCTGAAAACTTTTTCTGTATTGATCAACTATTATATTTTCGTTATCTTCGTAATATTTGTTTTCTTTTTCCGTGAAAAGTTTTCCTGTATTTTTGTTTATACTCATTGAATCCAAAGGCCATCCGGGATTCCAGTTGTAATTGGATTTTCCAACCATATAAAAAGCCATTTTCTTCGCTTCTTCCAGGCTCATGTATGAGTATATCTTTCCGCTGTTGTATACAGCAAAGCCGTCCAGATAATACGCTGAAACTTTTCCGCCCAAAGAATTTATAAGCTCTGAATAATACTTTATCATTTCCGTATCATCAAGCCTTTTTCCGTAAGGGGTTCTTACGTTCAATCCGGGTTGCCGACGGTCATTTAAAGGTAATTCTTCAAAATACAGTCCTGAGTCATTGCATATAACCTTGTCGAAAAATTTACCGTAAAACTTAGCTTTTATTACGGCATTTTCTTCGGGAGTTGAGCCTTTCTCTTCAGGTTCGTCTGTTATATTCAGATCTTTCAGCGTAAAAAACTCACAGTTGTGTCCTTTTAAAAGTTCTTTGAATCTGTTTACTTTTGATTCGTTCGTTGTTCCTATAAGTATTTTCATTTTAAACTTCTATAAACGCCGCATGGTCGGCACCAAGTCCGTTATGACCGTTTGTAATGAACTTTGTTTCTCCTGTTTCCATGTTTCTGAGACGAACTTCACCTGCTTTTCCAAACTCGCTGTGAGTGTAGAGCAGCCATTTATTGTCTGGGCTGAGTCTCGGTCTGAAATTCCAACAGCCTTCAGTTGCAGGAATAAGTACTTCTGCTTCTCCTGTTTGGGGATCAAGGATAGAGAGTCCGCAACCGCCTTTGCCCATTGAGGGATCGTATATCAGTTCTTCGTGGTTTCTCTGTGTGGGGTCGTAGTGACAGTCCGGGTGAGAGTTTGGGAGCAGGGGGCTGTAGATTACTTTGCTGTCCTTTGTCCAGATGGGGAAGTTTGAGCCGCCCATTCTGTAACCCTCAAGACCAAATGAGGTTGCGAAAAGGCAAGAGGTCCCTTCTGTCAGACGACGGAAACCGCTTCCATCGGGTTTGCAGACTACGATATCGCAGAAGTGGTGAGCTCTGTCCTGTTCAGGCAGACAGTCAATGAAGGTAAGCCATTGTCCGTCGGGAGACCAGGCAGGTCCGAAGAACAGATGACCTTTTTCGCTGCATACAAGGTGGCGCGTGCCGTCAAGCTCCATGATGTTTATTGCATAGTGACCGTATGGGTTGAAGTCCTTGTCGTATCCTGCAAGGTGGTATGCCAGCTTGTCCTTCTGTGGATTGAGGTGAATACTGTATGGGTATGCTTCTGTTTCCCAAAGCTCTTTTGCGTTTTCTCCGTCAAGAGATTCTGAGATATCGCAGATGAATACGCTGTTTTTTACGTTGTCTTCGTATGACGCAACGGTAAAGAAAACGTTTTCCTTGATGAAGAAATAGTTGCATGGCTGAAAATCGGACATGTCCCACTTTGTGAACATCTGTACGAGTTCACCTGTTTCATTGTCTCTGCGGTAAAATTTTCTGCGTATCTTTCGTGCCATATCGTCCCTGAGATTGTATTTGAATGCACAAAGATAGTCATATTTTCCGTCGGGAGATTTTGCGTATTTTTCTGTTGGAAGACCGTCAATGTCTGCCTCCGGAAGAGAAGCCTGAACATCGTCGGCTGAATTTTTATCAAGGTCAAGCTGTAAGTAGCGTTCAATGCCTTTGTCGTAGTAAGAAATTTTCATAAGATATCACCATCGTAACTGTGTCTTTTTCTTTTATTTTATCATATTTTATTTCAAATGTCAATATGTATTGCTGTATTTTTTTAATTAATTATAAAGCAACTTTAATAAATTCAATGAAAGCACTATCAGAAAAAAGAACAGGCTTTAAAAGCCTGCTCTGTAAGGTGAATTATTGTTAACTGAACATTTTTATATATTTCATTTCGCCTGAAACGTTCTTGTCTCTGTCGAAAGAAATTTCCAGTTTAAATGTGAAGATCGGCGGGAACTGACAGATCGCTTTATGACCGATAGTTGTTCCCCTGTAAACTGTTATTGGCTTACCTCCGTCAACATGTGCTCTGATTTCAAAAGATTCGATTTCGTTTTCACTGTCTATTTCTTCTGTAAGAACTACGTGGTTTACAAGTCCCCATCCTGCCTGCAGAATAAGTTTTTTGTCGGAAGTTATTTTCTGTGTCGGTATGAAATCTGAGAAACATTCTTTGATTTTTGCGCCGAATTCAAGTAATGCTTTCTTATCTTCTTCGGGAAGTTTTCCTCGACGGTCGGGTCCTATATTTATAAGAAGGTTTGAGCCTCTGCCTACGGAATAATAGTAGAGTCCCATGAGTTCGTCAAGGGTTTTTACTGTATGGACATCGTTTTCGCTGAAGAACCAGTTCGCTTGTCTCATTCGGCAGTCACATTCACCAGGGAGGAATTTCATTTCGTCAAGCATATCTTTTTTGTCTGTGTTGATGGAAAAGTCTATTGCGTTTACACAGAGCTTGTTGGGATAGTCTGAAACCCCGTGTTCGTTTCCTATCCATCTTGTGTCTGGATCCCACATGTTGAAGATCAGTATTTCGGGCTGACATTTTCTGATCTCACCAACGATACGGACTGTATCGTATTTATGACCCTCACTGCCGCATGCATCAAACCAGATGTAATCTATCTTTCCGTAGTTGAGGAGAAGTTCTTTTATCTGGTTGATGAAATAATCGTCGTATTCCTTGCTGTTCATTTTTGCGGAACCGAACTGTGCAGGGGAGTAGTAGATACCGATTTTGAGATCGTATTTACGGCATGCATCGACAAATTCGCGGACAACGTCACCTTTGCCGTCTTTCCAGGGGGTGTTTTTTACTGAATATTCTGTATATTCGGAGGGCCAGTTAGCAAAACCGTCATGGTGTTTGCATACAAGAACTGCGTATTTTGCTCCTGCTTCATGGATAGTGCTTATCCATTCTTCGCAGTCTAAGTCTGTGGGATTAAAGCTTTCAAGTTCCATGGGTTTCATGTCCCAGTCCTTATGACCTTCGTTGAATGTTCTGATTCCGAAGTGGAAAAATACTCCAAATTCCCAGTTTAAAAAATCAAGCTGTTCTTTCTTAATGTTTACCATGATGTTGTACCTCCGATATTTAAATAATTGTGTTCGGTTTTTAACTTTGCCAAGTTTGTTTTCTCTTTTATTTTATCATATTTTCTGTTAAATGTCAAGATGTTTCAGCAAGCAAATTTAATAAATAAAAAACAACCGCGAGATTTTTCTCTCACGGTTGATGATATGTCTGTTATTAGAATTCTGGATCGTAGGGTTTTGCGGTGTCGATATAAGTAACTCTCTTAACTTTAACGTTCTTGAATTTAATCTTTGTGCAATAAGCCTCAAAGCCGATCTTGCCGTATTTCATGATGTCGATAGGGTTGGGGTCGTGAACTTCGAGGGCAACTACACCGTCAATAGCGATAAACAAATCGTTACCGATGTTTCCTACACATACATGGTAAACCTGACCGGGTTTAAAGTCGAAAAGTTTTGTCTGAACGAGGAAGTCGTATGTGGGAGATTTTTCAAATCCTACCATACCTTGCCACCAGCCCTGAATACCTGCAACGTAAGCAACGTCTCTCTCGTTAGTTTCTTCGTTCCAGCTGCCATGGATCATTAAGTCGATGTCTCTTGTTGCGGGGAGAATTGTTGCCGCATCGAATTCGAGAAGAATATCACCGAAGTAGTCTCCTTTTGAAATTACCATTCCCGGTGCGTTTTCTCTGTTTTCACCGATAAGCCAACCATCTTCGTCTACGTACCATTTGCCGCCTTTGATTTCAAAGTCTGATGCAAGTGTTTCGGGAGTGAATTCTTTGTCGTAAAGAACTTCCATCGTTTCGGGGAAGATCTGTTTTCTAATAAGCTGAATCATGTTGATTTCTCCTTGCATAGAGTTTGTTTCTATTAGAATTCAGGGTCGTAGGGTTTTGCTGTGTCGATATAAGTAACTCTTTTTACTTTAAGATTCTTGTATTTAACCTTTGTGCAGTATGCCTCAAATCCGATTTTTCCGTATTTCATGATATCAATGGGATCGGGGTCATGAATTTCAAGAGCTACTACGCCGTTTACAGCAATGAATAAATCATTTGCGATATTTCCGACAGTAATATGATATACCTCACCGGGTTTGAAGTCGAGAAGCTTTGTGTTGCAAAGGAAGTCGTATGTGGGGGATTTTTCAAATCCTACCATACCTTGCCACCAACCTTCGAGACCTACCACGTAAGCAACGTCTCTCTTGTTTGTTTCTTCATTCCAGCTGCCGTGCCACATTACGTTGATGTCTCTTGTTGCAGGGAGAATTGTTGCTGCATCGAATTCAAGAAGAACGTCTCCGAAGTATTCATTCTTGGATATTACCATTGCAGGTGAGTTTTCTCTGTTTTCGCCAACGAGCCAACCTTCTTCGTTTAAGTACCATTTGCCGCCTTTAATTTCAAAGTCTGCTGCAAGTGTTTCGGGTGTGAATTCCTTGTCGTAAAGAACTTCCATTGTTTCGGGGAAGATCTGTTTTCTGATAAGCTGAATCATTTTATTGTCTCCTTGTCTATAAATAAAATTAGTTTTCTTTGGATTTCAAAATTGCGATACATTCTACATGCTGAGTTCGGGGGAACATATCAAAGGGTTTAATAAATTCTATTTTGTATCCGTTTTCCGTAAATGTTCTTAAATCCTGAGCCTGTGTTGCCGGGTTACAGCTAATATAGACAACCTTTTTCGGGTTAAGATCTACGATATTTTGCGATGTCTCTTTCCCCAGGCCTTTTCTCGGTGGATCCACAATAATTACGGAGGGGAGTGATTTTCCGTTCTTTTTCAAAACGTCTTTTACCGTTTCAGCGTCAGCGCAATAGAATGATACATTTTCAATTCCGTTGATCTTAGCATTTTCTTTTGCATCTTCGATAGCTTGCGGAACTATCTCAATTCCCACAAACTCTTTCGCCTTGCTTCTGCTTGCCGCTGTCAACGTTATTGAACCGATACCGCAGTAAAGGTCCAGAACCGTATCTTCTTCCGTAATTTCAGCAGAATCTATAGCATAAGAATAAAGCCTTTCGGTTTGAGCTTTATTGATTTGGAAGAATGCCGCAGGGCTGATGTTGAAATCAAGGCCGCACAGTTTTTCGGTTATTTTCGCTTTGCCACCGATACATCTGAACTCTTTTCCCAGTATTTCATTGCCGAATTTCTTGTTGATGTTTACATAAACACTTGCAACATTTTGAATGCTCATCATTTCTTCCGCAAATTTGTCTTCAAATGGAAGCTTGTCTGCATTTATAATAGCACATACGCTTATTTCTCCTGTGGCGCTTGCTCTTCTCATGAAAAGATTTCGGAAGATTCCTTTATGAGCGACCTCGTCATAAGGTTTGATGTTGTATTTTTTGATGAAATCCTCTGCCGCATTAAGCACGGGGACAAATTCCTCGTACTGCTGTACGCATTCTGTATTTACAATACATCTGTGGCTGTTCCGTGCGTAAAAACCAAATTGCCCTTCTTGTGAAAGAGGGTATGTGACTTTGTTTCTGTAGTGTTCCGTTACAGGTGATGGTTCGCATGGGAGAACTTCGGGGTGCGAATAAGTTTCATTTCGGAAACTGTCTGCTGCAAGCCTTGTTTTGTATCTGAGTTCTTCTTCGTATGTGGCGTTAAGGTAAACGCAGCCGCCGCATTTTTCGAAAACAGGACATTTTGGTTTGATCCTTGCCGGAGAGGGTTCGAGTATTTCCTCAATTATTCCATATGCATACGTTTTTTGAACTTTAACTATTCTGCATTTTATAACATCGCCTTCAATGGCATTTTGTACAAAAATTGCAAAACGGCTGAGTTCTTCGTCGGAGTAGTGTGCGACACCAAATCCGGCAAAAGTCATTCCATTTATTGTAAGAGTAAGTATCTGATTCTTTTTCAGCATGATTTATCAGTCTTTCCAAACAGGGATTATTGCGGTAAAGGTTGTGCCTTCACCCAATGTGCTGTCTACAGTAATTGTTCCTTTGTGGAGATCTGCGATCTGCCAAGCGATTGAGAGTCCGAGACCTGAACCTGTTTCGGATCCACCCCTTGCTTTATCTACTTTGTAGAAACGTTCAAATACATAGGGGAGATCTTTTTCGGCAATTCCCATTCCCGTATCCTTAAATGCCATATACACGTAATCATCGTCATATCGTGTGCTTACGGTTATTGTTCCGCCTTCAGGGGTGAATTTTATCGCATTGTCGATGAATATTATTGAGACCTGACGCAATCTGTCGTAGTCGCCTGCAACATCGGGAGCGCCACAGGGAATAAATTCAAGATTTATGTTTTTATTTCCTGCAATGGGTTTCATTTTTTCGACTATATCGTCAAGCAAGTCTTCGGTGTTCATCAGTCCTATTTTAAGTTCGATCCTGCCTGCTTTAAGCTTGGATTGGTCGAGAAGGTCTCTTACAAGGTGTTCAAGCGCTGTGGCTTCTGTCATGATGCGGTCGTAATATCTGTGTTTATCTTCTTCCGTATCAAGAGCGTCATCGGCGAGAAGCTCTGCTGAGCCTTTAATGATTGACAGGGGCGTTCTGAATTCGTGTGAGACATTTGCCATGAATTCATTTCTGAGCTTTTCAAGGCGTTCCTGTTGGCTGATATCCTGTACTATAACAACTGCACCTTCAACAAGATCATTGTTTGTGATTCTGGATGCCTTGAATTTTAAAATTTCAGAACCCTGCAGTATTAAAGTCTGAACCTTGCCTGTCTGCATTGTGTTCAGAATCATATCTCTGACCTGAGGGTCTTCAAATTGTCCGTCTTTGCAAAGCTTAAGCAGGGCAGTATTGTATTTTGTCAATCGCATATTTATATCAAAAGCTGCAAGACCATCAGATATATTGTTGATGATGTTATCCAGCTTCTGTTTTTCTTCGTAAAGATTAGTGATCGTTCTGTCAAGACTTTGCGCCATATGGTTCAAGGAATAGGAAAGTTCTTTGAATTCCGTCGTGTCAGGAGGTATAAGTCTTACTTTGTAGTTGCCCTTTGCCAGCTGTGATGCTGTTTCGGTTACTTCTTTGAGCGGTTTTGTTATTCTGAAAGAGAGCATAATTGCTGTAGCAATGGCTGCACAGAAAGCAACAACTATCGAGCTGAAAAGCAGGGCCTGTGCGCTGTGAAATAAGTTGTTTACGATCTCTTTCGGTGAGTTGAGGAATACAACTCCTAAAACTTCAGGTTGTTGAAGTGCGGATACCTGTGAAAATATAGGTACTACCGCTGTCAAAGTCTTTTTATCAAAATTCCCTGTAAAACCTGTTGTAATAAAAGATTCTCCGTTATTGAGAGCTTTTTTTATCAGTTTCGCTTCCTCGTTTGTAAACTGAGTTATTGATACGGGCCATTTGCTCGATTTTAAAGAGATGAACAGTCCGTCATTTTTCATTATCCAGATCGTAGAGTCAATAAGACCCCCTACCAAATTGGAAAAATCCGGAAAGGAGTCAGATGGATAGTCTTTGTTTAAAATATCTTGCTGAGAGATAAATTCAGCAAGATTTTCCGCACAGCTGTAAAGGGTAGCTTCCTTTTCTTTTTGAGCATACTGAGAGAATAAGAATAGGAAAAGAGCGCTGGTGATAGATACCACCAGCACTGTTACCGTTATAAAGCTTGCGATCATCTTAAAAGATAAACTTTTCAGCATAGCAATCTCCTGTCGGCAGAAAATTGACAATTACTGTTTTGCTTCGAATTTATAACCTACGCCCCAAACTGTCTTAATATCGAAGTTTACGGTGTTATCGAGGTTAAGTTTCGTTCTGATACGTTTGATGTGTGTATCAACAGTTCTTGTATCTCCGAAATATTCGTATCCCCAAATGTTTTCGAGAAGGTGATCTCTTGTGAAAACTCTGCCGGGATTAGATGCGAAGAGCCAAATGATTTCGATTTCTTTCTTTGTGAGAACTACGGGTTTGCCGTTGACGGAAGCTTCGTAGCTGTTCATATCAACAACAAGACCTGCGATTTCAATTCTCTTGCTGTGTTCTTCTGTTACTTCATCGGAAACACGGCGAAGAACTGCTTTGATTTTAGCCATAACTTCTCTGGGGCTTACGGGCTTAACCATATAGTCGTCAGCGCCGATATCAAGACCCATGATTCTGTCTGCTTCTTCACTCTTGGCTGTGATCATGATGATGGGAACGTTAGATGTCTGTCTGATCTGACGGCAAACATCGAAGCCGTTCATTTTAGGCATCATAACATCGAGCAGGATAAGTGTAGGATTGATCTCTTTGTACATTTTAAGAGCCTGTTCTCCGTCATATGCGCAAATGCATTTGTAGCCTTCTTTCTGTGCATAAACTTTCAGAATGTCAACAATGTCTCTGTTGTCATCCGCGATTAAAATTACCTTGTCCATTATGTAGTACCCCCATTTATTTCTGTACACATATATTATAGCAAAATTTTTGCGATTTGTCAAGATGTTATTTTTGTATGTAGTAAAAAAAACTTTTTTAGGAATAAATTGTGACACCCGAAACCGCTACCTAAGTACCGATATTAGGTCTTTTCTCCCTGCTTTTATTAAAGCTTCTTTTACAAGTTCACGATTTTTTGGATTTTTATATTGCATCAAAGCCCTCTGATAAGCCTTTTCTTTCTTGTTTTTCGGTACATAAACCGGTTCCATAGTAAACGGATCGAGTTCTGTGTAGTACATCGCAGTTGAAATTGTACCCGGTGTCGGGTAGAAATCCTGAACCTGCTCCGGCTGATGTCCGGTGCTTCTTATGTACATTGCAAGGTCTATAGCATCCTTTAATGTGCAGCCCGGATGCGATGACATAAGGTATGGAACAAGATATTGTTTACAGCCCATTTTTTTGTTTATATCAAAAAATTTATCATAGAACTTTTTGTAGTACTTGAACTTTGGCTTGCCCATTTTTTCCAGAACTCTGTCGGAACAATGTTCAGGAGCTACTTTAAGCTGACCGCTGATATGATATTTGACCAGCTCGTTGAAAAAGTCATCACGCTTGTCCAACATCAGGAAATCGTATCTTATACCGGATCGTACAAATACCTTTTTGACTTTCGGTAATGATCTTACAGCTCTGAGAACTTCAAGATATTCCTTGTGATCGACTTTGAGGTTCGGACACGGATCCGGTGCAAGACATTTCCGATGCTTACACATAACTTTTTTTCCGCAGGAAAGTGTTCTGAAGTTTGCGGTAGGCCCTCCAATGTCGTTTATATAACCTTTGAAGTTTTTGCCGTTTGTTATTTTTTTTGCTTCTTCAACCACAGATTCCTTACTTCTTGAAGTTACAAGCTTTCCCTGGTGCATGGTTATTGCGCAGAAGTTACAGTCTCCGTAACACCCTCTGTTGTGGATTATAGAGTTCTCAACTTCAAGAATTCCTGGGACACCTCCTGCAGCTTCGTATGATGGATGATATGTTCTCATATATGGATAAGCATATACTACATCAAGTTCTTCTCTTGAAAGCGGTTCTGCAGGTCTGTTTTGAACTACGTAGCGTAAAGAATGCTTTTGGCAAAGGATTTTTCCTGCGTAGGGATCCTGTTGTTCATACTGTATTCTTGCGGCATTTGCGTATTCCCGTTTATCTTTTTTAACCGTCTCGAAGGAGGGACATTCCATTGCTCCTTCAGGAAGTTCTTTTGCCATTACACAAGTCCCGGGAACATTTGTTATTGTCTTGATATCTTCTCCGGATGCAAGTCGGTTTACGATCTCTCTCATGGGCCGTTCTCCCATTCCGTAGATCAGGATATCAGCGGAGGAGTCTACCAATACAGACCGTCTGACCTCATTTTGCCAGTAGTCGTAGTGGGCAAACCGTCTCAAAGAAGCTTCGAGTCCTCCGGTAACGATTGGAATATTTCCGTAAGCTTCTCTGATTTTGTTGCAATAGACTATTACTGCTCTGTCAGGGCGCTTGTCCAGAACTCCTCCGGGTGAATAAGCATCTGTATCTCTTCGGTTTTTTGCTACCGAATAGTGTGCTACCATGGAGTCAATATTTCCGGAATTTACCAGAAATGCATACTTAGGTGCGCCGAAAATTTTGAAGCTTTCCAGATTCTTCCAATCAGGCTGAGATATTATTCCTACAGAAAACCCCTCGGCTTCAACAACTCTTGATATTATTGCTGTGCCGAATGACGGGTGATCCACATAAGCATCACCTGTCACGATAATAAAATCAAATTGACTTATATTTCGTTCATCCATTTCTTTTCTCGAAATGGGTAAAAATCCTTTAGTCATTATTGATCCTCTCTTCTTGCCTGAATTTCGAGCCATTGAGCCTTTGTGATCAGAACCTCTCTCGGCTTTGATCCCTGATACGGTCCTACAATTCCTCGTTTTTCCATTTCGTCGATGAGTTTTCCTGCTCTTGAGAATCCGAGACCGATCTTTCGCTGGAGCATGGAAACGGAGGCTTGACCGTTTTCAACAACGCATCTGATTGCTTCGTTGAGTTTTTCATCTTCCGGACCATCATCGTCTTCAGATGAAGCTGCTGAAGCTCCTCGTTTGCTTGTTTTTTGCATATTTACATTCTGTTCGATCTTTTCAAGTATTGAGTTGTCGTATTCGCTTACATAGTTTTCTTTGATGAATGTTACTACGTTTTCAACTTCGCTGTCACTTACGTATGAGCCCTGAACACGGATCGGTTTTGTTGCTCCGAGGGGATTATAAAGCATATCTCCTCTACCGACAAGTTTTTCGGCGCCGCTTGCATCAAGAATGATTCTTGAGTTCATGGATGAAGATACAGCAAATGCAATTCTTGAAGGAATATTTGCTTTGATTATACCTGTAATAACGTCTGCTGACGGTCTTTGCGTTGCAATAACAAGGTGCATACCTGCTGCACGGGCCATCTGTGCCAACCGGCAAATGGAATCTTCAACTTCTGTGGGGGCAGCCATCATAAGGTCTGCAAGCTCGTCAATTACAATAACTATTTGCGGAAGTTTCTTTTCATTTGCTCCCAATGATTTATTGTAGCCGTTGAAGTCTCTTACGCTTCTGTCAGCAAACAATTTATATCTGTTAAGCATTTCTCCTACAGCCCATGCCAAAGCTCCTGAGGCTTTTTCAGGGTCTGTTACGACAGGAATAAGCAAGTGAGGGATACCGTTGTAGATACTCAATTCAACAACTTTAGGGTCAACGAGAAGTAATTTTACTTCATCAGGGGTACTTTTGTAAAGCAAGCTCATGAGAATAGAGTTGATACAGATTGATTTACCTGAACCTGTAGCACCCGCAATAAGCAGGTGGGGCATTTTTGCAAGGTCAATAACTGTTGATTGACCGCTTATATCTTTACCGAGAGCTACGCTTATTTTACTTGTGTTGTTTTTGAATTCGTCACTTGCAATAATTTCTTTGAGATATACGGTGCTTCTTGTTTTGTTCGGAATTTCAACACCGATTGCGGCTTTTCCGGGGATAGGAGCTTCGATTCTGACTGACTGAGCTGCAAGATGAAGGGCTATATCATCTGAAAGCCCTGTGAATTTGCTTATTTTAACACCTGCATCAGGGGTCAATTCATATCTTGTTACAGTCGGACCTCTTTTTGCATCAACAACAGTCGCCTGTACATTAAATGTTGCAAGAGCATCTGTGAGCTTTGTTGCATTTTGCTTGAGTTCGTCTCTGTATGTTTCCGCGTTTGTATCCGGAGTATATGTGAGCATATTAAGCGGGGGAAGAGTATATATGTTTTTCGGAGCAACAGGCTCTTCGGATTCTGCCTTTTCAAGCATTTTTGCAATCTCTTCCGATTGCTGTTTTGCGATCTCAGCTTCTCTGATTGCCGCTTGCTCAAATTTTTCTTCCGCAGTGAGTTCTTTCTTGCTGGCCGTAACGTCGTTTTTGATTTCAGTCGGTTCAGCCTCTTTTAATACAGTTTCTGTAGTAATTTTAACTTCCTGGGGTTCCTCAACAATGACTTTTTCCTCTGTTTGGAGTTCTGTTTCTTCGTGTTTGATCTGAGTTTCTAAGGTTTCCATGTCGGGTTGAACTTGAATGGGTTTAACCGGAACAGCTTGAGGTCTTATATTGTGAGCATATGAAGGTGTGACATTGACGGAGGATTTTGCCTTGAACTGGAAAAGCAGGTCGTCGAAATCCTCTTTGTTTTTCTGAAGTTCTGCATCTCTGAGACTTTCTTTTTCTTTAGCTTCAGCAGCTTTGTCTTTTTTGAAGAAAGATTTCTTTTCTTTGTAGGGTTCTTCTATTTTTTCAAGCTCGAGCTGCATGGGAGACTCTTCCTGTTTTTTTGTTATCTTTTCAGGTTCATCAACTTCAGGTATTACGAACTTTTGCTTTTTCAGGGTGTCTATTTCTTTCTGCATTGCTTTTATATCTTTTTTCAATGCCTTATTTTCTGCTTTGTGGTTTGCCACAGATTTTTTATCCTCAGGGTATTCAGGACGGGAGGGGAGTTTGAAATCCGCAAATGTCATTCCTGTTGTAAGAATAAAAGCTGCAAGCATTACTACAAAAATAATTATTCCTGAGCAGACTGTTCCGAATAATGGAGTAAGAATATGACATATCCATCCTCCCAAGACGCCTCCTGAAGCCCATTCAAGACCGTCATTGAATAGGTCGGATGTTAGTTTTGTGAAGTTATCGCTGAATTTTCCTGCTGCAAAGTATTCAATCCCGGTATTTGGGCAGAAAATATTAGCAAAAGCGGACAGCAATACAATGAACAGCATTGCCAATCCGAATTTTAAGGATGCGTTTTTCTTTTTTGATATCAGCAGCAATGCTGTGAATATGAATGCAAAAGGAATCAATACACCGCCTATACCGAAAAGTCCGAGGACCAATCCGTTAAGCGCTGTTCCGATAATTCCCAATGAATCGGAAAATAAACCGAAAAACATTATGATCGCAACAAGCATAAGTGCAAGCGCTACGATAGTATCGTAAACATAGCTGTTTTTCAGTTGTTTTTGTTTTTTAGTACTTCGGGATGAAGTTGTTGTTTTCTTTTTTGCCGGCATTTTATAATTATCTCCAATTTCTAAACGATTCCGTATATGATTGCAAACAGCCCTACGGCAAGGCAATATATAGAAAATATAATAAATTTCTTTGTTTTGAGTAGTTTTTGCAGCAGTTTTATTGATAATAACCCCGAAATTGCCGCAGCTGCTGTTCCTGCAATATATTCGGGTATTAGGCTTGAATTAAAGTTTCCGGAGGCTGCAATGTCTGAAAGATTGAGCACTGCTCCTGCCAGTATTGTTGGAATAGAAAGAATGAAAGAATATTGTGCCGCGAATTCTCTGTCTAAACCGCACATTATTCCGGAAGTTATTGTTGAGCCTGAACGGGAGATACCCGGAAGAATTGCAAATGCTTGTGTAACTCCTATTGCCAAGGCGTGTTTAAGTTTCATTTTTCCGACAGGGATTTTGGTTCCGACGATCTTATCACTTATAAAAAGTAGGATGGCTGTGACAATAAGTGCTGCTCCTGTCAGGATTATTGATGTATATGCTGTTTCTATATAATCTTTTATTGGTAATATTATAAACAGCGGCAGTAGGGAAACGATAAGAAACAATATCATTTTCTGTTCATCGGTTGCATTTTTAATACTGAATTTTCGGGTCAGTATCAGTTTTATCATATCTGAAAATGCTGAGATCAGTTTGAATATCGTTTCTTTGAATACTATAAGTACTGCAATGAGAGTTCCTAAGTGTAAAAGAGTGTCGAACATAAGGTCTGCGGAATCAATGTCCGTTCCGAGTACAGTCTGGAAGATTACCAGATGACCTGAGCTTGAAACGGGCAAAAATTCCGTCAGTCCTTGTATTAGTCCTAAAATAAACGCTTCTATAACAGACATTTAAGGTCCTTTCATGGGAAAGGGGTACTATTTATCTATTATGGAAATAATTCCGTCCTCTTCTTTGATTTTCATGAATTTTGCAACTTCAAATCCTCCGTTGGGAGAATGCAGGGAAATTCTGAGGTTTCCTTCAAGGTCGGTGAATATCATACCGTGTCCGCCATCATCTGTATAGATGTCAGGATGGGAAAGTGTCCATTTGCCTTTAAGTGTTCCGTCTGAGGATACGGCTGCTGTTTGGATGTATCCGAAATCAGATTTGAATGAAGACCATAGCATTATAAGGTTTCCGTTGTCGCACCTGTAAAAGAATGGTCCGTCAGTAATGTAATTGCCGCTTTCAGCTCCGAGGCTTTTAACATCTGGCAAGTCTGAAGCTTTGAGGAGTTCAAACGGTTCTCCTACAGCTTCTTTCAGGTCTTCACTGAGCTGCATTGCGCAAATTGTTCCGTCCCCGATCTGGAGCCATTCATGGCAGAATACGATATAGGGTTTTCCGTTTTCGATAAACAGAGTTCCGTCAAGGCATTCCCAATCTTTGGGGGTTACGGGATATTCTGTCAGCGGTTCAAATTTGCCGTCGGGAGTATCACAAACCAATATCTGTGTTCCTCTGCATCTGTTGTTGCTCTTGAAAGATGCAAAGAGATAGAATTTGCCTTTATATTCGTGCATTTCAGGAGCCCAATAGTCTCTGTCTGCCCAAAAGTTTTC
Source organism: Eubacteriales bacterium (assembly GCA_045637625.1). GTDB lineage: Bacteria > Bacillota > Clostridia > Oscillospirales > UBA644 > HGM12619. The sequence goes on from JAZTZU010000043.1 coordinate 45,499, forward strand.
GTTTTGCTCGAAAATTGTTTTAGGTTCGCTCCAATTTTCAAGATCTGTGCTTGTGACTACATCGAAACCGCAAAGAGAACTTCCGTTTCTTCTTCCTGAACCATAGAGATAATACTTTCTGTCATGAACAAGTATAAAGGGATCTCTTATGTTTATTTCTGAGGTTTTCATTGTTTTAATTCCTTTTTTTAAAGAATTTTGGAGTTGATTTCGTCTCTCATTCTGATAGCTTCGATTCTTGCAGCTTCAGCAAATTTTTCTGCGGGGAGATTCTGTTTCTTATAAGCGCACATAATTCCTCTGGAGGAGTTTACGATTGCACCTGTTCCGTTTACGAATCCTACAGAAATATCGTCTGCTGTGCCGCCCTGAGCTCCGTAGCCGGGGATAAGAAAGAATGTATGGGGGAGTTTTTCACGAAGTTCCTGAAGCTGAGCTTTATGTGTTGCACCAACAACAGCACCTACATTGGAATATCCGTATGTTCCTATGGAAGGAGCGCCCCATTCTTCAACATAGCCGCCCATCTGTTCGTAAATTGTTTTTCCGTTTTCAAGTTTGAGGTCCTGAAGCTGTCCGCTTCCGGGGTTGGAAGTTTTAACAAGTACGAATATCATTTTTCCGTCACGAACAAAGGGTTCAACACCGTCGTAACCGAGGTATCCGTTTACTGTGAGTGCTTCAGATCCGAGAGTGTCAAAAAATGCTTTGGAGTAAGCTCCTGCTGTTGAACCGATGTCGTTTCTTTTTGCATCTGCAATAACATACATTCCCTTGCTCTGTGCGTAAGCAACTGTTTCATAGAATGCTTTAACGCCCTGCCAACCGAGAAGTTCGTAGTAGGCAGACTGCGGCTTAACTGCAGGAACGATATCGCAAAGAGCGTCAATGAGTCCTTTGTTGAAATTGAGGATAGCTTCTGCCTTTGCTTCAAGTGAATCACCGTTTACCATACTTGCAGGAACATAGTCTACAAGAGGGTCAAGGCCTGCTACTGTTGGGTTGTTCATTTCTTTGATTTTTCTTATGAGTACATCTGCTGACATTTGAAAATATCTCCTCTTAAAATATTATATTTTATTTCGCCGGTCATTATGCTTCCGTCGAATGGTGTGTTTTGTGATTTTGAAAGGGATCTTGAGCTGTCAAATATAAATTCCTTGTTGAGATCAACAAGTATAAATGTAGGCTTTTTATCCGTTTCAATAAAATCTGCGTTGGGGATTCTTCCGATTACACGAGGTCTTTCACTCATCATATAAATAAGCTTATCAAGTGTTATAATGCCTGTTTTTACAAGATGTGTGTATGAAAGTGCAAAAGATGTTTCAAGTCCGGTAATTCCGAAAGGTGCTTTTTCAAGAGGTCCGGATTTCTCCTCTGCTGAGTGAGGTGCATGGTCTGTTGAAATAACATCTATTGTTCCGTCGGCAATCGCTTCTTTCACAGCTTCAACATCTGCCTGTTGACAAAGAGGTGGGTTCATCATTGCATATGAGCCTTTTATCTTGATTGCATCTTTTGTGAGTGTGAAATAGTGAGGCCCTGTTTCTGCTGTTACCGGAATTCCCGCAGCCTTGGCTTCTCTGATTATCGCAAGGCTTTCTTTTGTGCTTACATGGCATATGTGTATCGGGGTATTTGCTTTTTGTGCCGCTTTTATTTCTCTTGCTACAGCGGTTGATTCAGCTTCATGAGGGATGTTGAGTCTGTCTTTTACAAAAGATTTATTTTCGCAATGTGCAAAGACGGGTAATCCCAATTCATCCGCCTTTTTTAATGCTTTTATCAACAGTTCTGTATCTTCAACAGGCATTCCGTCATCTGAAAAAGCTGCGGCACCTGCTTCTTTGAGCTTGCAAAAATCTGTCAGTTCAACACCTGAAAGTCCTTTGGTTATTGCGGCAACAGGGTAGACGTCCGTATTTTTTTCTTTTCCGAGAATATATTTGACTGTCTCAGGATCGTCACAGGAAGGTTTTGTGTTTGGCATTGCAAAAACCGCTGCAAAGCCTCCGTTTCTTGCTGCAAGAGTTCCTGTTTCTATTGTTTCTTTATGAGTCAGACCCGGATCTCTTAAGTGGACATGAAGATCTACAAAAGAGGGGAGAGCTGTAAGGCCCGAACAATCTTCAACGGAATATTCTTCATTGCTTCCAACTGTATCTGAAACGATTCCGTCTCTGAGATAAATATCTCTTTTAGTTCCGTTCAGTTCGACATTTTTTAAAAGTATATTCATATCTCTTTTCCTCATTCAAAATTTAGCGTAGGGTATAATACCTACATATACATTATAACACAATTCTTCCTCTGTGTCAACCTTTTAAAGGATGTTTTCGTCAGAAAAATCTGAGGTTTTTACTTTAATTTTATTGAAAATCTCTTCGCCGAGATTTTTTTTCAGAAAATCTGAATATTCCAAAAATGAGATGGTCTTTCTGTAAGTCATCAAAGTCATTTCAACTGTATATACGTTTGCATAAATTCCTGAGTCTGAAAATCCGTTTCTTAAATAAAAATTTTTGCGTCTGTTTCTCTGTGTCGGATTTTCACAGTTGTTTAGTACTGTTTCTCGTTCAAGGAACAAACATTTATTTTCATAGAGTTTTTTTAATTGGTCGAGTATTTTTGATCCGATACCTGAACATCTGATTTCCGGATTTACCGCAAGATAATCTATAAGTGCATATTCGTCATCTTTCAGGATTATTGCAAGTCCTGCGAATTTACCGTCTTCGACTGCGGTATGGATGATGCATTTACCTTCATTCCGAAGCTTTTCGATAAATGTAAAAGGTTTTCTTTCTTCTTTGGGAAAAGCTTCTTTATACAAAGCTTTCAGTTCTTTTAAATATTTTCTGTCATTTGTAAGAATTTCCATAAAATACATCCTTTGAATGTTGTTAATAGATATTATAACACTTTTTGCGGAGAAAGTCAAGTAAAAATAATGGGGGAGGCTCAGTTAGATGCAGAAGGCGGGATTTAGCACTCGTCGGCGTACGTGGGTACGGTAGAGGGCTAAATCGCGACTAAAAAGCCCCTTAAATTAAGGAAATCCACCGAAAATTCTCGGTGGATTTCGACATCTTAAAGCTTTGGGATAGTATTTTTAGTTAATATTTGTCTTAAAACCTAATATGGGCTTTTGTTCTGCGCTAAATGAGCCAGCCCCTTTTCCCATAAAGTATCTTAATAAACAATACTCTTATTTTTTAGTCGCGTTCTACATTTTTGATTATCTGCTGCATGAACTCATCGGGAGTTACGACCTTCACATGGCTGTCAAGCTTTGAGATCATATCGCAAAGGTCATCCATTGTGTATCCGCTCCACGCATGAACCGTTACAAAGGAATAGCCGTTCTCCGATGTCAGATCAACGGGTGCGGAATTCAATTTTTCAAGACAGTCCTCCAAGGTCGCATCTTCCATGGCATTTGGATCCCAGATAGCGTATTTTGCGGTGACTACAGGCTTTCCGTTTGACCAGACTATCTTACCGCCATGCTTATGATACTTCTCATATTCCAGATAAAAAAGTCCGTGGATATTTTCATGTTCTGTATAATCGTCAAATGCTTTCGGGAACCGCTCCAGAGTTTCAAGCTCGTTTATCTGGACATATTTCAGATCGGTCTTACCCATAAGAATATTAAGGTTATAAGTCCACTCATTTAAAGTTTCTTTGTATTGGGTAGCATATGCAAAATGAGGTCCGACAACAAAATAATCCTTCGCGTTTTCATTGTTTGCCGCGGTTTCATAAAAATATTCCAAGGTAGAAGGAGCTGCTTCATAGAGCATATTATTTATACCCCAACCGATACTTTGCTCACCGCGGGATTCGGATGCCCAATATTTGGGATTGGTCGCAAAATCGCCCGAAGTCCATTGAATATTATCCCCGTCTGTCCATATGAAAGTAACATAATGAACATTTTCTGTTTCCAGAGTTTCAGGGTCTGTAGAAGTTTGCTGTTTGATTATTTCATCCAGAGGTTTCAACGCAGAAAGAACAGAAAGATTTGAATGCCAGTCGCTTGCCACCTGCATCAGACCGTTTCGAGCAGCAGCTGACCCTAAATCAGATTCACTGACAATATCTCCGTTACCCCAACCGAGAAGAATTCCATCATCTTCAAGGCAGTTCAAAATGTCATCTTTCAAAGGAGAATCACTCTGATAAATACAAGCCATATTGCAGAAAATCGCATAGTCCCTTAAAAGGAAATTTCTCTCGTCGTGTTCAAGTGCTCTTTGTTCAAGGATAATAGTGTTGTTAAGTTTATCTTCCCCATAACCGAACTGATCCTTATAATTATCATAAAGCCACCGGTCATCACAACCTCTGACATCCATGATACACTCAAAGCCCATAGCCTTGACAGCCTCTTCAATATGATAATCTACAAGAATAGCTCTGTTGATACCCGCAAGAGAAGTGGCAACATTCAAAGAAGTATTATCCGCCAGGTCATAAAGAATGTAACCGTTTATAGAATCTGAAACTTTATCAAGCAAAAAATACAGGTCCGTAACTTCTTCTGTTTGAATTCCACGCTTTTCAACCATCTCATCAAGCCAAAGCCGATAATTTTCATTCATAACGATATAAATACAGGGCTTATCTTTCGCTGTAACGCCTTGCATTGAAGCAAGCATTATCTTTTCGTAATTTGAAAAGGGACCTCTGTCTACAGTATAAAGAAAATCAGGTTCTTCCGGCTTCGGAAAATAGATTGGATTATATTCCGAATCTGCAAATTCAAGAACATCTGCCTTATCACCGCTGCAAGCTGACAGACACAGCAGAACCAAAATTATGGGAATAAAAACCTTTACTATATTTTTCATTAAAAGACCTCCTGTTTTTATTGGAAATATTCACAAGTAAATTATATCACAAAAAAATTGGTTTGTCAATATTTTTTTTACACACAACGATCGGTTTCTAAAATTCACAAAAAAGCACCGATTTACCCCTTGACTTTATTGGGGTAATGTATTATAATATTATACATTGTATACAATCATACAATAATACACGAATCCACAATGCATGAAACTCAAAGGAGAAAAAACAATGCTTGAAATAAACAAGAAAACAAATCTTCTCGAAGAAGAAACTTATAAATACAAAGTTCAGGACGTTTCCGAACCGAATCTCTACAGGGACCTTTTCCCCTATACAGAAGTTCCGAAGATCTCATTCAACCACCGCTGTGTGCCCATGAATATGCCTGAAGAGATCTGGATCACAGACACAACATTCCGTGACGGTCAGCAGTCCAGAGCTCCATACACCGTCGATCAGATGGTCCACATCTACGACAAGCTCCACAAATTGGGCGGTCCCAAAGGAATCATCCGTCAGACAGAGTTCTTCGTTTACAGCGAAAAGGACAGAAACGCACTTTATAAATGTATGGAACGCGGATATAAATTCCCCGAAATAACCACATGGATCAGAGCTTCCAAAAACGACTTCCAGCTCGTAAAAGATATCGGTATCAAAGAAACAGGTATTCTTGTAAGCTGTTCCGACTATCATATTTTCAACAAGCTCAAGATGTCCCGTGTTCAGGCAATGATGCATTACCTTGCAATTGTTGAAGACGCAATCGAAGCAGGTCTCCGTCCCAGATGTCACTTTGAAGATATCACAAGAGCAGACTTCTTCGGTTTCGTAGTACCTTTCGTGAATGAACTTATGGCAATGTCCGAAAGAACAGGCGTTCCCATAAAGATCCGTGTCTGCGACACAATGGGTTACGGCGTTCCCTACACAGCAGTATCTCTCCCCCGAAGCGTTGCAGGACTTATTTACGGCTTGCAGAAATATTCAGATGTTCCCTCCGATATGCTTGAATGGCACGGTCACAATGACTTCTATATGGCTGTTGCGAACGCTGCAACTGCCTGGCTCTTCGGTGCAAGCGCTGTAAACTGCTCCCTCTTCGGTATCGGCGAAAGAACAGGTAATATCCCCCTCGAAGCAATGGTAATGCAGTACGCATCACTTAAGGGAACAACAGACGGCATGGATACAACTGCTATCACAGAGCTTGCAGAATACTACCAGAAAGAACTTGATTACGAAATTCCGCCCATGACACCTTTCGTAGGTCAGAACTTCAACGTAACAAGAGCAGGCATCCACGCAGACGGTCTTCTTAAAGACGAAGAGATCTACAATATTTTCGATACAGGCAAAATCCTCAACCGTCCCGCAAATGTTTCTATCAATAACGTTTCAGGTCTTGCGGCAGTTGCATTCTGGATAAACAACCATTTCCACCTTCCCGTTGAAAACTGGGTTGACAAGAAAGACGAAAGAATCGTAAAAATGAAAGAATGGATCGACGCGCAGTATCAGGACGGCAGACAGACCGTTATCAGCGACGATGAAATGATGTACCTTGTGGGCGAATTCATGCCCGAACTTCTTGAGGATTGATATGGAAAAGATCAACACTTCAGAACAGGGGTCTCTGACGGCAAAAGTCTTCAAAGCGCTGGAAAAAGCGATCCTCAGCGGAGAATTTCTTCCCGGAGAAGCCCTGACAGAGCAGAGTCTTTCGGGACAGCTCGGAGTAAGCAGAACCCCCGTCAGAGAAGCTCTCAGACAGCTTGAACATGAGGGTCTGGTAAAAAATGTTCCCAATAAGGGCGCAGAAGTTGTAGGCGTTTCCGAAAAAGATGTGGACGATATATATACCATCAGGGTTCACATTGAGGGTCTTGCGGCTCGTTGGGCGGCAGAAAATATCTCCGAAAGCGAAATAGAAAAACTCCGAGACACTCTTGAACTTCAGGAATTCTATGCTTCAAAGGGAGACTCTGACAGAGTCAAAAGCCTCGATTCCACATTCCACGAAGCTGTATACAAAGCAAGCGAAAGCAACCCTTTAAGGCAGATACTTTCTCAGCTGCACAATTCTATCCAGCGTGCAAGAGGTCTGTCGATACAATCAGAGGGCAGGGCTGTGGCTGCGGTGGAAGAACACAGACGAATTTTTGAAGCAATTGCCGCTCATGACGGTGACAACGCGGAAAAGGAAGCTCAGATACATATAATCAACGCAAAGCAGAGCCTCATCAAAGCTAAAGGAAACAAATAAAGAAAAAAGCCCGAACAAGACGTTCGGGCTTAAAAAATAAGTAGAAAAAAATTTAGAGGGGAGATAGTAATTGAAAATATGATTAAAGGAGCATTCAATAGGTATTGGATCTACTGAGCGTATCCGAATCACTTTACAAATATATTATACACTAAAATTAACGTATAACAAGGTCTGTTCTGTGGCAGAAATGTGGGAGTTCAGGTGTAAAAAGCTGCCAACGGGAATATATTTGCAAATTTTTTGAAACATGACGTTTTTCTCATTGAAAAATCCAATCAAATATGTTATATTATAAAGCAAAGAAATATTAACCTAAAAGGAGCTATTATAATGGAAATTTTCAAAAACGCGGAATTTGAAGCAAAATGCGCTGAAATGGCAAAAAGAAACGATTACAATCTTTATGATATCGTATTCATAGATAAGGACGGGAAGGCTTACCACTACCAGCATATTCCCGCAAACAGAAGCAACAACAGCTACTCAGCAACAAAAATGTTTGTAATGACAGCTATCGGTCTGCTTTGGGACGAAGGTAAAATCAAGCTTGAAGACAAGGTTTGCGACTATCTGAGAAAATATATCAAAACAGATTATGACCCCAATTGGGAAAAAGTTACCGTAGCCCACGCCCTCGGACATTCTATGGGCATTGATCGCGGATATCTTGATATTGATGCGGAAGACTGCGGCGAGGACCACATCACGGAAGCTTTCAAAAAAAATCTCACATACGAACCCGGAACAGAAAGAGTCTACAGCGATGCAGCATATTACATCCTGACACGTGTAGCAACAGAAGCCTGCGGAGAACCCCTTGACAACTACATGAGTTCAAGACTTTTCCGCCCCTTGAAATTCCAGGAAATCGCAATGACAAAATGTCCCTACGGATATGTTGTAGGCGGTACGGGAGTTTACTGTCCCACAGCAGACATGGCAAAATTGGGAAGTGTTTACCTCAACAACGGGATGTTTGAAGGTCAGAGAATCGTTTCCGAAGAGTGGGTAAAGATCGTTGAAGAAAACGAATACGGTCTTGACCGCTGCGAAGCAAGATCTTTCGGTAAAACAGGGGCTCACGGTCAGATGATCGCATACAGCCACGAAACAAACAAGGTTGTTGCCTTCCATGCTTATCAGTGCGGCAATTACGATTTCAGAGGCGAAGCTATCCGTGAATTCTGCGACAGCGACTATACTTTGGTAAAATAATATAAATCCTCTGTATTTTGCACAAAATTGTGATACAATTTCAGTGTATAATTATAGTGTAAAAGAAAAATCTGATGAATGAAAGGAAAGATGTAAATGCCAAAAACAATTTATGTAGTGGACGACGAAAAAAACATACGTCAGATAATTCGTTCTTATCTTGAAAAAGAAGGTTTTGCCGTTTCGGAATTTGAAAACGGAGAAGATGCACTTGCAGGCTTCAATTCCGCAGTTCCCGATATGCTGATCATTGATATCATGATGCCGGGAATGTCAGGGTTTGAGCTTTGCAATGAAATCAGAAAAAAAGCAAATGTTCCCATAATCATCGTTTCGGCAAGAGATGAAGAGCTCGACAGGATACTCGGTATCGAAATGGGCGCAGACGACTATATTCCCAAGCCATTCTCCCCCAGAGAAATGGTTGCGAGAGTAAAAGCAGTCTTCCGCAGGATCGACGGACTTCAGGGAGACAAGGAAAACAGTACAGCATTTTTCTGCAGAGATATAAAAATATTCCCCGCAGAAAGACGCGTTGTGAAAGTTTCTGACGGAACAGAAACAGAACTTAACCTTACTGCAATGGAATATGATTTCATTTTCTTTATGGTTTCAAACAAAAACAGAGTTTTCACAAGAAGTCAGCTGCTGACAAATATATGGGGATATCAGTACATCGGAGACACCCGTGCGGTGGACGATCTGGTAAAACGTATCCGTAAAAAACTTGAATCTGCCGCAACAGATTTCAAGATCGAAACCGTTTGGGGCTACGGCTACAAAGTAACAGACGGAACCGACTCTCCCAAGGAATAAACCATGAGAAGCAGTATAACAGCCAAGTTGATATTGTCATATGCCGCCGTCATTTTCATGATGGCGGGCATTTCCACGAGCTTTATTTCCCTTTTTTCTGACGGATATATCATCAGCGAATCAAACAAGCAGCTGAAAAAATATGCGGATGATCTTGTACTTACGGTAACGGCTCAGCACAACGAGCTTGCCCTGAGATATCAGCTGGAAAAAACCTTCCAGGAAATGCAAATAAACGACTACGCACTGGCGATATTCAACAACCGAGGAGAAAGAGAAGCGGGCGCTCATTATGAATCCCTGCCCATCTCTCTTGACGAATTCATAGTAGCGGTGAAACCGAAGCTGAATCAGGAAGGCGCAAACGTACTGAAGCACACCACAGGAAACTATGCCCTGTTCATACGTAATCTTTACGACATAGATTCGGGGGACAAAATAACCCTTGTCCTGTATATGCAGGTAGACCGCTACGGAATAGACAGATCTCTTTTCACGTTGTATCTGATGTCGATCTGCGTTGCGGCACTTTTTGCTGTATGTTTCGCGCTGATATTCTCAAGCACCGTAACGCTTAACCTCAAAAAGCTGAAAATACGTGCAAACATGCTGGCAAAAAGAAAGTACGACTGCTCAATAAAAATAGACGCAAATGACGAAGTGGGAGAACTGTCAGACGCCTTTGACGCAATGGCAAAAAGCATAGAGGAATATGACCTCAGCCAGAAGATCTTCCTTCAGAACGCCTCACACGAGCTGAGAACACCGCTGATGTCGATCAGAGGTTATGCGGAAGGACTCAGGGACGGAGTTTTTGAAAACACGGAAGAGATCTGCACGGAAATTCTCGATCAGACCTCAAGACTTGAAAAAATCATCGAAGAGATCATGTATCTTACGAAAATGGAGACATCAAAAAACCCGATCGTTCTTGAAGAAGCCACAACCTTGCAGATAATCGACGAAGCAATCGACCGTGTACAAGGAATTGCCGTTTCGGGAAATATAAACATTGTCAAAGGCGATATTGCCATAATGAACGTAATGTGTGATGTTGACAATTTCTGCGTTGCTCTGACAAATATAATCTCGAACTGCCTGAGATTTGCGAAATCTGAGGTTACAGTACAGGTCAGACCCGTAACAAAAGGCGTTTGTTTCACCATATCGGACGACGGTCCGGGAATTCACGAAGAAGATCTGCTGCATCTTTTTGACCGCTTCTACAAAGGCAAAAAAGGCAAGCACGGTCTTGGGCTTGCGATTGCGAAAGCAGTAATCACATCCCACGGCGGCGCAGTCCATGCACGCAACAAGCAAGGCGGCGAGACAGGCGCGATTTTCGAGATATTCCTGCCGATTAAGTAAGATTTATATAATTTTTTATGGGGGAACCGCTTTTCCTTTTCGCGAAAAAAGGAAAAGCGGTTC
>JAZTZU010000044.1:0-17180 GCA_045637625.1 Eubacteriales bacterium
CAAAACGTTTTCACATGACTCAACGTACAGTGTTTAAAGCTTCGTATTGGGAGTCTTTGCAATATAATAAATATAAAGAAAAATATAATAAGGATTGGAAAAATCTATATTTTTCAGAATAGAAATTGTTTATATTAGTTTTACATCTTGACTTTTATATGATTTTGATTTATAATATAATTATCAAAACAGAAAAAGAGGTAGATTACAATGCTTTTATTTTATGTTCGACACGGAGACCCTATATATGACCCCGACAGTTTAACGCCTCTCGGATATCGTCAGGCAGAGGCTGTTGGAAAACGTCTTGCCCGTTACGGTTTGGATGAAATATATTCATCAAGTTCAAACAGGGCAATCCTTACTTCAAAACCGACCTGCGAAATGCTTAAGAAAGATGTCAAAATTCTTGATTGGTGCAATGAAGCACATGCTTGGCAGGAACTTGTACATGTAGACGAAAACGGACATCGGGATTGGCTTTTTGCGCATCCGTCATTAGCTCGCAAATTGATTTCAAATGAATTTGCAGCTCTTGGTGAGAACTGGGCTGACCATCCGATGTTTGAGGGTACAAAAGTAAAAGCAGGTATTGAAAGAATCAAGAGAGAGACTTACGGTTTTCTTGCTGAACACGGTTATGTTTTTGACCCTGAAAAACATTTATACAGATGCGAAAATCATAACGATAAAAGAATTGCTCTTTTTGCCCACCAGGGATTTGGACTTGCATTTTTAGGTACTGTTCTGGGGATTCCTTATCCTATGTTCAGCACTCATTTTGATATGAGCCATTCGGGTATGACCGTAATTAGCTTTGGGAACGATGACGGTTACTGTGTTCCGGAAATACTGCAGCTTTCAAATGACTCTCATCTTTACAGCGAAGGTCTTCCCACAAAATATTATAATCGTATATATTTTTAATCAGGAAAGGGATACATATGTCTAAAGTCTATTTTTCAAGAGAGATAACAGCTGAAAAGGTGTTGGAACTCTACAAGTTTTTAAATAAAGAACTTCCCGGAAAGGTCGCCGTAAAGGTCCATTCCGGTGAGGTCGGAAATCAGAATTTTCTTCGTCCTGAATTCTGGAAACCTACAATAGATTATGTGAACGGTACAGTTGTTGAATGCAACACCGCTTATGAGGGCAGAAGAAATACTACGGAAAAGCATTTGGAAACAATCAAACAGCATGGTTGGAATGAATATTTTGATTTTGATCTGCTCGATGCCGAAGGTCCCGATCTTGTGCTGGAGATTCCTGACGGCAAAGTTATTAAGAAAAATTATGTGGGTAAAAATCTCGTAAATTACGATTCAATGTTGGTTCTTTCTCATTTTAAAGGACATCCTATGGGTGGTTACGGCGGTGCTCTGAAGCAGCTTTCAATCGGTGTTGCATCTTCTTTCGGTAAGGCTTATATTCACGGGGCAGGAGAACCTGAAAAGATATGGACGGCGGACCACGACAGTTTTCTCCGTTCAATGGCTGATGCATCAGGTAGTATTCCTGAATTTTTCAAGGGAAATATGGCATATATAAATGTTATGATGAATATGTCTGTTGACTGTGACTGCTGTGCCGTTGCGGAAGATCCGTGCATGAAAGATATCGGAATTCTTGCGTCCCTTGATCCTGTTGCAATAGATAAGGCTTGCCTTGATCTTGTTTACAGTTCAGATGATCCCGGAAGAGATCATCTTATTGAAAGAATCGAATCGCGCAACGGTGTCCTTACAGTTGATGCTGCTGCCGAACTCGGTTACGGTTCAAAAGACTACGAATTGATTGAGATAATTTGAGGTAATACATATGAAAACAGAGAATTTTTATATCAAAAACCCTCTTGATATGAATTGGTATGCGGATCCTGAAGCCCGTTTTTATGAGGGTAAGTATTGGATATATGTGACCCATTCAGGTCCGTTTCATGAACAGCTGAATCAGACAGCTTTCTCTTCGGAAGATCTTACTCATTGGGAAAAGCATGAAAATATCATCGATATGGAAGGTTTTCCCTGGGTGAAACAGGCTGTCTGGGCACCTACCATAATAGAGAAAAATAATAAGTATTATTATATTTTTGCAACGAATGATATCCATTCAGAGGATGAAATGGGAGGCTTGGAAATCTCCGTTTCCGATTCTCCCGCAGGTCCGTTTAAAGGCTATCTTGGCAGACCGCTTATAAATAAGATCGTGAACGGAGCTCAGCCCATTGATGCACATCTTTTCAAGGACGATGATGGGACTGTATACCTTTATTATGGCGGATGGGGTCACTGCAATGTTTGCATAATGAACGAGGATATGACCGACATCGTGCCTTTTGAAGATGGATCTTTATTCAGAGAGATTACTCCTCCGGAATATGTGGAAGGTCCATGTATGTTCAAAAAAGACGGCAAATATCATTTTATGTGGTCCTGCGGCAGTTGGGGAAATGGCTCTTATCATGTTTCAACTGCGATTTCAGATTCTCCTTACGGACCTTTCGATGACTGTCATGTAATACTTTCCACTGGGGAAAGTACGATTGCTAACGGTCCGGGGCATAACGGTTATATTTACGTTGAAGATCTTGATATGTATCTGAATGTATACCATCGCCATATCACAGATGATAGTGATCCGAAATATAAAGACCGAAATGCGAGATTTATTTGTATTGACCATATGGAATTTGATGAGAACGGGAAGATCAAGCCCATAAAAATGACTTCCGAATGGAAGTATGAAAAAGGCGAAATTTCGGTTGTTGAATAATTTTATTATATTTAAAAGCGGAGAGATTCTCCGCTTTTTTGACGTTTTAATGATATCGCAAATTTAATCTTGACATTATCGGGACAAAGTGGTATAATAATCTGGTTGAAAATTTTTATATAAGGAGCTCTGTATGGAAAATAAAAGTCAAATAAAAAAGAAGAGTGGTTTTTCAGGTTCTATAGGTTTTGTTCTTGCTGCGGCAGGAAGTGCTGTAGGCGTAGGTAATATCTGGAGGTTTCCGTACCTTGCAGCAAAGGATGGCGGAGGTCTTTTTATCCTTGTTTATATTATCCTTGCGTTGACCGTTGGTTTTGCGCTTCTTACCACTGATATTGCTATAGGCAGAAAAACAGGAAAGAGTGCTATAGAAGCCTATTCATCTGTTTGTAAAAAATGGAAGTTTGTGGGCGTTTTGACGTATATTGTTCCTGCTCTGATATTAACATATTACTCTGTTATCGGTGGCTGGATAACCAAATATATGGTGAACTACCTGACCCTTCAAGGAGAAAGTTCTGCTGCTGACGGATATTTTAAGTCATTTATTTCCTCATACGCTTCTCCGATCGTTTTTACATTGATCTTCCTTGCGATTACCTCTTTTATTGTTTATCTGGGCGTTGAAAAGGGTATTGAAAAGTTTTCAAAATTAGTAATGCCGGGTTTGTTTATAATGATCATAGGTATTTCAATTTTTTCTCTTACTCTTTCTTATGAGACATCCGACGGGACGGTGAGAACAGGCCTTCAGGGGGCGGCAATATACTTCATTCCTAATTTTAAAGGTCTGACCTTATCCCGATTTCTTGAGATATTGCTTGATGCTACCGGTCAGCTTTTCTACTCTCTCAGCGTTTCGATGGGTATTATGATAACCTTCGGTTCCTATGTGAAAAAAGATGTGAATCTCAATAAGAGTGTTAATCAGATCGAGTTTTTTGATACGCTTTGCGCTGTTCTTGCAGGTCTTATGATCGTTCCTGCAGTATATGTTTTTTCAGGGCTTGAAGGAATGCAGGCAGGTACCGGTCTGATGTTTGTTTCGTTACCCAAGGTTTTTGCTGAAATGGGCTTTGCCGGTGAGATCGTTGGCTTTGTTTTCTTCTTTATGGTATTTCTTGCGGCGTTGACCTCCTGTGTTTCAATTATGGAAGCAGTTGTTGCAAACTCAATGTCGCTTTTTAAGTCTGAAAGAAAAAAGACATCTCTTGTTGTTGCTGTAGTTTCTGCCGTTGCTGCCGTGGTTGTATGTCTCGGTTACAATATGCTCTATTTTAATATAACACTTCCCAACGGTACGGAAGCTCAGATACTTGACGTTGTTGACTATATAAGCAACAGTATTTTAATGACATTCATTTCGCTCTTTACCTGTATATTTGTCGGTTGGAAAGTTAAACCGGAATGGGTAATTGAGGAGGTTGAACTTGGCGGCGTTAAATTCAGAAGAAAAACGATTTATAAATTTATGATCAAATATATTGCACCTATAATGATGACAGTCCTTTTTGTAAAAGCTATAGTGTGATTGGATTTATATAAAAAAAATTGCCCGTTTATTCGGGCAATTTTTTATATAATTATAGAATCTCCGCAGGAAATATAGTTCAGTTTGTCGGATATTGAATTTTTCATATATTCAAACTGTTCTGTTCCGGTGCAATGGCAGGTGTAAAATACCGTATTATATTCTGCAAGCTTTTTTCCTACAGTATGTAGTTTCTCTTTTCCTTCAGAAGTCAGTTCAATATTTTTAAAGTGAAAGCCCCCTACGAGAATGTCGGGTTTGAACCATTCCGAAATATTCAATATTCCTTTGTGCGAGCATCCGCTGATAACGGTTTTTTTATCTTTTTCGGAAATTACAAGATATTGCTCATGTTTGAAACTGTCGGAAATGAACCCATGGTCTGTTTTTATGTTCATTTTTTCGTTTGAAAGCGGGAATAGGGGATTTAGGTCGTTACATGTACACAGAGATATATCTTTATCAATAATAAAATTGTTCTCTGTAAAAATTATCCTGTCTGAATTTTGAAGCGATTTGTCTAACCCAATATATTTTTCAGTTCCCGAAAAGTGCTCTCCAAAAGCATATTTATGTATATAAACAGGTGCGGTACTGTTTATTTCCAGAAATTTTTTTAATCCGCCTCCATGGTCATAATGCCCGTGAGAAAGAATTGCAATATCAATGTTTTTGAGGTCGATTTCCAAAGCTTCTGCGTTTTTTGCAAACAGATCGCTTTGCCCCATGTCAAAAAGTATTTTATGTCCGGAGGCTTCAATATACAGGCTTAGCCCATGCTCGGTGCAAACCTTTTCATTTGTGCAGGTGTTTTCAAGTAAACTTATGATCTTCATAACTCATTTCCTTTCGGTTTAAAGTATATCATAGTAAAAGAGGGGAGTCAATATGTTGAATTATGAACTTTTTGTGGTTTTATATTTATCCCTCTTGAAAAAACAGTTTTATTGTGTTATCATAATAAAAGATTCTTGATTGAATCTCAAATATAAACTTAGAGGTGAATTTAAATGAGAAAAATCCCGGACGGAAATATTTGTTTGATTAACGGAGGTTTTGCCCTACTATGTGCTGATCTGAGATCTGAGAGCAGTGTGGTATTGCAGGACGTCAGTCACTTGGATTGTCTCATTTGAACTTTTGAGTGAAAAGACTTTCTGTTTTTGATGTGATTTAACAGTATTGCATCCGTTTTATATACTTAGCGTACTCTCTTATCTTTTTCGGATATATATTCGGGATAAGAGCGTTTTTATTTTAAGGTCAAAAAAGAAAGGGTAAAATTACAGTGAACGGAATAAATAAATATAAAAGACAGTTTTTTGCAGCGGAAAATACATCTGCTGATTGGATGAAAAAGGATTATATAGACAGGGCTCCCGTCTGGTGCAGTGTCGATTTGCGTGACGGAAACCAGGCGCTTATTACGCCCATGAGTCTGGATGAAAAGCTGGAGTTTTTTGAACTCTTGGTGAAAATCGGATTCAAAGAAATTGAGATAGGTTTTCCCGCATCGAGTGAAACTGAATATGAATTTTGCAGAGCTCTTATCGAGAGAGATCTCATCCCCGATGATGTTTCGATTCAGGTTCTTACTCAGTCGAGAGAGCATATAATTGCAAAAACTTTTGAGGCATTACGTGGTGCCAAGAATGCCATCGTCCATCTGTACAACTCTACTTCTGTAGCTCAAAGAGAACAGGTGTTCAGAAAATCAAAAGAAGAGATTGTTGATATTGCGGTGTTTGGAGCTAAACTTTGCAAAGAGTATAAGGAAAAAACTCCGGGAAATTTCATGTTTGAATATTCTCCCGAAAGTTTTACCGGAACAGAGCCTGAATTTGCCGCAGAGATCTGCAATGAAGTTTTAAAAATATGGGAACCTTCTCCGGAAAATAAAGTTATTATAAATCTTCCTGTAACCGTGTCACATTCAATGCCTCATGTGTACGCAAATCAAGTGGAATATATGTGCAGAAATCTTATTGGAAGAGAAAATCTGATAATTTCGCTTCATCCTCATAATGACAGGGGTTGCGCTGTTGCAGATACTGAAATGGGACTTCTTGCAGGAGCGGACAGAGTAGAGGGCACCCTTTTCGGGAACGGAGAAAGAACGGGAAATGTGGATATTATCACCCTTGCATTGAATATGTTTTCCCAAGGGGTAGATCCTCAGCTTGATTTTTCAAATATTCCCGCTATTGCCGAAGTTTATGAAAAGGTTACAAGGATGCACGTTTATGAGCGTCAGCCATATAGCGGAAAACTTGTTTTTGCTGCGTTCAGCGGTTCCCATCAGGATGCGATCGCCAAAGGTCTGCGTTTCAGAGAGTCTTCTGAAGATAAGACATGGACAGTCCCGTATCTTCCAATCGACCCGAAAGATATCGGCAGAATTTACGAGGCTGATGTTATCAGAATCAATTCTCAGTCAGGTAAGGGCGGAATCGGATACCTTATGGAAAAAACTTATGCTCTTACACTTCCTCCGAAGATGCGGGAAGCTTTCGGGTATCATGTCAAGAGTATTTCGGATCATGCGCATAAAGAACTTTTGCCCTCGGATGTTTATGATATTTTTATGGAAAACTATGTCAATATCGAAATGCCTGTATGTGTAAACGATGCTCATTATGTAAGAGTTAGGGGAGAGCAGCATGCGACTGTAAATCTTACATACAACGGAGATGAAAAAGTTGTTCATGCTGTCGGTAACGGTTCTCTTGACTCTGTTTCAAATGCGATAAAATCTGTTATCGGTAAAGTCTATACTTTGGATTCATATAATGAACATGCTCTTGATGACGGATCCACATCTCTTGCTGCGTCCTATGTCAGCGTAAAGGATTCTTCCGGAAAACGTTTTTGGGGCGTAGGTATCGACAGTGACATCGTGCTTTCATCTGTTAAAGCCCTTGTCAGCGCTGTTAACCGCATGATGCAATGATCTTTCTGAAGTGTAATGGAGGTTTGCAATGGCTAAATACGAAAAGATCTTAAAAGGTAATTTTAATGTAATACTGAGCACTATCGAAAACGGAATACTGAATGGCAGTTTTTCCGCAACACTTGAAGAGCGAAGCGACTTTGTGTGTAATGGAGCGAGATGCAGTGTTCGAGTCTTTGAAAGATATAGCTGGCTTGGTGGAAACAGGGTGAGTCTTTCCGTAACACTCTTTCAGAATGATGACAGGATTTTTATTTCTGCTGTTTCTTCAGGCGGAAGTCAGGCTGTATTGCTGAAGCTGAATACATTGGGCGAAGAGGCTTTTCTTGATAAATTAAAAGAAATTATTGAATTATATGTTATATAAGGAGGTTGCTGTAAATGGCTATGACTATGACTCAAAAAATTCTCGCAGCTCATGCAGGTCTGGAGAAGGTTGAAGCCGGGGATCTTATCCTTGCAAATCTTGACCGTGTTATGGGTAATGATATAACTTCCCCTGTTGCAATCAGAGAATTTGATAAAATGGGGTTCGACGGTGTCTACGATAAAGATAAAGTAACAGTTGTGTTGGATCATTTTGCCCCGAATAAAGATATAAAGGCTGCAATACAGTGTAAAATGTGCCGTGATTTCTGCAAAGAAAAAGAAATAACCCATTTTTATGATGTGGGCAGAATGGGAATAGAACATGCGCTTCTCCCGGAAAAGGGTCTTGTTGTTTCAGGTGACGTTGTTATCGGTGCGGATTCTCATACTTGTACATACGGAGCTCTCGGAGCTTTTTCAACGGGTGTCGGTTCTACTGATATGGCTTGCGGTATGGCGATAGGTAAAGCCTGGTTCAAAGTCCCTGCCGCAATTAAAATAGTATTAAAGGGTAAATTTAAAAAATATGTTTCTGGCAAGGATCTTATTCTTCATATTATAGGGAAAATAGGCGTTGACGGTGCGTTGTATAAGTCTATGGAGTTCTGCGGTGAAGGAGTTTCTTCTCTTTCTGTTACAGACAGGCTTACAGTTTGCAACATGGCTATTGAAGCAGGTGCAAAAAACGGCATTTTCGAGGTCGACGACAAAACAGTTGCATATATAAAAGAACATTCAGATCGTGAACCTGTTATTTATAAAGCCGACGAAGATGCGGTATATGATGAGATTCTTGAAATTGATCTCGGTGATATCCGCCCGACAGTAGCTTTCCCGCATCTTCCCGAAAATACTAAAACAGTTGATGAGATAAACGAGCCTGTTGTTATCGATCAGGTAGTTATCGGCTCATGTACAAATGGTTTTTACGAAAATATAAAAGAAGCAGCAGATATAATCCGCGGCAGAAAGGTTTCTCCGAATGTCAGAACTATTATAATTCCTGCGACTCAGGAGATTTATCTTAAAGCCATGAAGGAAGGGCTTCTTGCTGATTTTATTGAAGCGGGATGTATTGTTTCAACCCCTACCTGCGGACCCTGTCTTGGCGGTCATATGGGTATTCTTGCACCTAAGGAAAGAGCTGTTGCTACCACAAACAGAAATTTTGTTGGCAGAATGGGAGATCCTACTTCTGAAGTATATCTTGCATCTCCTGCTGTAGCTGCTGCCAGTGCTATATTGGGGAGGATCGCTTCACCTGAGGAATTAGGAGGTACGGATTTATGATTTTTGACGGAAAAACAATAAAATACGGTGATAATGTTGATACTGACGTTATTATTCCCGCCCGTTATCTTAATACTATAGATAAAAAGGAATTAGCTTCTCACTGTATGGAGGATCTTGATAAGGATTTCTCAAATAAGGTGAAAGAATGCAGAATAATTGTTGCCGGAAATAATTTCGGCTGCGGCTCTTCCCGTGAACATGCTCCTCTTGCAATTAAAGAAAGCGGTATAACGCTTGTTATTGCAAAAAGTTTCGCACGCATCTTTTACCGAAACGCTATCAATATCGGACTTGCAATATTTGAATGTCCCGAGGCGTGTGATTCAATTTCCGACGGTGATATTATTTCTGCCGATTCTGATACGGGTATAATTACAGATATTACTACAGGAAAACAGTTCAAGACAAAGCCTTTCCCCGAGTTTATTGCAAAAATTATCGCAGACGGAGGCTTGGTCGAATCCATAAGAAAGGGAAGTGTTAAATAAATGAAGATGAATATTTCACTTCTTAAAGGTGACGGTATCGGCCCTGAGATCGTGGATTCTGCTGTCTCTGTTCTTGAAAAAATAGGTGAAAAATACGGACATGAGTTTAATTTTACCCCGTATCTTATAGGCGGTGCCGCACTTGACGAGGTTGGGATACCTCTTCCCGAAGAAACTGTCAATGGTTGCCTTTCGTCTGACAGTGTTCTTTTAGGGGCTGTAGGCGGTCCAAAATGGGATTCTCTTCCCGGAGATAAACGCCCTGAAAAGGCTCTTTTGGGAATCCGTGCCGCTATGGAACTTTATACGAATCTCCGACCTGCATGTCTGTATCCTGCATTGAAAGATTCTTGCCCTCTCCGTTCTGATTTGGTTGAAAACGGCTTCGATATTCTGATCGTTCGTGAGCTTACAGGCGGTATTTATTTCGGTGACAGAGGTTATCGCGAAGGTAAGTACGGTGAAGAGGCTTATGATACCGAGTGCTACAGCCGTATGGAGATCGAACGTATTGCCAGAGCAGCTTTTGATGCCGCAATGAAAAGGAATAAAAAAGTTACAAGTGTTGATAAGGCTAATGTTCTTGAAACTTCACGTCTTTGGCGTAAGACTGTTCATGAAATAGCTGCGGAATATCCTGAGGTTGAATGTTGTGATATGCTTGTGGATAATGCGGCAATGCAGCTCGTGAGAAATCCTGCTCAGTTCGATGTTATCGTGACCTCAAATATGTTTGGAGACATTCTTTCGGATGAAGCATCACAGATCACGGGGTCGATAGGTATGCTTGCCTCAGCGTCTCTTGGGTCTTTAAAATGCGGTCTCTATGAGCCTATTCACGGATCTGCACCTGATATTGCAGGACAGAATAAAGCGAATCCCATAGCCACGATCCTTTCTGCCGCAATGATGCTCCGATACTCTTTTGATCTTAAAGAAGAGGCGGAATGCATTGAAAATGCAGTTGATAAGGTTCTGGAAGACGGTCTGCGTACAGCAGATATTGCAAAAGGGGAAGATTTTATCGGAACCAAGGAAATGACTGCGGAAATACTTCGCAGAATATGAAAGGAAAATCAGTTATGGAAATAATCTCAACAAATAATGCTCCCGCCGCAATAGGACCATACTCTCAGGCGGTAAAGGTTGGAGATCTTATATTTACTTCAGGACAGATTCCTCTTGACCCGGCAACTGGAACTCTTGTGGATGGCGGTATTTCTGAACAGGCAGAACAGATAATGAAAAATCTTGAAGCAGTTCTTACCGCAGCAGGTTCAGGATTCGAATACGCAATAAAAACCACTTGTTTTCTTGCGGATATGAATGATTTTGCTGCTTTTAATGAGGTTTACGGTAGATATTTTGTTTCCAAACCTGCGCGCAGCTGTGTGGCGGTAAAGACTCTGCCCAAAGGAGCTCTTGCGGAAGTTGAAGTTATCGCTGGAATAAAGTAAGAACCAAAATTCCTTCCTTTTCATGATATGATACTGGTAGCGATACCAAAATCAAATGAAAAGAAAGGAATTCTTTTTTATGCCTACTTTTACAAACCAGGCGGTTTTGTCTTATAACGGCAGAACTACTGCTTCAAATATTACCCGCGGTGAGATCGTTGAAGTTCTTTCCGCTGTGAAAACCGCGTTGAATCCTGATTACAATACGGGTTCTGTTATCACATATATTATCAATATCATAAATACAGGTACCACAGCCTTTACGGGTCTTACTGTAAGTGATGATCTTGGTGCTTATGATTTTATTCCCGAAGGTTCAACGACTCCAATCACACTTTATCCGTTGGAATACGTAAACGGTACAATCAGATATTATGTCAACGGTGTTGAACAGGCTTCGCCTGCTGTAACTTCCGCTGCCGGGCTTGTTGTTACCGGAATCAATGTCCCCGCAAACGGCAATTCAACCCTTATCTACCAGGCTGCTGTAACAGACGAGGCTCCTCTTGCAGATGCAAGCGTTATCACAAATGTTGCAACTCTATCAGGTGGCGGGATTGTAGATCCTGTAGTTGTTACAGCAAATATAAGTGTCAATGTCGGTCCCCAGCTGTCTATCGTGAAAGGACTTTTTCCAAGAACTGTTCCTGAAAACGGTCAGATAACTTATACTTTTGATATCCAGAATATAGGCAATGCAGCTGCGAATTCTACAGCAAATGTTCAGGTAACGGACACTTTCGACCCTGTTTTATCCAACATTACTGTTTTGTATAACGGTGTTCCGCTTCCTGCAACAGATTACACTTACAATGAAACAACCGGCGAATTTGCAACAAATCCCGGCGTTATAACTGTTCCTGCTGCTACTTTTTCTCAGGATCCAACCACAGGAGTATGGGCGGTTCTTCCCGGTGAAAGCATTCTTGAAATAACAGGCAATATCTAATATTCGGCAATAATAAAGAGGCACACGAAAGTGTGCCCCCGAGTTTTTATATATTATATACGTATTCGCCAGCGCCGACCGATTCCGTTTTGTTTCCAACAGTTACGTCTGCTGTTGCGCCGTTTGGAACTGTTATGCTGATCTCGTAACCCTTTGCTGTCTTTTTCCAGCCTGACTTAACTGTTCCGTATTTTGTGTCGAGCTCTGCGTAAGCATAGTCAAGTCTTGCATCGGGAATGGGTTTGATTTTAATGTTTTCATAGCCGGGTTTGTTTTCGTCAGGCTTGATACCTGTTACTGTACCGTAAAGCCATGATGCAACAGCTCCGTATGCGTAATGGTTGAATGAGTTCATGTCTGCTGACCACATTGAACCGTCGGGTTTGAGACCGTCCCAGTGTTCCCAGACAGTTGTGGCGCCTTTTCTTACGCAATAGAGCCATGAGGGGAATTCCTTCTGGAAAAGAAGATCGTAAGCCACGTCAGCAAATCCGTTGTCTGTGAGTGCATCCATGATGTAAGCGGTTCCGATAAAACCTGTCTGGATCTTGTTTCCGTTAGCCTTGATTTTTTCTGCAAGATGCTTTGCATATCTTTCCTTGTCGGGAGCAAGTCCGAATTCAAGAGATACTACATATGCCGATTGGGTGTCACAAGTGAGAAGCCCGTCTTCATTAACGAAATTGTCGTTGAAGGTTTTCACAACTCTCTTTGCAAGTTCTTCATATTCTGAAACATCTTTACCTAAAATCTTACCCGCTTTAACAGTAAGGTCTGTTGAAAGTTTCAGATATGCCGTTGCGAGAAGTCTGTCATCAGTTGCTCCTCTGTATGAGCCTTCTTCTGCGTCGAGACCGAGCCAATCTCCGAACTGGTTACCGCTTGCCCATGCTTCGGGGTCGTCACCTTTGTTTTTAACAAAGTTTACCCAGTTTTTCATGGATTCAAACTGTTCTTCCAGTATTTCTTTCTTTCCGTATGCCTTGTAGATCTCCCACGGACAAACTGTTGCCGCATCGCCCCAGGCAAATTCACCGTGATCGTTTCTGCCCCAGGAGGGAGGAATGATACATCTTACAGCACCGTTTTCAGCCTGACAAGCTTTGAGGTCATGGAGCCACTTGCGGTAGAACGTATATACGTCGTAGTGGTATGCGGAAGTTCTGCAGAAAATTTCTGCGTCACCCGTCCAGCCCTGACGCTCGTTTCTCTGAGGACAGTCTGTGGGAATATCGAGGAAGTTTCCTCTCTGACCCCAAATGGAGTTATTGTAAAGTTTGTTTATAAGCGGATCTGAGCATGTAAATCTTCCGGTTCTCTTAATATCCGAGTGGATAACGACAGCTCGGAAGTCGCCGATATAAATATCGTCTGTGGGATATTCTGTCAATCGGATATATCTGAATCCCTGGAATGAGAATATGGGTTTGAACCATTTTTCGCTGTTTCCGTCAGAAATATATTTTATCTGAGCTTTTGCTGATCTGTAGTTTTCTGTATAGAAATTACCGTCTTTGTCGAGAACTTCTGCGTGGTCGATCACGATTCTGTCACCGATTGCACCGACAGCTCTGAACCATACGTTACCCGTTACTTCCTGACCGAAGTCGATAACTCTCTCACCCTTGGGAGTGATAATCAGACCCTGTGCGGGGATAACTTCTATTTCTTTTATTATTTCGCCTTCCTGAGGGATGAGACATTCTTTTCCTCCCTCTGTTTCAATGGCATTTTTCCAGTTTGAATATTCTATGTTTGCGTCAAATGTTTCCCCGTCGTAGTAGTCGGAGAAAAGAATACCTGTTTTTGAGTATTTCCAGGAGCTGTCAGTTGGGATATTCAGAACTGAACCGTCCTTAAATTCAATAATAAGTTCTGCTATAACAGAACGGCTGAACTTGTATCCGAACTCTCCCTCGGCAATTCTGCCGTAATGCCAGCCGTTACCGACGAGAATATCAAGGTCATTTTCTTTGCCGATCATATCTGTAACATCGTAAACTTGAACCTGAAGTCTTTTATCGTAGTCTGTGTAGCCCGGTGCAAGAACGTAGTCTCCGACACGTTGTCCGTTGATCTGAGCTTCATACACACCTCTTGCTGTAACTGTAAGAGTTGCTTTTTCTATGTCTTTGTCGATCGTGAAGGATTTTCTGAAAACAGGGGATACCGAGTCCTTTGGATTGTCAGTGGTTATGAATTGTGCGGCTTGAAGAAGTTTATCCATATTAAAAAATCTCCTTTGTGTTTATTTTTTTTTGTTATTAAAATTGTATCATACTTTTACGATGTTGTCAAGCACTTTATGAAAATATTTTTTTTCAGGTAGTTGAAATTTGCAAAAAAGTGTGCTATAATATCAGTATACATAGTTATGTTATTATATAAATCAAAAGAGGAACTTATGAGAATTATTATTTTCGGTTGCGGAAAGATCGGTACAACTATAATTTCGTGTTTACTTGCAGAGGGACATGATATTGTTGCTGTCGATAATAATAGAAATACTGTTACGGAAGTTACAAATATATATGATGTTATCGGAATCTGCGGTAATGGCGCTGACTGTGATACTTTAGCAGAGGCTGATGTTGAAACTTGTGATATGTTTATAGCTGTTACCGGTTCTGACGAACTTAATATGCTTGCATGTTATATTGCGCGCAGAATGGGAGCTAAAAATACTGTTGCAAGAATCCGAAATCCGGAGTACAACGACCAAAGTCTTGTCCCGTTGAAAGAATATCTGGATCTTACCTCTGCGTTGAATCCCGAACATCTTATTGCTCATGAAATATACAATGTTTTGCGATTTCCAAGTGCTATAAAAGTTGAGATGTTCTCAAACAGAAAACTTGAAATGGTAGAGCTTTTGCTGAAAGAATCTTCTCCGCTTATAGGGATCAGTATGATAGAGCTGAGAAAGAAATATCCTGCAAAGTTCCTTATATGTGCAGTACTGCGTGATGGGGAAATCTATATTCCCGACGGTCGTTTTGAGTTGAAACAGGGGGACAGGATCGCGCTGTCTGCCGCTCCTAACGAGATACATAAGCTCCTTAAAAATCTTGGTATCCTTAAACGTCAGTCAAGAAATGTTATGATTCTCGGTGCGAGCAGAATTTCTTTTTATCTTGCAAAGATGCTTTTAAGCTCAGGTATTGATGTTAAGATCGTGGAACGGGATATTGCAAAGTGCGAAGATTTTGCGAAGAATTTACCTAACGCCGTTGTTATAAACGGGGACGGTTCTCAGGAGGAGCTTCTCCTTGAGGAAGGTATAAAAAATATGGACGCTTTTGTTGCCCTTACCGACAATGATGAGGAAAACATTTTGAATTCGTTCTTTGTTTCAGGGTTGGATGTTCCGAAGATTGTTACCCGTATTGATAGAAATGAACTGTATACAACTGCGGAAAAGCTTGGCTTAGACTGCATTGTTTCGTCAAATAAGTCTGTTTCAGGTTTGATTCTTAGGTATGTTCGTGCCATTGAGAATTCAATGGGAAGTAATGTTGAGCGTTTGTATAAAGTTATGGACAACAAAGCAGAGGTTCTTGAGTTTAATGTTTTGCCGGGATTTGAATATTGTCAGATACAGTTGAAAGATCTTAATCCCAAATTCAAACCAAATATTTTGATCTCAGGAATTATGCGTGACAGAAAACCTATAATTCCTGCCGGTGATGATGTTATTCTTCCCGGTGATAAGGTCGTTGTTCTGGCTAAGGGACATCAGCTCAATGATCTTTCTGATATTATTCGCTGAGGTGTTTCGGTAATGAACAGACGTAAAGTTTTTAATATCGTTGGCAGAATCAATATTCTGAATTCGTTGTTGATGCTTATTCCGATGATTGTTTCCTTTATTTACAGGGAATCAGTGGCATTTTCTTTTATTGGTGCTGCTGCTCTTTCTTTGGTTTTCGGTTTACTTCTGATAGTTTTTACAAGAACCAAAAATAATGTTATTTACGCAAAAGAAGGTTTTGCAATAGTAACATTGACCTGGCTTACGATGTCAGTCTTCGGCGCACTTCCATTCTGGCTGAGCCGTGAGATACCTTCATTTGTTGATGCTTTTTTTGAAACGGTTAGCGGTTTTACAACAACAGGGGCATCTATTTTGACCGATGTGGAAAGCCTCAGCAAGGGATTGTTGTTTTGGCGAAGCCTGACGCATTGGATAGGCGGTATGGGAGTTCTTGTTTTTGTTATGGCCTTTTTGCCAAATATTTCGGATCGTTCCATTCATATTTTGCGTGCTGAAATGCCCGGTCCTACAATGGATAAGCTTGTTCCTAAAGCTAAGGATACGGCTAAAATACTTTATATTATGTATATTGTTATGACCGTTCTTCAGGTAATACTGCTTCTTTGCGGTGGAATGTCTGTTTTTGACAGCTTTATTCATGCGTTCGGTTCCGCGGGCACGGGTGGTTTTGGTATAAAAGCCGACAGTGTTGCGGGGTATAGCTCTTATTTACAGTGGATAATTACGATTTTCATGTTCCTTTTTGGGGTAAACTTTAACTTATACTATCTGCTCTTCCTGAAAAGGGTAAGGGATGTATTTAAAAGTACAGAACTTTGGGTTTATACAGGTATAGTTATTGTAAGTATCGGCATAATAACGGCTAATATTTATTCAACAACAAGCGGAATTGTTGAGGCTTTAAGACTTTCAGCTTTTCAGGTTTCTTCCGTTATTACCACAACGGGATTCTCAACTGCGGACTTCAATTTATGGCCAACACTTTCAAAAAGTATTTTGTTTATATTGATGTTTATAGGCGCTTGTGCAGGTTCTACAGGTGGTGGACTTAAAGTTTCAAGAGTGATAATGATTTTCAATCTGATTCGCAAGGAAATTAAACACATGATCCATCCCCGTGCCGTATCCTCTCTGAGATTTGAGGGGAAGAATGTTGACGAAAGGACACAGCGAAGTGTTGTTGTTTATTTTGCTGTATATATGGTTTGTATTTTCAGTATATTCCTGATAATATCCTTTGAGTCCTTTGATTTTGAAACAACATTCACCGCTGTTGCTGCGTGTTTCAATAATATTGGGCCGGGATTCGGACTTGTTGGACCGATGGGAAGCTTTGCCCCATTCTCTGATTTTTCAACCTTTGTGCTGTCGATAGCAATGCTCCTCGGCAGGTTGGAGATATTCCCGATGCTCATAGCTTTGACTCCTGCTGTCTGGATAAAAAAATAATATTTAAAAAAGGGGCTGGCTCATTTAGCGCAGAACAAAAGCCCATATTAGGTTTTAAGACAAATATTAACTAAAAATACTACCCCAAAGCTTTAAGATGTCGAAATCCACCGAGAATTTTCGGTGGATTTCCTTAATTTAAGGGGC
>JAZTZU010000045.1:0-38536 GCA_045637625.1 Eubacteriales bacterium
ATTATAATAAATCAAAGTGACGATTCGATGAATATATAACGGCTTTTACATGATTTTTATAATTACATCACCCGAACAGAGCTGAATCAAAGCTCTTTTAGAACAAAATATGCCATCTTTATACAAAAAAATTATGAACTAACAAGAAACCCCCTTGTTTTTTTCAGAGTTTCATATTATAATATATAAGTAAAGCGGTCTGAAGACCGAAAACGTATATATGAGATATTTTGAAAGGCGGAGACATATAAATTATGGAAGGACAACCGATATCAATGATTGATTATGAAAAGAGCGTTTTCCCCATCGGAATAATCGCAATGGACAGCGCAAAAGAAGTCGGAGGTTTGATAGACAAACACCTCATGGGATGGTACTACAAAGCAAATCCCGCAGCAGAAACAGACGAGAAATCAAAAAAATCTCTTCTTCTCAAAGCTTCCTGCCCAAGATTTAACACAGGTGACGCAAAAGCTGTTCTCGGAGAAACAGTAAGAGGTTATGATATGTATATCATTACCGACGTAGGAAACTATAACTGCAAGTACGACATGTACGGCCAGCAGGTACCGATGTCACCCGACGATCATTTTCAGGATCTTAAAAGAGTAATCTGTGCTATCAGCGGTAAGGCAGAAAGAATTACCGTTATCATGCCCACACTCTACGGAGGCAGACAGCACAAACGTTCCGCAAGAGAATCTCTCGACTGCGCTCTCGCTCTTCAGGAACTCTACAACATGGGCGTTTCAAATGTTATCACATTCGATGCACACGACCCCAGAGTTCAGAACGCAACACCTCTTATGGGCTTCGACAATGCAATGCCCAGATATCAGTTCCTCAAAGCTCTTCTCGGCGAAGTTGACGACCTTATCCTGGACAAGGATCATCTTATGGTAGTCAGCCCCGACGAAGGCGCTATGAACCGTAATATCTACTATGCATCCGAACTCGGACTCGACCTCGGTATGTTCTACAAGAGAAGAGACTTCTCCACAATAGTTAACGGAAGAAATCCCATCGTTGCACACGAATACATCGGTGCATCTGTTAAAGATAAAGATATTTTCGTAAGTGATGATATCATCGCATCCGGCGACTCCATGCTCATGCTTGCATATGACCTCAAAAAAGAAGGCGCAAAGAGAATCTACCTTTCTGCTACATATGCTCTCTTTACTGAAGGTATGGAAAAATTCGACAAAGCATACGAAGATGGCGTTATTGCAGGTGTTCTTTCCACAAACCTCACATACCAGAATCCCGAAATGCTTGCTAAACCTTGGTATATCAATGTTGATGCTTCCAAATATATTGCATACTTCATTCTTTCCCTCCATCAGAACAACTCTGTAACAGCGATCCACGATCCTCATAAGAAGATCAAGGCACTCGTTGAAAAATACAAGAAAGAACATAACCAGTAATAATGAACAATTTCTACGCAATAATATCGAGGATGAAATATATTTTACGTTGGGGACTTATGAGAAATGTCACTCAGGAAAACCTGCTTGAACACTCTCACCAGACGGCAATATTGGCTCATGCTCTTGCGACAATAGAAAATGAAAGATGCGGCGGCTCTGTCAATGCTGACAAGGCCGCTGTCCTTGCATTATACCATGACTCCGCAGAGATAATAACAGGAGACCTGCCTACCCCGATAAAAAATTTAAGTCCTGAGTTAGCCAAAAGTTATGATAAAGCAGAACAAACAGCTTACAAACTTTTACTCAGCAGACTTCCGGAAGATCTCCGAGGCAGCTATGCACAAATACTGGATTACAAAAACAATGAACTGTATCCATATGTTAAAGCTGCTGATCTTCTGTCCGCATACATAAAATGTATTCAGGAACTTGATGCCGGAAATAAGGAATTCAAAACAGCAAAGGATAGTCTGGCTAAAAGATTGGAAGCTTTCCCTTTAAAATCCTTAAAAATATTTATGGAAGAATTCCTCCCCTCATTTATTCAAACATTGGATCAGCAATAAAGTTTAAAGCAGGTAAAAAATATACCTGCTTTTTTTCATTTCAAGGTATTGACATTTTCGGAATTATAGTTTATAATTAAAGTATTAAACGAAAGGAGCACTATCCAATGAACACAGCATACACAGCATATTACACACGACCTGCAACACATTGGTTCGAAGCAATGCCTTTGGGCTGCGGAAGCAGAGGCGCAATGATATTAGGAAAATATGACGAAGAAGACATTCTGCTCAACCAGGACTCTCTTTGGTCTGGAACTCCAACATTCAACGAATTCAAGGGCAACAAAAAATTTATAAACACCGCCCGTGACCTTATAGATAAAGAAATGTACGCGGAAGCACATGAATTTGTAGGTAAATACCTTGGCGGAAATTGCATCGAAGGCTACTTGCCTCTTGGTCATTTAAAAATAAAATTTTCTCACGAAAATATCGCTGATTACATCAGAACACTTGATCTTAAAAACGCAATATACACCTGCGACTACACTTATGATGGACTCAAATTCCACAGAGAGGGTTTTGTCTCTCACCCAAATAAAGTTTTTGCACAAAAATTCACCGCTGAAAAATCAGAGTTAAATTTCTCTCTGACTATCGACAGCGAAGTAAGATCCTATACATGTATTGAAGATGGTTTCCTCAAGCTGAAAGGATACGCACCTATAAATACTTATTACCCGGACGATACTGTAATATATGATGACACCCCTGATGCGGATTGCATTAAATTCCAGGCTTGGGTTTACGTTGACACAGACGGAGAAAAAACTCTTGAAGATCAGACGATATCCGTTAAAAATGCATCATATGCGATTATTTATCAGGTCAGCGACACTTCTTTTATTGATTGGAAAACAAGTCCGAGAAAAGATCCAGCGATCGACTGCGAAAAATTCATAAAAAGCGCGATCATGGACGGATACTGCAAAGTAAAAGAAAACCACATCAAGGATTATCAATCACTTTTCAACAGAGTGGAATTAACCCTTGAAAAAGGTAAAAACAGCTCATTACCAACAGACGAAAGAATAAAAGCTTTTGCAGAAGACATGAGCGATAATGAACTTGTTGCCCTCTACTACAATTTCGGAAGATATCTCGCTATATCAACGGAAAGAGAAGACAGTCTGCCGGCAAATCTTCAGGGTATCTGGAGCTGGAATCTTGTTGCAGACTGGGGATCCGATTTCCATACGAATATAAACCTGCAAATGAATTATTGGTGCGCAGAAAATGCTAATCTGTCCGAATGCAGAATGTCAATGCTTAAATGGCTGAAAGGTCTTAACGAAAGCGGCAAAAATGCAGCAAAAAATCTTCACGGATGCAGAGGCGCCTGCGCTTATCATATGGTGGATGTATGGGCAAAGACAACACCGTCATTCGGTGATCCTATGTGGGCATACTGGCCAATGGGTGAAGCATGGCTTGCGATGGATATTTTTGACCACTACGAATACACAAAGGATATAAATTTCCTTGCGGAATATTTTGATGTTCTTAAAGATAACGTATTGTTCCTCTACGATTGGCTGTACTACGACACGACACTGGACGCATATGTAACATCCCCTTCAACTTCTCCGGAAAACAGATTTTTCACAAAAGATAAAGACGGCAACAAAACATCTTCCGCTGTATCAAAAGCTACAACCTGCGACCTTTCAATCATCAGAGAAATCTTCTGCGATTTCATAAAGGCAAGCGAAATATTGGGAAGAGACGAAGATATTGCAGCATCCGTTGCACAAAAACTTGAAATGCTCTATCCTTACAATATCGGCGAAAAAGGAGATCTCCTTGAATGGTTCAAAGATTTTGAACAGACAGAACCGGGCCACAGACATATGTCTCACATGCTCAGCGCATATCCGGGCGGATTCATAAACGAATATGACACCCCCGATTTGTTTAAGGCGGTTGAGAAATCACTTGAGATACGTCTCGATAACGGAAGCGGATATACAGGCTGGAGCTGCGCATGGGCCCTGATATTCCTCGCAAAATTCAGAAACACATCACGCATATGTGAGTACTTCAAACGCCTTTTCAGAGACTCCACATCTCCTAACCTGCTTGACCTGCACCCACCGATGATCTTCCAGATAGACGGAAACTTCGGTGCAACAGCCGCAATAGGAGAGCTTCTGGTTCAGTCAAACAACGATATTATTGAATTATTCCCATGCATTCCTGATTTCATGAAAAACGGTAAGTTCAAGGGAATTCGAGCTAAAGGCGGAATCACAATAAACGGTGAATGGGAAAACGGCGAATTAAAATATGCCGAAATCATTTCAGACTTCGGCGGAAGATATAAACTGAGATACAAAGATCAGATCATAAATGTTGACACAAAGGCAAACGACACTATAAAAGTTTTCTGCTAAAAACATATAAATTTGGTTCTATAATAATAGTTGGGGTTAATACTCAACATTTGTTATAGAACCATAGTTTTTATTATTTCTTTTTGAAAAGACCGCCGAGACCTTTAAGGGTATTTGCTACACCGCCGAGGTTATCTTTAAGCTCGTCAAGGTTGAGTTTTGTTTTAATACCGTCGATAACCGCCTGTATCTGATCATCGGGAAGATCAATATTGAGAAGTTTTTCAAGGGTCTTAACGGGTTCTGCCTCAAAATTTTTCAGAAGAGCAGGATCCGATTTAAGTTTTTCAACCACATCTTCTACAATATCTTTAATTTTATCAAGTGCCATTTTAAATGTCTCCTTATAATATTTATTTTGTGCTTATATTATACAACGTTTTTATCTGTTTGTCAAGGGAAAACATTAAAATCTCGAAAAAAAATTATTATTTCCTATTTATTTGGTCAGAAGCGAAAAACGAAAATCCCCTATTTTGAATCGGAGAAAAAGTCCCGCTGATGCGTTTCACTCTCTGCCGCAATTTATTTGTAAATATTTTCCAAACTCTCGCTCCACCCCATTGGATTTTTCAAAGTAAAATACATAACAACATAACGGGGGGAGAGAAAATCTCGCTCCGTTTTTTCTATCATGCTGTTTGCAAATATCCACTTCTACCCAACCTGTGCAGAAGTTAAAAAGGGCTTGTTTCCGCTTTGGACGCAAGTCCTTTCCTTATTCAGAGCGATTGTCTGAAGTTTAAATTTCCAAACCAAAAGTTCACAAAAAAGCCATCGAATCAGGCTTGACAAATAAAGACTTTTTTACTATACTATACTTGATTTAATATATCATTTTTATAATATATTAAATTGATTTCATTTAAAATTCAGAACAGGAAACGCACTTCAATTTAAATCAGACAAAAAAACTTTTATGCCGATATTTTAGCGGCAGAATGGAGATTTATATGAAAAAATTGTACATTGTTGCAAGAAACCACATGGATCCCTCGTGGCTCAGATGCTTTGAGGAGCATTTTACGAATGATGCTGTCGGGGGTGTCGTTCGCCCATATTCCGATGTGGAAGAGATGCAGATACTTGAATATATGGATTTTGCCGAAAAGTATGGGGTTAAATACCACATAGAACAGTCTCTTGTTGTAAAAAAACTCCTTGAACGCAATCCCGATCAGTATGAGAGATTCAAGAAGCTTGTCAAAGACGGCTATCTCGAACTGGCAGGCGGCGGCGAAACTGTAATAGATATGAACATGACTCAGGGTGAATCATGGGCAAGAAACCATCTCTACAGCAGAAAATATTACAAGCAGAATTTTGACCACGCTCCAAGATACGCAATTACTCCGGATATTTTCGGATTACCCTCTCAGCTCCCACAGTTTTTCCGTTCGATAGATTATGACGCTCTTATAATTTTTGACCGCGTTATGCTTAAAAACAAACCGTTCTGGCAGGGACTTGACGGAACAAAAATAGTTCTTGACAGTTGTTGGCTCAATTGTCCTGAACCCGGACTCCGTACCGCAGACTGCACAAAGATACAGCCCTGCCCTGTCTGCCGAGGTGAAGGCTGTGAGGCATGTGAAGGTACTGGTATAGACTTCTCATACAATATGACACGCATAGACAAAGATTTATCCAAATGCAGAGAAAGTTATTACGGAAACATGACCGCAGAAGAAATGCTCCAGCAGCTTTCCGAAAAAGAAAGCCCCACAGGAGAATATTTCTGTATGATCGTCACCGAAGAACCCCGTGTCGGTGAAAATCTTTACGGACCCCTTAATGCTGCTGCAGAAAAAATGGGATTTGAAGTAGAATATCTTACATTTGAAGAAAACCACGACAGATGGTGCGCTGGTCAGGTAGAAGCACTCAGAAAAGAGACATATACGGAAGATCAGATTGATACAAGAGTTGAAGGAAACCCTGTATTCTCAGGCTGCTACTCTTCAAGAATCGAAATCAAAAAAGCCAACCGAGAACTTGAAGATCTTTTGCTTGAAGCCGAAAGACTTGCAGTCCTTGCCCGTATGAATGGTGGCTGGAACGAAAATGCAATCCCCAGAAGAGATTATCCTCAGAAAAAGCTTGAAGAACTTTGGAGCAAAATGGCATTTATCCAGTTCCATGACTGCGTTCCGGGAAGCCTTTGCGATGGCGGATACTACGAAGTTCTCCGTTACATCAGAGAAGTAAGACGCGGTGCTGAAAAAATCTACAGCGATGCAGCCCTTGAATGTCTCAGATCTGTCGGATGCAAAGTTCCGGACGGTTATAATGCATTGATTCATTTTAATACAAACACTGAAAACGCAACAACAGTCAAGCTTAATTTCCACGTACCTGCAAATGTTCAGGATATTGAGATATTCGATAAAAACCTGAATAAAATTGAAAAGTTCAACTATGAATCTGTTGTTGAACTTGTAGGCAACGCGGTGACTGTAAATGTTTTGACCTCAATACCTGCAATGGGCTGGAAAGTATTTCTTTGGAAGCCGGTTGAAAAGCAGGAAGCTCTTACAGCCGAAAAGGATCTTTGCATTGAAAATGAATTCTACTCAATTAAAGCCGAAAACGGTCGTATCTATGAGATATTCGACAAGAAAAACAACCGTATTGCGGCAACGGATTGCGGTCTGAACATTGGTGTGGAAACAGGTTCTCCTTGGGGACGAAGTGTTCCTGAGACCCGACACGAAAAACTCATTGCAGATTCTGTATCCTGCGAAAAATCTTCAAATTACAGCAAGCTCGTATTTAAAGGTGTACTCTCAGACGAATCAAGAAAGATAAGAAACTTCTCATGGACGTATACCGTTTCACTTGCTAAGGGAGACAGTTTTATCAGATGCAATACAGACTTTGACTGGGACGGCACAAACTCAAGAATATTTGCCTCTGTAACTCCGGCATTTGAACATACAGGAAAACTTTTCGGAGATGTTCCTTTCGGAACGATGGAACGCGGAGAACCTCAGCTGTTCAAAGCCGAACAGTGTGACCTCCCCGATGAATGGCCAACACTTGGATTTGCAGGAGTCTCTGACGGTGAATATAATATTTCATATTTCAAGGGAGGTTTCCCCGGTTCAAGAATTCATGAAAAAGATCTTCAGATCATACTTTTCAGAGCGTTTGAAGTCCACGAACCAAAATATCAGGAAACAAGCGATATAGGAAAGCACACTTCCGAATTTGCCCTTTCAACATGGAACGGATCTTTTGCCGAGGGTTATGCCCCCGTGAAAGCCGCAATGTTCAACAGAAAAGGTCATACACATACAATACCGGAATCTGCCCCCGACACATCTGTCGGTGAGGGATGTTTCCTTCCCGAACTGACAAATCTGCCCAAGGAACTTTGTCTCAGCGCTCTTAAATGGGCAGAAGACGGCTCGGTACCTGTTGTAAGATTCTGGGAAAGTATCGGTTCAACAGTAACATTAAAAATGCCTGAAAATGTAAAACTTCTCAGATGCAACACTCTCGAAGCTGAATATGAAACAGAACCTGTTTCCGAATACAAATTCAGACCGTTTGAAATCGCAACATTCAAACTTCTGATTAAGTAAGAAAACATTTTTACAGGTTTGACGGAAAACTACTCTTAAATATCAAAACAGCCCTCTTTACTGCGGGCTGTTTTATTTACCGGGAAATATATGTTTTTCTGTTAAAAAAAATTCTTAAATAAGGTCTTTTAATTTAATTGATTTTAACAACAAATTATGATATACTGATATGCAGAAAATTCCACAAAATCAGAACGGAGAATATACAATGGTAAACATGGAAGATTACAAATTTGACTCTTTTACGGACGAAGATTATCAGCTTTTTAATAACATAACAACAGACACCATAGCTCTTTTCATTTACAACAAAAATATTTATTTTAACGGAAAAACAGTACAGATAGATCCTCAGAATTACAAAGTCAGAACGGAACTGAGAAAAAATATCACTGTTGCACCAATCGATGTTTTCGGTTATTTGAGTTGCGCAGAAATTTCTGAAAACACAATAATACTTAACGGAATATCATTGACTTTTGAAATAGAAAACAACGAATTCAAAGCAAACGATAAAGTCGGAGTTTTCACGATTGCACCGTTCATTTATCTTGGACATATATATGTTCCCATTTCAGAAACGGCTACAGCCCTTGGACTTTCAGTCGGATGTTATTACCACAACAGACTTACCGTGATTGGAAGTAATGAAGCTATTGAAAAGCTAAACAACGAAACAAAAAAGAATCCGAAATTAGAAGAAGCAGGCGCACGTGCTGTTGTCGGAAAATACGATGCTTATAAATTCACACACGACGATTTTGTCAAAACAAAGGATAAGTGGAGAGAATTTCTTCTCGGAACACCTGAAACAATAGACACAAACGATGCTGACATAATGGAAAAGGTCAACGCAGTTGCAGACAGAGCAAGACACCTCATAAAAACAATGAATCGTGGTGATGATATTGTTATCCTTTGGGGAGAAAATCCACCCTCCATCACCGATGACATTATGAATCAGTATGGAAACATATGTGCATTAGCTCTTGCATGGGGTACTTTCGGCAGCGACCTTTATCACAACGAAGAGCTGAAAAAAGATATTCTTTTCGGTTTCAAATGGATGAATGAACACATGTACGGTGATGCGGAGATAGAAGGCAGAGGCTGGAGAGATATCAATGCATTCAACTGGTGGCATTGGTATGTCGGCGGTCCGGACGCTATGACAGATGCTTTGTTGATCATGGAAAACGAGCTCACAAGAGACGAAATGATCAAATATATGAAGACATTCAAATGGTTTCTTGATAATTGGCGTCTGAGATACTGCCAGGATCAATGTTCAGGCCGAATGGCTGTCGGAACAAAATGTGCATTATTACTTGAAGACCCTGAAAGACTGACAATATCATCAAACGACTACCATATAATGCTTGATATAGTCCTCGAAGGACCGGGAACACATACAGACTACTGCAACTACCAGCACAATCTCCCCTACAACATCGTTTACGGTCAGTCGAACCTCCACAGAGTTCTTAAAGTCGGTTCTATACTTGCAGGAACACCTTTGGAATTTGCAAGCTACAGAACTTATAACCAGTATATGCAGTTCAAATATATGTTTGAAGCGGCAATGTATAAAGGTAGAGGTTTCGTATGCCTTGCAGGACGTGGAGCAGGTGGCGCAGAAGCTGGTGAAGGTTTAGGCGTTTCCACACATATGCCTATGATGCTCGGAAATTATGGACCGGAAGAAGATGCGGCTATTAAAAAATTCATTAAATACAGCAACGCCACACCCGAACAGCAAAAACGGTTAAAATCCACATGTTATATTTCCAATTATGCTGCAATTTCAGAGATTTTCAACGATGAAAATATTTCAGCTGAAAACGATTATACCTGCGCTCATGCATGGTTTTCCGCGGACAGAGCGACTCAGCATAAGGACGATTATGCATTCGTTGTATCCATGCCATCGGACAGGCATGTCACATACGAAAGTATCAACCATCAAAACCATACCGGTTGGTACATGAATGACGGCACACTATATCTTTATACAAATAACGACGACAATGCCTTTGACGGAGTCAACTTTGTTCTCAACAAAAGATTGGCTGCGAAAATGCCGGGTACAACAGTTGATATACGTCCACGTCCGGAAGTTTCCATTTCCGAAGGTGCTTTTGGCACAACAGACAAAGTCGGATGTATGGATTTTGAAAAAAAATACATCGTTGCGGGAATGGATTATGCAAGCTACGGAAGAGATATTGGCGAAGATGATTACGTTGATACAGGCTACGGCGGAGGAAACCCACGCTTCCCCAACGACCTCGTTGCAAAAAAAGCATACTTTATGTTCGACGACGAATGCGTTTGCCTCGGTGCAGGAATCAGTTCATCCATGGATTCAGATGTAATTACGACAGTTGAACACAGAAGACTTGTAAAAACAAACAATGATCCCATTGGTGAGGATATAATTTCAGTAAACGGTTCTGAAATGCCAAAAGAAGCATTTGAAAAAACTTTTGAATCACCAAAATACGCAAGAGTCGAAGGTTTTGCGGGATTTGTGTTTGCTGACGCAGAAAATCTTTCAGTATCCAAATACATGTACGCAATCGACCCCAAAGAAATCAAGAGCGAGTATACTTATATACCTGAATTCGCTCAAAAAGAACGTCCCTTCGTTGAAATGGTTATAAACCACGGGAAAAATCCTCAAAACAAATCTTATGCTTATGCAGTTCTCCCCTACGCTGACGAAGAAAAACTTGCAAAATATGCTGAAGATCCTGATTTTGAGATACTTTCAAATACTCCTGAATGTCAGGCTGTAAGAGAAAAAAGTCTTGGAATTACAGGTATCATATTTTACGAAGCTGGAGAATGCGCAGGCATCAAAGTTGATACAGCATGTATCGTTACATTCTCGGAAGTAAACGGTAAATTTAAAATCAAAGTTTGCGAACCTACAAATAAAGTAGATGCGATAAATATCGAGATAAACAGAAATCTGAAGCTGGTATCAGCTGATAATCGTTACACAACAAATATTTCCGACACAGCAAAACTTTCTTTGAATACAAAGGATTCCGTCGGTGAGGGTTACGAGGCTGAATTCAGTATATAAAGGAGAAAGAAATGAAAGAAATAGTAACACCTCCAATTTACTGGCACTCAAGTGTTGAAGTTGTAAACGAGGATATAAAAAAAATCAAAAAAGGTAAAGTTACAGAACTTCTCCCCTCTGCTGGCGGAAGATCTATTTACATGATAGAATACGGTAAAAACACACTGCCGAAATCAAAGGCAAGTCTTTCAAGTGCATTAGGCGCTTTTGATTATAAATGTTACGCAGATAAAACAGGGGCTGATTATGTCCCAACAGTATTTCTTGCCGGATGTATCCACGGCGGAGAGTTCGAAGGGACAGTTGCCCTGATGAATCTTATAAGCCTGCTTGAAACAGGTACAGATCTTGCAGGAAACAGGAACGATAAGATTCTTGAACTTGCAGAAAAGCTTCATATCATTATTATACCGATGTGTAACCCCGACGGAAGAGCAAGAATCCCGTTTGATAACTTCGTAGGACATACATTCCATGATCTGAGGTATTACGGTCAGGGAACATGGAAAAACGGAGAACTATGCGGATATCCGGATTGCAAAATGATCCACCCGATCAAAGATTACTGCGATTTCCTCGGCGGATATTTCAATGACGACGGTGTAAACATGATGCACGACGATTATTTCACAAACCCTTGCAATGAGGTAAAAAATGTACTTAACACAGCCAAAGAATTTGCACCGGACTTTACAATACTTTTCCATGGAGGCGGAAACACCTACAACACGTATTTCCCCGTAAGTTACATAACTGCCGATGCAAGAAGACAGATGATGGAAGTCGCTGACCTCGCAACTGAAGCTTTTGCAAAAGAAGATCTCATTTTCAAAATGATACACAAAAACTTTGCACAGACAGGCGGAGAAGATACAGGACTCCCCTCATTCATGCTTACCTCTGCGGTATTCCACACATGCGGCGAACCATGCGTTACATACGAATCAAATCAAGGTCTGACAGAATGCGATGATCCGTACTGTCTGAATAACGATCAGATATACAGAAGTCACATGATATTCATTGAAACATTGTTCCGCTGGACTCTCGAAAATAAAAATCCAGAGGCAAGACTAAAACAAAAGAGATAATAACCGGAGGTCAGACTTATGAGAATAGGACTTTTCAGTGACTCACATTACTGCATGGAAAGCGCTCTTGAAGGTACGCGGCTATGCTCCCTTTCCCTCAACAAAATTCAAGAAGCAATGGAGTATTTCTCTGAACATAATGCAGACCTCATACTTTGTCTTGGTGACATGGTTGATGCGGGAAACGATATTGACGCAAACTATAAATGTCTGGCTGAAGTTGTATCGCTCATTAACTCGTCAGGAATTCCGTTTGTTCTTGCAGCGGGAAATCACGACTTCAAGGTTGCAGAAAAACCATTATTGCAAAAGCTTACAGGGTTAGAACTTCCTCCATACATATACGATATCGGAGACTACAGGATCATAACCCTTGACGCAAATTATGAAGCAGATATGAAACACTACTCCCCCGATGGCTTTGACTGGATGGACACGAACATCCCTGCTGAACAGATAGAATTTTTACGCAACGCACTCTATTCTTCTGACAGAGAATGCATCATCGCGATTCACGAACCAATAAACAATGCTGCCGGTAAGATGTATCAGGTCAACAATTCCGATGAGATAAAGCAAGTGATCAAAGATTCCGGCAAGGTCAGACTTGTTATTCAAGGACACAAGCACGAATACGAGGACGCAACCGAAGACGATATCAGATATGTTACCGTTGTTGGAATGTGTGAAGGCACAGAGAATCGTTTCATGATGCTTGACATTGATAACGAAAACATAACCCCAGAGGTTGTTATTATTAAAAAAAATACTATATAAAATAAAAAGGACTAAACAAATGGAAAAACAAAAATCTTCCCCCGTTTCAATATTTCTCATACTTCTCTCGGGAATACTTTGGGGTACAACAGGCGTATTCATAACATATCTGAGAGAAGCAGGATTCGACCCTTTGCAGATAGTATTTCTCAGATCAGCGCTTTCAACTGTATTGTTAGGAATATTCCTGCTTATTAAGGACAAATCAAAATTCAAATTTAAGCTCAAAGACATATGGATATTTATCGGAACAGGAATCATCAGCCTTATGATATTCACTATCTGCAACCAGATAGCTATAAAATACTGCTCAATGTCCATAGCTTCCGCGTTACTGTACACCTCCCCTGCTTTCATAATGATATTCTCAGCATTTCTTTTCAAAGAAAAACTTACGGGAAGAAAAGTAGCGGCAATAATAGTAACAATTCTCGGATGCTTCCTTGTATCCGGAATTCTGACTCCGGGGGCAACAGTTTCAACAATAGGTGTGATCGCGGGTATACTTTCAGGTCTCTGCTACGGTCTTTACAGCATCTTCGGAAGATACGGTGTTGAAAAGTATGACACAATGACCGTAACTTTCTACACATTTCTGCTTGTAACCTTAACTACTATCCCCCTGGCAAATCTTTCGACAATTCCCGAAACGGTATCCAATTCAAACGGAAGCATTATTCCGTTAATGCTGTTATTCGGACCTGTAACATGCCTGTCTCCCTATTTGGCATATACAGCAGGTCTGAAAGGGACAGAACCGGGAACGGCAGGAATACTTGCAACACTTGAACCTGTTGTCAGCACAATTCTTTCAATCATAATCTTTAATGAAATAATGAACTGGCAAAAAGTGCTCGGTATAGTTATGATACTTGGATCCGTATTGATAGTCAACATTAAATTCAGCAAAAAAATAAAAAAATCCTAATATTAAAAGAATACTTTAAAGGAGCTTTCAAACATGAAAAAACACATATTTACAAAGCTGTCGGCATTGATCCTTCTGATACTTATACTGACATCATGTACAGGAGAAGCACCTACTCTTCTTCCGTTTCTGAGCAACGAATCCTCCGATTTAGATTTTGACGGCATGGTATTCAGAATCAGAAACTACGGAGTAGAACTCAACTATATTGCTCCGGGAGAAGTTCCTTCAGTTCGCAAAGAACTTTTATTGGAAAGATTCGATGAGCTTCAGACAAAATACAACTGTGAAATAGTACACTCAGCAGGAGATGCGGCTGACTATGCCACATATTATATTTCAGGAATTCCGGAAGCAGACCTGATTACAGGACAAATAAAATATCTTTATCCTATGTACTCTGCGGGATATTTTATGAACGTATACGATATACCTAATATGGATTTTTCAGATGAAAGATTCGGAACAGAAGCTTTTATAGAAACTTTCACATGGAATGGTGAACTCGTAGGAATCTGGCCTCAGCATTGGGGTTATTCTCAGATAGGTTTCAGCAACGCAGTAAACTATAATCCTCAGGTATTTACAGATATCGCACATCCAAACCCAAACGAGCTTTACGAACAGGGGCAATGGAACTGGGAAGCTCTTGAATCTATTGGACAAGCATGCGCTGATTCTTCAACGGAAGACAAACCTGTATACCTTAGTTTCTTCAATCAGTATTTTCCACGTATGATGGTTCTCTCAAACGGATGTGAATATATAAAGATCAACAATAACGGAGAATATCAATACGGCTTAAATGACCCAACAGTAACAGAAGCTTTACAATATACACACAATCTGCTTCAATCCGGTTATCTTGAACCCAACGATGCAAATTATGATGTTCTTTCTGAAAACTTCATAAACGGAATGTATGCCATCTCTACCGAATACTCAGGTATGGCTTTTGCAAAATACAATTACAGAATGCAAAATGTAGGTCACTGTTATATCCCTGACGGACCAAATGCAACAGATAATACAAAGGGCGTTCTTTCAATCGAAAACGGAATTTGGTGTGTTACAAAAGAAAAATTCGAAAATACTGACGAACTCGGAAACTTTTTAACACTTCTCTATGCTCCCCTTGATGAAATTGCGGGCGAATGGGAGGAAACCTTTAAAGATGAAAACTTCTTTGATGAGATGTCCGCAGAAGTATACATGACAATGTGCAAAAATGTTTATTTTGACAGAGTCCTTTTCGCTTATACTGATGCAACCTTATTTGATGTTCTGGAAAAGGCAGCAAGAACAGGTTCTATTGCTGAGAACATTCAAAGCATAGAGACTGCAGTTAACTTTAAGCTTGATGAAAGCATAAACGCATGGGATTGATCCCGATACAAAACCAAAAACGGTCATGATTTAATATCATGACCGTTTTTATACTTGATTATCAGAGTTTATTTATGTCTGCATCTGTGATAAGGTGGAATCCTGCATCTTCAAGAGCCTTTTCAGCAGCGTCATTATCCTCTACACGAAGAACCACATACGCATGCTTTTCGGTACGGGCCATGAACGCATACAGATATTCAACATTGATACCCGCTTTATCCAGAATTTCGAGAGCGGAAGTCAGCTTACCCGGAGCATCACCAATCTTCACACCGACAACCTCTGTAACCTTAAAGAGATAACCTTCATCGGCAAGAGTTTTTTCAGCTGTTTCATTGTCGTTCACAATAAGACGGAGAATACCGAAAGCTTCTGTTTCAGCAATAGAAAGAGCTCTGATATTTACATCGTGAGAAGCAAGAGTTCCTGTAACCGAAACCATTGTTCCCTGCTTGTTTTCCACAAAAATAGTTAACTGTTTAATTGCCATGATTAAATCCCCTTTCTATATCAAACCAAATTACGTTTGTCAATAACTCGTTTAGCTTTACCTTCACTTCTCGCAATGCTCTTGGGAGCAACAAGGCGAACCTTAGGATTGATTCCGAGCATTGTCTTCAGCGCATCTGAAAGTGATCTTTCCATTGCAAGAACTTCACTTACTTTATCGGTAAACTTCTCGGCTGTCATTTCCACATCTACTTCAAAAGTATCATTATTGTTTACTCTGTCTACAACAATCAGGTAGTTGGGTTCATAACCCTCATTGAGAAGAACT
This sequence comes from Eubacteriales bacterium, assembly GCA_045637625.1. GTDB lineage: Bacteria > Bacillota > Clostridia > Oscillospirales > UBA644 > HGM12619. The sequence goes on from JAZTZU010000045.1 coordinate 16,040, forward strand.
GTTTCGATCTGGCTGGGGAACACATTTACGCCACGGATAATGAGCATATCATCTGTTCTTCCCATAGGTTTAGCCATTTTAATAAGAGTTCTTCCGCAGGAACATTTTTCACGTGAAAGAACACAAATATCACGTGTTCTGTATCTGAGCAACGGAAAAGCTTCCTTATCAAGAGAAGTAAATACAAGCTCCCCTTTTGAGCCCTCGGGAAGAACTTCACCTGTATCGGGATCGATAATTTCAGCAATGAAGTGGTCTTCGTTGATATGCATACCTGACTGTTCTGAACATTCAAATGCAACCCCGGGACCGGAAGTTTCTGTAAGGCCGTAAATATCGTAAGCCTTGATACCAAGAGTAGATTCTATACTGTGACGCATTTCTTCTGTCCAAGGCTCAGCGCCGAAAATACCGGCTTTCAATGGAATATCTTCAGGTTTATAACCCTGTTCCTTAAGATATTCACCCACATAAGCAGCATAAGAAGGAGTGCAGCAAAGAATCGTAGCCTGAAGATCTGTCATAAACTGAACCTGACGCTCAGTATTACCTGAAGACATGGGAAGTGTAAGACATCCGACTTTCTGTGAACCGCCATTCAAGCCGAAACCGCCGGTAAAAAGTCCGTAACCGTAAGCAACCTGACAAACATCTTCTTTCGTTCCACCTGCAGCAACGATAGCACGGGCACAGCAATCTTCCCAAATATCAATATCGTTCTGTGTATAGAATGCAACCACACGGCGGCCTGTAGTGCCTGATGTAGAATGAATTCTTACACAGTCTTTAAGCGGTGTCGCAAGCAATCCATAAGGATACGCATCTCTGAGATCTGCCTTTGAAAGAAACGGAAGAAGATGAAGATCCTCTATTCCGTGAATATCTTCAGGCTTAACACCTTTTTTGTCCATAAGATCACGATAATACTGTACATTTTCATATACATGCTTTACCTGTTTTACAAGTTTTTCCGATTGAAGCTTTTTAAGTTCCTCAACAGGCATGGTTTCAATTTCTTTTTGATAGTAGTTCTGTTCCATGATTTGATTTCCTTTCGAATCTATAAAAGTCTGTTACTTTCGGAATACGGAAAACAAAAAGTCCTCTATATTCCGATTAAGAATACAGAGGACGAGAAGACCCGTGGTACCACCTCAGTTTACCGCAATTTCACAACCGCGGCCTTATGAGTGTCTAACAACACCCGTGTTCTATGACGGGAACCCCCGTTACAGCCTACTGAAAATATAAATATTCGTTCGGTGTACTGCTCACAGAATGAATTCACAGTGACCTACCCCTTTGTCTCACACCAACCGACAACTCTCTCCAGGCTCAATCAAAGCTACTTGTTCCTGCTCTAACGCATTTTATATATTATACCACTTTACACCAATAAAGTCAATAGGCTTTCACGGCTTTTTTGTGAACTTTTCCATCCAAAAAGAAAGAATTCAGACATGAGACCTCAGAAAAAAAGGCATCATGTCTGATATACAGATATTTATTTCTTATCAAATTTTTCCAGATAATCCCAAACACCAAGCATATACATAATGCCGAGAGCTCTGTCATAAAGACCGTAGCCGGGACGAACTGTACCGGGGCCTTCTCCCCAAAGATGTCTGCCATGGTCAGGTCTGATATAACCCTCATAACCGCAATCGTGATAAGCTTTGAGTATTCCGAGAATACCTGTATCGCCGTCACAGTCTCTGTGGCTTGCTTCGGAGAAATCGCCGTTTTCAAAGTGTTTAACATTTCTGATATGGGTAAATGCTATTCTGTCACAGTGTTTACGTACGATAGCCGCAATATCTGTCTGGGGATTTGCACCAAGACTACCGGTACAAAGTGTAAGACAGTTATATTCATCATCTACCATTTTAAGGAAACGGTCAATGCTTGCTTCATCAACAAGAAGACGAGGCAAACCGAAAATATCCCATGGTGGATCATCCATATGAATAGCCATTTTGATATCACATTCACGGCATGTGGGCATAATAGCCTCAAGGAAATATTTGAGATTTGCCCAAAGCTTCTCGTGATCAATTCCTTCATAAGCTTTGAAAAGTTCATCAAGCTTAGCCATTCTTTCAGGCTCCCAGCCGGGGAAAGACATATTGTATTTTTCAGTAAAATCAAGAATATATTTCGCCATAGCGTTATAGTCATCCTGAATCATGTTCTTTTCATAGAAAAGAGCTGTGGAACCGTCACCGACGGGATGGAAAAGATTACTTCTTGTCCAGTCAAAAATAGGCATAAAATTATAGCAAATTACTTTAACGCCGAATTTTGAAAGGTTTCTGATACACTGCTTGTAGTTTTCAATGTATTTATCTCTTGACGGAAGCCCGATCTTAATATCGTCATGAACATTTACAGATTCTACAACATCCATATTGAAGCCGTACTCATCCAGCTGACGCTTTACCTCTGCGATCTCGTCAATTTCCCAAATTTCACCCGGCATTTTATGATGTAACGCCCAAACGATGCCTTCAACACCGGGAATCTGTTTGATGTCGGAAAGCTTTATTTTGTCGTTACCTTCTCCGTACCAACGGAAAGTCATTTTCATTGGCATGATATACCTCCTGAGTTTATTTTAATTTAAACATTATGAGTTTAAAACTTTCAATATATATTATATCATGAATTGGCCGCAATTGCAATGGGTTTAACAATTTAGATATAAAAAAGCTACAAATAACTGCGTTAAAACCGGAAACAAAACAAACCTGAAGCAATTCAATCTCATCAAAAGACACACAGCCTTCAAATATCATAAAAATGTTAAAATCTACATATAGACAACTACAGAGATTTTATGGTATAATACAGTAGAACATTAAACACTAAATTTATATTAAGAAAGAGGTTGTTAATAATGATCAAAAAAATAGCATCGGCAGCTTTGGCTACATTGATGGCCGGAACATTACTAACATCATGTTCCCAACCAAATCTGGAAAATCTGCTCAGTTTTGAGATGGAAAAGCCAAATGCCTACACTTCGGAAGTCGAAGGTGCGGCATTAACAATTTATGTAGACTCAAATGTCGAAACCAGCGGTGACGGCAGTGAATCAGCACCATTTAAAACAGTTCCCGAAGCACAGACAAAAATCCGCGAACTTAAAGCAGGAGAAGGTCTTCCCGTCGGTGGAGTCAGAGTGCTTCTTGCAACAGGTGAATATGACGGTCTTGTTCTGACCGAAGAAGATTCCGGTACAGCAGAATGCCCCATCACATATGTTTCAGCAGAAAAATTGGGGGCATCAATCAACAGCGGCGTAATTCTTGACCCTGCAGATTTCACAGAACTTGATTCTGCAGAAAAAGCAAGACTTATCAATCAGGCAGAAGCAAATAACATCAAGAAAATAGATCTTAAGTCTTACGGACTTGACGCTTCTGACTGGGGCGAACTCGGTGTAAGATCAACCTGGGACTCCGCTCACGGTATCCTCGATGAATACGGTGTTACAACAGTTCCTGAAGGTGAACTCTACATAAACGGAGACCGTTCCTATCTTGCAATGTATCCTAACAACGCACTTCTGGATCTCAGCAAATTCCTCAGTTTTGGTCCAATCATTGAAAATGTATTAAACATGGACATTAACGATCCCGAATTCAGAGGTTCAACTTTTACAGCAGATGACGAAACCTTTGAACACGTAAAAAGCTGGAAGAACCCCACAGAAGTATGGGTATACGGCTATTACAGATGGGAATGGGCAGAACATTCTGTTCCTATCGGAAAAATCGATGAAGCTGCAAAAACTATAACTTTGGCATACCCCTGCGGTGAATATCTGATCGATAACTACAAATACATTTTCTACAATGCATTTGAAGAACTTGACTGCCCAGGTGAATATTATGTTGACAGAGAAAACGGAATTCTTTATGTTTACGCAGATAAGAAATTCGACTCATCAACTCTCGTTTTTGCAAATGATGCAACTCCCCTTTTATCCGCGTCAGATATAAGTTATATCAACTTTGTTGGACTTGATATCAGATATACAAGAGGTCATGGTGTATCTATCAACACAGCAAACCATGTTACATTTGACCATTGCAGCATCGGTTCCACACGTTCAGGCGGTTTCTCTATCAATGTAGGTAACCATGTTACAATCTCAAACTGCGAAGTAAGTAACATCGGCGGTCAGGCCATTACTATAACTAACGGTGGCGACAAAGAAACACTTACAAAATCTGAAAACCTTATTTACAACAATATCGTCCGTGATTTCGGTCAGATTTCGAGAACATACGCTTATGGCATCTGGCCCGGTTCTATCGGCACAACAGTTTCTCATAACGAAATTTATAACGCACCCCACAATGCAGTTTCAACAGGCTCAATGCTCAATACCATTGAATACAATGAAATTTACAATGTTTGTACAGAAACACAGGACTGTGCCGCTATCTACAACGGTTTCGGCTTTACAGGCAGAGGAAATGTTATCCAGTACAACTATATCCATGACATCGGTCAGGAAGATACTCATACTCATGCTATCTACTTAGACTCAAGCTACAGCGGACAGACGATTTACGGTAATGTATTTGAAAACACAGGCTATACAGCCGTAAAAGCAGGTACAGGACGAGATAATGTTATTTCAAACAATATCTTTATTGACTGCGCAAGCCATAAGATGGAATACGGTGCACTTGAAGTCGGACATTGGAACAGAGATATGTGGCTCTCAGGATCTTCTATGGAAGCCATTGTTTCTGATGACTTTATGGGTACAAAAATCGAAGACCTTATTGAGTATGATAATGAAGTATGGAAATCCACATTCCCTGAAATCTACACAACAAGATTCGATTTCAATCCTGAGACAGACAGTAAAGATGACCCCGCATTCTTCCCCAACCCAACAGGTCATACGATTACTAAAAACGTTGTTATCATCAACTACGGTACAGGCGACATAAATAAAAATATGCCCTACATCTTAGGTGCTGATCTTGAAAAATTCTCCACAGTAGAAGACAACATCTTCCTTCAGTATGATATGTCAAGCTTTGAAGGTCCAGACGAAAAGAATTACACAGTAAGAGAAGGCTCAAAAATCATGAAGCTTATCCCCGACTTTGAAATTATTCCTTTTGAAGAAATCGGATTGGTAGACTGATAAAACATAAAATAACTGATTGATAAACACTTACGGGAAAAACCTTTTTATAAAAGGTTTTTCCCGTAAAAATTATTAAATAAACAGATGTTCTCTATATTCACGATATTTACCTGCCAAGTGCATGGTTCAACAGGAATTCGTGAATTTCATTCCAGACTTCAGGAGAAAACTCCCCATGCTGAAGCCCCGGTTGCTGACGGTAAACAACACAAAGATTCCTGTCACGCATCATATCAACAAGTTTATCACATGACTCTGAAGGACAATAATAATCAACACCGTCAGAACAAATATAATAAGGAATCTCCGGCAATTCTGAAACCCTTTTTATCGGAGATATAGAGTCGATCGCTTCATCAAGAGACATGTCATAGCAAGCTACGGCACTTATTACAGTTCGTGGATGATCCGGATGAATATTCATTGTTTCATAAACATCACTCGCAGGACAAGCAGCAGCACAAGCCGTCACATTTAAATTACTGTCGCAGGCATAGTTTAAGGCTCCCTCGCCGCCCATACTGCCACCGCAGACACAAAGAGGGAAACTATCACCCAAATCATATTTATCCGCAATAGCGCAAACCACAGCGTCTGTAATGCGTGTTGTTCCCTTATTTCCCCAACTCCATGGACCAGGGAAAATATAGGCTACATACACACCATTTGCCCCGCAATCAATTGCAAAATCAGAATCATAACTGCCGCGTTCGATTCCCCCTCCAAGACATGACCCGCCGCCTAATCCGGGAAGCTCTACGATAACACCCTTTACAGGGGCTTTCAGAAACTCTTCATTTGTATTACAGAAATATTGAAAAGTCTCCTTGTTAATATATTTTGAATCATCATATATTTTTGGTTTAGACATTAAAAAACCTCCTTAAAAATCTCAAAGCTGAATCTGCTTAGCAGTATTCCCAACAGCATGAACTGTTGGGAATATTATCTCATCAATCATTATATCCGGGGAAAAGCTTTTCCATAGTTTCTTTAACAGGGATAAGCTCCTTTTCCAAAATATCATTAAGCTGTGAAGAATATCTGTCCAGAACTTCAGCAGCATCGGCTTTCTTAAGGTTTTCAGCAATCAGAATATTTACTTCACCGATAGAGTTTGAAGGTAACAGTCTAACTGATTCTGCAAGCTTAAACATGATCTCTGTGTCTCTTTCGTCAAAGAAAAGATTTGTGTTATATCTTTCTCTCAGCTGATCGATACCCTCATAGCCTTCAAGAGGTTCGTAAATGGCGTTAAGAACCTTTGCAGCCTCTTCAGCATACATCGTAAAGGATGTTATCATAAGAGCTTCTACGTTACGTTCAAACTGTCCTCTGATAGACTTACCATCCTGTGAGGGGAACGGAAGAACACCGTACTCAAAGCCAACCAGGGGGATCAACGCATTGGGTTCTGTCAAACAAAGGGTATGTAAAAGGCTCATTGCAATCTGCTGCTGGCCCCAATAATAAGTCTGAGTACCAACCTTATCAAAAAGAATAAGATCACTGAGCTCGCCTGTCAGATAATCATGAAGCTTTTCTGCCGCAAGACGACCTCCGGAAGTAAGGGAACCGATTTCCCACTGACCGTTATCGTTTTTCTGAGCCCAATCCGCACCGTAATACTGAACAAGCATTTCGTAAAGATGTCTCTCGTTTGCGGAAAATCCGTAAACTGTTTCTTCTTTGACTTCGGAGTACTGAGCATAAAGAGGAATAAGCTCGTCCATTTTTTCCAAAGTCCAAACGCCGTTTTCAAAGAAATCACGGGGGTCGGTCTGACCAATGGATTCGATATAGTCAATGTTGGGAATAACAATAAAGTCACTGCTGGAGAACTGGAGTTCAGGCCAATAATTAGGAATTACACCATAAATATCTCCATTCCATGCAAACATTTCCAAACGCTCAGGAGCGCCCCATTTTGCACTGTCATGGATATCAATATACTGAGACACCGCAGACATCGGAGTAAATGCAGGGGCCAAAGAAGACATCAAACCGCCAATATAGTCGACCGCAACACCGATGATTGCATCCAACTTACCGCCACCGCTGGCAAGTAAATATACAATATCCGAAAGCTCTCTGCCTTCAGGAGAAGGCTCGATATTAACATCAAGATCTTTTTCCACCTTAGCAACTCTTGCTATTGCCATATCGTAGAACTCAGTATTCTGTATATATCCCAAAAAAGGAGTTTTATCAGACGTATCTGAAGCATCCGCAGGTCCAAAGTTTGCCGTAAAATACAATGTGAGTCCGTCAAGGCCTTCATATCCACCATTTTCTTCAATAAAAGACATCAATTCAGGTCCTGAAGAACAGGCACTGACAAACATCATACCGATGAGAATTAAAAATGCAGTAAATCTTTTTAACATAAGAAAAACATCCTTTCTGTAAAACAAAAATTTAGAGATTTACATCACTATTATATCACATGACAGACAGCTTGTCAAGCCGTTTTCAAGTGAAAATTATTACTTTTTTATAAAAAAAACAGCCAAGATTTTACTTGACTGTTTTGAAGGAATTATTTTTTAATTGTCCAAACACGGTGAAGTTGATCTCCGGATTCGGAAATAAGCTGACGACCAAGCAAGGAAATCAAAGTTCTGTCGATGGTTCTTGAACTGAACTCCAGTTCTTTTATAAGCTGAGAACGTGTTGTTTCTCCTTTATCGTGGATACTTTTGTAAACAAGTTTCTCAGGAAGAGAAAGATCCTGGGGAATAGTATCTGAAGAACTGAAAAAGCTTTCAAATTTCTGAGCCTGAATAGCTTTTTCGCTGACGGGTTTGAGTTCTATCTCATAACCGAGAGCATGAGCAACTTTCAGGAAAACTCTGAAAGAGCATTTATAATCGGGGTCAGATCTTTCAAAACGGCAAACAGAGGACTGATTCATACCGCAAACTGCGTCAAGATCACTCTGAGTAACATTCTGAACCTTTCTTATAGCTCTTAATTTGTTTATCAAATACTTTTCTGCTTTAGCCGCCTGGATATCGGAGTCGTTGTAGGGTTGTCTAATCTTAGCCATGGTAACCTCTTAAATATTTTTTCTTTAATTATACCACGAACAAATACTTTTGTCAACACAAAACACTCTTTTTTTTAATATTATTAAGAAATTCGTCCCAATTAAAACTTTTTCGGCACTATTATCCGGGGTTTCGAATATCAAACCTGCAAATTCAGATAAAAGTTTTACTTTATCAAAGTGCAAATGTCGTACTTTCTGATTGCGAGGCGTGCGACGATGGCGGAGAGGGCGAGGATTATTACAGAAGTGAGGACATACACGCCGAGGAACTGCCCGAAGTAGAACGGCGTATTCATATAGTACCTCATACAAAAGATCACGGCCATCTCCAACCACATAAATTCTTACATTTTATTTGTTTCTGCCTATTTTTTCAACAGGAATCTCAGGGAAATTTTCAGGCTGTACATTGAACTTAAGCGTTTCAAGATCAAATCCTGCCTCTTCACAAGTTTTATACTCGGGGTTCACACCAATATGGCTGTACTTATAAACAGTATCATAAATATCGAAATTGTTGCCCTTATCGCGTATTATAATATTGTTTTCAAAAACACCGTTTGCAGGGTAAACAACGAAATCGGGAGAATCCTTTTTAGCGAAAGCAATTTCGACCTTTGCAAGTGAGGGGAATGTTTCCGCCCATATACCTTCCTTATAAGGCACATTTACGAGACTTTCATACTCCCCTTCATTTTCGACCATAATATGAGATCTGTACCAACCGTCATGGAAGAAGCCGTCGTAAGCCCTGTCGTCGTAATGAAGAGGTTCGCCACCTGAATTAACAATAATATTGTCTCTGACAACACAATCTCTGCCGCCGCCGACCTCGAACGCCCAATGTCCCACATTTATAAGGATATTTCCGTAAGCTGTCTGCCCGGGCTGAGCATCATCCCAATAAATGCCCTCAGGATGAAGTTCTTCCCCACCTACATTTTTGAGAATATTGTAGCGGATAACGGTTCCGTAGCCCGCAAAGTCTCTGCCTGTATAGATAGCGCCGGCATCTGCGGAATAAAGAACGACCTCGTGCAAATAGTTGTATTCGATCAAATGAAGGTTGCCTCCGTACTGAATCGCTTCATGAGGAGTATTGTAGATCTCATTATGAGCACATATCTGTCCAACCCCTTGCAGGTTTACACCGGGCTGATACGTCTGATATACCTCGGAATAGTCGTGAATAAGACAATTTGTTACCTTATTATTCGCACGTTTAAGAGTCAGCCTTTCGCCGCCGCTGAGATATATTCCACCGCAGCCCGTACGTGTGACCTCACAGTTATCAACAGTATTTTCATAGCCGTCAACAACGATACCATGCGTAGCAACATTCTTGACAAGGCAGTTTTTAACAGTATTTCCGTTGCCTGAAATAACAACACCGCTGTTTCGCGTGCACTTAAATTCAAAGCCGTCAAAGGTCACATTTTCAATGTTTGAAGCTTTTACAAGCGGCTTTTCACTGAGAGAAATTTCTATCTTGTCTCCCTCATTGTATGTATAAACGTAAAGAAGACCGTTTTTTCTGTCAAGGTAGTATTCCCCTGGCGCATCAAGTTCTTCAAGTACATTGAAGAAGTAATAATCAGCGCCCGCCCTTGCTCCAAATCTTGCAACAAATTCAGGATATACGGCTCTGTTAATATTGTCTATCTTTTTAACAGGAGTTGAAGCGTCAGCCCAATCCCAATAGAAATAACCGAACATCCAGGCGGTTTCAGGTTCTTTCCATTTGGAGATATATTTATTGGTTTCTCTATCTATAATATAAGAACCACCGTCATGGTTTCGTCTTCCTTCCCAGTTTTCCCAATAGTTCTGCGGTGGGAACTCACCCGGGTCCCCTTGATTCTTGACATTGTCAAGCTTCAGATAACCCTCGTTTGGGTAACGGCAAAGTTTCATTCTTTTGCCGTCGGAAAACACTTCCATATTAACACCCAAATTCACGCCGTCATATTTTCTCGCGGTATGATACGCACCTATTGCGTAAAGATCGCCCCAATCGTCCTTGCAGAAGCCGTAATCCTTCAAATCAATACATCTGACCTTTTCAGCAGCCTCAGAAGTAAGTCTATCTTTTATTTCTTCGGGAATATCCTTTGTGTCGCTGTATGCAACCTCAAGACCGCCCGTAAGGACTGCGCCTTCACCAATGTACGTTGTGCCGTTGTCTCTTTCGTCGAATTCAAGTGACTCTCTGTACACACCCTTTTCAACGATAACAGTTGCGTTTTCAAGCTCTCTTGCTTTGATCTGAGCTTCACGGATAGATTCGCCGCTTTTCACTCTGATAATATTTTCCATAAAATTAACCTCCCCATGTAGGACTGTATCTGCCAATATGATAAGCTCCGAGTTTGGATATTCTGTAATACTTCACATGACTGCTTGTATCCATTTGTGCAAGATCTTCCTTATGACCTATTTTTGAAAGAGTTTTCCACATGGAATTTGACCAAACACGCATAAATGAATCCCATATTCCGAAGCGTTTAACTCCGAGACCGTAAAGATCAAGCGCCCATTTTCGGAACTCCTCATTATACATAAGTCTTGGCATAAGTTCAATATATACTTTCACACCATACCTCTCTTCAAGGCTGTTCCATTGATCTATTCTTTCTTGCTCTGTTTTTGGACCACATATTTCACCTTTGTAATTCGTATACGGACCGATGAATGGATAGAAAACATCGTGGTCAAGGTGGGAATTAGAACATCTTCCCATTTTCACAACATAATCTGTATATTTATCAATATCTATTCTATATTCCTTACCCTCCTGCCAGATATCACCGTCATAAAGGTCGTAATGTCTTTGAGCATAGACAATTACAGTATCAATCAGCCCTTCTTTTGCCCATTCTTCAACATCAATGCCGATATATTTGGTATCATGAAGACTGTACATTGTACGCAAATGAAGTTTAACCTTGTCTTTACCGTATGTTTCATCAAGAGCTTTTCTTACACCCCTTGCAAACTCTGTCATTATCTCACAATGGAGGGCATGAAGTCTGGGCTCATCAAGAGGAAGCTCGTAGGGATATTCCCCATAAAGCTCATAGAATCTGTCTGCAACAGGTTTTTCATACTGCACATAAGGAATACCCCTGTGCGCAATTAAAGTTACAGCATCACAGCCCGACTCTGCAGATTGAACAATATGTTTGGTAATATGCTTTTGAACCTCAGGAAATGCGTAGGACATTGCATTGAACATATCACCGTTTCTGTCTATGCAACGCCATTCGGTATGAGTCATGGCAAAATTATTATCGAAGTAAGTTCCGTCATAAGGGAAACCCATCCCCCAAGCTCCCATACGTAAAGACACGCTCATTCTATAACCCTTGTCATGCCCGAGACCTACAAGATGTTTGAGAACTTCGCCGAAATCAAACCTACTGTTATTGATTGCAACCATTTTATCTCCGAAACGTGAGAAGTAGATATTGTCAATATTATCGAGAAGGTCTGTTCTGTCAATGTACATACGTAAATCTTCCATTGAGATCCATTCAACGTCAGAATTCTCATATTTCAAAACAACAGGATCCCAATCGGAAAGATTTTTCATATCGCAAAAATATAAACGGTTATGCATATCATCTGTAGCATAAAGGTTTTTAGTATCCGTTCTTGAACATTCATATTTATATTCATATATTTCAGAATCTGTCATCGGCACAAAACGAATACTTGCAAGATATGATGAGTACGGAGTTGTCCATACCTTTTTTGAAACTTCAATTCTCTCCCCCGTCATATCAACACAACGCCAGAGATTTTCTTCAATAGCTTTTCCGACATGATATTCCGAAGGTCTTTTTGAAGTACTGTAAATCATATAGTTTCTTTCTGAAGACAGTTTGATTCCAACCTGACTATCAGCCATAAGACCTATATATATTTTATACCAACCTGTAAGCTTGGGATCAAAATAAAGGTCATCGGCTTCATAAGTGTCCGAAACTATCATGTTTCCGCAGAGAGTATCACCTTCATACGGCAGAACTCTCCATTTATCTTTCATCATATCTTTTGAAAAATTTTCCTGAGGTCCGAAGATCTCATCCATTTTAGTATATAGGAATTCCGTTTTCATTTTAACACCTCTTAGGAAAAAGGCATCGAAATATAAAAATCGATGCCTGCAACATTTTATTTATCTGTTTTTAATTGTAACGTCAACAATGCTGCGGTTGTCATTCCAATCTTTATAACCGCCACTCCATACACAACGTTCTTTATAGAAGCTGCCGGGACCAACACCGAAATCTTCACCAATGGGAAGATGGAAGGGACCTTGCATATTTCTGAGGTTGTTTACAAGAGTAAGCTGAAGTACGTTTTCACCCTCAACTACATAGTCGGAAAGGTCAGCTGTATAGGGCTCCCACATGAATGTGCCAACATCCTTGCCGTTAACTTTAGCCTTAACAACGTTGATACCCTTCTTTACAAAGTCAAGCATCATAGCGGTGTCTTCAGCGTTAAACTTCTTGCTTACAGTCAGATCGCCTGCAAAACCAATAAAGCCCTGCTGTTCGATATTTTCAAGTGTAATTTCTTTCTTAGGTTCTGTAATAACAAATTTACCTTCAAAATAAGTGGAGTTATTGGGCATAGGCTTGTATTCGCCAATACCGTCAACGCCGAAGTCACCTACCAGGTAGATCTGTTCAAGCTCAATGTCGAAAGTAAGCTTATTCTTTTCAGATTCAAATCTCTTACCCTTTTCAATGTTTGCGTAAACTTCTGCAGACTGTTCAAAATCAATATCAAGAACGATCTTGTTTTCACCAATCTTGAAATACTTGGCAATATCGATCTTTCTGAAGGATTTATCTCTGAAATATCCGCAATCTGTCTTGTCAATAACTTCGCCGTTAACCTTGATGTCAAAGAGATCAGGCGTTTCACAAGCAAGATAAATGCTTTCGGGCTTGTAAGCAGCTTCAATCGTATACTCGCAAGTGATGTGAGTCTTCTTCATTCTTTCAATAGCTCTGTACATTGCATTAAGAACATAACCGTTCTTTTCTTCAAGAACTCCATCGAAGTAGTAGTCGCAATAGTCAAGAGTAATTGAGTTTTCAGTTACAGAATCAATATTCCATTTACCGCTGAGGTCAACAGGTTTAAGAGCTTTCGTTTCAGGAACAGCGACTCTGCCCTTACCATCATCAATAACAATAAGTGATGCATACTTCTTAAATGTATACTTACCGCTGAAATCGGAAAGTTCACCTGTTACAGGATCAAGAACTTTATTACCCACTTTAATTGTAGCATCAAAAGTTTCAACATTACTGTTTACAAAGAAATAAATATCAAAGCCATCATGCTTACGCTTGCAGAATGTAATCTCGGGAACATCAACCACATCGTTGAATTCAAGTTCTTCCTCTGTTGTAATTATACCGCCGTTAGCCTTGAACTCTGCAAGAAGCTTTTCTGTATTATCAAAGAAGAATTCATGTTCGGGCATAACGATTGTGGAATATCTCTTTTCACCGATGATAAATTCTTTACCCTCTACTCTACCGTGACGTTCAATGAGGGTTTCATCACCGAGATGGAAATTGATATGTTTCGCTTCAAGTCTGAGAAGCATATCCATATATCTTCTGTGGTATTCATGAATAGGTTTATTGTCAGTGCAATCAAACATTGACCATACAGTTGTCTGAGGATGCAAAACAAGAACGTCAACGCAGTCATCTCCGCCTGTAAGAACCATACCTGTACGGCTCATAGCATCGTTGAACATTTTGTAATCCTTCCACCAAGGCTGCTGAATATACATTGCAGGCGGATAGTCACGTTTACGGAGACCTCTGTTGGAATAACCTTCAAGGTGCTGACAAAGAACCGTAACGCCATTTACCATCTGATATTCATAGATCCATTTAAGCTCATCGTGACCTACATTATGACCACAGCAAGCGAAAGTTTCGGAAAGGACCTGTTCCTTACCAAGCTGTCTTGCAGCAGATTTCAACTGGTGCTGTGTAAGAACCTTATGGTTATGTCTGCCGAGCCAGTCCATACCGGGCATTGTAAAATATTCATAATGAGGCATACAAGCACCGTTGGAAACGATCTGGCAAACAAAATCTTCCTCAAGAACCAAGTGACCGGTGAACTGATAACCGTGAGAGGTACACCAATCATAAATGGGCTTCATGAAGTGAGCTGAGAAAAGATCCGTAACAAGCTTCCAGAACTTAATTCTTGTCTGTTTGTAATCACCTACAGGCTTATAGAGCTCAATAAGCTTATCGAGAATATCTTCGCCGTATTTATTCTTATACTCATCCGGGAACTTCCAACTCCAAGGGATACCGTTTCTTGAGATCTGAGGTTCATCCGTAAAGAATCCTTCCAATTTGTTGCCGAATTTCTCGTAATAAGGTTCATATATTTCATTGATAAAATCCTGTGTAACCTCAAGGTCAAGAGTATCTACATAAAACGGGTTAACATCGTAGTAGAAGCAATATCCGTCTTTATTTATAATAAGATGTTCCTGATCAGCATCTTCACCTTCCTTGTAACGGAGATATTTCTGCTGGTATTTCAAACCTTTACCGTTGACTTTGCCGCCGCCGAAGCCACTGGGCCAACCGTTTTCGTCATAAGCCCATGCATACATTCCTGTCTTAGCTGCTTCGTCAGCACTTGCACCGACATTATCGAACCATTCGTCACCCATATATTCAGTCTGAAGACCGCCGCGTGCATGCATGAAGAAGCCGCCAATGCCAACTTCATCCATTTTGCGGATCTGTTCACGGGTCTCCCCTGTTTCAAGTTTCTCGTTCCATGACCAAAAAGGTATAGGACGATATTTCTTAGGTACATTTTTAAAATCCATGATCATCATTCCTTTATTTTAAAATTGATTTTTCTTTCTAATATAATACCATACTTTTCAGCTTTTTGCAAGAGGGAAATTAAATTTTTTTCAATTATTTTTTCTTTCACCTATTTACAAAACAGAAATAATGTGCTATACTTATATAAAGTAAACTCTTATAAGGAGATAATATACAATGATTAAAGAATACGCAGATTTTGCAATACAAAAAACGGTTGAAATTTTGGCGATAGACAGCCCCTCAGGCTTCACAAAAGAAGTTTCTGAATGGACACAAAAAGAATTTTCAGAGATTGGTTTTAATGCAACCATCACAAACAAAGGAGGAGTCCTCGTTGACCTCGGTGGCGAAGACGAAAATGACGGTGTACTTATCGAAGCCCACGCAGACACTCTCGGAGGCATGGTTGCTCAGATCAAAGCAAACGGAAGATTGAAACTCACAAAACTCGGCGGCCTCAGCCCCAACAACGGAGAAGCTGAAAATGTCAAGATATACACCCGTGACGGAAGAATATACGATGGTACTTTCCAGTTAAACAACGCTTCCTACCACGTAAATGACGACTATAACAGCTGCCTCAGAACTTTTGACAACATGGAAGTAGTTATAGACGAAGACGTAAAATCACCCGCTGAAACAAGAGCTTTGGGTATCGAAGTTGGTGATATAGTTTGCTTCGACCCAAGAACGAGAGTTACCGAATCGGGTTATATAAAGAGCCGTTTCCTCGACGATAAGCTTTCTGTAGGAATCGTTTTCGCTTTGGCTAAATTCATAAAGGATAAAAATATCACCCCCAAACGCAAAACTTACGCACATATCACAGTTTACGAAGAAGTTGGACATGGTGGTTGTGCATCAGTTCCTGAAGGCGTTACAGAGGCAGTTGGCATAGATATGGGCTGTGTCGGTGACGGTATCACCTGCACAGAAAAACAAGTCTCTATTTGCGCAAAGGATTCCAGAGGGCCTTATAGCTATGAACTCACAACAAAGCTTATAAACGGAGCAAAACGTGAAGGAGCCGACTATGCGGTAGATGTTTACCCCCATTACGGTTCAGACGTTGATGCAACCCTCACCGCAGGCTACGATATCCGTCACGGACTTATCGGCCCCGGTGTATACGCAAGCCACGGCTATGAAAGAAGCCATATTGACGGAGCATGGAACACATTGAAAGTTCTCAAAGGCTATCTGGAAATATAAAAAAAAGCAAAAAAGACTTGAGTTTTTACGCTCAAGTCTTTCTGTTTATATTTAATTACGAGGTCCAACATCGCTGACATCAATCGGTTCAAAACCGATATCATAAGCGGGCGAATTTTCCGCAAGAGTGAAATCTCCGTTGAACGGATCAGCAAAAAGTGGGTCTGCAATTACTGCATTATTATAGAATCCGTTTTCCCTTAGTTTTGCCTGATTATTTTTAATAATATTATTCAAGACATTCTCTTTAGTATTTTTGAAATCTTCGGCAAAAGGCGCCGGCAAACTGAGTATTCCTTCTTTTAAAGTATAGTCCCAAAGAAGATTTGAATCATCTACCCAGCTTTGATTTTCACCGTCGGTTTTATAAATCGGTGCAAAATTACTTATAACAATATTGCGTTCAAATCTTACCGATACATGGTCTTCCTTTTTTGTAACCATCAATCCGCCTGTCGGACTTAACGCAAAAATATTATTTCTCACAATATTTTCCTTACCGAAATGATGCCCCCATATATCATAAGTACAGTTATAACCGATATTATTTTCTATAAGAAGATACGAAGAACCTTCATCAGTAGCAAACGCACTACCACCATAACCGCCTTCCCACATTATAATGTCATGAACTACATTTCCTCGGATAACGGTTCCGGGCTGAACACCAAGAGTATAGATACCACCCATATCAGACAACATACCCTGCCCGATATTATAAATATGATTCTTCTCAATTAAGATATTATAAGTTGCATGGTCGTCATAGCCCCAAACCCAACCGACAGACAACCCTGTATAATATCCGTTGGCAATCTCATTGTGAGAAATAGTACAGTCATGAGCATATTGAATCTGAACACCTACAGCTCCGCCATAAATTTTTCCATAGCCGTTTATTGTACAGTCTGTAATTGTAATATCATGTGGCACTTCTTCAGTTACAGGAACGACATTTTTACCTGAAATCCTGAATCCGCCTGCACCAAGGTCTGAAAGTGAACAATGGTCAAACGTGACATTGTTTACATAAGTAGTAATATCCACCGCATAATTACCGATATGGTCAAAAGAACAATCTATGAAATCAATATATGAACTGTTAGACAGCTTAATTGACGCTTCAATATCAGACGCTGCCTGAGCCGCACGTTTTGAAACTTTTTTCCAATCACTGCCAACAAAACCCATGTTTTTCAATGTCAGAGAATTTTTTTCAGGACTTCCATTCATACCATCGATAATAAAAATAGTATCGATTGTAGATGCAAAAATTTTAAAATCATTTATATCATCTGTTTCATACGGTATGTAGTAAAGTTTGCCACTTTCTCGGTCGTTGTAAACTTCTCCCGGAGAATTAAGAGATTCAAAAACATTGTCAAGGTAATATCTACCGCCGACACCTATTTCAACCAAATGCATCCATGATTTACCGGAAAACTCCATAAGATTATTTTTATAATCTATACTTTTAATAGCAAGCCTTTCATCATTCCAGAAATGATACATACACATCTGAATATCTTCTATTCTTGTAAGATTTTCAGGAATATCACCCTCATAGAAATAGAACGCATCGTTTACAACACCTTCGCCATCAGTAAATGAATAATATCCGCAAACCAACTTTTCTCTTGCCTCATTTGTAATAAACTCATTAACTAAAAAGCCCTCTTCAGGATAACGTGGACGTTCGAGTCGTTCATAGTTACTGCTAAAAAATTGATGAGAATAGACAGTTTCCCCATTAAGCTGTGGCATATCAGCCACCCAAGCTTTCACGCCGTTCACCTCAGTCTCTGTAAAGCCCGTAACAGGCAACCATGCGCCGACGATTGCTTTTTCTTCGTCTTCACAAATCATTTCAAGAGATGCACCGCCAAAAGCTTCACTGCTAAGCGTTAAAGTTTCAGTCAAGGAGTAATCCCCAGATCCAAACTTTAAAGTAATATGTTCAGCCCCTGCCTGACCGAGTTCTTTCGCCTTTGCGATTGCGTCGAGAATATCTCCGTAAGGATCTTTCTCCGTACCTTTCCCCTCTTCTGCGCCTGCCTCAAGATAAATTACGGGATTTACAGGATCGAACTGTTGGGAGCACGAAGTCATACCAACCATTGCCGCAGCAAAACCCGAAGCCAATAAAATATTTCTTAATTTCATTTCTTAAACCTCTTTCATTATTATTTTAGGCTAATAACAGTATAGCACATGATTTCAATCTTGTCAAGCAAATTCAAAAAAAAAAAACAATTTAATGTCAAATTTAATTCTACTACAACCATTTGAACATAACAATTATAAGGAATAAACAGATATTTTGAAATACGAGGACTTCGCTGTTTTTTAAGATTTTTTTAAGAATTTCTAAGATTTCAAAAAATAGCACTAAATCATCATCTAAATTATTGACTTTTTCAATTTGTTGTGGTATAATGTAGGTATCATAGAATTAAACCTCTGATAAGTCAACAGAAAGGATTTATTATGTCTACTCAAAAAATCATTGTCGTTGGTGCCGGACTCAGCGGCTGCACAGCAGCAAGACTTTTGGCAGAAAAAGGATACTCTGTAACGGTTCTGGAAAAACGTGACACCGTTGGCGGAAATCTTTACGACTACATTGACGAAAACGGTATTCGGGTTCAACTTTACGGACCTCATATTTTTCACACATCCGAAAAAGAAGTCTTTGAATTTCTCTCACGCTTTACCGAATGGGTTAAATACGAACACAAAGTACTTGCAAATATAAAAGGAACACTCGTACCCGTTCCGTTCAACATGACTTCCCTCTTCAATCTCTATCCGAAGGAAGAAGCCGAAACAATAAAAGAAATTCTTTACAGAGAAGTAGGTGTCGATAAAAAAGTTCCGATACTTACTCTCAAACAGCATAGTGACAGCCGTGTAAGAGAATTTGCAAATTTTGTTTATGAAAATATTTTCTATATATACACTAAAAAACAGTGGGGATTCAAGCCTGAAGAACTTGGCGAATCGGTAATGAACAGAGTTCCGGTCTATGTTTCTTACGAAGATCGTTACTTCACAGACACATACCAGTTCCAGCCAAAAGACGGATTCACTCCGATGATTGAAAAAATGCTTGATCATGAAAATATTTCAGTACATCTTTCCACCGATGCTTTATCTCTGATTTCAGTTGAAAATGATAAAATCTACTATAAAGACAAGCCTTTTGACGGAAAGATAATATTCACAGGAAAGATTGACGACCTGTTCCGCGAAAAATACGGGGCACTTGCATACCGCAGCCTGAGATTTGAGTTTGAAACACACGATGTATCATCATATCAGCCTGCAGCAGTTGTAAATTACACAACAACAGAAGATTTCACACGAATCTCAGAATTTTCCAAGTTTGCATGCGAGCCTCAGGAAAAAACTGTAATAGTAAAAGAATACAGCAAGAATTGTGAACCGGGAGATATACCATACTACCCAATACCAAAGGATGGCCCCCGTGCGGATTATGCAAAATATCTGGCTGACGCACAAAAAGTCGATTCTTTATATCTGCTTGGAAGACTTGCCAACTATAAGTATATCAACATGGATATTGCTGTACTTGATGCCATAAATCTTGTGGCGGAGATAACAAACTAACTAAAAGGAGCGAACACTTTTTATGAAACGGATTCATGTTTCTCAAACAATGGATTCATATTACCCCAACATTGACGGACCAACCAATGTAATGACATATTATTCAAAAAATATAAACTCAAGAGACGATGCAACCTGTAATGTCATAGTTCCAAAAGCAAAGAAGAGTCTGAAATATGTTGACTGCCAGCCTTTTGATGTATTTCGATGCAACTCAATATATGCAACTAAATACGGATACCGTATGGGAATTCCGTTCCTTGACCCCTCCTTCAAAAAAAGGCTCAAGGAAGAAGAACTTGACATCATGCATGCCCACTCTCCTTTTGCAATGGGACATTGGACTGTAAGAGAAGCACGCCGTCGAGGAATACCGTCAGTAGCAACATCACACACAAAATTCAGAGAAGATTTCCTCCGTACATTTCACGGTTTTGAACCGCTTGTCTGGTTCATGATGAAGTACATCATGTACACATTCAACAACGCAGACAGCGTCTGGACAGTAAATGATGCATCTCGCCAGATCTTGAGAGATTACGGATATGACGGTGACATAACTGTCGTACGAAACGGTACAGATCTTAAATATCCCCAGAATGCAGAAGAACTTATCGAAAGGGTCAACAAGGCTCACAATCTCGAAGGTCAGAAGAATGTATTCATTTTTGTCGGACGTATCGCATTTTACAAAAATCTCAACCTTATGGCTGAAGCGCTCAAAATATTGAAGAAAGAAACGGACGACTTCAAACTTCTTGTTATCGGTGACGGATTTGACTATGCAAAATTCAAAAATGTAATAGCTGACTTAGGTCTTTCCGACAATGTAATATTCGTAGGCAGAATCTCTGACAGAGAATTGCTCCAAGGATATTATCTCAGAAGCGACTTATTCCTCTTCCCTTCAACATATGATACTTCATCACTTGTTCCGATCGAAGCTGCAGCACACAAGTTGCCGGTACTGCTCATAAAAGACTCATGCACAGCTGAAAGCATTACTGATGATGTTAACGGATTCCTTGCCGAAGAATCCCCGGAAGCCTTTGCAAAACGAATCAAAGAAATAATCTCAGATCCGGAAAAAATGCGCAAAGTAGGAGAAGAAGCTCATATTTCAGTATACAGAACATGGGAAATGGTTGCCGAGGAAGCCTTTGAGAAGTACAAAGAAATAATCAAAGATTACAACGAAAAACACGGCAAACAAAATAGTGAAAAATCAACGAAAAGAAAGCTTCTTCATAAATAAAACTTAATAAAATAAAACCCGAACACTTCTGTCAATTCAGATTGTTCGGGTTTTTCATATAAAAAACTTTTTATTCGTCTATTTTACGTGCAACTTCCTGAGCCTGAATTTTAGGATCGAAATTGTACATAGGTTCGATATCTTCGCCTTTCTTAACTCTTCTGAGGTAGTTATTTGTAATCTTAACAACTACGGGAGAAAGAACAAGAACACCTATCAAGTTGGGAATCATCATAAGGCCGTTGAATGTGTCGGAGATATCCCATGCAAGTGAAGATGTAAGAACAGCACCGAAGATAACTGTACATACATGGATAATACGGAAAACGAAAGTAGTCTTTGCACCGAAGAGGTATTCCCAAGCTTTGGAACCATAGTGGGACCATCCGAGAACAGTTGTAAACGCGAAGAGGAACATTGCAATAGCAATGAACTTTTCACCGATATTACCCCAGGAGAATACAGAGTTGAACGCACCGCCAACAAGAGTAGCGTCTGTATAACCCGCAGCGATTTCACCTGTGATAACGTTGAACACGCCACCGTCAAGACCGCCTGCTGTAAGAACAACAAGAGCTGTCATTGTACAAACGATCATTGTATCAGCAAATACTTCAAAGATACCCCACATACCCTGTTTAACAGGTTCTTTGATATTGGAGTTGGAGTGAACCATAACTGAAGAACCGAGACCTGCTTCGTTGGAGAATACGCCTCTCTTGAAGCCCTGTGTAACAACCTTACCTATAACAGCACCGATACCACCGCCGACAAAAGCTTCAGGCTGGAAAGCATTAACGAAAATTGCTTTGAATGCGGGAATAATATTTGCGTAGTTGATACCGATAATAACAAGGCTGCCGAGAACGAAAAGAACAACCATGAAAGGAACGATCTTTTCAGCTACGTTAGCAATTCTCTTCAAACCACCGAGAGTGATAAGAGCTGTAAGAGCCATAATAAGAGCACCGAGAATGATGTTATAGAGAGAAACACCGGAGAATACTTCCACAGAAGAAAGTGCGGAAACATCAAATGCCTGAGCAATATTTGTAACGATCTTATTTACCTGTCCCATACTTCCGATACCGAAAGAAGCAAGCATTGCAAAAATACAGAAAAGAACTGCAAGGATCTTACCTACCCATTTCATGCCCTTTTTGCGGCCAAGACCGTCAACAAGATAGTACATTGCACCACCGGACCATTCGCCGTCTGTGTTTTTTCTTCTATAATAAATACCGAGCACATTTTCCGAATAGTTTGTCATCATACC
>JAZTZU010000046.1:0-27524 GCA_045637625.1 Eubacteriales bacterium
AGTGTATAGTGTGTCGTTTGTGTGAATATGACATTGTTTTGAAACAAAACATATAATATTATCTATTGAAACTGGAAAATTCTGCTGTACTGTGTAGAGTGTGAATTTATTTTATAATGACAATTCTTTAACTGAAAATATATTATGAGGTGATAATTTTGAAGGCTGATGAGCTCAGTATTCTTATGGAAAATGTAAATTATATAAAGGATAAAATCAGGACTGTGCCTAAAGTTGCTGTCGTTCTTGGGTCAGGATTGGGGTCTTTTGCGGATTCTGTATCTGATTCTATTAAGATATCTTATTCCGAATTGGAAAGTTTTCCGGTATCCACGGTTAGTGGCCACGCCGGGAAGTTCGTTTTTACTGAAATTTATGGACTTCCTGTTGTTTTGATGCAGGGGAGGATCCATTATTATGAAGGCTATTCCATGAATGAAGTCGTCAGACCTATTCGTTTGTTAAAACTTCTCGGTGTTGAGAAAATAATTCTTACAAATGCTGCCGGGGGCTTACATTCTGATTGGGAGGCAGGCGTTCTTATGATGATAACGGGGCATATAAGCTCTTTCGTTCCTTCTCCGCTGGTCGGACCAAATATTGATGCTCTCGGTGTCAGATTTCCTGATATGTCCAATATTTATGATGTGGACTTCCGGCAGATTGTTTTGAAGTCTGCTGAAGAGGAAAATATTCCGCTGAAAAAAGGAGTTTATGTTCAGACTTCCGGTCCGAATTACGAAACTCCGGAAGAGATACGGATGTATCAGATGTTGGGTGCCGATGCTGTTGGTATGAGTACTGCTTGTGAAGCGACAGCTGCTGTTCATTGCGGTCTGAAAGTCTGCGGTATCAGCTGTATTACAAATAAAGCTGCGGGAATATCTTCAACTCCTTTATCCCATGAGGAAGTTAAGGCTGTTGCGGATAGGGTTTCTTTGGATTTCAAGAGGCTTATATATAGAATTCTGTATAATTTAAGGGAGGATAACTAATGTTTGACGGAAAATTAAAGGCTGTGACTTTCAGTTACGACGATAATGTGAAACAGGACAGGCGTTTTGTCGAAATTCTCAATAGATATGGACTTAAAGGTACTTTCAATCTCAACTCAATGAGATTCGGTGATATTCGTGGGAATGAAAGCGTTAAATCTACCGAGGCAAGATCTTTGTATGAAGGCCATGAAATAGCTGTTCATACGTTAACACATCCTGACTTGAGGAATCTTTCAGATGAGGATGTTGTAAAAGAAGTGGAAGAAGATCGTCTTCGTTTGAGCGATATTGCAGGTTATGATGTCGTTGGTATGGCATACCCGTACGGAGCATATGATGATCGGGTCGTTGATTTGATCAGAGGTAAGACAGGTGTGAAATATTCAAGAGGTGTCGGGTCTTCTTTGGACTTTGAACCTCAGACAGATCTGTTGAGGTTTGTTCCTACTTTACATCACAGCGATGGTCATTTGTTTGAGCTTGCGGAAAAGTTTGTTGAAATGAAAGCTGAAAAACCTCAGATATTTTATATTTGGGGACATACTTATGAATTTGATTCTGAACCGGGTATGTGGGAACGTTTTGAAGAGTTCTGTAAAATTATCAGCGGTAAAAGCGATATATTTTACGGAACAAACAAAGAAATACTTTTGTAGTTTAAGTTTTTCTTAAGATGCTTGACTTTTCGACAAAATAATGGTATAATATAAATATCTGAAAATACGGAGGTATTACATATGAAATATTGTATTAAATGTGGAACAGAACTTGCGGATGATGTGAAATTTTGTCCTGCATGCGGACAGCCTTCTGAAGTGAAAACTGTAAATGCGGATCAGTCTGATAAAAAGGCTGAATATCAAAAGAAAATTGAGGATGCAGTTGTTGGGTTTGTTAATACGAACGATGTGACCGATGAATTTGACAGTGCTGATATCAGTAATAATAAAGCGTTGTCAATCCTTTCGTACATAAACATTTTGTTTATCATTCCGCTGATTGCTGCGCCTCAGTCAAAGTTTGCGAAGTTTCATGCAAATCAAGGGCTGATACTTTTCCTTTTTGAGGTTGTCATCAGTTGTGTTGGCGGTATAGTTTCTTCAATTGCTTTCATGGTATGGGAGTTTTTGGGAACACTTGTTGCCGGAGTTCTTTCTATTGTCGGTATCGTAACTTTTATTTTTATGATAATAGGAATTATCAATGCTGCACAGGGAAAGGCTAAGGAACTTCCCATTATCGGTGGTTTCAGATTTATAAAATAATTTTGCACAAGTACTTGACAAATCGCATATTATGTAGTATAATATATACAGTTTTCGGGGTTGAGTGTAATTCTCTACCGGCGGTAAAGCCCGCTAACACTTTTTAAGTGCCGAACAGGTGAAATTCCTGTGCCGACGGTTAAAGTCCGGATGAAAGTAAACTGATTGATTTGTGAAATTTTGATTTTCATAATTATAACTTATCTTTTTATTTTATCCCCCGAATTTTATTTCGGGGGAATTTTTCTTTTTAAAGGAGTTTTTATTCATGCAAAATAATCAGAAAATAGCTGTCAGAAAAATAACTACTCTTGGAGTTATGGCAGCCTTAAGTGTCGTTCTTGCGTTTTTTATTCATATACCATTTCCTCCGGCCCCTTATCTGGAATATGACCCTGCTGACATTCCCATATTTATCGTGTCGTTTATTTTTGGACCTTGGTGGGGGATAGCCCTTACAGTTGTTGTTTCTCTCCTGCAGGGGCTTACAGTAAGCGCTTCAAGCGGTGTTTACGGAATTCTGATGCATATGTTTGCTACAAGTGCTTTTGTTGTTGTTTCAGGGATAGTCTATAAGTACAATAAATCATTTTTGGGCTCTGTTATGGCATTGTCGCTGGGATGTTTGGCTCAGGCGCTGATAATGATTCCGTTGAATCTTATATTTACTCCGATGTTTCTCGGTTCACCTGTTGATGCTGTATTGGAGTTGATATTGCCTGTGATTTTGCCGTTCAATCTCATGAAGGCAGGTATAAATGCTGTCGTTACCGGACTTCTCTTCAAACAGCTGGAAAAAGTAGCGAAGAAATACATAATGATATGAAAATAAGCGGTCAGGGATTAGCCCTGACCGCTTTTGTTTGTTTTGATTTATTCTTTTGTAAGTTCTGTCAAGCTTGTTGCGAGCCCTGCAAGAGACTGTATTTGAGAGGGGATAATGATTTTTGTAGCTTTGCCGTCTGCTGCTTTTTCGAAAGCTTCCAGAGATTTGATTGCGATTACTTTATCTGTGGGAGCTGATTCGTTCAACATTCTGAGAGCTTCAGCCTGGGCGTTCTGAACTTTAAGGATTGCTTCCGCTTCACCTTCAGCCTTTTTGATCTGAGCTTCTTTCTGAGCTTCAGCTTCGAGGATCAATGCTTCTTTTGCAGCTTCTGCCTTGAGGATCTCTGCCTGCTTCTGACCTTCTGCTACAAGAATAGCGCTCTTCTTGTCACCCTCTGCTCTGAGGATCGCTTCACGACGTTCACGTTCCGCTTTCATCTGTTTTTCCATTGCGTCACGGATTTCTTTTGGCGGAATAATGTTTTTCAGTTCCACACGGTTGATTTTGATTCCCCAGGGGTCTGTTGCAACGTCGAGGATAGAACGCATTTTTGTGTTGATGAGGTCTCTTGATGTGAGTGTTGCGTCAAGCTCAAGGTCACCGATAATATTACGGAGAGTTGTTGCGGTAAGGTTTTCAATTGCGGACATCGGATTGTCTACACCGTATGCGTAAAGCTTAGGGTCTGTAATCTGGAAGTAGACGACTGTATCGATCTGCATCGTTACGTTGTCTTTCGTGATTACAGGCTGAGGAGCGAAGTCTACAACTTGTTCCTTGAGGGTTACGGCTTTTGCTACCTTCTCAATGAACGGAATCTTGAGGTGAAGACCTGTGTGCCAGGTTTTTACGTAAGCGCCAAGTCTTTCAACGACAAGAGCCTGAGCCTGAGAAACGATTTTGATGTTGCTGACGATGATAAGAAACAAAATTATGATTATTGCAAGAGCAACAACGATTGGGGTTGAGAGTTGAGTAAGTAATAACATTTCAGTTACCTCCTATTTTTTTTCTGAAACAAAGACTTTTACGCCTTCGATTCTTATTATTTCTACAGTTGTTCCGACGGGTAGGATTTTGTCTTCACTGCTTCGTGCAGTCCATGTTGTTCCTTTGATCTTGACAGAACCCGTCTCGTTCAGATTGTTTATCTCTTCTTCTACAAGACAAATCTCTCCGATTATTCTGTCAAAATTTGTTTTTGTTATTTTAGGTTCAAGAAACTTTTTTGCGAAAGGTCTTGTTGCCAAAAGCAGTACAATAGATACTGCGACAAAAACTGTGATCTGAACCCAAAACTGTACTTTTAGTCCTGCCAGTATCAATGCCGCAAGAGAACCTGCTGCAAACCAGATAGAAACGAGTGAGGTCGTGACAGATTCCATGACAATGAATAAAATCAGCAGTACTAACCAAAAGATTGCGCCAAAATCAGGCATAAGATCATCTCCTTATATATTAAAATTGTAAATATAACCTGTATCGTTAAAATCGCTGTCCTTGTTTAAGATCTCATCACTTAAGATCCTGTACAGGGGAGCACATGTTTTAAACTGTTCTGCGAGAAAATCTGCAAGTCCGGGACTTTTTATAGCCGAAATATCAATATCGGTATTTATAAAGAAAGTCTTGAAGTTGTACCATTTTTCGAGGCCTGCGGGACAGTCGGGTTTTGGTCTTGCGTATGACTGACCGTGAGCTGTGAGAATTTCGCTGTCTTCGATAGGTTCTACCGCTTCCGCAAAGGCGTTTGGATTTTCTGCAATATATTTTCTC
Source organism: Eubacteriales bacterium (assembly GCA_045637625.1). Lineage (GTDB taxonomy): Bacteria > Bacillota > Clostridia > Oscillospirales > UBA644 > HGM12619. The sequence continues at coordinate 4,869 of JAZTZU010000046.1, forward strand.
CATTTTTCCATTATCTTTGCATGTGCGCAGTAAAATCCCATACCGCAGCTGCATCCGTCGGGTGTTATTTCAAAATAGAAAGAGGGGCTTTCGAAAAGAGTATCGTTTTGAGGCCTTTTAAATACCAACCATACGTGATCTCTGTACAGACATCCGCCTTTGACTCTTCTTGCGTCTCTGTACATTCGTGAGAGACATTTTTTCGGGTCTGTCACAAGCTCCGGGTCTATTTTTCTTATTGTTGGTGTGAGTAATTCTATAAGCTCGTAAAACGGTTCTTTTATATATTTATTGTATTCATTTTTATGTTCTGCATACCATATTCTGTCGTTCATAAGGACAATATCGTTAAGATATTTTAGGGTATTGTCAGAAAAACCGCTGAATTCCATTCAGATCATTCCTTTCATAATAATTATATCACATTTTTTCGAAAAAATCAATAGTAAAAGTGTATGAATTTAAGAAAATAAGCAAAATATTTTATTGACTTTTTGGATGTTAAGTGGTATAATATATAATGTAAGCAGAAAGGGGAGATATTATGGCGAATATTATTTTCAACGAAAAGAGTCTTATTGGAATATTCAGAGATGTCTATCTTGTTACGGGTGTCAGAGTTTCTATCTTTGAACCTCCTATAAGGTATGCTCTCAATGATTCTGCAATGCATTTTTTCAACTGTGTTGCGTATCCATCAGAAATGCCTCACGGGTTTTGCCGATCTATCCGCAAATGCAAAAAAATAGATGAGCTTTGTTTCAACTGCGATAATAATGCTATCAGCGTTGTTGAAAAAACGAGGAAGACCTATATATATACCTGTCATCTGGGTTTGAAAGAAGCTCTGATTCCCGTTATTATAAACGGAAATGTTGTTGCGATGCTTTTTGTCGGTCAGGTCAGAAATTTCAGTAATAGTCCAAAATTTGATGATGTTTGTAATATTCTTCTTAAATCCTGTCCCGATTTTTTCAGTGAAGTGAGCAGGGAAGTGCTGGCGGCTGAATATGATACTATGAATGTCATGTCTGACGATTCTTTTGCGGCTCTTTGCCGTTTGCTGGAGCGTTTTCTTCCTGAGTTCATTGATAATGGCTTGGTAAGTACTTCTAAAAACAATCTTATATCTCAGCTTGTTTATTATATACAGAAAAATATTGATAAATATATTAAACTTGCCGATGTTACAAATGAACTGAACATTAGTCAGGCTCATTTATGCCGTCTTATCAAGCAGGAGTTCGGCATGAGTTTTACCAAATATATCAATGATATAAAAATCAAGAAGGCTATAAAGCTTCTTTCCGAAACAGATTATTCCGTCAAGGAGATCTCTCAGGCTCTCGGGTATGATGACCCCAATTATTTCTCCAGACTTTTCAAAAAAATGACAGGGGAGAATGCAAGAACTTATCGAGAAAATGTACAAAAAAATGGAATAAATACGAAATAAGAAGCATAATATGGTAAATGATAATATAGTGCTAATATGTGATAAGATAGTCTATTGAAGAATTTGCGCTTTTATGATAGAATATTTGAGAACCAAAGAGGTTCAAAAAATTTAAAAAAAAGAAAGAGGTAAAGAAAATGAAAAAGATTTTCGCACTCGCAATCGCTATCGTTATGGCTCTCGCTCTTGCAGTTCCTGCATTTGCAGAATACGGCGAAATGGAACCTAGCGATGCAAAAGTGTACTTCCCCAAAATCGAAGGTACAATAACAATCGACGGTGTTAAAGATGCAGCTTATGACATCTGCCCCGTAATTATCGCTGAAGAACAGAACGTTGACTCTTGGTCTGATTCTCCTTTGACAACTTCTGGTAAGGTTTGGGCTGTTTGGAACGGCGCTTACGTTTACGTATACGCTGAATTGTTCGGTGATGACGATATCTGGACAAGCCACGAAGGCGACTCCTCCATCGGCGGTACAATCTGGAATGGTGACCACCTCGGTATCATTATTGACTGGGATCATGATAAGGTTCCCACAGATGAACAGTATAGCTACGATAATAATGGTGATAATGTTTCTTACATCAACATTGCAGCTGACGGCGATAAAGACTTCTTCCAGGCTTATCACCTCCAGCAGGACGGTATGCCCTACTACAAACTTACATCTACAAAAGCTATCATCGATTCCGACAATAGCATGATTATTTACGAAGCACAGATTCCCTGCGCTGTTACTGAAGTTACTGTAGCTGACGGTATGCAGGTTGGTTTTGAAGTTGGTTTCACTAACGCTTCCTCTGAAAAAGAAGGTCGTGTAGGTAATGTATCTATTTCTTACCATGGTGCTGATATGTGGAAATGGACACATGCTTGTTCAACAGCTACTCTTCTCGGTCTTGGCGAAGCAGTTCCCGGTTCTGCAGTACAGCCCGTTGCTTCTACACCTGCTGATCCCGAACCCGCTCCCGCTCCTGTAGAACCCGCTCCCGCTCCTGTAGAACCCGCTCCCGCTCCTGTTGCTCCTTCCAACCCCACAACAGCTGACGTTAGCGTTCTCTTCTACGCTCTTGCATCCGTTTCTGCAGTTGCAGGTCTTGCAATCTCCAAGAGAAAATAATTAACCAACAGGTTAATTCTTAACGTAAGTTAATCATAAGGACTGTTCAAATGAACAGTCCTTTTTGATGTTTATTTTAGGGATTAAATACGTTTTGAGCTGTGTTTTAAATAAATAATTATCCGCATGCTCCTTCCACCGCATAGCGGTCCCCCTCCCTCCCGGAGGGAGGTTAAAAATAGCTCCCTCTGAAATAGCTCCCTCCGGTAGGGAGTTGTTTAGAGTTAATTTGATAATCCCTCAGTCTTTTCTTCGGAAATCCGGCTCCGAGGACTTGTAAGTCTGTGCACCAAGGGAGCCCATAGGCAATACAACTTCTCAATCTAAAAATATATATATTGTACGGGTTACCTTGTTGAACTTAAGGCTAAAAACAAGGCTCCCTTGTGTAAAGGGAGCTGGCGTGAAGCGACTGAGGGATTGTCTTAACAATAAAAAACCGGAATAGTTCTAAATGGAGTCAGTCTCTCTGAAATAGCTCCCTCCGGGAGGGAGCTGGCGGCGTATGCCGACTGAGGGAGAATGCGTTACTCCCTTTTATTATTAAAAATGCATAATTAAAGTTTGGGAAAACCCTATTTTTTCGTGAAAATAAGGTTTTCCCATAATTGGTTATTTAATTAAAACAAGTTATATTCTTGCAACGCCTGTTTCGTGAGCAGCGTCTATAACAGCTTTAGCAACTACAGGAGCAACGTTTTTGTTGAGGGCGGAAACGATGATGTTTTCTTCGTTAAGCTCTTCTTCGGGAATGAGGGACGCGAGAGCGTGGGAAGAAGCAACTTTCATTTCGTCGTTAATGCAGGAAGCTCTGCAATCAAGCGCACCGCGGAAGATTCCGGGGAAAGCGAGGAGATTGTTGATCTGGTTGGGGAAGTCGGAACGGCCTGTACCTACGATACGAGCACCGGCTTCTTTTGCAAGATCAGGCATAATTTCAGGTGTGGGGTTAGCCATGGGGAATACGATTGAATCTGCAGCCATGGATGCGATCATTTCTTTTGTTACGATGTTAGGAGCAGAAACACCTACAAAGATGTCTGCGCCAACAAGAGCATCTGCAAGAGTACCTGTCTTGTGGTCAGCGTTTGTGATAGCAGCCATTGCAGCCTGTGCGGGATTCATTCTTTCGTCACCTTCGCAAAGGATACCGTTGATGTCGCACATGAGCATTTTCTTGGGGTCAGCACCCATGTTGATGAGGTGTTTAGCGATTGAGATGCCTGCAGCGCCTGCACCGCTCATTGTAATACGTACTTCGCCGAGTTTCTTGTTAACAACTTTCAGCGCGTTGAGAAGAGCTGCTGCAACAACGATAGCTGTACCGTGCTGGTCATCATGGAAAATGGGAATATCGCATGTTTCTTTAAGTCTGCGTTCGATTTCGAAACAACGGGGAGCAGAGATGTCTTCAAGGTTTACACCACCGAAGCTACCTGCGAGAAGTGTGATTGTATTTACGATAGTATCTACATCTTTTGAACGGATGCAAAGAGGGAAAGCATCAACGTCTGCAAATTCCTTGAAGAGTACGCATTTACCTTCCATAACGGGCATACCAGCTTCGGGGCCGATGTCTCCGAGACCGAGAACTGCTGTACCGTCTGTGATAACAGCAACAAGGTTCTTACGTCTTGTAAGTTCGTAAGACTTGTTTACATCTTTCTGGATCTCAAGGCAGGGTTCTGCAACGCCGGGTGTGTATGCGAGTGAGAGATCCTGACGGCTCTCAACGGGAACGCGGGATACAACTTCGATCTTGCCGTTCCATTCATAATGTTTCTGCAAGGATTCTTCTCTTATGTTCATGGTTAATATCTCCTTAAATTAGTCTTCGAAGGGGAACTTGTAGTCAAGTCCGAGTTCATCTCTTACAGCAATGAATTCTTTCTGTACAGATTCATTGATGGGAACACCTGCATGACGTGCAAGACGGATTTCGTGTTCTTTTTCACCTGCGGAGTAGATTCTTTCAGCTCCGGGAGCTTTTGTAACAGAGCGAACTTCACGGATGATATCACCTGCGTTTTTACGGCAAGCATCTTCACCGAGGAAGTGTTCTGTGTCGATTGCGATGAAGAAGTGACCAAGACCGAAGGGACGTTTGTTACCGTTTTCGTCTTTACCTGTCAGATACTGACCGTAGTGACCGTTCTGGAGTGCAGCAGAAAGAAGTTCAACGAACATTGCAAAGCCGTAGCCTTTGTATCCGCAACCTTCTTCGCCGGGGCCACCGAGAGTGCAGAGAGCAGCTTCGCCGCGTGCCATAGCTTTAAGAGCTTCTTCAGATGTTCCTTCATAAGCTTCACCTTCAAGATTTACAAGAGCGCCTTTGGGAGCGTCTTTGCCGATGCGGGCATAGTATTCGAGTTTACCGTTCTGGTATGTGGAAGATGCAGCGTCAAAGTTGAAATCGAATTCTTCATCTGTAGGAACGCCAAGAGTAAGAGGGTTAGTACCGAATGCACCCTGTACGCCGAATGTGGGTGCAACTGTGGGACGTGCGTTTGTACCTGTAAGACCGATACAACCTGCTTTTGTTGCCATGGATGTATAGTAACCTGCGATACCGTAGTGGCAGGAGTTACGAACAACTACCATACCCATACCGTATTTTTTAGCTTTTTCGATTGCCATGCTCATTGCTTTATGTCCGATTACCTGACCCATACCGTCATGACCGTCAACAACTGCTGTTGTTTCAGTTTCTTTGATTATCTCAAAGTTTGTAATAGGATTCTGGATACCTGCTTTGATTCTGTCAAGGTATACAGGTTTAAATCTGTTGCATCCGTGTGATTCGATACCGCGTTTGTCAGATTCGAGAAGTACATCTGCGCAAATTTCCGCATCTTCGCGGGGAACTCCGTAACCTACAAAAGAGTCAATTACAAAGTTTGTGATTGTTTTCCAATCAACGATATTTGTTTTAGACATTTTATTTGTCCTCCTAAAAATATATATTGTGTTTTGTTTATATAATCAACATGATCATTAAGAATATTTTCAGTATTCAATAACGACCATTGTGTGACACCAATGACGTGGGATCCTGTAGGATATTTCGCATCCATTCTGTGTGAATGGTATGTCGGTTTTATCCGGAGCTATATATACATTCTTTACTTTTTCGCTTTGAGGCATACGGATTTTTACATCTATACCGTAAAGAGCCGGGATATCTTCGATGACTTCGATCCATTCTCCCCGTTTTACAGGTATTGCATAAAGAATATGGTTTATATACCTGTGTTCTTTTTCCTGATGCATCAATGTTGTAATTCCCTGTGTGGGGATATCTGCTGTTATGGTTTTGTCGTAGCCGAGAAGTTTATTTATCAGATGAATAAGGATTTTCTGAGTTGTAATTGATCCCATTTTAGCATATTCCGTAAATAACGGCCATGAAATATATATGCCGTTTTCACCCTCTGTAATAGCAGGGTAGTGATCGTTGTTTTTGTTGTACGGTGCGTGCTGATGTGAACAGAAAGAGTAATATGTCCTGTTGAAATACGGCTCAGCTTTTTCAGCCAAAACAGTACCTGTGGCCCTGATATTTATGCCTTGTCCGTAAACAATATAGTAAGCATTTTCCAAAACGTCAATATTAAATAACGGTTTGATGTATTCGGGTGAATATTCGCTTGTGTTGATATATTCAGCTCCGAGATCATATACAAATTTGTTGTTTTCATCAAGTCCTGAGTTTCCGCTGCAAAGAATTTTGCCGCCGTATTTTATGAATGAATCCAGTTTCTTTTTGAGATCCGATGTTATACTGATCGTATCGGGTAATATAATGAGCTTGTATTTATTGAAATTGCTCTGAAGGTCGAGGATGTCATAGGTGAATTTTCCTTCAAGCATAATACGGTTTGCTCCGATATCGCCTTTTGCATTTCTTCCGCCTGCGATAGATTCCTGAGACAGGATTCCGATGTCTGCAACATTTTCTACGTTATCGCACCATTCCTCGCGTTCTTCAACTCTGCTGAAGGCTTCGCCTATAAGGTTGTATGTTGCGTAGTCCATCATTCCGCTGGGATGCAGCTGGTCTCCTACAGAGCATTTTGCCCCCATTGCTATACTTAGAGCTGTTTCGTAAATAAGAGCATTAGGATGTTTATATCCTCCGAATTCACCCCAGGATGTGTGGAATTTTCCCGTCATTCCTAAATATTCTTTGCCTAACTGCTGAACATATCTTGCGGAAAGAGGGAAGTGGTCGTAGCCCCAACCACCTGTTGGGAGAGATTCAAGCTCAAGATGAGAGTTGAAATCTGCAAGGTCTCTTCTTCCTCGCGAAATATGTCCTCCATTATGGAATATAGGCATATCCGGCTTGATTGAATGAATTGCTGCCTCCATGCGCTTGCAGTAGTTTGCATAAACTTCACTTGCCATTTCGTCGCAATCTTCATCTTTTAATGGGTCAAGACCCTTTTCAAGCATATCTGAAATACATTTTGCGCAGTAGCATCTTCTTTCTCCGCAAATATCAAAAAATATAGCATCTGCATCAAAATTTCTGACAACTTCCTTTGTCTGTTCTTCGAGAAGGTCAAGATATTTTGTATTGAAGCACATAAGATGAAATCCTGTATTCAGGAAACTTTGTCCTCCGTTTTTGTTTGACGCAAGCCATTCCGGATGATTTTTCGCAGAATATTCGTCCAGCCCTGCGCTGATATAAACAGGGACTCTTACGCCTATTTCATGACATGCCTCAATCATTTCTTTAAGAAGATTTTTCTTCAGATACGGATGGGTTGTGAATTTTTCGGACGGATAGTAAAACATACCGTGATGACATTTTGCAAATACAGTGATAGAATTTACATGTCCTCTTATAAGTGCTGCTTTAAAGTTTTCCTTTGAAAAATCCGAACCTATATCTTTTATCAGTTCTGACGTGTGGAAGTCCAGATGAACTTCACGGAACGGAAGATTTTTCATGATAAATACCTCCTGTAGTTTAAAGAGATCAAATATTTTATCTGTATCGTTTCGTTTTTTTACTGAAAGACAGTGTTCTTACTTGGCGTGATTTATATCTTACGCTTAAGACAAGGCCTATTTCCATAAACATACTCATTACGGAGGAGCCTCCATAGCTTACAAACGGCAAAGTTACACCGATAACGGGTGAAAGTCCCAAAACCATTCCAAGATTGATTATTGTCTGAAACATTATTATACATGCAACCCCGACACATATGAGGGTTCCGTTTGTATTTTCAACTTTTCTGGTATTGAGAAGGATCAGAAATACAATCAGAAGAATCAAAAATAAAGTCAGCGTGCAACCTATAAAGCCAAATTCTTCTCCGATTATCGAAAAAATAAAGTCTGTATGGCTTGCCGGTAACAGTTCATTTTGAGACTGTATTCCATTTGAATATCCTAAGCCCTTCATTTGTCCTGAACCTAAAGCCACTTTTGATATTATTGGCTGATAACCGTATCCGAGGGGGTCGAGCTCCGGCTGGAAACCGTATATAAGGCGTTTTTTCTGGTCTGTTCTCAGCACACTCCAGATTACGGGAGCTGCGGCAAAAATTCCTATCATGCCGAAAATGAAATATCTGTATTTCAACCCGGCAATATAAACCATTACAACAAAGGTGAAAATATAGATCAGGGAAGAGCCGATGTCACCCTGTAAAACTATCGGTATGAAATACATTAAAAAATGGGCACCGAGAAGAAGCAATGAGGAGATTCTGTTCAGTTTGTCTCCGAGCTTGTTTATATGTGCTGATGTTGTGATTATAAACGCAAGCTTTGTAAATTCAGAGGTTTGGATATTGATAAATCCTAAATTCAGCCAGTTTTTGTTTCCGCCTATGTTATCTGCGACAAACGCCGTAAATAACAGCAACGCAGAACATATAAATATCAGCGGTATATATAAGTCACACATGACCTCGTAGTCAATTCTTGCAATTATAAGCATTAAAACAAAACCGACAGCGATTCCGAATATCTGCAAAGGCACATATCTTGCTCCGCTTGTAGCTGAAGATATTGCGACTACGCCGACTATTGAGGTCAATAAGACAGTTAAAATCAGTTTTTTATCAAGCTTAATGAAGAAATCAATGATGTCTTCAAGAATAAAGGAAGCCTGTTTTTTCATTACGTTAATAATTCCCAATCGATATAATTACTCAATGATATTATACGACAAAAATGGCTTGATGTCAAGGTTAATCGAATGAATATCATTTTTTATTCATAACTTTTCGGTGCAGGATATTATGAAAAGTCATAATTGATTCCGGGGTTGAATACTATATCTATACATAGTTCGGAATTAAGGAGTTTTCAAAAAATGAAGGTCAAAAGAAAAACGGCAATTAAAGTTTATTTATTTACGTCAGCGGTTTTTTTATCTGCGTTGTGGAGGTTTTCCAATGAAGAAAAATTCAGCAGGCTATCCTTTGACAATGAAAGGATTTCCGAAGTTGCAATTATTTCAGAACATGTTTCTTTTTACATGGAATCCTCATATTCTGCTTTTTCAGAGTCGGTCCTTGCTGAATATTCCTTGCCGTTGGATGATGGGAATGTGACCTCGGCTTTCGGTTACAGAAAAGACCCTTTCGGAGAAATTGACGGGGATTCCTTTCATAGCGGTATTGATATTGCAGCAGAATTGAATTCTGAAGTCAAAGCGGTTTTTGACGGAACTGTGCTTTCTTCGGCATATGATCCTGTCGGGGGGAATTATATTATAATAAGTCACGGGAATGATTTTACGAGTTATTACGGACATCTTTCCCAAAGAAATGTTTTTCCGGGAGATAAAGTTTTGTCAGGTCAGGTAATTGGGCTGTCAGGCGAAAGTGGTAAAGTAACAGGGGCTCATCTTCATTTTGGAATTTATTATAAGAAAAATCCTGTAGATCCGGATGTTTATTTTGATTTTGAGAAAATGGCAAGTCATGCGGGGTAGTGGTTTTTTTTGTATGGACACGGTATTAAGATAACGATAAACCCGTTAACCTATATAGTCTGGATAACTCTGATATTTACGGGGCAAACGGAATTTTTACTTTGTTCTTTTGTTTGCGCTGTATTGCATGAAGCTTCTCATATTTCAGCTTATTTGAATTATGGAGCTTCTGTTTTTTCTCTTGAAATTTTACCTTTTGGTATTTCTGCCTCAATCGGAAAGACTGATAAACTTTCATGTCGACATGAAATATTATGTGCGTTTTGGGGTCCGTTCATGAATTTATTTTTGGCTGCATTTTTCTATTGTTTGTCAGATTACGTGATAAAAGATGTTGAATTTTTTATTTACTGTAATCTGTCATTTTTTATCCTTAATATGTTGCCTGTTATCCCTTTGGATGGTGGACGGATATTGTATTTTGTCCTGATACGGAAGTTTCAGGTCAGGACTGTTTCTGCAATAATGAGAGTCTTAAGTTTTACGTTAACTCTGGTTATCTTTTTGGCTGGCTGTATTATTTATATCCTGACATGCGGAAATATTTCTGTTTTGCTCATAGGTATGTATCTTTTTGTGTATTTTTTTACGTCGTCAGATAATTTTTGACTTTTTAGTTTTGACAAATTTGTAAACCTACTTGAATTTTTGCTCCGTATGTATTAAAATTATATAGAATACAGTTTGACATGGAGTAGATCAATGAATATAGATACTTTATTGAAAACCGTGCAGAAACCGTCTTGGTATGCAGGTAATGAATTGAACAGCGTAATCAAGCCTGTTACAGAAGAGCTTGTCAGATACGCATTTTGTTTTCCTGATCTTTATGATATAGGAATGTCCCATTTGGGTATAAAAATTCTTTATCACCGTTTGAATGAAGAGCCTGATGTATGGTGTGAAAGATGTTTTATGCCAAATACTGATATGGAGGAATTGCTTCGCAAGTACAATATGCCATTGTTTGCCTTGGAAAGCAAGTCACCTCTTAAAGATTTTGATTTTGTCGGTTTTACATTGCAGTATGAGCTTTGTTATACAAATATTTTAGCAATGCTTGATCTTGCAGGAATACCGTTCAGATCAAAAGACCGTAAACAGGGTGATCCCATTCTTATGGCAGGCGGTCCCTGTTGTTGCAATCCGGAACCTATTGCAGATTTCTTTGATCTGATAATTATGGGTGAAGGTGAAGAAATCCTTCCTGAGCTGATGCATCTTTACAAGGCATGCGGAAGAAACAGAGCTGAATTTTTGGAAAAGGCACGCGGACTTAAGGGTATTTATGTTCCGGAATTGGATCATGGCAGAGAAGTCGAAAAGATAATGTTTGAAAATCTTGATGAACTTTATTATCCTGACAAGTTCGTTGTTCCCTTTGCCGATGTTGTTCATGACAGAATAATGCTTGAGATAATGCGTGGTTGTATTCGCGGATGCAGATTCTGTCAGGCAGGGATGATCTACCGCCCCTACAGACAAAAATCTCCCGAAGTTCTTATAGAGAATGCTAAAAAGCTTTGTAAGAATACCGGTTATGATGAGATATCTCTTACATCACTTTCAACAAGTGACTATACAAAGCTTGAAACTCTTGCGGATAATCTCCTGGATTACTGCATCCCCAAACATATCAATTTGTCCCTGCCTTCACTCAGAGTGGACAACTTTACCAATTCTCTTCTTGAAAAAGTTACATCCGTCAGAAAGAGCGGTCTTACGTTTGCGTGCGAAGCCGGTACCCAGAGACTTCGCGATGTAATAAATAAAAATGTAACCGATGAGGATATCGAAAATACTTGTAAGATAGCCTTTGAGGGTGGTGCAAGCGCTGTAAAGCTTTATTTCATGATAGGTCTTCCAACCGAAACAGATGAGGATATTGCAGGAATTGCATCAACAGCGGAAAAAATTATAGATTATCATTACAAATATGCTCCTTCACGGAAGGGTAGTGTTAAAGTTACGATTTCACTTGCGACTTTTGTTCCCAAACCTCATACACCTTTCCAGTGGGAAAGACAGATATCTCTTGAAGAGATAGACAGAAAACAGCAATATCTCAGAAGTCTTATCAAGTCCAGAAAGATCACTTTGAATTATCATGACGGAACCACCAGCGTTCTTGAAGGCGTTTTTGCAAGAGGGGACAGAAGATTGGCTGCTGTTCTTGAAACTGCCTATAATAAAGGCTGTAAGCTCGATGCTTGGAGTGAACACTTTAAATTTGATCTCTGGTGTGATGCTTTAGCTGAAAACGGAATCGGATTTGATACATACTCACAGCGCGATTATGACCCTGAAGAACAGCTTCCTTGGGATTTTGTAAACGTTGGCGTATCAAAAGCTTTCCATATGCGTGAACGTGAAAGAGCTTATCAGGGGCTTACTACACCGAACTGTCTTGAGAAATGTTCAGGATGTGGAGTCAACAAATATTGTAAGGGGGATCTTTGTCCGTGATCAGAATAGTTTTTTCAAAATCGTCCTTTGCGACATATATTTCCCATCTTGATATGACACGCTGTATGTCAAGGCTTTTTTCAAGAGCAGAAGTCCCAATTTGGTTTACACAGGGATTTAACCCTCATCCATATATGGTTTTCAGTGCTGCTCTCCCTATAGGAATAATAGGAGAGAATGAGTTCCTTGATATCAAGCTTACTGAAAATTGCGATCTGGATGACCTTTGTGCAAAAATGAATTCGGAAGCACCCAGAGGTCTTGAGTTTAAAAAAATATATGAGGCGGATAATTCTTTTTCTGAGATAGTTTCTGCTTTGTATACAATTGAGCTCCCGGAGAATTATGTGACTTCTTTTGCAGAGTTTCTCGAACGGGATGAAATAAATATCTCGAAGAAGACGAAAAAAGGTTTTATTGAAGTAAATCTAAAAGAGCATATCAAATATGAACAGGAAGGAAATACCTTTAAGGTGATTCTCCCTTGCGGAAATGATATAAACCTCAGTCCGCTTCTGTTGACCAAAGCATATTTGGATGAAAATACGGACAAGGATAACGATTTCAATATTATTCGACACTGTTTCTATAAGGCAAACGGTGAGAAGTTTGAATAAAAAATCAGTATAATAAAAAGGAGTATTTTTATGAGCCAAGTAAAAAAAGCTGTAATTCTTGCTGCCGGTCTCGGTACAAGAATGCTTCCCGCAACAAAATCTGTTCCCAAAGAACTTTTCCCTATTGTTGATAAACCTGCGCTTCAGTATATAGTTGAAGAGCTTGTTGATTCAGGAATCAAGCATATCATGATAATTATTTCAAGAGGAAAGACTCTTATTGAAGATCATTTTGATGTTTCTCCTGAACTTGAAGAAAAACTTCGTGACGGCGGCGAAAAGAAGAAGGCTATCCTTGAAGAGGTTGAAAGAATTTCTAATCTTGCAGATATTGTATATACAAGACAGAAGCACATGCTTGGAACAGGCCATGCTCTTCTCAGTGCAAGAGAGTTTACAGGAAATGATCCTTTCGTTGTTTGTTATGGTGACGACGTCATCATTAATGACGATTATCCTGTTTCAAAACAGCTTATTGATGCTTATGATAAGTACGGTAAGGGTGTTGCAGGTGTTCAGGAAGTTACATATGAACAGGTTCAGATGTATTGTACCTTGAAGGTTGATAAGATTCAGGACAACCATTACGATCTTTCTGATATCATAGAAAAGCCGAAGCCCGAAGAAATCATGTCTCTCTTCTCAATGCTTGGCAGAATGGTTCTCCCTGCGGAAATTTATGATATCATCGATCATACACCTGTGCACAACGGTGAGATCTATCTTACTGATGCTATGAAAGAACTTGCGCAGACAACAGGTATGGTTGCTGTTGATTTTGTCGGTAAGCGTTATGATATGGGTAACAAGCTCGGCGTTATGGAAGCTCAGGTTGAAAGAGCTTTGAAACATAAAGAAATCGGTGAGGATTTCAGAGCATATCTTAAAGAATTAGCAAAAACACTCTAAATTGAAAGGGCTTGAATATATGAATCTTATTCTTAAAAACGATCTTCTCACAGTTGAATTTTCCACACTGGGCGGAGAAATTCGTTCCATCAAATCAAATAAAACAGGTATTGAATATCTCTGGCAGGGTTCTCCTCAGTATTGGACAGGCAGAGCTACAAACCTTTTCCCCATCGTTGGCAGAGTTAAAGAGGGTAAATATCAGTTCAAGGGTCAGGAATATACAATCAACAGTCCTCACGGATTCCTTAAGATCTCTGAAATGGATGTTTCCGAACATACTGAGAATACTTTGGTATTCAACCTTAAATCAAGTGAAGAAACACTTAAAAGCTATCCTTTTGAATTTGATTTTTACATCAATTACCAGCTTGACGGCGGTAAGCTTTCCTGCCGTTACTATGTAATGAATAATTCTCTTGAAGAAATGTACTTCTCCGTTGGCGGACATCCCGGTTTTAATGTTCCTTTTGAGGATGAAGATAAATTCAATGAATATTACATCGAATTCAACGGTGAATGTCACCCCAATGAAGTTGTTTGCGATAATTGCTTCATTACAGGACAGTTTACTCCTTTCAAATTGGAAGACGACAGAATAATTCGTTTGAATCACAATCTTTTTGATAACGATGCGATTATTCTTTCATCAATGGATTCACGTGTTGTTACACTTAAAAAGGTTGGCGGTACAAAGTCTGTTACGGTTGATTTTACAGATTTTGCATATCTCGGTCTTTGGCATAAACCCCTTTCCGATGCTCCTTATATTTGTATTGAACCTTGGAACGGTTTGCCTTCAGGTGTAAAAGATAACGAAGAATTGACAAAGAAACCCGCGATCCTTAAGCTTCAGCCCGATGAAACTTATTCCGCAGGATTCTCTATTGATATTGCAGAATAATAAATGAAAAGAAAGTCAGTTGTGAAAATTCAATATGCCGTTGCGATGGTCGTAAGTTTAGTATTGATCCTCGCAGTGGTTCTTTTTGCACAAATGACTAATATAAATACTCCCGTAGAGGGCGGTGTCTCAGATGACGGCACCGTTCTTTATGGGGGTATAGTTTTTAATGAGCTTATGCTTTCAAACGATGGAGCTTATCCGGATAAAAACGGTCAATTTTATGATTACTGTGAATTGTATAATAATACTGATATCGCAATAGATCTTGAGGGTTTTGAAATTTATAATGAAAAGTCTCAGCTGAGTTGGGTTTTTCCGTCAAATACAATAATAGAACCTAAAAGTTATCTGGTATTGTTTTTCAGCGGTGAGACAAGAAGTGGAAATTATGTAAATCTTAAGCTTTCCAAAGAAGGAGATCAGATATTTTATCTGAGAAATTCTGACGGAGATGTTATTGACAGGGTTCATACTTTCAGGGTATCTCAGAATTCTGTTATGGAACGCCGTGGGGATGGTAATTTTTATGAAAGTGACAGTATTTCCCCTGGATACGCTAATAATAATGACGGTAAGGCTTTATATTACAAATCACGGTCGGAAGAAGATTTCCCTGTAAAGATTTCAGAGGTAATGGCAAAAAACACCGTCTGGATCACGGATAAGGATGGGGATCATTCCGATTATATTGAAATTACCAATTACGGTAGCTCTACTATTGATCTTGAAAATTTCACCATTTCAAACGATTCAAATAATCTTTATAAATGGAAATTTCCGTCCATTGAGCTCAAGGCAGGCGAAAGTATTATTGTTTTTGCTTCAGGTAAAGACAAGTTCAGAGTCGGTGAAGAACTCCATTTGTCTTTTAATCTTGACAGTGAAGGTGAAAATCTTTATTTGTGCAGAGACGGTGGTATTCTCATTGATACGGTTTCTTATTTGGGACTTGAATCTGATCAGGTCTTGATGCGGGAGCCTGAAACTATGCTTTTTGTTGTTTCAGATTATCCGTCACCGGATTATTCCAATAATGACGATGGTATAAGAAAGTTTTTTAAAGAATTTTCATCTGGCTCGAAGGACCTTATTATCAATGAAGTCATGACCTTCAATGATTCGTATATGGTTCAGAATCAGGGACAATATTATGATTGGATAGAATTAAAAAACGATTCAAAAGATCCAATCTTGCTCGGCAATTACTATTTGGCTACAAGCCCTAAAAATCCTTTACGTCAGCAGTTGCCTGATGTTGTTCTTGAACCCGGAGAAGTTTATGTTGTATATGCTTCGGGAGAGAACAAATATTCAACAGAGACATATTTCCATTGTAATTTTAAACTCGATTCAGAGCAGGAAAGCTTGTATCTCTATAAATTCGACAGCTTTGGAGCTCCAAAATTTGTCGATGGCTGCGTTCTGAAAGATATCCCTTACGGATATTCTTATGGACGTGGCTCAGAAGGTTGGTTTGTATATATTTCGGAACCTACCCCTGGTGATAAAAATAAAGATGGATACCTGCGGATAACTCAAACTCCGACTCCGTCTGTTTCTTCCGGTGTTTATAATGATTCTGCCCCCTTTTTTGTTGAATTTCAAGGAGAGGGGGAGATATACTATTCTTTGGATGGAAGTATTCCGAACCAAAGTTCATTTAAGTATGAAAGTCCGATACTGATTGATAAAACCACTGCTTTGAAAGTTATTGCGTATAAAAAGAATCAGGTTCAAAGTGATATAAAAACATATAGTTATATTTTTAATGAAAATCATACAGTTCCTGTTTTAAGCGTTACAGCTGATCCCGTTCTCTTGTGGGACGAGGAACTCGGTATGTGTTCCATGGGGCAACCGGACGAAAACGGTGTGTACCCGTCAGATGCAAATATTTATCAAAATATAGAATTGGCTGCTTCTGCGGAGTTGTATGAACCTGACGGCAGCAGTTTTAATATAAATTGCGGTCTCAAACTTTTCGGGCAGTCGAACAGAACCCTTGAAAAAAAATCTTTTCAGCTCAAATTTAAACAAAAATACGGAGAGGCTTCATTATATTATCCGCTGTTTGAGTCCCGTCCCGAAATTTCACGCTACGAAACAATGGTTATTCGTTCCGGGTCTCAGGATTATCGCAGAGCGATGATGCGTGATGAGGTATGTACTTCCTTGGCTGAAGGGTATATGAATGTTCTGACGCAGGCATATAAGCCTTGTGTTATGTATATCAATGGTGAATACTACGGGCTGTTTTTTATTCGTGAAAAGATAGACGAGGATTGGTTCGCATCTCTTTATAATGTCGACCCTGAAAGTTTCAGTATGATAAGAGGAAACGGTGAGGCTATAATAGGAGATCCCAATGGGTATTACAGTTTGCTTTGGTGTGTGCGAAATTATGATCTGAGTGATCAGTCAAAGTATGAATATATAAAGACTCTTATGGATGTTGAGTCCTTTGCAGATTTTATTATAGCTCAGGCCTTTTATGGGAACAGGGATTCCGGTAATGCTAAAGTATATAAAAGTGATCTGACCGACGGTAAATGGAGATGGATCCTTTTTGATCTGGATTACGGTCTGGCTGACGATCCCAACTATAGCCTGTGGTTTATGATAGACCCTGAAGGTACAGGCTATATGAAGAAGTTCAATACGGATTTAATAAATTCGTTATTGAAAAATGAAGAATTTAAAGATATGTTTCTGACGAGGTTTGCATATCATTTGAATAATACTTTCGATTCAGTTCGTATTGCGGATAAAATAGATGAAATAAAAAGTCTTATAGAACCTGAGATGCTGCGGAATATTGCTAAGTGGGGATACAGCTATAATTCCTGGAGCTGGCAGATCCAGTCGATGGTAGAATTTGTTACAGATGTGGATGGTAAAGGTAAAACCCGTAAACAGCAGCTTCTTGAAGAAATTCAGCAGATTTTTATGCTTGATGAGGAGTCAATGAGCTATTATTTCGCTGAAAATGAAGAAAATACATTTGAGGACGTTTCATTTTGAAGCGTCCTCTTTAAAATTACCAAAAATTTAGGTATTGTCAAATCGAAAAAATTTTTATATAATAAATAGTAGTCTGTATCTGCGTGATATAATTTGTGCCGTCTTTTGTACGGTGGATTGGAGATTTCTATGATAATAGAACAGGTTGATCAAAATAAGATAAAGGTGGTTGTGGATTCTGAAGAGCAAAAAATGTATGGGATCACTTATGAGACGATGACATACTGTGATTGCAATACCCGTAAGCTTTGTGAACGTATTGTGGAGCGTGCTGAAAGCGAGGTTGGATTTTCTGTGGGGGATTCAAAACTCCTTGTGGAGGCGAAACTGGGACTCAATGGAACGGTGACTCTTTTTCTGTCAAAATTATCTTCTGAGCAGGGAAGGAGCTGTGAACTGTTTGGGCAGACAGTCAGGTTTCCCTCAGTAAATGAGCTTCTTGATTCCGAGGTTGTATTTAAAAATCACTCCGGGCTGTTTAAATCAAGAGCTGTGTATTTATATGACGGATATTATTACATATACTTTGAGGTCTTTGCAACTCAGAAAGAGGCAAAAAATTTATTGATCGAACTTATGGAGTTTTGTGACCGATCGTCCCTCTCCGCTGACGTTTTGGCTGAACATGGAGAGCTTATTTATTCATACTTATAAAAACGGGGGATTATGCTCGTTTATTCTTCATGTATCGCAGGGCAGGTTTTCTTTTTGATATGGATATGGGAAAAACTTTTTCTTTCCGGAAGAAAAAGTTTTTCCCACAAATGCTTTTGATGAGCCTTACCTTTTGAATTTTAACCGCCTATAAGAAGTAATATCTGACCGATAGGGTAGAACCACCAGATACATTCCTGGAGAAGATCTGTGGTGATACCTGCGAGTTTGTCAAGTCCGATAAATAAGTCAGACACGAAGAATGAAATAGCTCCGACGGCGGCAATACATCTATAGTCTTTGACAGAGAAGGAAAACGAGAAAATTGTCGCACAGTTGGTTGCAATTATCACAAGATAAACCATGCAAAGAATATACATTACGATGTTTGGGTTTGAGCTTGTAAAATACAGATATGTTACGATCACGCCTGTAACTGCTGAAACTGCAACGGAGACCCAAAAACCTGGATTTATGTATTTGAAGTTGTTTTCCTTTATCATGGACATGAATGCGTAGGTATAAATTAAATGTGCAAAAATAAAGAAAACTGCGCCTACATAGAAATATGGAATGGGGAGAAGATCTCCGATATCCTTGAAGTTCATAAGGATGATGTCTCCGATAGTTGAAACCGCCATACCTATGAAGCAGATAAATCTGTCTCTTTTTCGGAATATAATAAATAAAGCCAACGCAAATAAGGACATCAGTATTGTAAGAACAAAAGATCCCGGAAGTCCGAACCATCTGAAATAAGAACTCATTTTGTTTTCTCCTTTTTGTATGAAACATATTTAAGTGTATAGAGTGCTCCGAGTGAAATGGTCATACCGATAATTATCAGAGTAAGAACTGTCTGTTCTTTTTGTTTTTCTTTGAGCTCTGCAAGCTCTTCACTGTTTTCAGTCTCAACAGATGAGGTTTCTGACATTGCAATGTCGGAAGATGAGATGTCTTCTGCCGCCGAAACAGGGATCGCTGTTGTCAAGAGCAGCAGAGTCAAAAGTATAAGGATCGTTTTTTTCATTGTAAATTCCTCCTGCGTTTTACATAAGATTTTCGTCGTAAGCAGCTCTTATCCCGCCGATAAACTTCGGTCTTGTTCTTGCGCAAATTATATTTGCCATGCCTATTTTGTTTATAGAAAGGCGAACAGGTACTGCAACAGGTGCGAGGTGCATACCTATAAGAGTGCCTCCGATATCAATTCCCGCATGCGCTTTTATAGTTTCTACAGCAACGGGGGAGTCAAAGTTTTTATATGCGGTTGTAGAGAATGATCCTCCTGCTTTGGGCTGAGGCACGACATTTACGATATCGTATCCGTATTTTTTAGCTGCCTCTTTTTCGATTATTATTGCCCTGTTTAAGTGTTCACAACATTGAGTTGCAAGGTATATTCCTTTTTCTTTTAAATAAGGGTAGATTCCAAAGAATGCCGCTTCGGCTGCATCCAGACTTGAATGTGAACCGATTTTTTCGCCCAGCATTTCACTTGAAGAACATCCTACGACAAAAATATCTCCCTTTTCGAGTTTAGCGACTTCAACAAGTTCTTTGACTGCAGTCAGTGCCGCATTTTGAATTTCATTCAGCATTTTTATTTACCTCTTTTATATTGATTTTCATTATGATTTTCAGTACTGCATATTCGGGTATGTATGTTATTATTCCCGAAATAAGTGCAAGGGTTCCGTATAAAGGAAAAAGCTTCCATACTTCAGAACTTTCCAGGATGAAAGTTGCTGCAATAAGCTGTCCGATGATATGGAAAAAAGAACCGCTTATATTTACGGAGAATATTGACAGGAACTTTATTTTTTTTATCAGTATCATTGCCGCTATTGCAGCTATGATTCCCATCAATGAGTATAATAATCCTGAAAGTCTTCCGAAGATAAGCAATGAGATGAAGCATTTAAGAACCCCTATTATTATTGCATATGGAGTTCCTGCGGTATATAATGCAATGACAACCGCGATATTTGACAGTCCTAATTTTATTCCCGGAAGCATGATTCCTGCAGTTGTTACTGTTTCGACATAGGAAAGAATCAGTGCTGTCGCTGTAAGTATCGCTGTGTAAGTTGTTTTATTTATTTTTTTCATATCTTACCCCGCAACATCATCAAATTCATGGTTTTCGTCTGTTATGCTTATGACAACTTTATTGGGGAGGCAGATTATCGCATGGTATGATTTTGAAATATTTCCCATTTTTGCGCAAAGTTTATCTTTGCATGTGGGCTCTTCAATATGTACTTCAGAGTCTTTAATGATTATTTTTCCGATATTTTCAATATCTATTTCCGCATCTTCGTTTAAGGGAATTTCTGATAGTTCAGCACCGTCAATTTCTATGTGAACCGTTGAGCTTTCATAGTGGGATTTTTCTGAAAGGATCGGAATTGCGGACAAAAGTATTGTCAAAATCAGTATCGCAAGAAAAAAATAATCCCATATTTTGATTTTTAATTCCATCAGTATTTACTCTGTGCATCGGTTATTTTAGGACTTTCCGATGCCGTCTTTTCTATAAAATCTATCTCAAAATTAAAAATATTATGAATAAAGCTTTTGTCTCGTATCAGTTCGGACCTGAACTGTCTGTTTTTGCTGATATCAAAAATGATCTCATCTTCTTCAATGGTAATATCAACTGTTGTAAGTAACATTTTTACATCTGAATATTTGTAATTAAGGCTCAGAGCAACTTCTCTGGATGTGTTTTTTGTGAGCCCGAGACGATCAAATTCGCTGTAGGGGATGTTTTCCGTTATATAGTAAAGATCATCTGCCAAGTCGAAGCGTTCTTTTATCAGGGGATATTCAGCTGATACTGATTCAATGTTTTCAAGATCGTTTGAGTAGTATTTTTTTAATTCTTCCGTAATAAGGGAAGAAGGTAAAACTATCGGAGTTTTATCTATCAATTCAAATTCTTCAACTCCTGTGACAATAAGCAGTCTGACAGTTTTTTCATCGACTTTGTAAGCTGTCAGAGTGTTTATGTGTGTGTCTGTTTCCGAGTTGTAGTATTGTCCGCTTTTGTATGTCAATTCATAATTGTCTTTTTGTTTTATACTGATATTCAAACCCGATTCGGGCATGTTTTCGGAAGTGTTTCCGAACGTATCATAAAACAGACCTTCAGTTTTATTGTAAAAAGCAAGTGTATCATTATAAATGACCACTTCAAACTTTTCATTTTCCAGTAAGGTATAATATGAACCGTTTTGATTTGTTTCGATCTGAGATGTGAAATCTATTTCTTCCAGATCGTCTGTCAGCATGTAGACGAATTTATGGAAAGTCGCTTCAAAAGGCATTACCAACGAACCCCCGGTTCCACAGGAGGTCAGTAAGAAAATAAACAGAAATGAAAATATAATTGCCTTTTTTTTAATCATTATAAATTATTTCTCCTTTAAAATCGTAAGTTGTAAAGCTGTACGATTCAATATTGTAAGTTATAACATCTCCGTTGTCTTTATACAGGACAGCACCGATGTCCGGGTAACATTTTCGTAATTCATCCAAAAAGTCAACGCTCTTTTCTTCACCTATTAAATACAAAGCTGTTGCTGCTGTGTCTGCAACTGTACCATTTTTGCAAATCACAGTAACGCTTAGTAATCCGCTGTCCGAGGGATAGCCTGTCTGCGGGTCTATTATATGATGATAGGTTTTACCGTTGAATTCAAAATAACGTTCATAGGCTCCTGCAGTTACAATATTGGTATTTTTTGTTTTAACTGATGCGTAAACATTTGATGTATTAACAGGGTCTTTTATTCCGATAACAAATGTCCCGTCATCTTTATTTGGGTTTTCTCCGAAAACAGTTATATTTCCTCCGAGATTCAATAATCCTGAGCTGTACCCGTTTTCTTGCAGTATTTCAGCTGTACGGTCACCGGAGTAGCCTTTTCCTGCTGCACCTAAATCTATGCCGAAGTTTTGTTTTTTTATAGTTAAAGTTTCAGGATTCAGTTCTATGTATTTATAACCGACAAAGTTTTTCGCTTCAAAGATTTCCGTTTCGGTTGGAGGCTTTGTCCTGTTCTGTATATCCCAAAGTTTGGTAAGCGGAGCTATTGATATGTCAAATTTTCCGTCTGAAAGTTCTGATATGAAAAGGCATATTTGAAGCATTTCATAAATATCTTGTTGTATGGGGATTTCATGGTTATCTTGTTCCGCAAAAAAAGACTTTGAGTTGTCTTTTAATAAAAGAGACTCTTCACAGCTTTTCAGAATATCTGAAACCAAATTGTTTGTCTCTGCTGAAACGTTGTCATACAGCGTAACTGTGCAGTATGTGTCCATTACCCAGTAACTGCCTGTGAAATTTTTCTTTGTACAAGAGGCTGTAAGAATTGATATTAGTATGATGAATATTACTGATAACTTTCGCATTATATAACTCTCCAAGTTTGTATGGTTTATTTTAACACATCATGAAGACGTTGTCAAGATGATTTTTAGTTTTTTTATAGTAATATTATTATATTTTCAATAATAAACTGTATTAAGGA